>JBHIAH010000065.1:0-14384 GCA_046758505.1 Methylomirabilales bacterium (SeqCode) | reverse complement strand
TTCTCTTTTTATCATGATCCCGATGCCAATGGGGTGATACGGTTCAAACATCAAAGAGAGATCGTGTGGACCAAGGAGAGCCCCTAAATGGCGACGCGGCCGTACAAGCGAAGACGGATTTTAATCGATCGCTTTCAATATCGCCTGTTGGTTATCAACCTCCTCTATTCCCTGACCATTGTTCTGATCTTCGCGGCCACGCTCTTTCTCCCCCTGATTCTCCAGCTCGAAAGCGGCACCCTTTCTATCATGGAACAGGGAGAGGTCGCCACCCAATTCCTGTCGCTCCACGCGCGAGTCTGGCCGGCCCTCTTCGTTATCTTTGCGCTGCTCGCCCTTCACTCGATCGTCGTCTCGCACAGAATTGCAGGCCCGCTCTACCGGTTCCGGAACATCTTCCGAGCGGTGGGCGAAGGGGATCTCTCGGTCCGGGCGAACCTCCGCAAGCGGGATTACCTGGGAAAAGAATCCGATAGCCTGAATGCAATGATCACACGCCTGCGGACGAAGATCCAACACATCGAGGAACCGTATGAGGACCTGTGCGCGGTGGTGCACGCATTCGAGAGCGCCATCGAGCGCGGATCCATCGAGGATATGAGCCGCCACCTCGAGAATCTTCGGCTGCACATGGAACGATTCAAGGCGTCCCTCGCTCAATTCCGAATCGATACCGACGCAACGGGCGGGCAGGACGAGGTCACGCGCCATAGTGGCCCTTCAGCCGCTTCGCGGGGCCCCGCACCGCCGCCACGCTCCTCACAGATATGACACAGGGGTACACACCGATGCCGGAATGCGCGCGAGCGGCGGCACGGTCCCACCGCGTGGGACGGAACGCACCGTGCGGCGGCTTCACGGTGATCGAGCTGCTCATCGTCATGCTGATGATCGGGACGCTCACCATGATTGGAGGACCGCTGTACGCGAACGCCCTTGACAGGGCGAGGGTTGCGCGGGCCATCGCCGACATTCACACGTTCGAGAGAGAGATCGCGGTCTATCAGTTGTTCAACGCAAAGCTGCCGGACGCCCTGGCCGATGTTGGGCGGGCAAACTGGCGCGATCCCTACGGGAATCCCTACGAGTACCTGAACTACGCGAACGCCAAGAAGTCGAACAAATGGGGAGGAACGGCCGGGGGAACCCAGAAGCCGCGGAAGGACCGGTTTTTGAAACCCATCAATTCGGACTACGATCTCTACAGTAAGGGGAGTGACGGACAGAGCAAGGAATCGCTCAACGCCAAGGAGAGCTGGGATGACATCGTCCGGGCCGGGGACGGGGGATTCATAGGCCTGGCATCGGAGTTCTAACCGGGTGCGGGATCATGAACCTTGACACGACATTCCTCCGGAGCAAGGTGGCGCGCCGCATCTTCACCCTGTTCGTCGTCTGCGCCCTCCTGCCCATCGCCGCGTTGGCCATCATCTCATTCAGCCAGGTGACGGACCAGCTCAACGCGCAGAGCCGGAGGCGACTCCACCAGGCGAGCAAGGCCGCCGCACTCGGCATTTACGAGCGGCTCCTGCTGCTGGAAGCCGAGATGCGGACACTGGCCTCCACCCTTCCCACGAGGACGATCACCCCCCTCAGGACGCGCCCTGAACGATTCAACCGAGATTTGACAGGGCGCTTTACAGGCCTGGCCCTCCTCCGGGATGGCGACAGACGGATTCCCCTGTTCGGTGATGTTCAGCATCCGCCCCAGCGAACCGTAGCAGAGGAACAGCACCTCCGTGGCGGCAAGACCCTCTTGTCACCGCAGGCCCGTCCCGATCTCCCCTCGCGCATTTATATGAGCATGGCGCTTGATCCAGAACAGCCGAGGCGAGGAATCCTGCTGGGAGAAATCAACCCCACGTACCTCTGGGGGATCGGCGAGGAGAACACCTTACCGCCCATGACCGAGATGTGCGTTCTGGATCATTTAAACACCGTGCTCGTCTGCTCGCTCCCGGACCCGATATCATTCCCGGGGCAGGTCGCGCTCGAAATGACCCGCTCGTCCTCGGGCCGATTCGTATGGACCCATGGGGAGAAGGAATATGTGGCAAGTTACTGGTCCCTCCCCCTCAAGTTTAGATTTTTTGCCCCGAAGTTGACCGTGGTGCTAGGCGAATCGAAAGCCAATGTACTTGCCCCCATGGCCAATTTCAAGACAATTTTTTCCCTGGTCATCCTCATGTCCCTGTGGGTCGTCCTCTTCCTGAGCATCAGCCAAATCCGGAGGAGCCTGGTCCCCCTCGAGAAGCTCCAGGAAGTGACGCGACGGATCGCCATGAGGGATTTTGGAAGCCGGGTGACGGTGACGAGCGGCGACGAGTTCGAGGAACTGGCCGGATCGTTCAATACGATGGCCAGCCGATTGGGGAGGCAGTTCAACAGCCTGGCCACGATGGCCGAAATCGACCGGGGCATTCTCTCGGCGTTGGACACTCAAAAAATCATCGAGGTGGTGCTGACCCGTATGCGGGACGTGTTGCCCTGCAACGGGCTCGGCGTGATCCTCCTGGATCCCAACGGTACAAACACGGCGGAGACGTATGTCGGCGGCAACCCCGAGGAAGAAACCGTCGTGGAAGTGAGTGAGCTAACACCGAGAGAGGTTCAAACGCTCCGCGACAATCCGGACATGTTGGTCATCACCGTCGGCGAAGAGGCCCCGCACTATCTTGCGCCTCTGGCCCGGCGCGGCATCACCTCCTTTGTGCTCCTGCCCATTTTCCTCAAGGAGAAGCTGTCGGGAATTATCGCCCTCGGACACTTCACACCACCGGAATACAGTCAGGATGATCGGGTCCAGGCGAGACAACTGGCCGACCAGGTTGCCGTGGCCCTCGAAAATGCCAGATTGATCGAGGAGCTGGACAAACTCAACTGGGGCACGCTCATCGCCCTGGCCCGGGCCATTGACGCGAAATCGCCCTGGACGGCTGGTCACTCCGAGCGGGTGACGGAACTCGCCCTAAAGATCGGTCGGGTCTTGGGCCTCGGCCAGAACGAATTGGACATCATGCACCGAGGCGGCCTGCTTCACGACATCGGCAAGATCGGCGTCCCGGCGGTAATCCTCGACAAGGCCGGGCGTTTAACGGAGGAAGAGCTCTCGCTGATGCGCGAGCACCCCCGCAAGGGGGCACGAATCCTGGAACCCATCCCCGCGTACGCCGACGTCATTCCCGTCGTGTTGCAGCATCACGAGTGGTTCGACGGAACGGGGTACCCCGACGGCCTCGCCGGAGAAGAGATCAGTCTGGGTGGTCGCATCTTCGCCGTGGCCGATGTCTACGACGCCCTCAGCTCGGACCGCCCCTACCGAGCTGGGCAAGACCGGGCGCAGGTCATCGAGTTTATCACGCAAGGGGCCGGCCGGCATTTCGACCCGAAGGTGGTTACGGCCTTCTTGGAAGTCATGGCCCAGGAAGCGCAACAGCCGCAAGACCCGACTGTGCCGTCGCAAAGCATCGGGTCAGTGAGAGCGTGATCCGGCCTTTCCCCCGGCACCCGTTCCCCCCCGCAGACGCTGAAGCACCTCCTATTCGAGAAAGGGTCCCTCTCCCAGGCGCAAGGCAACCGCCACGGTAAGGTACCTGTGCATGTAATCCCTTTCAAGCGGGGATCCTGCCGGAGGGGAGCTTTATGATCGGGGGTCGGCGATTCCACGGAATGAAGGCGCTGGAAACGGCGGGCCAGTCGCCGATCAGCGGATCTCACCGACCCGGTGGAGCTTGATGGCATTGACCGTCCCGGGCTTCCACATCGGCGCCCCGGAGAGAATGACCAGGATATCGCCGGCAGCCACGCGCCCCTCCGCGAGAAGGAGTCCCTCCATCTCCTGGAACATTTCTTCGAGACTCTCCCGCCGCTGGATGACGAGGGGGACAACCCCCCAGTAGAGGGCCATCCGGCGCCGCGACCCTTCCCACGGGGTGAGGGCGATGACCGGAACCTCGGGGCGGTCCTGCGAGATCAGCTGGGCGGTGTGACCCGACTCGGTGAAGACGACGATGGCTTTGGCATGGAGACTCCGGGCAGCCCGGCACGCGGCATCGCTAGCCACCACCGGAAAGTTCTGCTCATCCCCGTGCGGCAACGGAGGGACGCGCAGGTACGGCTCCGCCTTGAGCGCAATTCGGGTCATCACCTCCACCGCCTCGACCGGGTAGCTTCCGGTCGCGGTCTCCGCCGATAGCATCACGGCATCGGTCCCGTCCAGAATGGCATTGGCGACGTCAGACGCCTCCGCCCGCGTCGGCCTCGGATGTTCCACCATGGATTCGAGCATCTGGGTCGCGATGATCACCGGGACCTTGTACCGGCGGGCCTGGCGCAGAATGAACTTCTGCAGGACGGGGACCTCCTCGAGGGACATCTCCAGCGCCAGATCCCCGCGGGCCACCATGACCCCGGACGCGGTCCGAAGGATGTCCTCGAGGTTTCGAATGGCCTCCGGTTTCTCCAGCTTGGCGATAATCGGGATCTTGGCCCCCCAGGCCCCCAGAAAGTTTTTGACCTCGATCAGATCGGAGGCGTTCCGAACAAAGGAGGTGGCCACGTAGTCCACCCCCTGGGCGATGCCAAACTCCAGATCCTCCAGGTCTTTCTTGGTCAGCGCGGCCTTGTGCACTCGCCCGCTGGGAAGACCGATGCCTTTATGGCTTCGGAGGATGCCGCCCGTCACGACCTGACAGCGCACGTCCTGGCCGTCGGTCGCCACCACCTTCAGCTGAATCAGCCCGTCATCGGCCAGGATCGTATCCCCGGGCCGCGCCTCCCGGAAGAAGTCGGGGGACGGGGCATGGGCCCGCTCAGCGGTCCCGAGGACCGACTGGCTGGTGATGGTAAATTCCGCCCCGGTCCGCAGGAGCGCCGCCCCCCCTTCGAAATCCCCCAAACGAATCTTGGGGCCGGGGAGGTCTTGAAGGATCGCCACCGGCTTGCCGAGCTTCGCCTCAAGGCCTCGGAGTCGCGAAATCACCCGGGCGTGGTCCTCGGGGGTGCCATGGGCGAAGTTCAGGCGGGCGACATCCATCCCGGCGAGGATCAAGCGTTCGAGGGCCTCTTCCGATTCGCTGGCCGGCCCGATGGTGCACACGATCTTGGTCCGCCGAATCTCTCCGCTTTTCTCGTCAGCCATCATCCCTCCGACTCTTCCACGCGCCTCATTAGCGTGTATCACAGATCGGCCCCCCCCACAAATGGAATGGTCCGGGGCGCTTCTGAGTCTCCGCTGAGGAGAGGCGCGGGACCGGGGCATACATGAAGTAGGCTACCGCCTGGGGGGATCACCCGACAGGCCCGCAACGCCGATGAGGGATCGAGGGCGACCCTCGCTTCCGCCAGATGGACATCATGGCAGCAAGGGGGTCCCCGGTCTCGTCATACGCAGACGCCCCCTCGACCCGGTATCCATCCCGCCGGAGCCGGGCCGTGAGCGCCTGCGCATCCTTGGCCCGCACCCCTTTCGGCGCGGCCCCGGGACGGAAGACGTTGGTGACGAACTCGTATCCCTCGTCTACGAGGCGCCGGATCGTCGCATCCCTCGCAGCCATCAGCTTCACGAACTCCCCTCGCCCGTAATCGATCGCCATGGTCCCCTCATCGAGGATAGGGGGATCGGAAAAGGCGGGGGAGCCACCGCGGGACGCGCTCCTTGTACACCAGGTAGGCGTCGCCAAAGCGCCTCTCCAGTCCTTTCTCTTCAATGGCGAGGACGTACCACCCCGCGACACCGATCACCAGGCCCAGATAGAGGAAAAGCAGGAGTGACGCGGCCAACATCGCTTCACCGAACAGAACCGTAAAGGCGCCCAGCATCATCGGGTTACGAACGACCCGATAGGGGCCGGCCAGGACAAATCGGTGGGGCGGGGCCCAGGGGGCCGGAGTCCCCTCCCCCCGAGTAACCAACAGGGCGGCCGACCAGATCCCCAGAGCGGCCCCGAGGCAGATTGGGACGACGCCGACCCACCGGAAGAAACCAAGGGGGATGACGGCCAGGTGTCGATCCACTCGTGTGAGGAGGAGGGGCAAAAGAACCAAGACCGCGAGCGGGAGCAGCGCCCCACCGAGCACGGCCCACCGTCGGGAGCGTCTCCGCCCTGCGACGTTCACGGCTCCCGGCTCTCGCCACGTCTCTCTTGATCGAGGGAGGCATGGAGGAGGTCGGCCCGGATAGCCCCGGGCACCCGCAAGACGCCGACCCCCTTCACCCGGACCCCATCCGCGCGAACGGAGATCCGGAGGATGTTATCCGCGACTCGAAGACACTCCTTCACCGCTGGACAACCACGTTGGTGGTGGTCTTGACGACTGCGGGCAGGGCCTGGATCTTGTCGACCGTGTCCCAGAGAACTCCGAGCTCTTCCACCTCGACCATGGCGATGACATCAAATCGTCCCGTGACCACATCGGCCCGCTTCACGCCGGGCAGCGTCGCGATCTCTTCCGCCACCTTCAGATCCCGTGCCTTTGCCGCCTCGATGAAAATATATGCCCGGACCATGCGCGCTCCTCACCGTCCATGTTTGGCCGGCTTGATCTTGCGGAGCTTCGGAACGCCTTTCAGGATCGACCGCCGGTCCTTCGCCCGCAGGCCCGGCGGTTTCAGCCTGACCGGTTTCCCCCGGGGATTGACTCCCCTCGATTGACCAGGAGACACCGCATGCCCCCCCATGCGCCTGAAGCAGTCGGGCCACGTTGTGGTGGATGCGTCGGGGTCCGAAGGCGCGCTCAACCCACCTGAGTTGAGCCTACCATCCGAAGGGCGAGCGGTCAACAGCACTCTCCCCACGTCGTTTCCTTCCACGGGCAGCGGTCAGCGACCAGCAGCCGGCTGCTGAAGACGAGTTTTTTCCATCTCATGACTCCCCTCCCGGACCCAGGTCGAGATAATCCGGCGGCTGCGTGGGAAGGCGATACCGCACGAACGGATACCCGAGCCGACGGTGCGCCTCGTCACTAGCCGCAATGCCTTTCTCCACCGCGACCAGGAAGGCCTCCACGTCCCTCTCCCCAATGGCCCGCTCAATCGGCCCGAGGTATGCTCGGTCGAAGGCCTCGAGCTCCGCCGTATACTTCGGACGCGTGGTCATGGCAATGCGGAATATTCCTCGCAGTTGCTTGAGTTCATGGTATCCGAGTTCCCAGTTTCCCCCCTTACAGGCGTAGGTCATCAGGGAGTACCGATGGGCCACCTCTCCCATCAGGCGGGCCATGCCAGGCTGGATGCTGGCCAGCTCATCGAGAGTGAGCTCTCCGTGCTTCGTCCGTCCCACAGGCCTCTCGTGCATCTTCCCTCCTGTTCCGGAGTCCCGCGACGACGCCCGGATCCGTCTCAGACTCCTTGTATCCCGAATCCGGCTCCCGATGTCCTGTGCGGGTTCACCCCTGAGACGCCTCGCTCACCTCGTGTGATACCCGAACAGAACGGCCAGCCAGCTTACCCCCAGCGTGGCAGACGTCACCACGCTTGCCGCGATCAAAACACCCAGAGTGATCAGGAGGAAGCTCCGCCCCAGGGAGATCCCGAAGAGGAACGCCGCCACGGAACCCGTCCAGGCTCCCGTGACGGGAAGTGGCACAGCGACGAACAGAATCAGTCCTACCTCCTTATACACCTGGAAATACCGCTCCCCCTTGCGGCGGGTCCGGGCGAACAGCCAGTGGAAGAATCCCTCCCAGATGCGTGAGCGCTGGCGAAGAAAGTTCGACACCGGCTCCAGGCCCTTGAGGATGATGGGGATGGGTGCCAGATTGCCCAGCACCGCCCAGAGCAGAGCAGACCAGAGCGGAAGTTTATAGACGCCGAGGGCGATCGGGATCGCCCCTCTCAGCTCCGAGATGGGGAGGCTGGCGATAAGAAATGTGGCAAGTTCCGGGGGAAGGCCCTGCAGCCAGTGCGCCAGGTTCATTGTTTCGCCCCCGAGCCGCAGGCTGCACACGGGCAGAGTCGCCGGAGAAAATCGAACGAGTAAATGCCGGTGCTGTGTCCATCGCTCCAGGTAAAGCTCAGGGCATACCGGCCGACGGGCGAGACCTGAACGATCCGGACCTCCCCGTGGCGCACCACGGGACCGGTGAGCACCTGCAGCCCCCCTTGCTGGGGTCTCTCGCCCGTCCGACAGTCGGCGCAGGGACAGACCTTGCGCAAGTCGTCATACGGATAGTGGCTCTCGTGGCCATCGCGCCAGCGGACCACCAGGAGACGCCGCGGCTCCTCGAGGCGATAGTCCGCGGGATTCGAGTCGAACCCCACCCTCATCCTCCTCCGCACACCGTTTCACCATGCTGAATACGGGATCTGAACGTAGCACCAAACCGCCCCAAGAGCAAGATGCGGACGGCCCCATTTGACAGGGGGGGGAGGACTATGATACAGTCTTTGGGAGCAGGAAAACAACTCTGTGGGAAAGCCAAGGACGGGGACGCCGTGTACGACGATATCCCCCATCAGAACAAGAAGACCAGAAAGAAAAAGCGGCCGCGCGTCATGGCCGTCGTCAACGACTCCTGCACCGGATGTGAGGCCTGCATCCCCTTCTGCCCCGTCGATTGCATCGATCACGAGCCGCCCGCGCATTACTCCGGTGCGGTCGTTCCCCCCGTCCGGATCCGGTGGCACGAATGCATCGGGTGCCAGATCTGCGCCCGCGTCTGTGAGGGGATGGCCTGGAACGCCATCGATATGATCCCCATCGATCAGTTCGAGGCGGCGTTCGACATCCGGGTCGGAGACCAGCTTCATCCTCCCGAGGAAGCCCCCCAGGAAGCGGTGAGCGCTGCCACGTCCGGCTAGACCTCTCGAATTGCTGTGACCGCACAGTCCGTAAATCCTGCCGCCTGGAGCATCTCTGCCATGACCGCCCTGGCCTGCTCCCCCGAGGCGGCATCAATCCCGAAGAAATCGACCGCCACCGTATAAATCATCACGCCTCCCTGGCCTGCAGCGCACCGCCCGTTCATCGGCGCATTCAGGACATCGGACGTCGCATGTTGGACGTCGAACTCTGCAAGACGGCAAAGGACTTGACGACGGGGAGCCCGAGAGGTAGCGTAACCCCGAATAGCCATATCCATGTATCGTCAGGGAGTCATGCGGTCCGAGTCCTCCCCCGTGCAACCGGTCATCTCCATGGTCGAGCCCTCTGCGGGTGTCGAGGGAGGAATCATCGCCATCAGCGGGGCCGGTTTTCTGAGTGGCGAGGCACCCCTCCTGCTCTTTCTCGGCGACACCGAAGTCCGCCCGTTGATCGCCTCGAACACCCGCCTGGTCCTCCCCATTCCTCCCGAAGCCAGGACGGGTCCCATCACCCTTGTGATCGATGCCCAGCATCTCAGGAGTCCCTTCACCATCGGGGAGAAGGTGGCCGACGATCTCCACCCGGTGGCCAACCCGGTGGTGGATAAGGAGGAGGCGATCTACACCACCATCAGCGGCCGCCGAGGGCAGAAAGTTTCCGCCCCGCTCGTGCGCATCACTCCCGCCGGGGCCGTGGAGCCCCTGCCTGCGGCACCGATCAATCCGACGGGGCTAGCGCTGCACCCGGATGGATCCCTCTTCGTCTCGAGCCGATACGAGGGACGCGTGTACCGCCTCCGTCCCACGGGGGACATGGAGGTCATGGCGCAGGACGTGGGCATTGCCACCGGTCTCTGTCTCGATGACGCCGGCGTCCTCTATATCGGCGATCGAACCGGAACCGTGTATCGCCTGTCCCCGGGAGGCCGGGCTGAGCCTTTTGCCTCGCTGCCGCCCAGCGTGGCTGCTTTCCACCTGGCGCCCGGTCCCGACGGACACCTGTTTGCTACGGCTCCGACCCTCTCCAACGAGGATGTCATCTACCGGATCAACCGCTTCGGCGATGCGGAGCCGTTCTGGGGACCCGTGGAGAGACCGCAGGGACTCGCCTTCGACCGGCAGGGTCGCCTCTGGGTGGCCGCCGGGATCCGGGGGCAGCGGGGCGTGTACCGGTTCGACGGTCCCGAGTCGCCCCGGCTCACGGTGACCGGGGCCAACCTCGTCGGCCTCGCCTTCACCCCCGAGCAGCATCTGGTCCTGGCCAGCACCTCCGCGATCTTCCGCGTTCCGTCCGGTGTGTAAGCCCGTTCCCCCCCCGCAGTCCGGACCCCTGACGGCGCACTGAACGATCACCGGTCCGAGCGTCGGATCCCCTCGAGCTCTAGGAGGCGCCGCTTCCACGTGAGGCCCCAGGCATAGCCACCCAAGGAGCCATCGGACGCAACAACCCGATGACAGGGAATGAGCAGGGGGATGGGATTCGCGCCCACGGCCTGCCCCACCGCCCGCGCGGCGCGCGGCATCCCCACCGCCGTTGCCACCTCTCGATAGCTCTGGGTGGCCCCGTACGGGATTCCCCGGAGGACCGTCCACACCCGCCGTTGAAAAGGCGTGGCAGTCTCAAGATCCAGGGGGTATTCGAACGCGACCGCTTCCCCCCGAAAATAGCGATTCAGGTCGCGCGCGAGCGTTTCGTACCCCTCTCCCCGGGCCAGGGGGAGCAGCGCAGCCATTTTCAAGGCCTCCCCGGTCCGTTCCCGATTCTCTCCGGGGAGGGTGAGGGCCAGGATCCCCCGGCGGCTAAACGCCACGGCGACCCAGCCACGCGCCGTGGTGAGGAGCTGGTATTCCGCGCCTCCCGGCCGCCGCATCATTCCTCCACCAGGGCCACCAGGTCGATCTCGACGAGGGCCCCCAACGGGAGCCGGGCCACCCCGACCGTGGATCGTGCCGGGCTGTCCCCCCCAAAGTACGTGGCGTAGACCTGATTCATCGCCTGAAAGTGGCCGAGGTCGGTGAGGTAGACCGTCGTCTTGACCACCCGGGTGAAGGAGCCCCCTGCGGCCTCGACCACCGCCTTGAGATTCTCGAGCACCCGCCGTGTCTGGGCCTCAATGCCTCCGTCCACAAGTTTGCCCGTGGCCGGATCCAATCCGATCTGCCCCGCGGTAAAAAGCCATCCCCGGGCTTTCACCCCCTGCACGTAAGGCCCTACGGCTTTGGGGGCCTTGTCCGTCGCGACGACCGCGCGCTCCATCGACTCCTCCCCCTTCCCATGTTCTCCGAACGCCCCTCCCGCTCCCACCGAAAAATAAAGAGGCCGTGGTCGCCTCGGGCAGAAAGAACCACGGCCCCGGAGATTTCCTCTTGGAGGGGGCGTGCAGCCCTACTTCCCCCCCCGCTTCCGGGGGGCCCGCTCGATCTCGGTCACCATCCGCCCCCCCTTAAAGATCCGGACGGTGCCGGTCGATTCCGAGAGGGTCACCAGAATCGCATCGGTGCTCGCGCTCATCGAGGCCGCCACCGCGTGCCGCGTCCCAAGACCCTGAGGCAGCTCTTCCCCCGGGACCGGCGGGCGGAGGAATGTCCCGGCGCTCAGGATCACACCGTCCGATCGGATGATGAAGGCGCCGTCGATGGCGCAAAACTCTTTGACCGACTCTTTCATCCGCGGGTCCAGGATGTTGCGTCCCTCCTCGGGATACCCCTGGAACGGATTCAGCACGAGCTGATCGGCGTACTTCATGACCGCATCCGTGTCCCCGAGGACCCAGATGGCCCCGAGCGGCTTCCCCTCCCGGCCCTCGTGGGCCAACTCGACCGTCAGGTCCACCACGCGGGCGAAGACTTCGGGATTCACCACCTTCGCAAAGGACGCCCCTTCGGTGAGAGAGAAGATCTCGAACTCCTCCCCCACCTCCGTGACCACCATGGTATCCAGGGCCCCGAGCTGCGGGATCCCGGAGAGGAAGAGAATCAGGTCCCCGGGCTGGAGATACCCCTTCGACAGGGCCAAGAGCGCCGCTAGCTTGATCTGCGCCACCCGGTTTAGATGCACCGGCGGCAGGTGGAGGCTCCTCTCGGCGATCCCCTCAAGCTCCACCGCCTCGATCCGCTTCCGGGTGAACAGGACCACCTCGGTCTCCCCGAACAGCCCGGTGAGCTGAGTGAGGTCGGAGATCAGATCGGCGTTGAGGAACACGGCCCGGACCCCCGCCTCTTTGGCGACGCTGCGCGCCGCCTCGATCACTGCCCTGGTGAGTTCTCCGCGTTTCATGGTCCTACTCTACCATACGTTTCGCGACCGGGCAACGCGGGGACCGACATGCACCGGGAGGTGGACGGGTCAGGCCTCGGCAACGCTCCATGCGATTGCCGCCCCGGCGCCGCGGCAGCAAGCCCTAGCAGGAGGACGGCGTCACTCGGTGAGGGCCTGGAGAAAGTCGTGGACGGCGGCCGCGGCGTGGGAGGGGAGCCCCCCCGCTTTTCGGACCTCCTCGATGCTGGCCCGTTGTATGGCCTTGAGAGAACCGAAGTGCCGCAAGAGCGCCTGCCGCCGCTTTGCTCCCACGCCGGGGATTTCTTCGAGGATCGAACGGAGGCTCTGCTTCCCCCGAAGGGTCTTGTGGTACGTGATGGCGAAACGGTGGGCCTCGTCCCGAATCTGCTGGAGCAGGTGTCTCGCCCGGGACCCTTCGGGGAGCGCAATCGGCACGGGCCGAGACGGATGGTAAATGCGCTCTTCCTCCTTGGCCAACGCAATGATGGGGAGATCCCGGTGCCCCGATCCGCGGGCCACCTTGAGTCCCACGGCGAGTTGCCCCCGCCCGCCGTCGATGAGCATCAGATCGGGCAGGGGCCACTCCGCGGCCCTCGCGAACCGCCGCCGCAGGACCTCCTCCAGCATGGCGTAGTCATCGGCACTCCCCACCGTCTTGATCCGATACCGCTTGTAGTCGGCGCGGTGGGGCAGGGCATCCTCGAAGACGACCTGCGACCCCACGGCCAGCATCCCCTGGATGTTCGAGATGTCAAAGGCCTCGATCCGCTTGGGACGGTGGGAGAGGCCCAGCACTTCCTGCAGTTCTCTCAGCGCGGCGTCACGGCTCCCGGCCGATCGCAGACACGCCATCAGCGCAATCCGGGCGTTCTTGATGGCCAGGGCGGCCAGCCGAGCCTTCCGGCCCCGCTGCGGATGGCGGATTGCCACCCGGTGCCCGGCCCGATCCGAAAGCCACCGGCCGATGACGTCCGCGTCCTCCACCGGATGCGACGTGAGAACCTCAGTCGGGATGGTCCGGCGACGGAGGTAGAACTGCCGGATGAAAGCATCCAGGAGGTCTCCCGGCCCGCGGGCGAGCCCCTCGCCACAGGTGAAGGACTCCCGACCAACCAGCCGCCCGCGGCGGATCAGGAGCACCTGGACATTGGCCTCGCCCCCGTCCACCTCGACCCCGAAGACGTCCTGCTCCCCCCCGCCGGGCGAGAGAACCGTCTGCCCGGCCAGGGCCTCGCGCAGGGTGGACAGTTGATCCCGGAGCTTGGCGGCCCGCTCGAACTCCAGCGCTTCCGCCGCCTGGCACATCCCCGCCTCGAGGTGCCTGGCCAGCTCCCGGTCGCGGCCCTCCAGCACGAGGCGGACCCGCTCCACCACCTGATTGTACTCCACCGTGCTTACCGAGCCCTCGCAGGGACCGAGACACCGCCCCAGATGGTAGTCCAGGCAGTGCCGGCGCCCCCTGATATCGGGACACTTCCGCAAGGGAAAGGTTCGGTTGACGAGGTGCAAAAGCTGCCACATGGTCGTGGCAGGGACATACGGACCGAAGTAGAGGGCCCTGTCTCGTTTCACCTGCCGGACCACCTGCAGACGCGGCCAGGGATCCTGGAGATCCAATTTCAGGAAGGGATAGTGCTTGTCATCTTTGAGGACAATATTGTACCGGGGCTGCCGCTCCTTGACGAGATTCGACTCGAGAATCAGGGCCTCGAGCTCATTGTCGGTGACAATCACCTCGACGTCCGAGACCCGAGAGAGAAGGCTCGCCATCCGCTCCGAGCGGTCCCCGGGCACGTCCCGCCCCTGCATGTACGACAGGACCCGCTTCCGCAGCGACAGGGCCTTCCCGATGTAGAGGACCTCCCCCCGTCCCCCCTTGAAGAGATAGACCCCGGGGCGGTCCGGCAAGCCGTTGATCTTCCCTCGAAGTTCCATGTCTTGATCTTCGTCCAACGGCGTGATGCTGTCAAGCCTACTCAAAGGCTCCACGGACATGGCTGACACCCCAACTGCTAGACTTTGGATGGCAAGACCACCACCCCAGAGCAGGCTCACCCGAAACCGGCGTTGCGCCCTATTCTTGCGTATCCCCTTTCTATTCGGTTACCGAGTGGGAGCGGAGAGGAGGTCGCTATTCGCGTCAAGCACAGTGGGGAATCGTGATCAGCAAGGAAAGGCTTTTGGCGCTGGCTGCCCCGGACGATTCGATGGAAGAACAGCCCAGGGCAAAGCGGCACCCAGGCGTGCATCTTGTTATCTTGGGGTCATTATCTTGCAATCTTGCAAATCTTGGGGTCATTG
>JBHIAH010000064.1:0-14938 GCA_046758505.1 Methylomirabilales bacterium (SeqCode) | reverse complement strand
GCGGCCACTACTTCGAGGATCTGGAAAAGGGGCGGACCTACAAGCACTTCCCGGGGCGGACGATCACCGAGGCGGACGACATGTGGTTCTCCTGTCTCACCCTGACCACAACCCCCCTGCACATCGACGCCCATTACGCGGCCCAGACCCAGCACGGGCAACGCCTGGTGAACGGCCTGCTGGTCTTCTCGGTGGCGGTCGGGATGAGCGTCAGGGACATCAGCCTCCGGGCCATCGCCAATTTGGAATACGAGGCGGTCAAGCATCTTGGGCCGACCTTTTACGGGGACACGCTGTACGCCGAAAGCACGGTCCTCGATACGTGGCCGTCCAAGGGCAAGCCAGACCGCGGGGTGGTGTACGTGGAGACGCGGGCATTCAACCAACGCGGCGAGACAATCCTGACGTTTCGACGTAAGGTCCTCCTCTACAGGCGGGGTGCGGGCCCCGCCACGCCGTGAGGATTCGGATGGCGGACGAAGGACGAACAAAGGGCAAAAAGAAGCGGGGGCGGCGCAAGGGCAAGGAGTTCATGGATGCCGTCCATGAGGCGTATCTGCGGCACCTCGTGGAACAGCTCTGGGCGGATCTCGAAGGCGTGCTCAAGAGCGGTAAGAAGGGAGAGGCTCTCCTCCAGGAGGCCAAATGGATCACCGACTTCGAGGAGCGGGGTCCCTATAAAGCGATCTGGCAGCGGGCCTGGCGCACCTACGTTCCCCAACCGCTCGAGTTGCAATCAGCCTGGGCGATCGTGACAGGGATCGCAGAGGCGGTCGAAATGGCATCCCGCGAGGAAGATGCGGAGCGACAACACCGCGGGGACACGTCCTTTTTCGATGACGAGGGGTACCACGCCTTCGTGGGCGACGCCCTCGAGAAGCTCTTCCGGGAAGAGGCCGGCTCCCTTGAAGATGAAGCTATCGAGGAGGGGTGACGCAGTTCCTGCCCGACCCGAGACCTCATTTCCCCTTGACAGGGACTCCACCGACCGCCTACCGTACAAAAAGCCAGTAACGGCCCTTCGACCCGCCTCCCACGCGTCTCGACGGAGAGACCCCATGGCCGAGAAGGTCGGCATCTTTCTCTGCGACTGTAACCGTTCTCTCCCCCTTGACCTCAGGGCCCTCACGCGATCTCTGAACCTTTCGGCCAAGCCGCAGCTCTACTCCCGGCTTCGACTGGACGACATCCACCCGCTCAAGTATCAGGCCCAGAAGGAGAAGTACGACCACCTCCTCATCGGCTGCTGTGGCCCGCGGGAATTTTTCCTCCACGAGCTTTCCACTATCGGATTTCAGCCGGAGCAGATCCACCTCCTCAATCTGAAGGAGGAATGTTTCTGGGTCCACGAGGGAGATGGGGCGGCCAACGGAAAGGCGGCGCGGCTGCTCAGGGCAAGCCTGGAGACCGCCGAGGCCCACCAGCAGATGCCGGAACTGCCGGTCAGGGCCGGGGACCTGATCTTTATCACGGCCGACACGCCGGTCGCCTTTCCGCTCGCCCGGCGGCTCGCCGCCCACGCCAAGGTGACCCTCCTCCTCGAAGAAACCTCCGAGGCCTTCGACACCCTTCTCCCGTCGCCGCTCCCCTGCGAGGTCAACCGAGGACGGGTGACCGAGGTCCACGGGCAACTCGGGGAATTCAAGATCCTGGTGGAACGGGCGCAGGCCATCGACCTCGACCGGTGTGTCTCCTGCATGCGCTGTGTGCCGGTCTGCCATACCCAGGCCATCACGACGGGCCTTCGCCTCATTGACTCCAAATGCGATCGGTGTGGGGATTGCCTCACCGAGTGCGGAGCGGTCCAGGCCATCAAGATCCCCCGGCAGGACCGCCAGACGGTCGAGGCGGATCAGGTGATCTTCTTGGGGAGCCATGCGCTTCCACCCCGCCACCGCCGTCCCGGTATCCACCACGTCCCCACGGTCCGGCCGGAGGACGTGGATCGGATCGCCTTCGACGTCATGGCGCTGATCGGCGACTTCAGAAAGCCAGAATTCGTGAAGTACAACATCGGGACCTGCGCCGGCGGGTACGCCGATTTCAAGGGGTGCGGCATCTGCATCGGGTCCTGCCCGTACGACGCGATCCAGCGGGACCCGGTGGCGTCCCCTTCCCGGGTCAGGGTCGAGCCGGTGAGTTGTGAGGGGTGTGGGGCCTGCACCTCTGCCTGCCCCACCTCGGCGCTCGCCTTTGCCGAGCCCTCCCCCCGCTTTGTCTATCGGAAGATGCGGGCGCTCCTCGCCCCCGTAAACGGCGGGGAGGAGGAGCGGCCGGTCCTCGCCCTGCACTGTGGCAATCAGGGGCGTGCCGCCCTGCAAAACGCCCGCGCCTGGGGCGTGAAGCTCCCGGCGAACCTACTGCCGATCGAGGCTCCGTGCCTCCGCTACGTCTCCGAGGCCACCATGCTCGCGGCCTTCCGTTTGGGGGCAGCCGGCCTCGCCCTGCTCGGATGCGAGGACTGCCCCCACGGCGAGCGGCAGCTCCTCTTCGAGAAGCTGGAGTTCGCCACATTGGTTTTGGAGAGTTTCGGTCTGGGTGGAGACCGGATTCGCCTCTTCACCACGGAGGAGGACGCCTCCGAGGTCCTCTCCGCGCTGGGACGTTTTACCGCGGAGGTCTCCCCCTTCCCCCTGACGTGGGACGGAGAGTTTTCCGACAAGGTGGAGAACCGCGAGATCGTCGCCGACGCGATCGCAACCTTCCTCTCCGGCACGGGGAAGGACCTGGGGCGGGTCAGGGAGCGTGTCCCCTTTCCCTTCGCCTGGGCCGATGTGCGGGCCGAGGGATGCACCATGTGCCGGTCCTGCGTCAATGTCTGCCCGGTCCATGCCTTCAAGCTGGATGACGAGAAGCACACCCTCGAGTTCCGGTACATGAGTTGTGTTGCCTGCGGGATGTGCGAGCAAGCCTGCCCGGAAAATGTCATCACCCTCCACCGGGATCTCATCCTGGAAAAGGCGGCCTTCGCCTACCAGGTGATGGTCCAGGATGAAATGGTGGGCTGTCTCCAGTGCGGGAAACAGTACATCAACAAAAGGGCCCTCTCCGCCATTCAGGCGAAGGTCGGGATGATGGAGGCCTTCCTCGAGGGCCGGGCGGATTTATTGCTCATGTGCCCGGATTGCCGAGCCATCAAGGCCATGTTGGAAATGCAGAAGGGGTGGGAGCCGTGATCGGCGACCGGGAGCTCTCCAAGTTCCGCCGGGAGTACTACGAACTCTTCTCCGCACTGTTCCTGCGGGAACCACCGGCAGCGCTGTTGATCCTGCTCGGTCAGAACCTGGAGGCCCGGATCGAGGCGGCGGCGGCTCTCCATCCGCTCCTGGGAGAAGGGTGGCACGCAGTGGGCCACTTCATCAAGCAGGATCGGGAGAAGCCCACCGCCCTGGCGGCGACGGTGGCCGAGGAGTTCACCCCCCTCTTCGTGGGGCCGGGCGTCCCCCAGATCACCCCCTGCGAATCTTTTTATCTGACCGGCCGGCTCTTCGGCGCCCCCCTGGTTTTGATCCGGAACTTCATGCGCCGGGTGGGGCTCGAGAAGCGCGAGGAGTGGCCGGAGCCGGAGGACCACATCGCCTTCACGTGCGAGATCATGCGCCAACTCATCCTGCGGCAGGAGGCCGCAGTCAATCCCGACGAGGAGGCCCGCTGGCTCAATCTGCAGGGGGATTTTGTGAAGGCGCATCTGAGCCGCTGGGCTCCCCGGTTCGGTCAGGACGTGGAAAAGCTAGCGGGGACATTTTACCGGGGAATAGGGAAGATGGTCCGGGGGTTCGTCGAGTTAGAGGGCGAACTCCTCGCCGATTGGGGGTCGGAGACGCCTAAGCATCTGATTCAAGTGAAAGAGTCGAGCTTCAAGGGCCCCCTGTTTACGCCCGAGACGGCGGAGGACCCGGAGGAAGAGCCCCCCTCCTCCTCCCCTCAGGAAGAGGGGGACTAAAAAAATACTTGACAGGGGGGATAGGGTTTCAGCTATCTTTGACCTTGACACAACCTCAAATCCTGCCGTAAGTTAGCGTTCCGCATGATGAAAATCAGGTGAAAGGTCCTGGCCGGGGGCAGTACGAGAGGAAGTGTCCTCTCATGAATGTCCACAAATCAAACAGAGTTTTGGCACTCAACCTTAAACGGGCACAGGTCTTTCGGAAAGGGGGTGATGTGCTTGAACGAAGGGACCGTGAAAAAACTGGACCGGCTCAGCCGCACGGCCGTTATCGAAACGTCGGACGGAAAGGAGGTAACGCTGAGGTTTCCCGAGGACCTCACGATTGAAGTCGCCGAGGAAGAGACCATGGGGACCCAGGGCGGCAGCTTCGAAGATCTCCAAGAGGGATACCTCGTGGAGTTCGAACACGCGGGTCTCGATGACGGTTCCGGTGTATGCAGCTCCCTGACCTGTATCAGTTGAGGCGAAGGAAAGGGGGAGGTTTATGAGTGAGAGCAGATCCGAGAGTGGTCGGAGGAAATTCCTGAAGGGGCTTTTGACGGGTGCCGGCGTCACGGCCGCCCTGGGACTCACGGGGAAGAAGGCGGCGGCCGCTCCCCGGAAGGCCTCGAGGCGGGAACCGATCCTTTACCGCCACACCGAGGACGTCGAGAAGTATTACAAGACGCTGTATCTCTAGGAGGGAGCTATGGGGATGACGCTAAGGAGAGTAAGAGCGAGCGAGGCCCAGGCTTCGCCCTCATGGCTCGACAAGGTAAACCCCGTGATTGACCGCCGCGGCTTTCTGAAGGCGGCCGGGATCGGCATCGGCGCCGGGGTGGCGGGTTCCGCCCTGCCCGGCCCGCTGACCCGGGAAGCAGCCGCGGCTGAGGCCCCGAAGCTGAACCAGGTCAAGACGATCTGCGGTAACTGCGCGGTCGGGTGCGGCTTCATCGGGGAAGAGCAAAACGGGGTCTGGGTCAGCATCGAGCCATGGTTTGAGCACCCCATCAACCTGGGGAGCCTCTGTTCCAAGGGGGCAGCCGGCCGCGAGCACGTGATTAGCGAGAAGCGGCTCCGTTACCCGATGAAGCTCGCGGGAGGGAAGTGGAAGCGGATCAGCTGGGACCAGGCGATGTCCGAGATTACGCAGAAGCTGACCGCGATCCGGAAAAAGTATGGCCCGGATGCGCTGATGATCCTCGGCTCGGCCCACCACGGCAACGAAGCCGCGTACGCCCTCCGGAAATTTGCCGCCCTCTGGGGCTCCAATAACATCGATCACCAGGCCCGCATCTGTCACTCGACCACCGTTGCGGGGCTCGCCAATGTCTGGGGCTACGGCGCGATGACCAACTCGATGAACGACATCCGGAACAGCCGGAGCATCCTGCTCATCGGCGAGAACGCCGCCGAGTCCCACCCGATTTCGATGCAGCATATCCTGACCGCCAGAGAGGTGAACAGGGCCCAGGTCATCGTCTGCGACCCCCGGTTCACCAAGACGTCGGCCTTCGCCAACCAGTATTACCGCTTCCGGTCGGGGACCGACGTGGCGCTCATGTACGGGCTCTGTAACATTATCCTGGCCAATGGCTGGGAAGACCGCAAGATGATCAACGACCGGACCTACGCGTTCGACGAGTGGGAGAACGTCGTCAAGAAGTACGACCCGGACACCGTCGCCGATATCACCGGTGTCCCCAAGCAGGACCTCTACCGGCTCGCCAAGACCATGGCGGACAACCGGCCGGGCACCATCATCTGGGCGATGGGTGGCACCCAGCACACGAACGGCACGTGTAATACCCGGTCCTACTGCACCCTCCAGCTCATCCTGGGCAACATGGGGAGACGGGGGGGCGGCGCCAACGTCTTTCGGGGGCACGACAACGTCCAGGGGGCGACCGACCTCGGCGTCCTCTCGAACACCCTGCCGGGGTATTACGGCCTCTCCGCGAAGGCGTACAAGCACTGGAGCAACGTCTGGGACGTCGATTTCAACTGGGTCAAGGCGCGATTCAACCCCAAGACCTTCAACAGCAAGGGCTTCACCGTCGCCCGGTGGTACGAGGGCGTCCTGTTCGACGCCAAGGAGTTGAGCAACGGCGGCGTCAACCTCCATGCCGCGATCTTCTGGGGCCACAGCTCGAACTCGATCTCCGAGATGGACCGCGTCAAGAAGGCGCTGGACAAGATCGAGCTGGTCGTCGATATCGACCCCTTTGTGACCAACACGCCGGTGGTGGCCGACCGGAAAGACGGGGTCTATGTCCTGCCGGCGGCCACCCAGTACGAGCAGTTTACCAGCGTCACCAACTCCAACCGGGATATCCAGTGGCGCAACCGCATCGTGCCGCCGGTCTGGGAGTCCCGGACCGACCTGGCGATCCTCTTAGACCTCGCCGAGCGGCTCGGGCTGAAGGGTAAGCTGATCCACAGCAAGCGGGGCAACTGGAAGGGCGTGCCGAAGAGCATGAAGGAGGTCAAGGAGCTTCCGGAAGAGACCATCGACGATGTCATCCGGGAGTGGAACCTCGGCATGCGGACCATCGGCATGACCGGCCAGACCCCAGAGCGGATGAAACGGCAGCAGAAGTGGGCCCATGCCTTTACGGTACAAAACAAGCGGGCGGAGGGCGGCCCGGTCGACGGCGAGTACTGGGGACTCCCCTGGCCTTGCTGGACCAAAAAGCACACCGGCTCTCCCATCCTGTACCGCATCGAGGTGCCGGTCGCCGAGGGGGGCATGGGTTTCCGGGCCCGCTGGGGACCCAAGGCGCCGGACGGCAAGACGCTGCTGGCGTCAGCCGGCTCGGCCCCGCCGAAGAGCTCCATCAACGGCGGCTATGCCCAACTCAAGAACTGGAAGACTGATCTGAGCGGCAAGGTATTTGAAGACGCCATCGCCAAGGGACTCGCCCCGTACGGAAACGGCCGGGCCCGGTTCAAGGCCTGGAACATCCCGGACCCGATCCCGGTGCACCGGGAACCCCTCCACAGCCCGCGGCCCGACCTGGTGGCCAAGTACCCGAGCTACGATGACGTCAAGAACCATTACCGGGTGCCGACCCTCTGGAAAGGCATGCAGAAGCCGGACTGGGTGAAGAAGTACCCGATCATCCTGACGACCGGCCGGCAGGTCGAGTTCGAAGGGGGCGGCGCAGCCGAGCGGGCTTGCTGGTGGCTCGTCGAGCTGAACGACATGTACTGCGAGATCCATCCCAAGCTGGCCAACGATCACGGGATCAAGAACGGCGATTTGATGATCATCGAGTCGCCCGAGGACCTGGATAAAGAGCCCAGCATGGTCAAGGTGAAGGCCAAGGTGACCCGCCGGGTAGGGCCCGACACCGTCTTCCTCCCCTTCCACTGGGGCGGTTCCTACCATGGGAAGTCGCTCGCCCACAAGTTTCCCGAGGGGACGGTCCCCTTCGGCATCGGCGAGTCGGCCAACACGATCACCAATTACGGCTACGACCGGGTCACCCAGATGCCGGAAACCAAGACGGGCCTCTGCCGGATCCGGAAGGCCTAAGGAGGTGTGAGCTATGGCGCAATTGACGCCTGCGCGGATGAAGTTCTACATCGACGTCAAGCGCTGCATCGAATGCGGCGGCTGCGAGGTCGCGTGCAAGAACGAGAATAACGTCCCGCAGGGCATTGCTCGCATCCGAGTGGTCACGGTGAACGAGGGGGTGCCGGGGGAGACCAACGTGGCCGTCCCCTGCATGCACTGCTCGAAGGCACCGTGCGTGGCGGTCTGTCCGGTGGACGCCCTGTACACTCGGCCGGACGGCATCGTCCTCATCAACAAGGATGTCTGCATCGGGTGCGGGTATTGCCTGTACGCCTGTCCCTTCGGGGCGCCACAGTTCCCCAAGTCCAGCCCCTTCGGGGCGCGAGGGGTCATGGACAAGTGCACCTACTGCGCCGGCGGGCCCGAAGAGCCCCTCTCGGAGAGGGAGCGGCGGATGTACGGGTCGAACCGGATCGCAGAGGGGAAGCTGCCCATGTGCGCCTCGATCTGCTCCACTAAGGCGCTGGTGGCTGGGGATGCCGAAGAGGTGGCCAAGGTGGTGCGGACCCGGATGGCCGCCCGCGGCTCCGGCGGAGGTGCCTGGGGATGGGGGACCGCCTATCCAGCAGGCGGGCGGTTCTAGCGCACCGAAGGCGGAAGCTTCGTTCTGCACGGGAGTAACCGGGATCCCCACCGGCGCCCTCGTCGGGGTCGCCGGTGGGGATTTCCTCTTTACGGCCTTTGCCAGTTCTGGCTGTATCGGGAGGAGGGATAAGCATGCCCCCAATTCAACAGTTAGAACCCATCATCCTGATGACCCACAAGTGGGGTACAAGTTTCAACATCCCCTGGTATCTCTTTCTCGGGGGGATGGCCGGAGGGACCCTCTTGGTGGCGGCCCTCGCGGATCTTCTCGGCGGGAGGGACGAGCGATACCAGGCCCTCTCCCGCATCGCCGCGTATATCACCCTGCCGATCATCATTATCGGCGGTCTCGCACTCACCCTCCACCTCGGCAAGCCGGAGCGGGGGGTTCTCTTTCCCGTGTTCATGAGCAACTACAAATCCTGGCTCACCATCGGCGGCTGGATCATCGCCGTCTTTTTCCCCCTCAACGTGGCGTATGCCGTCTACTGGTACTTTCGGCTCCAGCGCTCCACCCGCCTCATCCTCGCGCTCCTCTCCATTCCGACCGGGGCCGGGATGGCGCTGTACACCGGATTCCTCCTGTCCGGATCGTGGCAAGTCGCCGGCGGGAACTGGTTTACGCCCCTCTGGGACACGAGATACATCCCGGTCCTGTTCCTCATCTCAGGACTCTCCACCGGGCTCGCCGCCTGCGGACTCACGGCACTGGCAGCCGAGCACCTCAAGCTTCCGGGCATTGCGGGGCGAGAATTGCGGGGAGCCGCGGAGACCGCCGGGCCGATAAGCCTCTTTGATACGCTGGTCATCATCCTCGAGGCCGGCTGGATCTATATCATGCTCGCCGCCTTTGCGGCTGGGAATACCGGGCAGACCCTCGTGTACAAGGTCCTCACCGAGGGCAACCTCTCCCCCTGGTTCTGGTGGGGGTTTATCGCCTTGGCCCTGGCGCTCCCCTTCCTGGCGAGTCTCGGGGAAGTCTACCTGGTCAGAGTCCTCCATGTGCATGCGGACTGGCTGTTGTACGTGAAGTTCCTGATGGTCCTGGCGGGCGGGCTGATCCTGCGGTATATCATCGTCTGGGGCGGTGAAATCAAGAAGCCCCTCCCCTTCCCGCCATCGAAGTGGCCCTTTAACATCTACTAGGCGGGGGTGGGGATCGCGTGGGGATCTACCGATTCAAGGGGGGACGATTCGAGGGACTGGAGAAGGGGGTGGTCACCGAACGGCCCCTGACCATCCTGGTGAACGGCCAGGAGCTCGCCACGATGATGAGCACGCCGGTCAAGCTGGACTGTCTCGTGGTGGGGTTCCTCTCCTTCGAGGGGATCATCCGGGATCTGTCCGAGATCGCCTCGCTCGAGATCCACGAAGAGATGGGCGTTGCCGAGGTCACCCTCACCAAGCCGTTCACCCCCCCCACCCGGCGCGTCTTCACCTCGGGCTGCAGTGGGGGGATCACCTTCTCGCTGGCGCTTCGGCAATACCCCCCCATCCTGTCCGATGACCCGCTGCGTCCGGAGCAGGTCTATCCCCTCATGCGGCAGCTCTTTGAGGCCTGCACCCTCTACATGGCCACCCGAGGCGTCCACGGGGCCGCCCTGAGTGACGGAGAGAAGCTGCTCATTGTGGCCGAGGACGTGGGCCGCCACAACGCCCTGGACAAGATCATGGGGGAGGCGCTGCTCTCCCAGATCCAGACCGGGGGGCGACTGCTCTTGAGCACGGGGCGGATCTCGTCGGAGATGCTCCGCAAGGGAGCCCACATGGGGACCCCCTTCATCATCTCACGGACTTCCCCCACCTCCCTCGCGATCGAGGGGGCCAAGCAGCTGGGGATTACGCTGATCGGCTACGCCCGGGGGGACGGCTTCAATCTCTACACCCACCCCGAGCGGATCCTCTACACGCCGGCCGCCGATCCCGCCCCCGCCCGGTGACCCCCGTCCCCTTCACCCGCTTCGATTCCCCATCCCCCGTACTCAGCCGCCGCGGCCCCCCCCAACACCAGGGCCTCATGCCGGCCGGAGGGCCTCCGCAACTTACCGCCACTTCACCAAATAAACGCCAGGGGGGAGCTTTGCTTCCCCCGGGACCAGGAACTGGATTAAGGAGGGGAGTAGGCAATGCTCCCCACATATGGTAAGCCAGTGATCGTTCACCCACTTTTCAATCCGCGTCCACACCACCGCGACTCCCCGGCGGGGCTCAAACCATCAACCCCTGACCAACCGAAACCACGCCCCTGCGAAGGGGGCCGTCCCGGGACGGTCCACCATTCCGCTGGCATCCCCCGCTCCGGTGTCCGGCCAACGCAGGTGAACCAAATTGCCCGGACACGGCAAGACGACCGATATGTTAAACCTTTGACATTGGCGCAGAGCGCTTTCTTCTGATCACCCTGTGTGGTATATGCAGGAATGGAATTCTAGTAGAGGTCTTACATGATGGACGGAAGATCGCGCGGGCGGCAGAGGAGAGGTGAAGTCCCCTCGATGAAGCGTGGCCGGCCTTCCATGGATCTCGGTGCACTGTTACAGGGGCTTTCCGCAGAGGAGATCGCCGCCATCGGCCGGGTGGCGGTCGAACGCACCTACCGAAAGGGGAGGGTCATTTTTTCTGCCGGGGACTCACCGAAGGCGATCTTCGTCGTCCGGAAGGGGTATGTCAAGCTCGTCTCCATCTCGGAGAGGGCGGAAACCATCCTCTGCATTTGCAAGCCCAATGACATCTTCGGGGAATTCATCCTCGTTGCCGACCAGCGCCCCTTCCACGCCGTGGCGATGGATCATGTGGTCCTGACGGTGATCCCAAAGAACGCCTTTCTCCAGCTGCTCGCCTCGGTCCCGGCGCTCGCCCTGAATTTCACCCGCCTCGTGCTGAAGAGGCTGCTCGAGGTCGAGGAGGAACTCTCGGATCTCACCCACGCCTGGGCGAAAGAAAAGCTGGCCCGCCTTCTCCTGAAGCTGTGCAAGCAGCACGGCCACGAGGCGGGAGACGGGATCGAGATCGCCCTGCCCCTGACCCGGCAGACGCTGGCCGACTTGATCGGCGTCAGCCGGGTGACGGTCACGATGCAGCTCTCCGAACTTGCCCGGGACGGTATCGTCACCTTTCGCGGCCGATCCCTGGTCGTCGACACGGATAAAGCCTCCGCCTACCTCAACGCCACCGTCTAAAGATCCCACCCGAATGATAAACCTTTAATAGCGCAGGGTGGGGGAACCTGTCCCATACTCTGTGTGCCCATCCACGTGCCGAAGGACGCCCAGGACTACATAGACTGATACGTCCCTTGGCCAAAGGAGAATGGGGATGCCCCGACGGCCGGATTTCCTTTGCAGGGAGTGGGGCCGGCAGAACCGTTCGAGGGGTCCCCCTTACCAGCGCCGCCCTCCCGACAGCATCCCCGAGCATGAAAAGGTGAGACCGTTCCGCCCTCAACACGAGTGAGCAGAGGGATCGAATATGTGAGGGGCAAGCGATGCTGGCGGGCAGGGCAGACTGGCTGACACCACAGTCGATCTGCGAAGAAAAGGAGAAAAGTCATGGCGAACGACATCAAGCTCGCGAACCCTGCACCCCTGGGCCTGGGCGGTTTTGCTCTCACGACCTTTGTCCTCAATGTCCATAACGCCGGCATCGTCGATATCGGCGCGGCGCTGCCGCTGGGGCTCTTTTACGGGGGCTTAGCCCAGCTGGTCGCGGGGTTCCTGGAATTCCGCACCGGAAACACCTTCGGGATGACCGCGTTCGGCTCCTACGGCGCCTTCTGGATCGCGCTGGCCAGCATGGTGCTCTTCGAGTTCAACGGCATCATGCCGGCGGAGAAGGCGGGGGGGTGGCTGCTGGTGACGCTCATAGCCTGGACGATCTTCACCTTCGTCCTGATGGTGGCCACTTTCGCGCACAGCAAGGCCTTGATCTGGATCTTCGTCACGCTTGAAATCCTGTTCATCCTGCTGGACATCCACGTCTGGACGGGCAGCGTGGTCATCGGCCGGATCGCCGGCTGGGAGGGGATCTTCTGCGCGGGGACGGCCTGGTACCTCATGGCCGCAGGGATTCTCAACGACTCCTTCGGCAGGACCGTGCTGCCGATCGGGCCGATCAAGAAGTAGCAGCGTCAGGTGCAGCTGTCCCCCGGCCGGAATCACCGGCCGGGGACGTGGGGAAACGAGCCGAGGAGAGGCCAGATCGCACTCGACGCGAAAGACGAGGGCACGGAGACGGTGGGTTCGCCCTGCTCACGGGGGTTTCGTGCCCGCGGGCACGGGCTGTCTTCCGAGGTTGACAGAGAAAGATGCCTCCCAAGGCCGCTCGGGGTTGTCGGAGGCCTTGCATCTCTGCCGGCGGCGGTGAGCGCCATCGTTGCCTACGGGGTTGCCACGACGCTCTTCCAGTGGCGGATCGTTTCACTGGTGGAAGAGCGGGCCCGGCGCCGCAATCGCCAGGGGTTGGCCCTGGTGAACCTGGTCCTGATGCCTGCCGGGCAGGCCATGCTCCTGGCCCTCTTTTTCGAGGTTGGCGGGGGGTATTGGATCGCCTCCCCGCTCCCCTCCGCCCCCGCGGCTGGCCTCCCTCGGATCGTTCCCCTCTGGATCAGTGCTATATCGGGCTTCCTCTTTGGCCTGCTCCTGACCGTCCTTCCACCCGTGGGAAAATATCTCCGAGAGCCAGAGATCAGCATCTTTTTCGCGGCACTATCCACGGCGGCTGCCTATAAAGCTGGTGGCCTGGTGCAGGGTTGGCAGGAGATCTGGGCCTTTGGCCGAGATCATCCGCTCATGGCTGTCGGACTGCTGGCGTTGGCCAAGGGCATTTCTCTTATATGCCGGTATGTCGCCGTCCTCCTGTCGCAACGGGAACATGGCGGACGGGGCGGACGGAAAACCATGCCCGGATCCTTCCTCGCCATGATCCTGGGCATCTCCAGCACCCTGATGCTCATTCCGGTGTTTATATTCCTGGGCTTCTCACCTGTTTCGCCCCACTGAGCGGGTGATCGTCCCCTCCACGATCAAGTCTTTGCGGCCGCGCGGGATGCGCACCAGATGCGACAGACCGGCGATTCCCCGCAGGTGCCTGTCCAGCCCACCGTCATCCGTGCACAGCGTGATTACCGCTGCAGGCAGCCCAGGGGGGGCGCGCCATCCTGGGAGCGGGTGGCCCAGCGGCCCGGGCACGCACAGCGGGGAAATCCATTGAGGTTTTTGCAGGCTCCTCGTATAATTTTCAAGGGAAACGTTTACGGACCAAGGCCCCCAAGGACTTTCCATGAAACACGTCATCGTTGGGACCGCCGGCCATATCGACCACGGCAAGACCGCCCTGGTGAAGGCCCTCACCGGAATCGACACCGACCGGCTGAGAGAGGAGAAGGAACGCGGCATCTCTATCGAGCTTGGCTTTGCCTTCCTGCGCCTCGGCGAAGAGATCACCCTCGGCATTGTGGATGTTCCGGGGCACGAACGGTTCGTCAAGACGATGCTGGCCGGCGTGGGCGGAATCGATCTGGTCATCCTGGTCATCGCCGCCGACGAAGGGGTGATGCCCCAGACCCGCGAACATCTCCACATCTGTGAACTCCTGGGCATCCGCCGGGGACTCGTCGCCCTCACCAAGAAGGATCTGGTGGACTCGGAGTGGCTCGATCTCGTGCAGGAGGAGATCCGGACCTTTCTGGCAGGAACGTTCCTTCAGGAGGCGCCCATCCTCCCGGTCTCTGCCCTGAGCGGTGAGGGGCTTGCCGAACTCCGAGATGCGCTCGCCGGCCTCAGTGTCGCGCCGCACTCGCGGCGCGGGGACGGGATCGCCCGCCTGCCCATCGACCGGGTCTTCACCATTCGGGGCTTCGGCACCGTCGTGACCGGAACCCTCTGGACGGGCTCTCTCGCCGTTGGCGACGAGGTCGCTGTCCTGCCGAAGGACCTGCGCTCGAGGGTTCGGCGGCTCCAGGTCCATAATGAGAGCATGGAACGCGCCCTGGCAGGACAGCGAACGGCGGTCAACCTTCCCGGCCTCGAGACCGACCAAATCGCGCGGGGGGATATCCTCTGTCTCCCCGACACGCTCCGGACCAGCACCTCGCTGGAGGCCACCCTTGCCCTCCTCCCGGACGCCCCCAAGCCGCTGGCCAACCGCGCGCGCGTCCGCTTCCATCTGGGAACGGCCGAGATCCTTGCCCGGGTCATTCTGCTCGATCGCGAGAAGCTGACCCCCGGCGAGGAGAGCTATGTCCACCTCCGCCTGGAACGACCCACCGCCGCCGTCCTCCATGATCGGTATGTCCTCCGCAGCTACTCCCCCGCTACCACGATCGGGGGCGGGGTCATCCTGGACCCTTCCCCCTCGCTCAAGCGACGGAGGCGACCGGAGGTGGTTGCCCGGCTCAAGATCCTGGAGCAGGGGTCCTCTCGGGACCGTCTCCTGGAACTCGTGAAGCGTCGCAGCGCCTCCCCCCTCCCTCTCGTGACGCTCCAATCCCTCGCCGGCCTGGACCCCGAGGCCATCCGGGAGCAACTGCAAGAGCTCCTGGCCGCCGGGGAGATTATCATGCTCAAGGGGCGGGAGGGAGAGACCTACCTCCATCGCGAAGTCTATGCAGATCTCCGGGGGACGCTCCTCAGCCTGCTCAAACAGTTCCACGTCCAGCACCCGCTGCGAGAAGGGATTTCCAAGGAGGAGCTTCGAAGCCGCCTGGCGGGGGGAGTCTCCCCCCCCCTCTTCGCCCAGCTCCTCAGCGACCTGATGGAGGCGGGAGAGGTGGCCTCGGACCGGGACCGGGTCCGCCTGGCGGCACACCGGCCCCAACTCTCGCCTGCCGAGGCCGCCCTCACAGACCG
>JBHIAH010000063.1:0-15071 GCA_046758505.1 Methylomirabilales bacterium (SeqCode) | reverse complement strand
GGGGCGACGTTACCAGCCGAGGGCGTAGCCCTCTCGACGGGGATCGGCCGCCCCCCGCAAGAAGCCGGTATGCGGGTCCAGCAGGATGCCCTGCGCACCCCCCATCTGCCACGCCCAGGCGGGCTCCAGGAGGATCCGGTATCCTCGCCGACTCAGTCCCTGGCGGACCGCCGGCGGGACCCGTGCCTCCATCAAGAGCCCGGTGCCACGCTCGTGGCGCCACCGGGACACCTCGATGGCCTCCTGCAAATCAAATCCATAATCCAAGAGATAGCTTACGATCTGCAGGAGGCTCTGGACCTGGCCATGGGCCCCCGGCGTCCCGAGGGCCACGAGGGGCTGTCCGTGGGCGAAGAGCAGGATCGGGGTCAACGTGTGAAACGGACGCCGGCCCGGCTCCAATTGATTGACCCCCCCATCCAGGGAGAAGCCACTCAAGCGGTTGTTCAGGATGATCCCGGTCTTCCCCGCTACAACGCCGGAGCCGAACGGGGCAAAGATACTCTGCATGTGAGAAACCAGATTCCCCATCCGGTCCGCCACAGCGAGATAGGTCGTCTCCCCCCCGACGGTCCAGGGATCCCCCGGTCGGACCCGACGGGTCGGCCGCCTTGGATCGATGAGGGCGCGGCGCGCGTCCGCGTACCGGGGAGAGAGGAGGTGCGCGACCGGGAGCGCCGTCCGGTCCGGGTCCCCCACAAACCGATCCCGGTCGGCGAAGGCGAGCTTCTTGGCCTCGACCTGCAGATGAATCCAATCGCCCCAGCGCAGCTTGCCGGGATCGAAGGCCTCCAGCATGTGGAGAGCCACCAGCAGGGCAATGCCCTGACTCGGGGGCGGGAACGCGCAAATCACTGAGCCGCGATAACTTCCCGACACCGGCTCGACCCACCGGACGTCATAGGCCGCGAAGTCCTCGCGGGAGAGGAGGCCTCCGTGTCGGTGACAGAAGTCGGCGATGGCCCCGCCGATCTCCCCCCGGTAGAAGACCGCGTCTCCATCCTGGGCGAGGCGCGCGAGGGTCTGCGCGAGATCCTTCTGGACGAGCTTCTCGCCCGGGCGGAGGGGCACCCCCGTCGGAAGAAACAGGGCGCGGGCGTGGGGACTGGCGCTCAGCTGCGAGACGTACTCGGCAATGTCGGTCGCCAGCTTCTTGCTGACCGGAAAGCCCTCTTCGGCCAGCGCGACGGCAGGCGCGAGCAGCGAAGCCAGGGGGCGGGTGCCGTAGCGTTCCAGGGCTCGTGTCCAGGCCTTGACCGCCGCGGGAACCGTCGCGGAAAGGAGGCCCTGGTCCGGAACGCGCGCGAGCCCCGCTGACCGGAAGGCGCCGAGGCTCTTCTGCGGCGCCGTCCCGAGACCCTCCAGGGCGACCAGGCGCTGCTCCTGGGCGAGGTAGATGAGGGTGAGGGCATCCCCGCCGAGGCCGCTCATGTGGGGCCGAAGAACCCCCATGGCCGCTCCCGCCGCCACCATGGCATCGATGGCATTCCCTCCCTCCCGAAGGACAGTGGCACCGATCCAGGAGGCGAGGGGATGTCCCGACGCAATCATCCCCGTCCGCCCGAAGACGAGTGGACGATGGCTCTCTTGAGGTGGGCGCTTCATGAAGTATCGTAGTCCGCCGTTTTGGCGCCAGGAAAAGGGACCCTATGCTAGAGAAATCAGACGGTTGCCGTCAAGGGAATTTGCCCGGCTCCTCGCACGCCCCCACGGTCTCGCCCTCCGGACGCCTCGGAGGGGGAGGGCCCGCGATGGATCCGCCCGCAACCCCCTTGACCGCGTATCGCTCCCTTCATATGATATGCGGGGAAAGGGTGTCCCAAGGCGAGGCAGGTGCACACAGGGTGATGCGACTCCGGGTTCGTCTGGTGAACGTGAAAGATGACGTGATGCTGTGGGGGTGGCGGTCGCCGGGGCGGCAACTGCTGCTCGTCTTCGCGCTGGTCTGCCTGACGACTCTGTTGATCTTCCTGGGCCAAATCGCGGGGAACTGGCTCGGCGGGTGGATCGGAGACCTGGGTGCCGCCTTCGGGATGTTGGTGGGCGGCCTGGGCGGTTTTTTCGCCGGGGCCTTCATCGCTGAGTCGGTCGGGGTCTCATTCCGCCACCGGTGCAACCTGTAATTGGCTGGAACGGGTGACGCGGGCGAACGCCGCCTGGACCCCGGCGAACAGACCGAGCACGAACCCCAGGATGACGACGACGACCGAGACGGACGTCAGCTCTGTGCCGGTCATTGCAAATCCTCCATCCCCCCCGGTTTCACACATCTCCGAGCGAGCCAGGGACGCGTTCCCCCGCCCCCAGGAAGGGCGCGAGACCGAGGCGTCCTCGCCCCGGTCTCTCTGCCGTCCCCACCAGCGCCCCGGGGCGCCTGAGCGCGCCGGGTTAGCCCTTGATCGCCCAGACCTCCTGCTCGTCGAGCTGGCGGAGCAGGCTACGGAAGGCTCGAACGAGCAGCACCGGTCGCGAGGCGCCCTTGACCACCTTCTCGGCTACGCTCCCCCGATCGAAGTGGTTCGAGCCGGTGGCCCCATGACTCATCATCGCGATGAGGTCCACCCGCTCCTGCTCGGCCGCCGTGAGGATCTCCACCGCCGGCTCCCCCACCAGCACCATGGGCCGCGTCGCGATCCCGACGTCCTTCAGGCGCTTGGCCACCCCGTCCAGGTACTCGGCGGCCTGGGCCTCTTCCGCTTCCAGCCACTTTCGGGCCTCGGTGGGCGCCTCGGCCGCGATCCTGCCGGCCCGGGGGTCGGCAGTCCGGAGCAAGAACACCTCCGCTCCGGTCCCCTTGGCGATCGCCTCGACGTGCGGCAGGATACGCTCGGCGAGGGCAGAACCGTCGAGGGGGACCAAAATCCGTTTATACATGATCCTCCCTCCTTTCGCTTTTGGTCCGTCGTCCGTGGCGGACCCTCGGGAGCAGGCCCTTCCCGCCCAAAGCGGGCGGCCCTCTCCTTCTATCTATCGTCTGTAGAGAGCAAAGATCATTCCGCGGGCTAGCCGCATGTAAGCTGTGATTTTTACAAGGGAGACGTCGTAGACCGAGGAAGGGGCTGGGGCAGCGATGTCCTGACCGAGATCATTTTCTCTTCCAACCCATTGTTTTTACTTTTCGGAAAACTGCGAGGCCTTGCCTCCTCAATGGGACACGGCAGTCCCAGCCCTGACCTGATTTTGATCCGGCAAAGGCCCCTGAGACCCGCAAAGAGTCATCGTCTCCTCCAAAGATTACCGTAGTGCTCGGGACGCCGACCGGCATCCCGGGAGGGGAGGTAAATGAGTCTCTCGTTTCCCCAAGAATACAGGGCGTCACAACGGGGGTCTTTCAGGTGTCGCAGGGATATGGGGCGGGACCGGCGCCACTATGCCTCCCGGGATCCGCCGCGTTCGAGGGGGCCTACTTCACCGGGACAGTCACCGTGGCCGAGCCGCTCGACCCCGAAACGGTCCCGGAAACCGAACCGCCATGGGTCCCCACCGTCGCGGAGCCGGACGAACGGACCGGACCGGCACAGGCGGCGAGGACGACGACCAGCAGCGCCAGAAGGACTACCCTCATCGAACCCTCCTCACGGTCGCAGTTCCTCTCTCCCTTTTTTTGCTTCCTGGAAGACGGTTCACCGGGGGATATCTTCATCATCATCGTACCATGGAAACGCCAGCATGTCCTGGCGCGCCGGTGCTGCCGGACGCGGGTCGCGCACCGCAACCACAATGGGTAGCATCTCCTCCGCTCCGTCCGCGTCACAAAACTTCAGACAGCCGCTCCGATCGGGAACGACGCTCAGGCCGGCCCGGTTGAGCACCCGGATCCACCACGCCAGGGTTGTCGCATCCGGGCATCGCTCCATCGATATGACTGTTCCCACCTCGTCGGGCAGGAGCCGCACCAGGTCGGTCACGACTTTCACCGACGCCGACTCCTCCGCTCCAACCGCCCCATCCTCCAGCGACCGGCCCCGATGCCCCGGGCCGCCCTCGGGAAACCCCAGCACTTCGTGAAACACAGTCGTGGAGACCATGCAATCGAAGGACCGATCGGGAAACGCGCCCGCGAGACCCAGGAGATCGCGGACCTCGAAGCGCACGTTCGTGAGTCCCAGCCGCTCGGCGAGCTCCCGGGCACATGCGATCCCTGCCGCGCCCCTGTCGACACCCACGACCTCCGCCTCCCGGTACAGCGCGGCGTAGAAGCACGTGAGGATTCCGTTATCGCACCCGACGTCCATCAGTGCCCGCGGCCCCGGGAATCTCTGGTGAAGGAACCACCCCAGAAACTCCCGGTACATCCGGGAGCAGTATTGTGCCGTGACTGCGATGCTGAGTGGCAGCGTTGTATTCTTCAGCGCGTAGACGTCAACCTCCTGGCCCTCCTCCCGCGCGGAAATCGCCTGGGCGAGATGTTCGGCGAGGGGGCCGTACCGTTTTCTGAGGCGCTCCCAGAAGCCATTCTCATCCTGGTCCGCACGGATCCCAACCGACCTGAAATAGGACTCGACCGATGGTACCGCCCGCCGCGTCTCGTTCATCACCAGATTCGCCCAACCCGGCCCACGACAGGCTCATCGTCCCAGGTGTGCCTGCAAAAAGGCATCCAGGCCCTCCACATAGGTGCGCCCGCTCACGGCGAACCCCTCGTTGTGGCCGCCGCGGATCTCCAGGAGCTGCTTCGGCTCATTGGCCACCGCGAACAGTCTCTGGCCGTGCGCGAACGGGATGATCTCATCCTCCCGGCTGTGCACAACGAGGACGGGGCACGCAACGGCCCGGAGATGCGCCTCGGCGCTATAGCGGAAGCGGGCCAACCACCGCGCGGGAAGGAAAGGGTACACCTCCGCCGCCAGGTCAGGGATGGACCGGAAGGCAGACTCGAGGATCAGTGCCTTCGGCGCATGCCGCGCCGCCACGTAGACCGCGATGGCGGCGCCGAGCGACCGGCCAAAAAGCACGATCTCCTGCGCCGGGGTGTGCCGCTGTTCAGTGACATACCGCCACACGGCGTCGGCATCCCGATAGGTGCCCTGCTCCGAGGGGGTGCCGGTGCTGCGCCCGTACCCGCGATAATCAAAGATCAGGGTCGCGAGACCGAGGTCGTGGAAGATCTGCAACGAGTCGAGGCGGTGCGAGATATTCCCGGCGTTGCCGTGGAAAAACACCACGACGCCCCGCGCCCGGGGCACCGGGACATACCAACCGTCAAGGGTCACCCCGTCATCGGTCAGAATCGATACCGACTCGTACGCCAGCCCCACGCTCTCCGGTGTGGCGTTGACGTCGCGGGAGGGGAGATTCGGTAAGTACACCAGCCGTGATTGGAAAACAAACACAAACAGGATGAGCGCCCCGTACGCTCCCGCGACGAGTAGCAGGATGGGCCAGAAACTGTTCAACGACATTCCCGTCCGCATCACGCGGCCTTCCGCGGGTCATAACATCCCCGGCATCGCCACCCGGTTTTCTCCACGGGCGTCTGGTCGGAACATGGGGACAGCGCCCTGTTATCTTTCCGGGTGCACCGCTGCCGCGCCTGACGAACGGGAGGGACACCTGACGCCGACCATCCGGCGCTCCAGGAGGGTTCGAGCTTACTTCGACTTGAGGCGGCGACCCAGGGCGTCGTGCTCCTCGCGGATGCCGCGGGGAAGCCGGTCTCCGAATTTTCTAAAGAACTCGCCCTGGCTGCGGGCGCTGGTGCGCCATCCCTCTCGATCCACCTGGAGGAGCGCTTTGAGGGCATCATCGGACACGGAAAGCCCGTTGTGGTCGATGGCGGACTGCGGGGGGAGGTACCCGATGGCGGTTTCCTCCGCCTTGCCATCCCCCCTGCAGCGCTCGATCACCCACTTGAGGACCCTCAGGTTCTCGCCGAATCCGGGCCAGAGGAACTTGCCGCTGTTGTCCCTGCGGAACCAGTTGACGCGGAAGACCTTGGGGAGCCTGGACACTCGCTTTTCCATCGAGAGCCAATGGCCCCAGTAGTCGGCCATGTTGTAGCCGCAGAAGGGGAGCATGGCCATGGGGTCCCGCCGCACGACCCCCACGGTCCCGGTGGTGGCGGCGGTCGTCTCGGACGCGAGGGTGGCGCCCAGGAAGGTGCCGTGCTGCCAGCTGAAGGACTGGTAGACGAGGGGGACGAGTTTCTGGCGCCGCGAGCCAAAGAGGATGGCGCTGATCGGGACGCCCTTCGGGTTCTGCCACTCGGGGGAGATGGACGGACACTCACGCGCGGGGGTCGTGAATCGGCTGTTCGGGTGCGCCGCCGGCTCTTTGCTCGCCGGCGTCCACGGCCGCCCCCGCCAGTCGACGGCCTGCGCCGGTGGGGGGTCATCGTGCCCCTCCCACCACACGGTGCCGTCGGGCCTAAGCGCCACATTGGTGTAAATGGTATTCTGCCGAAGGGTGGCCATCGCGTTGGGATTCGTCTTCGAACTCGTCCCCGGGACCACCCCGAAGAACCCGGCCTCGGGATTCACGGCCCACAGCCGGCCGTCGGGCCCGGGGCGCAGCCAGGCGATGTCGTCACCCAGCGTGAAGACCCGCCAGCCCTTCATGGCGGCCGGCGGGATCAGCATGGCGAGGTTGGTCTTGCCGCAGGCGCTCGGGAACGCCCCGCAGATGTACGTCACCTCACCGTCAGGACTCTCGACCCCGATGATCAGCATGTGCTCGGCGAGCCACCCCTCTCTTTGGCTCATGACGCTGGCAAGGCGAAGGGCCATGCACTTCTTGGAGAGGAGCGCGTTGCCGCCGTACCCCGACCCCACGCTCCAGATCGTGTTGTCCTCCGGGAAGTGGCAGATGTACCGGCGGTCGACGTTCAGGTCGGCCTTGGCGTGCAGGCCGCGGGTGAAGTCGTCCGAGCCGCCGAGGTGCTCGAGCGCCACCGTCCCCATGTGCGTCATCATCCGCATATTGAGGACGACGTAGAGGCTGTCGGTAACCTGGACGCCCACCTTGCTGAACGGGGACCCGGACGGTCCCAAGAGAAAGGGGATGACGTACATCGTCCGGCCTTCCATGCAGCCTGCAAAAATCGTGGAGAGGCGGTCGTAAGCCTCTGCCGGCGCCATCCAGTTGTTGGTGGGGCCGGCGTCGGCCTTTTCCCCGCAGCAGATAAAGGTGAGATGCTCGGTGCGGGCCACGTCATTGGGATCGCTCCGATGCAGGTAGCAGTCCGGCAGGCGCTGCTGGTTCAAGGGAATGAGGTCTCCCGCGCGGACGGCGGCCTCCAGGAGCCGCTGGTGCTCGGCCTCGGACCCGTCGCACCACACCACACCCGTCGGGCGGCACATGGTGCTGACCTCGTTGACCCAGCGTTCGACAGATGGGTTAATAGTCATGGCGCACTCCCGAGCGAGGACCGCTACACGCCGGTGGCCCTCGCTGGCGAAGAATGCCACGAGAGCCCTCGGAATGCAAGGCCCTGTGAATGTGAAAATGAGACTCGAGCTTCCGGATGGGATCCCCGGAGGCGACGCGTCCGCGCGAGCCAGGGGTTGACCGACGCTCGCGGACCGGGATTTCCCCCTCAGGCGTCCAGGCAGAACATGGTGTGGCTGCCGCGGACCCCCGACAGCCCCCGGACCTTATCGTAGATGGTTGCCAGGATCTCTTCGGAACTGGCCCCCCGGACCATGGCTACCACGTCATACAGACCGCTCACGAGGTACACCCCGCCCACCCCCTTGATCTTCTTGAGTGCCTGGGCGACCTTCCGGTCCTTCCCCGGATCCGCATTGACGAGGACGATTGCCGACGCCATGGCTCTTCCTCCCTCGCACGAGTGTCAGCACTGCAAGGCCCGGCGACCCCGTGGCCCCGGACCGCTCCCCTGCCATCATTGCTCGTTCCTGAGGAGGGGAGGCGGGTCCCGGGCACCTCGACCGCGATTACACCCGGCCCTTGGGCTCCCCCCCGAGGGCCTCCCCCCGGGGTCCCTGGCTCATCCGGGCGTGCGCGGAATACCCACGCGCCTTCCCCAATATTTTTTTCGCCGCACCACATAGAACCCCGAGGACCACCAGCCCAGCGATGACAGGCAGTGCAATGGCCAGCAAGGACAGCACCATCGCCCCCCCGAATTCCATCGTCGCGACGAGCGGATTCCCCAAGCCCCCCGTGGTCACCGTGGAGGCCCCTCGCGTGACGCCTGTAGCGACGTGAACCACGCCGGCCACCCCGCCACCTGCTATGACCGCCAAGGCCCACTTGAGAAATGGCGTCATCCCGGAAACCGCCGAGGCCATCACCATGACGCCGGCGACAATGGCGGCCGGGGTGGCAATGGTATCCAAGAGATTGTCCACCCACGGAATAAAGTACCCCGCAACCTCAAGACAGGTTGCGACGACGAAGGCCGCCAGGGCGGGATACGTCCCAATCCATTCAAAGCCGGGGGCGAGCGTGAGATGTCCGGAAACAGCCGCAATGCTCATCACCAGCAGTGGCACAAACACCCGAAAACCACAGGCGGCACTCAATCCAACACCGAGACACACGCTCAATACGGTCTCCATGCCTTCTCCTCATTTCTGTCGCGAACAATTGCGGCGTCTGTCTTCCGGTCGTGCGAACGGCCGGGGACATGTGAGGCCCTCAGTATCCCCGACCAGCCAGGGAGGTGTCAAGCGATCCGGCCCTGTGTTCCCAGGCACAGCGGCCACCCGGACGGGCGCCGGATTCACGACAGACGTGCTCCGGCTGCACGATAAGTCGGCGCACCGCGCCCCCAAAAATCGAGGCTTACTCCGCGGAAGACCCTTGGCACACGCGTTGCAGGACTCCCTGAGAGAAGCGCACACGTGAGGGGAAGAGCGATGCCAATATTCGTTTTTCGCGTCAAGGCCACGCCCGGGGCGGAGGCCGAACTCAAGGAAGTGGCCGCGCCGGATTTTGCGAAGGCGATCCAGACGCTGGCCACATGGCGCCCCGGGATCCATGTCCTGAAGCTCGAGGGGATCTACACACATGTCCCGGCCCATGCGTAACGGTCCCATGCATCGCCCCCATCCCGAGCACGCAACGCACGGAGCATCAGCGTGAAGCAGACGTGGGCCGAAGGTCCTGTCAACCCATACGACGAGCACATCGTGATCTCGTACGGTCCGTTCGGCGAGCGCTGCACCCCGGTCGCCCTCCTCGCGGCGGGCCCCGGCAGGACCTACACGGTGCAGTTTATGCTCGAGCCGGGTCGAGAGGACCAGCAGGCCCAAGCGATCCTACGGGAGGTCCGCGAGGAACTCGATCTCCACCTCGTCGAGCTCGACGAGCCGGACCCGTGGGCCTACCCCCGGTACCACTGCTCCACGGCCTCGAACGCGTACGGCCCAGTTCATTGGGCCCTTCACGAGCGACACGAATGACCTCCGACCCCGAGGTGAGCGTGTGACACCTCGACGACGCGTGCACGCGCATCCCCGCCCGCAGACCCCGCGGTCCGCTCGCATACGCCCAGAGTACGCCTCGAACGTCTGATCCCTGCCGCCACTCTGGAGATGCACCGGAGCACCAAAGGCAGGTCCGGGAACGACCGGCGACCCCGGATCGGGGACGGTGTGTCACCCGGCGGGCGATCTACGCCCGGCCAACACCCCCGCCTATAGTGGGTGTCGGTTTCAAGACAGCTTCACCCAGACTTCTCTATCCAGGCGGCCGCGAAAGTCTTTGAAAATATATACTTATGCTACGTTCGCCCTTGGCACACCCGTTGCACAGTGCAATGAACAAGCGGAACCGCGGGGGAAGCAGCGCGGTCCAGACACCAGCGGCATGGGGTCCTGGCATCCATCTGCTGATGCGTGAGGAAACAGAGACACACGCCCCCGCTCACCCCTACCGGAAAACCTGTCTCGCGCCTTCCCTCCAGCTCCCGCCCGTACGTGCAACCAGGAGGGGAGGCCGTGAAGAAGAACCTCGGCCGGGTCAGCCGCAATGAGTCCGAGGAGATCCGGGTCTCGCTCCGGAAAGTCCACGGAGAACTGCATGTGGAGCTGCGGGTCTACGGCCGCTCCGCGCACCACCGTGGGGCGTACCTGCCGGAGCCGGAAGGGATCGCCGTACCCGTGCACGTGCTCTCGGACCTGTGCCGCGTCCTCGAACAGACCCACAACCATCTCGTCAACGAGGGATTGGTGGATTTCCCGTCCCTCACCACCCTGATGCAGGGGGAGGCCGGCGATCCGGTCCCCCTGTGCCTGGCAGACCCGCGGGGCACCACGTCTGATAGCCGCGCCGAACCCCGGGTACCCGTCCGACTGCCCCTTGAGTGCCATCTCTTGAGCGCCCCGGACACCTGGCCTTCCAAGCCCCTGCCTGATCAGGTGACCGGGGAAATCAGGGTTCTGAGCGGCGGCGGCGCGCTGGTCCGGCTCCCCGCACAGTTTCCGGCCTGGAGCCGCCTCGCCGTCTTCATGAGGATTGGAGAGCTCATCTTCCGAGGACAGGCAGAGGTGGTGGAAGTGGCATCGCATCCAAAGGACGGAACCTACCGCCATGGCCTGCAGTGGCTCTCCTTGAGTCCCCAGGCCCAGACGGCCCTGACGAAGATCATCCAGACTCACCGGTAATATTTCTCCCTTGACAGGGAAGCACGCGGGCATATGTTTCAGGATGTAGGGGAGTTTGAGACGAAGGATCCTGCCTGAACTAGTGCAACGACCCAGAGAGTCCCCACCGGATTTTTTCCCGGCAGTGAAGCCTCCCCTGAGAGACGACACATGAGACCCTCCCCGTCTCTCCTCTGACCCTTGGGCGAGACCGGGCCCCCAAGGAGGTGAGTGAGATGTCCCTCGTGGCAAAGGCACCTACCTGCCCCACCTGCGGCGGGATCCTCATGGGGTACCGACGGGATGAAAAGCTGAACTTCCCCGTTCACTTCTGTCCTGCGTGCGAAGCCAAACAGGCAGCGACTGCCAAGGTCGAGGTCCCTGAAAAGGCCGCCTGACCGTTTGTGGAGGAACACCCGGTTGGGGCCCGGTCCAGCCAGCCCCGAAACCGAGGGGGTCGCCAGGAATGGCGGCCCCCGTTCTTTTGAGAATCCCGTACACCATCAGCAAGCGGCAAGATCTTCCTGGCCCCCCACACGTGCGCAGGACGCTGCTCTTCGCATGCGGATTTTTCACAGCCTCTGTATCGCGGACTGGCGCGGGAGGAGAGAGGGAATCGGAAAGGACAAAGTCAGGGGCCCGCGGTCACGAGGAAACCCGCAATGGCCCCGTTATCGCTCACCGGACAGCAGCGCAGGCGATGCCGGGCCCCCCCGAGTGTCAGCTCGACCACCTCCGCTCCCCGTTTGGGGTCTCGCGCCATCCGCTCAAGCACGCCTTCAAAGGCCACCCGATCCCCGGGGGCGAGCAGCGCAGCCAAGGGGAGGCCGGCCACGTGCGCCTCGGACCGTCCGAGCAGCCGCAGGGCCACGACATTCGCCGAGAGGATCTTTGCATGGGGGTCGAGCTCGATGACCACGTCGGCGCCCGCGTGGACGAGATGTTGGTAGTAATGCCGCGACGCCAGGAGTTCGCTCATGATCTGGCGCGGACGGAACCCTTCGTACCCAAACACCCTTTGCGATCCCAGGCGTTTCCGGCGGCGGGTTACCACTTTGATGGCATCCAGGATGTTAGGGATCACGACCGTCAGCGGCCCCTTGGCGACGTAGGCATCGGCACTCAAGCGGGGGAGCCTCGCGACCTCCTGCGGGGCCAGCGCCGAAAACACAATGATGGACAGCGAGCGGCCCCGCTCGTCCTGCCGGATGATGCGACAGAGCTCGCACCCATCGATTTTCGGCAGGACGAGGTCGAGGATCATCAGATCGATGGGACCTTTCCGGAATCCCTCCAGCCCCTCCAATCCGTCCCGGGCCTTGGTGACGTGGTAACGCCTGGCGGCGAGCAAATCCGACACGGCCTCCAGGATCACGCGGTCGTTTTCCACCAACAGGATACGCGGACCGGAGCGCACCGGGGGTCCCCCCTTCCGCCGCTTCGCGAATACCTCGTCCGACCTCTGAAGCGTCGATCAGTGTTACAAGACAGATACCCCTCCCCCCATCTCGGGGTACCGTGTCCCCTGGCCAAAAAGGTCAATCGCCCTCCCCGGCCATACCACGGCCGAAAAGGCGTCCGGATCTCTGGTGCACCAACGGTGGGACCAGCGACGGATTCGATCGTCGTACGGCTACCCCGGCTCCATGCCTGTGACTCCTGGAAGGACCTTCAGTATCCCCGACGGGGCGGGGGGATGTCAAGAACAGGCTGGGGGAGAGCTGGAGGAGAAACCGCATTGACTGATAGATATGCCCCTTTTGGCATGACCGTTGCACCACAAAGCTCCTGCCCGACTCGGAGTCCCGAGGAGGGAGGCCCCCGCGTGCCTCGCGATGAGCGAAGGAGATGAGCATGGGGCAGCATCGACCCTTACCCTTCTGGCGCCGGAGGTTCTACGTCCATCCGATCCAGCGGAAGTATTTCTTCCTCTTCCTGGTCCCGCTGATCGTGTGTGCGTTTCTCGTGATCTTCCTGGCCTTCATTCCCCTCCACCTAGGCCTGCGGGGACCGGGCTCCGAACTCGAGAAGGCAGCCATCCTGGGCCAGATCTATGCCCTGAGCGTCACCATCTGGCCTGCCTTCCTCATCAGCATGCTCGCCTGCGGCATCCTGAGCTTTTTCATCACCCACAAATTCGCCGGCCCGCTCTACCGCATCGAGCAGATCCTGCGGAGAGGCCAGGGGGGGGATCTCCCGTCCTCCGTTCGGATTCGCAGTGATGATGACCTCCAGGAGCTCGTACAACTGCTCGACGGTACCTTCAAGAAATTCGCCTCGACGCTGATCGCGATTCACGAGCAACACGGTTTGGCCTCCAAGGAGCTCTCCGCGGTCCGAGGGAAGGTCCGGGCGCAGTCGAACGGGGAAATGCTGGAAGGCCTCGAGGGGATCGGCCGCAACCTCAAGGAGGTCCAGAACATTCTGGCGAATTTCAAAATTCCAATCCCCCCCTCCATCAACCCGAAGCCGAGGGAATGACCCTCCGGTCGACACCCCCCACGCTCCCCTCCTCGTGCCGCACTACCGCGTGACAGTCCACCGACGACCGATCACCGTGCACACCAGCCGCCGGCCATCACAAGAAAGAGCGGTCAGCGCTCAGCCTCAGGGTTTCCCGCCTGACGGCGGACTACTGACCGCTCGCTCTTCAGTGCTGAGGTCTGTGCGGTGACGAGGGGCACGTCTGGACTATACCTGCCGCCGTTTTCCAATGATGCCCAGGAATTGCCTCTGCGTCAGGCCGACGGCGAAAACGATCACGCCCCCGGTGAACACCATGCTGCCCAACAGGAATCGCAGCAGCACGAGGACGAGGCGAACCGTCATGTCCGTCTGAGTCTTGAGCTGCGTCAGCAGGGTCTCCTCACGGGCCGTCTGGGGCTCACCCCGATCGAGCCGCTCCCGGTAATCAGCCGCAAGAAGCGCCAGCCGTGCAATTGGACGGTCGAAGGCCGCCTGGGGATTGGGAGCGCGCTTGGGATCCAGCTGTTGCACGCCCCAGATTGCATAGAGTCCCCCGACAACAAACAGGGCAATGCCGGCGACGATGGTATACCGGTGCCTGGAGGAGACCCGTTGCACAAAGCGCTCTTCCGTTTCCGTCAGCATCGCACCTTCCCTCCAAATCATCGGCATCGCTCTGGACGTCATCGTCCGCCCCGGTCTACAAAAGGGCGACGGCCGCTCCCGTGCCGACACCACGGACACCGAGATGCTATCCCCAGAGGATCGCCTTCGTCTCTCGCAGCATGTCTCTGGGAAGGTCTGTAGCCACGTACCGCGGAAAACTCGCCGCAGCGGGTTGTCCAGCTTTGACCCCTTCCGCGGGCGCGAGCAAGAGCAACACCAGAGCGAAGAGAAGAGAAGGACGGAGACGCTCCAAGGGGATCTTACGACCTTGACGGTCCTGTCCACGGCCGAAATGGGGGCACGGACATACGGGTGCCGGATGTAATTGAACTTATCCCCATTTTCGGCCCGGACCTTAGGCGCCGTGCGGGTCTATAACCCGGATCATCTTGGCCAAGGCAGCCTGGGCCTGGGGCGTGAGGTGTAGCCAACGCAAGCCGTGTTCATATCGGCCGTCCTCGGGTTGCGCCTCGGCGCGGACGACCTCGGCCCGGCCGCGGAAGTTCGCCCCGGCCATCCGCGCAAAGAGTTCCACGCGGCTGTAGAGGGTCAATCGCTGGGCGAGCCAGAGCTGCAGGCCTCCTCTGCTGATATTGCCGACGCCGCCGACCAAGGGTTTGGGGGGACAGTTCTCGCTCAGGAGGCGACACGCCACCTGGAGGTTCAGGGGGACCCGGACCGTCCTGCGGGACTCACCCCGGTGGCTAAAGGGAACGAAGAGATCCAGGCCGGTTGCCTCGCCCCCTTGCATGGTAATTGCCGACGGGGGCGACGAGGGGGATGACGGCGCCTCGGTGATGAGGCGGTCCCCGATCTGTCTGAGGAGACGACCAAGCTCCAGAAGAAGATTCAGCGGCACGGCAATGCCGTCCCCCTGCGGCACGCACCCTTCCCCGGGTTCTGACGATGGACAACACAGCCGCAGTTCCATGCACGGGCTCCCAGGAGCGTGACGGAGCGACAGGCAGATCTTCCCGACCTGATTGCTTGTGTTTTGCTTGAGTGTCTTCCCCATCGTCTGTTCGATCCCTCCCGATCGATAGTTACCGAATTTTTCGGATAACGCCTTCACCTCTGCGGATCGACACAGGGGGATCCGCTTTTCGCTTCCCGGGCTGATCAACGCTCCCGGTGCGCGCCCTTTCCCTTTGAGCAATAACTGTGCCTGGAAAAATCCCTTATTTTCTCACAGGATGCTGATTACGAGCGGGAGGGGACTGTCCGATTTTCGGCAGGGGTGCGCAGCCCTGGGCCGTGTCCGTATGGGCGTCAGCCAGGTAAACGTGGCGGCCGAGCGGGCCAGCGGCCCGGAGGGCGTGGTCGATACCAGGGAGCAGGGTTCGAGGGTCACCCGGTCGCTTGCCTCAATATAAAAATACCAATGTCTGA
>JBHIAH010000062.1:0-15083 GCA_046758505.1 Methylomirabilales bacterium (SeqCode) | reverse complement strand
CCTCATGGATCGCATTGGTGTTGGTCCTCGTGGTGGCGTGGAATGTGATCGTCCGGTACCTGTTCCACAGGGGCTCGGTTGCCATGCAGGAGCTCGAGTGGCATCTCTTCGGCCCGCTCTTTTTACTCACCGCGGCCTATACGCTGGTGTATGACGAACACGTCCGGGTGGATATCCTCTATTCGCGGTTCTCGGCGAGGACTAGGGCGTACGTTGATTTTGTCGGTTCCCTCCTCTTCCTCATCCCGGTCTGTATCATCATCATCTGGACCTCGTGGAGCTTTATCGGTGCCTCGTGGGCGGCAGGGGAGGGGTCGCCTGATCCCGGGGGACTTCCGGCCCGCTACATTCTGAAGGCCATAATGCCCATCGGGTTTGCGCTCCTCGGACTGCAGGGCGTCTCGATGGCGCTCCATAGCCTCTGTCGGTTGCTCGGCCTCGAGGGCGAGGAAGTTTCAGAAGGAGAGGAGAAGACCCATGCCGCTTGAAACGCTGGCCGTCCTGATGGTCGTGGGGCTCCTCGGCATGTTGATGCTGGGCTATCCTGTGGCCTTTACCCTGGGGGCAGTTGGTTTGATCTTCGGCATGCTTGGATTCGGTTTCGATCTGTTCAACCTGTTGCCGCTCCGAGTGTACGGTGTGATGGCCAATTACACTCTCCTGGCTATTCCCTTGTTCGTCTACATGGGAGTGATGCTCGAGGTGTCAGGCGTGGCCGAGGACCTGCTCGAGACGATGGGACTCCTTTTCGGTGAGGTGCGGGGGGGGCTCGCAATTTCGGTCGTGGTCGTCGGAGCTTTGCTGGGGGCGTCGACGGGGATTGTGGGGGCCACGGTGGTGACGATGGGCCTCTTATCGCTTCCCAGCATGCTTCGCCGGAGGTATCTGCCGGAGCTGGCGACGGGAACCATCTGTGCCTCGGGAACCCTCGGCCAGATCATTCCACCCAGCCTCGTCCTCATCGTGTTGGCCGATATTCTCGGCCTGTCGGTGGGCGCCATCTTCGTGGCCGCCTTTATTCCCGGCTTTATGCTGGCCGGCATTTTTGTCGTTGCGATTACAATCGGATCCTTTCTCTACCCGAAGATAGCTCCGGCGATCCCCTTGGAGGAGCGGGCAAGCATCAGCAGGCGAGACCTGTTCATCCGGGCCGTGAAGGTTCTTTTTCCTGTGAGCGCTTTGATCGTGGCCGTGCTCGGATCGATCATCTTCGGCATCGCCGCCCCGACCGAGGCGGCATCTATGGGCGCCCTCGGGGCTATCCTGATCACGGCCGTGAACGGCCGGTTGACGATGCAGCGAATTCGCGAGGTCAATCGGCGTACTGCCCGGCTGACCTGTCTGGTGATGATCATCGTGGTGGGGGCCCGGGTCTTTGGCCTGGCCTTTCGCGGGCTGGACGGGGACATCCTGGTCCACGACGTCCTCGGCGGCATGCCGGGTGGGAAGTGGGGCGTGATCGCCTTTATCATGGCCCTCCTGTTCTTCCTCGGGTTCTTTCTGGAATGGATTGAGATTACCTACATCGTGGTGCCGATCATCACACCGGTCCTGGACAAGATGGGCATTGACCTCCTCTGGTTTTCCATCGTGATCTGCATGAACCTGCAGACCTCCTTCCTGACGCCTCCCTTCGGATGGTCACTCTTTTTCCTGAAAGGTGTCGCGCCTCCCGAAGTGAGGACCAGCCATATTTATCGAGGGATCGTCCCCTTTGTGGCGTTGCAGCTCGTCGGCTTGGCTATTCTCTTGATGTTCCCCGAGATCGCCCTCTGGCTCCCCCGCCTGGTGGGGTGGTATTAGTCATGGAGGGGGAACGGGAGATGAAACCTCCGGCAGGTGCCACTGCGCATCGACCGACCGTCCTGGCCACCCGGGGGATGGTGGCGACCCCCCATTACCTGGCCTCGGCCGCCGGCCTCCGGGTCCTCCAGGCCGGGGGAAACGCCGTTGATGCCGCCATCGCGGCTGCAGCCGTCTGCTCTGTCGTGTATCCGCACATGTGCAGTCTTGGCGGGGACAACTTCTGGTTGATTTACGATGCCAAGACACGAACCGTCCGCGCCCTGAACGGGTCGGGGCGATCGGGAGAGCGATGTACGATCGACCTGTACCAACGGATGGGCAATTTGGACGCCATCCCTCCCCGAGGGTTCCTGGCGGCCAATACGGTGCCCGGGGCGGTGGATGGATGGGCGACCGCCCACGAGTACGGGCGCTGGAGCTTGGGGACCCGCGTTTTGTGGTCCTCCCTCTTTGAGGAGGCCGTGGGATACGCCGAGGCCGGATACCCGGTCACCCCGAGCCAGGCGGTGTGGACCGCCCGAGACATCGGGGAGACCGCCGACCCCCTGCGGGGACTCCAGCGATGGGAAGGGTTCCGGCGCACGTTTCTCAAGCCCGATGGGCAACCGTATCGGCCGGGCGAGGTCATGAAGCAGCCGGATCTCGCCCGCACCCTCAAGACCATTGCGTACGGGGGCGGTCGTTTCTTTTATGAGGGGGACATCACGCGGCGGATCGTCCGGTACCTCGATAGGCACGGTGGCGTCCTGACGGAACGGGACTTCTACAACCACCATTCCGATTGGGTTGAGCCGATTCGGGTGAATTACCGCGGATACGGGGTGCATGGATTTCCGCCGAATACCCAGGGGGTGGCCGCCCTGATGATCCTGGGCATTCTGAGCCACTTCGATTTGGAACGGGTGGGAGAGGGGACCACGGAGTACTATCATCTGCAAGTGGAGGCCACGAAGCTGGCCTTCGCCGACCGCGATCAGTGGGTGACCGATCCCGCCTGTAGCCGGATTCCCCTGGATCGCCTCCTCTCCCCGCGGTACACGCAGGATCGGGCCCGACGGATCGACATGGCCAGGGCGGTGGCACGCTACGAGCCCGGGCTGGTGAAAGGGGATACGGTCTATATCGGCACGGTCGATGCCGCGGGGAACGGTGTGTCGATGTTACAGAGCATCTATTTCGACTTCGGGTCCGGGATCGTGGCGGGGGACACGGGGGTCCTCCTCCAGAATCGGGGGACTTTTTTCTCGCTCGATCCGACCCATGTCAACTGTCTTCAGCCCCGGAAGCGAACGTTTCACACCCTGATCCCCGCAATCCTCCTCAAGGACGATCGCCTCTTCCTGGTGTACGGCACCATGGGCGGCGAGGGCCAGCCCCAGACGCAATCGGCCCTGGTGACCCGCATCGTTGATTTTGGGTTTGGTCTCCAGGAAGCGGTTGAAGCGCCGCGCTGGCTGTACGGCCGCACCTGGGGGATGACGAGCACCGATCTCCTCTTGGAGGCGCGGATCCCGCCGTCCGTGGTGGAGGCGCTCAGACGTCGGGGGCAGCCGGTCCGGGTCGTGGAGGCCTGGGACGATCTCATGGGGCATGCGCAGGCGATCCTCATCGATCCCGAGACCGGGGTCCGGCAGGGAGCGGCCGATCCGCGGGGCGACGGCCTGGCGTTGGGATACTGACAGCCGTCAGCTGTCCGCAGTCAACAATAAAGGGCAAGCAGGCAGCTGGCAGCAGTGAGCAATCTTAAAGCCATCAGCGGTTAGCTGTCAGCTATCAGCTTCGGGATTTCCAAGCTGACTGCTGATTGCTGAATGCTGAGATTTCATCCTTGCTGACGGCTGCTGACAGCTTCAAGATGATCGCTGACCGCCGACCGCTGGAGACAAGTTTGTGCAAGACACGGCCCCCTGGCGAATAGTCGCGGTGCTTAGCCTCATGGTGGCCCTGGTGGCGTGCGATGCGCCGGATAGGCGGGTGCGCGCAGCGCAGGCGTTTCAGCGTGGCCGGGGGCAGGAGGAGGCGGGACAGGTCGAGAAGGCCCTGCGAAGCTACCAGGAGGCGATCCGATTGCGACCGGAGTATACCGATGCCCATCGGCGGCGGGCCATTCTGTTGGCCGCCCGTGGGGAGCAGGAGCAACTTCGCCAAGAGTATCGCGCATGGCTGGACCGGCGGCCCGACAGCCCGGTATTTCACTATCTGTACGGTCGGCTCCTGGAGGACCCGGCTTCCCAACTTGCCGAGTTTGATCGGGCCGTCGCGTTGGACCCGCGCTACTACTGGGGGCATTACGGGCGGGCATATCTATTGGCAAAAGAGCGCAGGATCGAGGAGGCCCTTGCAGCCTTTCAGGCAGCCAGCGATCTTGGTCCCGAAAGAGCGAAGCCCTATTTGTTTATCGGGTATCTCTATACCCTCCAGGGGAAGTTAGACCTGGCGGTCGCGTCCTACGAGAAAGCCCTCCAGGTGAATCCCCAACTCCCCCTGGCCCATCGACGGCTTGCCTCGCTTCATATCCGGCGGGGGGAGTTTCCCCTGGCCATCGAGGCGTACCGGAGCGCGGCGGAGCTGGATCCGCGGGATGCCCAGAGCCGGTTCTACCTGGGGAACCTCCTCAAGGCGCGGGGAGATCTGGATGGGGCTGCCGCCGCGTTACAGTCGGCGGTCGAGATCCAGCCGGGGTTCGCCGATGCGTGGCGGAACCTCGGTTTGATTCATCATGAACGGGGAGAGCTTCAGCGCGCCAGCGCGGCCTATGCGCGGGCTGCCGAGTTCGATCCAGAGAGTTCGATCATCGCATACCTGCTCGGCGTGGTCCGCCTCAGGCTCCAACAATATGAGGCTGCCGCGAAGTCATTTCGGCGGGTGATTCGCATTGAGCCGGAGCAGGGACGGGCGCACTTTTTTCTCGGCGAGATCGCGCGGCGCCGGGGCGACTATCCCCGGGCGGTGGCGGCTTACGCGCGCGCGGCGAAATTCGTGACGCCACATCCCGAAGTATACTATCGCCTCGGTCGGGCGTACGCGGCCGTGGGGAGGTACCCCGAGGCCGCATCGGCGCTCCAAAGAAGCGTCCACCTGCTGGAGAAAGCTCCACGGGAGGTTACCGAGGGTGGGCCGGACACGGGAGGCGGACTCGACATCGACATTCCCCCTCCCCCCGATCTGGCGATCGCCTATACATGGTGGGGGCGGGTCCTGGTCGGGATGGGGGACCTGTCAGCGGCCGAGGCGGCGTATCGGAAAGCGATCACGCACGGGCCGAAGCTGGCCGAGCCGCAGCGCGCTCTGGGAGAGATCTACGAGGGGCGGGGGCAAGTGCAGGCGGCCGTGCGCGCGTACCGCCGGTACCTTGAGCTGGCCCCGGATGGGGAAGACGCGGAGTGGGTTCGCCAGCATCTCAAGGGGCTTGAGCGAGCGCGATAAGTCGGCTGCACCCGTCTGGCCAGAGCCCTCGGGGTTGCAGCGCACTGGCCAAATTTGGAGGACCTCACAGGCGCCGGTGTTCTTCGACCGCGATCAGCTCGTTCTTCAGGGCACGCACTCCGGGAGTTGCCAGGGCGATCCGCTCGGCTTCATCGCGGTCGAGGATTTCCGGAACGGTTCCTCGAAGGGTCACCTCGCCATCGCTTCCGACTGCATCCACATCGAGACGGGCTGTTTCCCGGTGGGACTTCAGCGTGGCTTTGACCTTTGCGGCCAGGGCGAGGTTCTGCAGCTGTTTCACCGAGGCTTCGGTTGACTGAAACTCGGGGGCCTCGAGCAGCACATTCACCTGGGCCGCCGCCGTGGTGACAGAGACCTTGCCGGTATTGATGCTGAGGTCATACAGGAGCGGATCGGCCCACTCTACGTCGAAGAACTGGTGCATCCGGCTGGCTACCCCTTCGTCGGAACGGCGGATCAGTCGGCGAGCCTCTGCCTCCCCGACACCAAGGCGCTCCATCAGGCGGCGAACCCGGATGTCGATCGGGGCGCAGACCCGGATCCGGACCGCGTGATCCACCCCCCTGAGGAGTTGGGTGGACCACCGTCCCATGATCACCACCCGCTCCCGCAGCGCAAATTCATACACCTCGGCGGCCACGAAGATGTGGTGCCGCCGGGCCGTCTCGCTCAGCATCTCGAAAAATCCCGGTTTCTCTTCCAGGGTCTCGACGAGCTTTTCTTCCAGCGTGCGGTACTCCCGCGCCGCCTCCCGGATGATGTCTTGCCGGATGAACTCGTAGCCGAGCTGCCGGGCGACCTCCTGCCCGATGGAGGTGCCGAGGCTCCACATCTCTTTTGTCATGGCGACGATTGGCATGAAACTCCTCACACGTGTGCCCGCACCCCTCTCGGTGCGGAAAGCATCCGGCTAGGCCTTTGCCAGTTCGACGCGCCGCCGGAAGAGGCGGATCAACGCTCCGACGACGGGGAGGGCGTACAGAGTCACGCTGGTCCACATGAGGGCCGCGGCGATCGGATGGGTGAACACCCCCCCTTCGAAGCCGAAGAAGATGCTGATGGAGCCGTGGGACATGATGAGGCTCTGGCGCAGGGAGACCTCGGTACCGGGGCCGAGGACCAGGGCGAGGACCATGGGGGCGAGCGGGTAGTCGAGCTTTCGGAAGACATAGCCGGCCAGCCCGAAGATGAAGGCGAGCCACATGTCGAAGACGCTATAGGTCGGCGCGTATCCCCCCACCGCGCAGACGACGATGATCAGCGGTGCCAGGATGGTAAAGGGGAGCCACAGGATCAGGGTGAAGAGCGGAATGGCGAACAGGTTGATCAACACCGCGAGGACGTTGGCGATATAGAGACTGGCGATCAGTCCCCACACGAACTCGCGGTGCTCAATGAAGAGCATCGGACCCGGAAGCAGGCCCCACACCACCAGGGCGCCCAGCATGACGGCGGTCGTTGGCGAACCGGGGACGCCGAGGGTGAGCATCGGGAGCATGGCCCCGGTGCTCGCCGCGTTGTTGGCAGTCTCGGGCGCAATGACCCCTTCGATCGTTCCGGTCCCGAACGCTTCGGGGTGTTTGGAAAAGCGCTTTACCACACTGTAACTCATGAATGAGGCGGGCGTGGCTCCCGCCGCCGGGAGCATGCCGACGAAGAACCCGAGGAGCGAGCCGATTCCGAAGGCCCGCTTGTACCGGGCCATCTCTTTGATGGTGGAAAGGATATCCCGCAGCCGGACCTTTGCCTGCAATCGCTCGCCGGCGACCAGTCTTTCCTCTGCCGTGAAGAGGATCTCGCCGATCCCGTACAGCCCGATGGCGAGGACCAGGAAATTGATTCCGTGGTAGAAGCCGGCGATGTCCCCAAAGATCATGCGGGGGCGGCCGCTCACGATGTCCAGGCCGACGGTGCTCAGGATGAGGCCCATCAGGGTGGCGACGATCGTCTTGAGCGGGTTACCCCCCCCCAGACCGGCGAACGTGGCGTAGGCGAGGAGCATGAGCGTGAAGGTCTCTGCGGGGCCGAACTTCAGGGCAAACTCGGCGAGCGGGGGCGCGAAGAGGGTAAAGAGGATGATCGAAACGGTACCACCGATGAAGGAACTGACCGCGGCCCCCACCAGCGCCTGGGCGGCGCGCCCCTTCTTGGCCATGGGGTAGCCGTCAAAGGTGGTTGCGACGGCCGTGGAGGCGCCCGGGATGTTCAGGGTGATCGAGCTGATGGCGCCCCCGTACATGGCGCCATAGTAGATGGCGGACAGGAAGATGATCCCCGCGGTTGGGGGGACGGCGAAGGTGATCGGGATAAGGATCGCGACGCCGTTGACGGACCCGAGACCGGGCATGGCGCCGATTGCGGTTCCCAGGACGACGCCGAGGATCGCCATGATGAAGTTCAGGGGGGTCAGCGCGATGCTGAAGCCGTACAGGAGATTGCCGAAAAGTTCCATACTACCTCTCACGAAAAAGGGGCGGCGTCGGCCCGCCCCTCTCTGTGGCCCGTCCTCGTGTGTCGGTGCTTGGCGTCCTCTTCCCCTCTGCTAGTGCCGTTCCAAGGATTTGTGCTAACTTTCTTGCTGTACTCGTTCACCACGCTTGCAACAAGGCAGGTCGCTCACATTCGGCTTATCACGTTGGAACGGCACTAGTAAAAGATATAATACAGTTTGTCGAGGTAGCCCTTTGGCAGTGGAATGAGCAAGAACTTCTCAAAGAGCAAGAAGATCCCCACGGGGACCACGATGGCTACCAGGAACGAGGTCCGCCAGGGGTGTTTGCCGATGCAGCGCGTGTAAAACAACAGGAAGATGATGGCCGCCACGTACGTGCTGATGATGTCGATCAGGGCGACCATTACGAGGCCGGGGATAGCAACCAGGAAGACCTGCCGGAGACCCCCTTCCACGAAGAAGCGCTTGGCGGCGTGGCGGGGTGCAGAGCCCCGCATGAAGCCCTGCACCCCCACCGCAACCGCAACCGCACCCATGATGACCGAGAGCCAGAAGGGAAAGAAGCCACCCCCCGGGCCTGCCCCAGGCACCCAGCCGATCGGCAGCTCCCGCGCGTACCAGGCAAAGATGACGGCTAACGCCACCAACCCCAGGGCACAGGTGACTTCCGCGCGGCGCATCGGCTAGATCTCTCCCATCGCCTTGAGGAGCCTCTTGTGCTTGGCCTCTTCCGAGGCGAAGAACTTACCCAGTTTGTCGCCGGTCAAAAACCCCAGCTTCCCCGTGCAGTGGAGCGCCTTCTTCTTGCAGTAGGTCTGCCACTCCTCGGACTTCGAGAGCTTGGTGAACAGGTTCGCATACCACTCCCGCGCCTCGGCCGGGATTCCGCCAGGCGCGTTAATGCTCCGCTGCATGTAGTAGACGAGGTCCTTGCCCAGCTCTCGGAAGGTCGGCACGTCCGGAAACTGGGGCAGCCGATTTGGGGTGAAGGCGGCCAGTGGCCGAGAGCGCCCGGCCTCGTACCAGGAGATCTGCTCTGACGGGTTGTTGACGGTGGAATCGACGTGTCCCCCGATCAGCTCTTTCGCAACCTTGCCGCCACCCTTGAAGGGGACATAGGTGGTTTTGATGCCGTAGGCATCCTCGAGCAGGCCGGTGACGAGCGAATCTTCCTGCCCCTTGCCGGTCCCGCCCATCTTCCACTTACCGCCCGCCGCCTTCACCGCCTTGACGTACTGATCCACGTTCTTGATCGGTGACTTTGAATTGACCCAGAGGATAAACGTGTCCATGGCCATCCGGGCGATCGGCGTAAAATCCCGGTAGCTCAGGCCCAAATTGGCGCGCAGGGGGGTGGTGAAGAAGCTGTTGAGCGTGACCAGGATAACGTACGGGTCACCTTTATGGTCCTTGAGGTACCGGAGCGCCTCGGCGCCTGCGCCACCCGGCTTGTTGACCGGGATGAGGGGTTGCGGGGACCATTTATGCTTTTGCACGATCTTCTGCATGAGCCGAGCGATCCGATCGGCACCGCCCCCTTTGCCGGCCATGATGACGAACGTAATCGGCTTCTTGGGCTGCCAGGCCGCCTCGGCGGCGGTGTCCGTGAGCAGGACAGTCCCCGGCCCCAAGAAGATCAGGAGCAATCCGACGACGACCAGGGATGTCCACCGACCCTTCTTAGACATGCTGCCCCTCCTTTCATAAAGTTGCGGGTAAGAGAACGCCTGCCACTGAGTGGAAACGCGATGAGGTTTTCGCCAACACACGACCGGGGACAAGGTATCGCTTCAGCAAACCCGATTTCCACCCCCTTTATTCCCTGGCATGGGGTACGAAGCCTGCGGGACGCGGCATGTTGCTTCTACATAGGAAACACCGTTTTGTCAAGGGGTTCTTGACATTTTCGCACAGCGAAATCGGAGCATGCTCATCGGTCGTGGCGGGTTCCCGTCCCGTTTCGAAGAGGGATACAGTATACAATGGTGAAGGGGGCGGAGCCACACCGGGAAGGCGTGGCTCCGCCGGAGGACCCTTACTGTTTCGCTTCGGCCGCGGTGACCTCTTGCTCCGCGCGGGCGAGGTGCTTCCGGATATCGTCACCCATCTCGACGCAGATGGCGCCGGGAACGAGCCACCGCTCCCACATGAGGTCCACCTTCTTCTGGAAATACTCGATGTCCTCGTCGGTGAAGTGGGCGAATCGGCCCTGCTTCAAGAGATACTCCCGGACCGGCTTCCGCTTTCGCCCCTGAGCAATGCCCTTCGATTTACCGTAGAACTTGAGTACTCCATCCTCGACCTCGAAGAGGGGCCAGACCCCCGTCTCGACGGCCAGCTCCCCGAGTTCATGGGACTGGATTGGGTCGTAGTCCCAGCCTTTGGGGCAGGGGTCCAGCGAGTGGATGAATGTCGGCCCGCCGATGGTCAGGGCCTTCCGCAGCCGGTTCATCATCTCGAGCGCGTACGAGGCGTCCACGGTGGCGACATACCGACACTCGGGGTGCCCGGCCGCCAGCATTCCGGCGACGTTCTTCTTCCACCGCTTGTGGAGGATCCGTCGGGCCTTTCCTGGAGGCGAAAAGGTCGTGTTGGCCCCATACGGCGTCATGCTGGAGAGCTGAATGTCGGTGTTGGCGTACGACTCGTTATCGTACATCAGGATCAGAAAGTTGTACTCGGGGTAGGTCAAGGCGGCCGAGATCGAGCTGAGCCCCATGTCGGCACCCCCCCCGTCTCCGCAGAAGGCGATGACGTTGATCGGTTCTTGCTTGATCCGGTTCTTGCGCATGAGAACCTTGAGCCCGGCCGCCGTGCCGACGGCAGCCGACCCGGACGCCCCGAGCTGGGTGTGCATCCAGGGGACCACCCAGGACGTGGAGTAGTACGTGGTGTTGGCCACGTACATGCAGCCGGTGGAGCCCAGGACGACGGTCCGGGGCCCGGCCGCCTTGGCCATGAGCTTCATCACCAGGGCCGACTCACAGCCCTGACAGGTCCGGTGTCCCGAGGTGAAGTACTCCTCGATGGTAATCTTCTTGACCCCCTTGAAGGCTTCAAGGGTCTGGGTTGGCAGTACGGTCAACTCCTTTGCCATGGTTGCTACCCCCTCACCCCAATCCAGTAGTTGGGTTGCTCGACTTTTCCGGTCTTCGCAATCTTCAGCAGGATCTCGCTCATCTCCGTCACGCTGTCCAAGGTGACTTCGCGGCCGCCCAGGCCGCAGATGAAGCTCATCACGTGCGGCCGCTTCGGGAGGTCGTACAGGGCAGACCGCACCTCGTTGTACAGCACTGCGCCGTGGTTGGGTGCGCCGAAGGAGTAATCGCGATCGATCACCCCGACGGCTTTCGCCCGCCCAAGCGTCTCCTGAACGTCCGGGGTGGGGAAAGGCCGCAGCCAGCGCAGGCGTACGAACCCGACCTTGTGACCCTGCTCCCGGAGCTTTCGGACACCCACCTTTACCGGCAAGGAGAGGGTCCCTTGGCCGAAGAGGATCACATCGGCGTCCTCGGCCATGTACGATTCCACAAAGGGGTTCCCCCCCTGCCGGCCGAAGATCTTGTGGAAGTCCCGGAAGGCCTCCTGAATCACCCCCCGGGCCCGGCGCATCGCTTCGTCGTTCTGCTTGCGAATCTCCATCACCCAGTCTTCATTGACCTGCGGGGCGACGGTGATCGGATTATCGGGGTGCAGGAGCTTGTCCCCCCGATCGTACTTGGGCAGGAACTGGTCCACCTGTGCCTTGCTGGGGACCTGGACCAACGCCTCCGAGTGCGTGAGAAACGCCCCGTCCGCCCCGATGGCGCAGGGAAGGAAGACTCGCTTATCCTCCGCCACCCGATAGGCGATCAACGCCGTGTCGAGGGCCTCCTGGGCCGTATCGACCCAGGTGAGCATCCACCCCAGGTCTCGGACACACATCGCATCGTTGTGTTCGCAGCCGAAGGCGCCCGGATCGTCCAGCGCACGGTTTCCAACCAGGGCGAGCATCGGGAGCCGGAGCGCCGGGGTGACCGCGAGGGCCTCCATGGCGTACATCCATCCGACCCCACTCGACCCGCAGAAGACGCGGGCGCCGACTGCGGAGGCGTGCTTCACGATCTCAAACTGATCGTGCTCGCTGGAGGCAACGATGTACTCGGCGTCCAGCTCGCCGTTGGAGATCAGCTTTGCCACGGCCTGCATCACGGTGTCGTAGGGCCGAATCGGATAGGCCGTCACGACGTCGAGGTCCGCCAGGCGGAGGGCCTGGGCGATTGCCGCACATCCGCTGATCAGCATCTCCTGATCAGCGGCGGGCGCCGCTTTGGTTGCTACGCTCATTTTGTCACCTCCTGGATGATCTCCCGGATCTCCTCTTCGTATTTGCCCCGGACCTGGAATCCGTGGTGTCGGTCTGTCACCACCTTGTCGTGGATCTTGCCCTTGAGCCAGGTGTCATACACCCCCTTGTCCTTTTCGTACATCGCGAACTGGCTGGCATTGTCCTCGAAGGCGGACTCGTTGACCATGGTGATGCAGTTGGTTACCGGACAGACCGCCTCACAGACACCACAGCCGCAGCAGGCCTCCATATTGGCGTCGTAGTGGCCGGTCGGGGTGACGTCAAAGCAGGAGTCGGGGCACTGGAGCCAGCAGAGGGTGCACTTGGTGCAGATCTCGAAATCGACGACCGGTCGCATGGTCCGTGTGGCGAACTTCTTGAAGGTGGGATTGCGGCCCGGCCGGTATCCCCCGTCCCAACCCTCCACGTCCTGCTTGACCGGGATCCCCGGAATGCTCACCGCTTCCTTCATCTCCCACCACTTGGGAAGCTGGAACTCGTACGGGTGCTCCGGATTCCCTTCATCGGGTCGGACTTTTCGGGCCTCGACCCGCTCGTAGGCCTTGCGGGCGGAGGTGACCTTCAGGTCGTCTTTCCACTCGTCCCGAATCGCTGCCTCGACCGATTCGATTGTGACCACGTGGGGGGCAAGCTTGGCAATGGCCCCCAGGACCCGGACGTCGGTGTGATCGTCCTTATAGACCCAGAGCCCGGAGAAGCTGGCAGTCCCCTTCAATACGGCGAGATTCCACTCGGTCTCCCTGCGGTGGCAGTCCTTGAGCAGCTCGTCCGGAGACTGCGTGGAGGTGGTCAAGACCGTCCCGCCCGCCCGGGTCAGCTTATTGATCGGCTGGAGCCCGTACCAGGCCCAGGATTCCACCCCCTTGCACAGCGTATCGTCGACCGCGACGGTGATGTCGTTGTCCGAGGGTTCGTAGCGGGCGAGATAGGCCTGCAGCTCCTCTTCATTGTCCGCCACCACGGCAAAGCTTTTGGCCGGGATGCCGTTCCGTTCCGGGGAATCGCCGTATCGCCCGAAGGAGATCCCGACCTTGCCCTCCTTCCGGGCGGCGAGAACGACTCCACGCGTGATCCGTTGTCCCAGGGTCTTCTGGAAGATCCCGCGGTAAACGACTTCAACCGAACCATGCATGCGGCTTCCTCCTTCTGGAAAGAGAGTTATCCCGTCGCGCTGCCGGCGCCGTCGCCTGCGTTCTGTCTCCGCTGTGGCGCCGGCGATTTCAGGACATTGTGCTCGATGGTCTCAAGATGGATGAGCATCGCCTCCCGTGCGTTCGCCGGGTCTTTGTCCCGGATGGCCCCCAGGATCTCCCGATGGCCGGCCAGGGACCGGGGGGGTCGCCCCTCGGTGTGCAGGGAGCGCTCTCGGGTCTCCCGGAGATGGTCAACAATGGCCTCGTTCAGCCGGAGGAGGACCTCGTTCTTGGCGGCTTCGGCGAGCGCGGAGTGAAAGCGCGTGTCGGCCTCAACCCCCGTCTCAGCCTGGGCGATCTCCTGGGCCTGTTCCTTCAGGATTTCCTCGAGTTCGGCGACCTCCTCGGCGGTCGCCCGTTCTGCTGCCAGGGCAGCGATGGCGGGTTCCAGGATCTTTCTCGCCTCGAAGACCTGCATGAGAAGATCCGCCTCCTGCAGGAGCGTGGAGGTGACAGAGGCGAGGAGCGTCTCGACGCTCGAGGCGATGTACGTCCCCTCCCCCTGCCTGATCTCGATGAATCCCAAGGACTCCAGGGCACGAATCGCCTCCCGAACCGAGGCGCGGCTCACCTTGAACATCTCCGAGAGCTCCCGCTCAGAGGGGAGCTGATCCCCCGGCCGCAATTTTCCATCGGCGATCAGGTCCTTGACCTGGGCGACGATATCCTGGTAAACTCTTGTTTTCTTCACCTCTTTGAGGTCCATCCGGTTTCCTTGGATGAAACTGGTCTGAAGGTCTATTGGTCAGACCATACCTCCCCGCTCTAGGCCTGTCAAGAGAAATTTTTGGGCTCGGGCGTCACTCGTGACCTTATTCAGGGGGGGGTACCCAGGTGGCGCGTTGGGGAGGGGCGGATGGGGTGAGTGCAAGAATCACGGAGGTGGTCAGGAGCACGTGGTGCGTGCACGGCTGGGGACGGTGATGCCGGTCCGGGGGGACAGCGCATCGTAGGTAAACGTCGCGGTGGCGGCGAAACTGCTCGGGGACGAGCAAGTCGACCTATGCTCACTTCGGTACCGAGTCGGAAGATTGTCAAGATATCAAACTCTGAGCCCGCTCTCACTACTTCTCGATGGACCGGATCGAGATCTCTTCGAAATAGACTGTCTTGCCATGCGGGTGGTTCTGAACGCCAATATATCCAGTATTGGGCCGCGGCCCACGATTTGGATCCCAGTCATGCTTCTTGGGCGGGACCGGATCCCCCTCCGTGTATTCGGTGACGAAAACTCCATTGATGTGCACCGTCGTGCGCGGACCGTCGAGAGTTATCTCCATCGTGTTCCACTCGCCCACCTTGTTGGGTCGCGACCGAACCTTGGAGAAAGTGTAAATTGAGCCGGTGCGGTAGTATCCAGATTCCCCCCCATCGTTGATCTGAACTTCCAAACCCTTGTCGACCGGCATCCAGGGGTCCTCCGGTGGATCCGGGATTCGAGTGAACACGCCGCTATTATCCGTCTGCGTTTTCACCTTGTAGACGACGCGCACAACCGCGTCGCCCACTTTCCCTCCATCGAACCAGAGAAGTCCCACCCCTCCTACTGGATGGAGCAGACCACCCTCGACCACAAAGCGGCCGGAGCCCACGTGCTTCCATCCGGTTAGATCTTTGCCGTTGAAGAGCTGTTGGGTTTCGGCGCTCGACGTCAAGGGAAAGGCCAGCATTGATACAATCAATAACGCGCGCTTAATGGCGCTCATATTCAGATTCCTCCAAGTCCACCCTAACGACCAAGATCGCCCGCCCGGCGGGCCAACGGAGTAAACGTTCCCAAAAAATAGGGGGTCAGAGTACATTTTCGTGGGTGGCCGACGGAATCCTCCTGCGCCGT
>JBHIAH010000061.1:0-15333 GCA_046758505.1 Methylomirabilales bacterium (SeqCode) | reverse complement strand
CCTTTTGGGCCAGCCCGTCCCAGACCGCCTTGTGTCGGACCCCCCAGCATCCATCCACACAGTCGAGGTGCGGAACCTGCCGGTGCTCGAGGAGAAGGAGATTGAGATCCCTGACCAGGGAGCGGCAGTCTGCCTCGTCAAAGAACCGCTTGAGGCGACCACCGCGTTCGTAGAGGTTGGGCTCCACCTGTCGCCCCCGTCCTGCACCGTGCGCCCGGTCGGCGGTGGAATTGACGCGGAAGAAGAAGATGCCCCCCTCACTGATCAGCCGGTAAACTTCCCGCAGGATGGCGACGGTCGTGTTCCACGAGAAGTAGTGAAGCGCCAGGCAGGTAACCACGGCGTCGAAGGTCCCCGAACGGAAGGGAAGACGCGTGCTGAGGTCCGCCTGGACTACCTCGAGTGTCGGGTGGCGTTCCCGGGCGAACCGGAGGGCAGAGCCCGCCAGGTCGAGGCCGATCACTCGAAATCCTGAGCGGCTCAGGAGGGAGCCGACGTCGCCCGCCCCGCACCCGAGGTCCAGGACGCGCGCGGCTCCGACTTTCCTCAGGTACGCAACAAGGGGGACAAACCCCTTGGCTTCGTCCATCCAGGAATAGCCCAGTCTCTGGGCCACGGCAAAGTACTCTTCCCAATACTCCCGTGCGATTTCGGGTGTGTCCACCCGGGTTGTGGATACAACGGTCGCAGACTTCACGAGCCCCTCCTGCGGCGCATTTTCCACAAAGGAGTTGAATAGGTCAAATCAATAGTATTGATAATACGTATAGGTACATTGAATACATGTTGACAACTGAAATGTACGGATTTCTACAGGATAAGCTGTCGTTTGAGTTGGTGGGCTGGGGTGAGGTAGCGCTTGACGGCGAGGTGGAGGAAGAGGAACGAGCTGAGAGCAACCGCACAGGTGATCATGAGCATGACGACGACCTGGTACTTCACGGCGATGAGCGGGGAGGTGCCGGAGAGGATTTGCCCGGTCATCATCCCGGGAAGTTGCACAATTCCCACGGCGAGCATGGCATTGATCGTCGGAATCATGGCCGCGCGGATGGCTGAACGGTAGAGGTCTCGGAGGGCTTCCAGCCCGGAGAATCCCAGGGCGAGCAACGTCTCGACTTCCTCCACCCGCGCGCGGAGCTCACCCTGGAATCGTTCCCCTGCGAGGGCCGCCCCGGTCATGGCGTTCCCCAGAATCATCCCGCCGATAGGAATGAGATATCGGGGATCATACCAGGGCTCGACCCCGATCACGACCTGGGTCACAAAGGCGAGGGTGATGGCGCTCCCCACGGTGAGCGACGCGACCGCGATCCAGCGGGCCCCCGGCAACGGCTGCCTCAATCTGCCCACGGCAATCCAGGAGGCGGCGGCGAGCATGAAAATGAGCGTGAGCAGAACAAGCTCCCAGCGGTCCGAGGCAAAGAGGTAGATCAGAAAGTACCCCACCAGGAAAAGCTGGAGGAACGTCCGGACAGTCGCGATGACGAGATCCCGCTCGAGGCCGAGGCGTTCCCGGAAGGAGATGGCGAGCACCGCCAGAATCAGGAACAGTGCGAGAAGCAGATGGATCGTGCCTACGTCGATGATGGGCTTCATCGCGGTCCCTCCAGCAGCCTGGCCACCTGTTCGGCCCGCGTTTCCCGAATGATCTGGCCCCCTTCGAGAAACAGGACCCGCCCCCCCAGGCGGTGAATCAACTCCGCCTGGTGGGTGACCACGATCAGCGTCAGGCCCCTGGCCCGGTTGAGGTGGGTGATCAGGTCGGCCACCCGGTGGAGGCTGCGCGCGTCGAGGGCCGAGGTGGGCTCGTCCAAAAGGAGGATCTCGGGTCCCCCGAGGAGCGACCTGGCAATGGAGATCCGCTGCTTCTCTCCGCCCGAGAGTTCCAGCGCGTTCCGGTCGAGAAATGATTGGTCCAGGCCCACCTCCGCGAGGGCCTGAACGAGCGCGGCCTCTGGGACCTGCTCCCTGCCCGGGCGCCGGAGGAGATTGTCTCGAACCGTGCCATGAAACATCACCGGATTCTGTAAGACCAGGGCGATTCGCCGCCGGAGCTCCAGGGGGTCGTAGTTGTGGAGGGGCACGTCCCGGAAATGGATCTCACCCTCGGTGGGATCCTCGAACCGGTTGAGCAGCCTGAGGAGGGCGGATTTGCCGGAGCCGGAAGGCCCGGTGATGCTGAGGCACTCCCCCGCCCGCACCTGAAGGGAGATCGCCTTCAGCACGTCCCCGCGGGGCTGCGCGTCCCCCGCGTACCCGCCGGAGACGTCGCGACATGCAAGGATCAGCTCAGACTCTCTCTCGATCGTCATGATCGTGTCATGCATCCCTTACCGTAGGGAAACCGTGAGGCGATTGGAGGAGAGATCGTACGTTCCCTTCACCCGCTTCGAGAGCTTGAAATAGGGGATCCAGACGGCTGCCGCGGCGGCCGCCTGGATCAGGTCTGCGGAGTTCGCCCGGGCTGATGCGGCCGGGATCCAGCTCACCAAGATGCGGTCGACCACTGCGAGGAGGAGATTCGCCACGAGGAAGGCGATGGCCAGGGCCGGTGCCCGTGGTCTCTCCGCAAAGAGTTGAACCGCAGCGTAGATCCCGAACGCCACGACGAGGAAGCTGCCGATCATCTCGAAGAGTATGGTGGGCTTCCAGAGGGGGTGAAAGGAGGGGCTGGCGGGTGTGGTCAGAGTCTGCCAGGTCCCCTCTGCGAACAGGGGGTAGTAGGTGGTCATGGCGGAGAAGAGAAAAAAGAGGGGAGAGAGCACTCCCGCCCCGATCACAAAGAGCAGGAGCCATCCCCCCACCCCCCTGTACGAATTCGCGTCGCCCCGCAATTCACCAGTCCTCGCGCGTCCCCCGCACAGGGCACGTCGCTGCGGAGGTCCAGCCTCTAGTCCCGTGGTTAAGGTATCATGCCTGCGATTTCCTCCGCAAGCTGACAGGGCGTGATTCAATGCTGTCCTGTGATGAGAACGGCCGGCGGGCGGATCCACAGTCGCTTTGCAGGACCAGTGCATGAATTCCCGGCAGGGCCCAGGTGGTTACCACCCAAGAATCGCCACGCAGTATCCGTCTATTATCTGCGGTGGTTACAAGGTGAGGTTTTGGCCAGGGAACCTGCCTGTTGGCACGTTGGTTGCTATAGCGGAGAACATGAAGGGGAGACTGTGACGATGCTGTACTGTCCGGTGTGCAAAATCTGGATTCAGCCGATTCAATGGCTTGACCCCACCTTCTATGGCCAGGTGGACATCCTGGATGCCTGCCCTTCCTGTCACCAACCACTCCCCCACCCGGAACCCGCCGCGGCCTGACCCGATCCACCTCCGCCCTCCAGCGATCCCGTTTCATTCCCAGGCATCTGTATCTTTCTGGGGCAGTCGGCGGTCACATTGCCGCCGATAATAGCACCTCTCGACGGCGGGGACCCGTAACCTCTCAAGCGATACTGGCCACTGGTAAGGTACCTCAGCGACCGTCTATAATACTCAGAAACCGAGTGTTGACGATCATGCAGGTCGGCGCGAGCCGTACCGGGGGGAAGCTAACGCGGAGGAGGCAGACATGGACGTCCTGGGTCGCATGGTGAAACACTCGCCGCTGTTTTTCGGGCTCGCCGCCCTTACCATGGGGATCCTCGGGACTGGCTGCGGTTCGCCGAAGCAGCTGGCGATCGCGAACGGGAACCTGCTCAAGATCGTCGAACCGGAGAGCGGACAGACGCTGCACGAGATCACGCGCTATCAAGAGGTGATGCGTTTGGCCTACCGGCCCGACGGGGAGCGGCTCGCTGTGGGGATCTGTTTCGGCGATCGGGTCGTGGAACTCGAGAGCGGCACCTACGGCGAGATCGGAGTGGCGGTGCACGCCGCCGCCTGCCCGTGGGACCTGGGCTACGCCCCCGACAACCAATCGCTGGCCGCCGCCATCCCCTGGAGACCTGATCCCCTGGCTGCCCTATTCGGACATCTGTGGATCGGCGGCCCCCAACCCCTGGACCGGGACATGGGACGGCCCTCGCCGGCCCTCGCGTACCGCCCCGGTGGGAGTGAGATTGCCGTGTCGACGCCCCAGGGACTGACGATTCTGGGGATCGGTCCCGGCTATCCTGTTTTGGTGACCCTCGCTGGAGTGCACCCCCTCAGCCTGGGCTACACGATAGACGGGGGCAGGCTCATCGCGGGCACTGCGTCCGGGTTCGTGGTGCTCGACGCGGGTGCCGGTTATGCGGTGGGGCTGCAGGAGATTGGTGGAGTGGTGCGCCATGTCGCCATTGATCCCTCCGGGGGGTGGATCGCCCTGGTGCGGGAGAATACTGTGAGTGTGCGCCGCAGTCCGGATCTCGCGGAGGTCACGAGCCTCTCCTCGAGCGGCGGGTTCAGCGGGGCCGACTTTTCTCCTGATGGCGCCATGTTAGCGGTGGCCGAGCGCTCCGGGCCGGTGCGTCTCTTTCGCACCGTGACGTGGCAGGAGCTTTCGCCGATCCCCGTGACGGGCCGCGTGGATGCGGTACGCTATCGGCCCCAGGGTTTCGGCCAGCGGATGCCCGTGCTGTTCGTCCACGGACACAGCGGCGGCTCGGCCGAGGCGTGGTTTGAGACTGCCGGGGGGACCTCTTTTGCGGCCGCGCTGGGGGCGAATCCACAATTGCCGATCGACGCCTTCTACCTAGAGCTCCCCGTCCATGGCGGCACGGATCCGGCGATCCAGGGTCGCAGCATTGCAGAGGATGCCCAGGACATCCTGGCAATCGTCGAAGGGGGGCTCGACAGTGGAGGCGCCCAGCAGGTCGGGATTCTCAACATGCCGGCCTACCAGGGAATCGGACGCCTGGCGATCATCGCGTACAGCCAAGGCACCATGAGCAGTCGCTACTACCTGAAACACTTTATGGGAAGTCGGCAGAACGGCGCCGTCACGATCTTCGAGTTCGTCGCCCTTGCCGCCCCGACCCATGGGGTGGGTGGCGTCTTCAGTTGCGGCAACGCCAATGAACCAGACCGGGCACGGCGTCAGCTCTGCGGTGGGTCTCGTGCCACCCTGACGAGCCAATTGTCCCCCTGCGGCACGTGCCCTCCCGGTGTCCCTGGTCCCTTCAGCACGAACCAGCCGGGTGATGATACCTTCATCACGGATCTGAACACGCATCCCTTTTCGGACGATTGTGCCTCGGGCTACACGAATCCCGCCGAGGCGCCCTTCAGTCGCCCCTCCCAGGCAGATGGTGTGCTCTACGTGAACCTCTTTGCCGCTGGCAACGATGACGCGATTGTGGGGGGTGCCACCCAAACCGGGGACTGTCTGGGACGCCGCCTCGCCGTGAACCACGCCCCCGACGCCGTCAATATGGAGATCGCTGGAGTTCCTGGGGTCCTTGCACAGGTTCACGCGAATTTTCCTCACCACTGGCCCACCATCTGCGCCGCCTTGCGGACCGTCGTTGATCATCAAGCCCCCCCTGATCCTACCCAGGCCTGCGGGGGGCTCACACCCCCCTGACCCCGACCCACACCCGGGGAAACACGTCCCGCATTCCGCATGATTTTCTGTCGAAGGATGTCATCCAAAAGAAGATGTACGCGGTCGAGCTGCGGACAACAACTTCTTGGGGGCTGAAGGCTGACTGCCGATCGCTGGCAGCGGGATTCAGCGGATTGTGGAGCCGGGGGGAATGTCTCGGTCAAGCGTGAGCAGCACGATGTGGCCCTCGGCGTCTTCGGCGGCCAGGACCATCCCCTGCGATTCAATCCCCTTGAGCTTCGCCGGCTTCAGGTTGGCCACGAGCGCGACCTTTTTGCCGACCAGCGCCTCGATGGCATACTGGCCTTGGATGCCTGCGACCACGACCCGTTCTTCGTCGCCCAAACGGACGGTCAGTGCGAGGAGTTTTGTTGAGCCCTGGATAGGCTCGGCACGCACGATCTCGGCCACCCTGAGGTCGAGGCGCTGAAACTCCGCGAGACTGATCTGGGGGATGGCAGGTGCAGTCTCCTCCTGGTCATGGATCGCCATGAAGCCTCCTTCAATGCGGGGAAAGAGGGGTGGCCCCTTGCGAATCACGCCGGCGGTGGGACGACTTCCCCACGCGGCCTGTTCGATCCGGGCCTCTTCGATGCTCCCGTCAATGCCCAATTGGTTTGTGATGGCCTGCCCTGTCTCAGGAAGAAAGGGGGAAAGCAGGAGGCCCACAATCCGCAACGCCTCCCAGGCATGGTAGAGGGCCCGTTCCAGGCCTTGGGGATCCTTTTTGCTGAGCTCCCACGGCTTGGTGCTGTCGACGTATTTGTTGGCCGCACTCACCAGCTCCCAGAGGGACTCCAGGGCGCGGTTGAAGGCTAACTCCTCCACGGCTCCGGAGATGACCGTAATGCTGGTTCTGGCGTGCTGAAGGAGTTCGTGGTCGGGGGGACCTTCCGGGCCCAACCGCTGGGGGATCCTGCCCCTCAGGTACTTTTCGATCATCGCCAAGACCCGGCTCACCAAGTTGCCGAGGTCGTTGGCCAGGTCGGCGTTCAGCCGACTGACCAGCGCCTCTTCGCTAAAGCTGGCGTCCAGTCCGAAAACCATTTCCCTGAGGAGGAAGTAGCGTAGGGCATCCCGGCCGTATTTTTGGGTGAGATCGAGGGGGCGAATCACATTGCCCAGACTCTTGGACATCTTTCCCCATTCCACATTCCAGTACCCGTGCACGTGCAGGTGGCGGTACAGCGGGATCTCGGCCGCCCAGAGGATGGTGGGCCAGTAGATGCCGTGCGGTTTGAGAATATCCTTCGCGATCAGGTGATTGGCCTTGGGCCAGAAGGTGCGCGATTCGTCGCTGTGCGGATAGCCCAGGCCGCTCAAGTAATTGATCAGGGCGTCGAACCAGACGTAGGTCACGTAGTGGGGATCGAACGGAAGGGGGATTCCCCAACTTAAACGGCTGACCGGCCGCGAGATACAGAGGTCTTCTAACGGGTCCCGGAGGAAGCCCAGGACCTCATTGCGGTACCGCTCTGGACGGATGAAGTCGGGGTGGTCCTCGAGGTGCTTGACCAACCGCCCCTGGTACTTGCTCATCCGAAAGAAGTAGTTTTGCTCTTTAATAAAGGTGGGTTCGACTTGATGATCGGGACATTTGCCGTTCGCGAGCTCTCGCTCGGTATAGAAGCGCTCACAGCCGAAGCAGTACTGGCCTCCGTATTCGCCAAGGTAAATATCGCCGCGGTCGTAGATCCGTTGCAGGAGATCCTGCACCAGTCGCTGGTGTGAGGGATCGGTCGTTCGGATGAAGCGGGTGTGGGTGATCTTCAGGGCCTGCCAGGTGTCCCGGAAGGCGGCGCTGATCCGGTCGGCATACACCTTGGGATCCTCGCCGGCCGTGGCCGCGGCCTGGGCGATCTTGTTCCCGTGCTCGTCGGTCCCCGTCAGGAAGAAGACCCGGTGCCCCGTGAATCGCTTGAAGCGGGCGGCGGTGTCGGCCAGGATGGTGGTATAGGCGTGACCGAGGTGGGGGACGTCATTGACGTAGTAGATGGGGGTCGTGATGTAAAAAGGTTGTTCACTCATTGCTCCCCGAACCCAGGCCCCTCTCCCTGCCTATCCTCATGGGGTGTCGAGGGGGGCTCGACAACTCCCGTTGCCGCATCCTTCCTCGCCACAACCGCCGCCACCGTCACATTTGTTGCAGGTGTGGCCCCCGCCGCGTTCCTCGTACCTGGCAGTTGCAATCTGCATGATCTCTTCCAGAGTCACCCGGAGCCGCCCTCCCGCCTCGAGCCGGACCGTGACTGCTTCGCTCAGGATGTCCTGTGCCTGCACCATCCCGGGACCCTGGGGGGTGTCCACCGGCTGGCCCACCTTTGGCAACTGACGCGCCAGCTCGCTGTAGATCGGATACTCGTAGGCTAGGCAGCACTTCAGGCGGCCGCAGACGCCGGTGATCTTGGCGGAGTTCAGGGAGAGTTTCTGTTCCTTGGCCATCTTCATGGTCACGGGATGAAAGCTCGGGAGCCAGCTCTTGCAGCACAGCGTCCGCCCGCATGATCCGAGGCCAGCCCCGATCATCGCCGCTTCATCCCGCACCCCGATCTGCTTCATCTCGATCCTGGTCCGGAGCTGATGGGACAGGTCCCGGACCAGCTCCCGGAAGTCCACCCGCCCCTCGGCGGTGAAGAGGACGGTCCACCGGTGTCCGTCGGTGCTCGAGCGGGCGTCGACGATCTTCATGGGGAGATGCCGCCGCTCGGCCAGCCGGGCGGCGAGCTGACGAGTCTCCGCCTCCCGCTCGCTCACCCGGTGGAGGCGATCCAGGTCTTCTGGCGTGGCCAGGCGGAGCACCCCCTTCAGGGGTTCTGTGAGCTTGTGACGGGGGAAGTAAGGCGCCTTGCCCACGACCTTGCCCACACGGAGACGCTCGGCGTGCTCGACCACCACCTGGACCCCGAGGTCGACGGACAGGTCGCCGGCCTCGTAAAACTGCTCTCGCTCTCGCTCGTCGAGGTAGACTTTGATCACCATGGGCGCATCCGCTCAGGCTGTCCGGAGGTCCCGCAACGCGAGGAACATCGCCTCCAGGCTCAGCCGGGGGTTCGCGTATCGGCCGAGTCCGTCCAGGGTCTGCTTCACCGTCTGGTACATGGCGAAGAGCTGGGCCGGCGCAAGCTGTTCGCTCTGGCGGCGCAGGGCCGCTTCGCGGTCTCGATACACCAAGAGCGTCTCTCGGCGCGTCACCTTCGAGACCATGAGGTCGCGGCACCGGGCGAGCAGCGCCTCGAGGAAGAAAGAAAGGGTCTCCTTCTGGCCGACGACCCGCTCTGTCAGGTCGAGGACGGGGAGGATTCGTGCGGGCGGGATGGTAAAGACCGCCTCGACCAGATCCCAGATTTCCTGGAGGGGGCTCTGGCGAAGCTCGTGCGCCCGGCCGAGGCTCCCCCCGGCCAGGCTGGCCAGGACGTGGGCCTCCCCTTCCGCGCACCCCTCCGCCTGGAGCCGTGCGGCGACGGCGCCTTCGGGCAGGGGGGCAAATCGGATCTGGCTGCACCGGGAAGCGATGGTGGGAAGGAGCGCCGAAGCCTCGGGGGCGATGAGGACCAGTACCGTGGCCCTCGGTGGCTCTTCCAGGGTCTTGAGGAGGGCGTTTTGAGCCTGCTCGGTCATCGTTTCGGCCCGGTCCACAATGAAGACTTTTCGGTGTCCCTCGTAGGGCCTCAGGGCTGCCTCCTGGGCGAGGCGTCGGATCTGGTCGATCTTCAGGCTGGCCCCTTCCGGGGCCACCAGGTGCACGTCGGGGTGAATCTCCTTGGCGATCTTCGTGCAGGCGAGGCACCGATCACAACAATCTCCCTTCACCCCCCCCAGGCAGTTTAGTGTCTTGGCGACCGTGACGGCCGTCAGGAACCGCCCCACCCCTCTCGGTCCGGTAAAGAGGAGCGCATGGGGGAGGCGGTCGGCCCCGATCGCCTGCCGCAAAAGCAAAATCGCCTGTCCCTGGCCGAGGATGTCGCCAAAGCCCACTACCGGGTTCCTCGCTCCACTGCCCAGCTGCCGATGAGCGGCTCGGCCCGCTGCCAGATCTGCGCGGCGACCGCCGTCTCCGGGCGTGTCGCATCGATCACATGGAATCGATGGGGTTCCGCGTGGGCGAGGTGGAGGTATCCCCGCCGCACGCGATCGTGGAACTCCAGGGCCTCCGATTCCAAACGATCGAGGGAGAGCTCGGGGAGTGGGACCTGGCCACGCTCTCTCACGCGGCGAAGCCCCTCGTGGGGATCCAGATCGAGGAGGATGGTGAGGTCCGGAGTCAACCCCCCCGTGGCCGCCCGATTCATCATGGCGATGAGCGTCAAATCCAGTCCCCGCCCATACCCCTGGTAGGCGACGGTGGCATCGGCGAATCGATCACAGACGACGATGGTCCCCGCGCCGAGAGACGGAATGATGCGCTCTCGGCTGAGCTGGGCCCGCGACGCCAGGTAGAGGAAGAGTTCGGCCTCGGGCGCCATCTCCTGATTTCGGGTCATGAGAAGCATGGACCGCATCGCCTCGCCGAGCGGTGTTCCTCCGGGCTCCCGGGTCTCCATCACCTGCTGCCCCGCTTGCCGCAGCGTGGCGGACAGCCGCCGGAGCTGCGTGGTCTTGCCGGAACCCTCCACGCCTTCAAAGGTGAAAAACAGCCCGCGCATCCGCGCTATCCTTTTTTCGACACCGGCCCCTTCGAGCGCCGCTCCAGGACCTGGCGGGCCGCTCGCGAAACCGCGGCAGGGATGTTGCGATCCCTGGCCAGCGTCGCGAGGTCCCTATCGGTCAGATTGGGGAGGCCTAACCCGAGTGACACACCGACCGGGGTTTTCGGGTTGTGGAGGAGGCTGAGGACCACGTGCTTCATCGACCGGTAACGCCTGATGTTGGCAATCGCCCTGAGGACCTTGTCAGAGATATCCCGCATTTGCGCGACCGCAAGGATCTCATCGTCGGTAACCCGCGGGCTGTTCACCACCTCCAGGGCAATCATCTCGTTGTGGTCCTTGATCAGAATCATCCGGGCGTCCCTGTTTCCCTTCTTGGCGAGCGCCAGCCTCTGCCCGACGCTCATCTCCCTGATCAACTGAAGAAGAGTTTTCTTTCGCTCTCGCTCTTCCTTGGTCGTCTCCTGCAGGATCCAGTGTAACTTCCGCCGGTCCCCGTCGGTCAGGGTGGGGTTCTTGAGCAGGGCATGGCCCACGACTGGATTGTGAAAGAGGAAGACTCGATCTTCGAGGAGTTGCGCTGCCACCGAGGCGGGTGCCCGTTCCGCTATGTAGATCACGGTGCTGAGGGGGGTTTGAGGGTTGGTCAAGATCAGTTGCCAAAGCTCCGCGTCCTCAGGGAATCGACCGGGCAAGTCCTCGAGGGCTTTGGGCTCTGTCTTTTCCGATTGGGCGAGGCTGAGGGCCTCCTCGCGGGTGATAATTGAGGCAGGGGGCTCGAAGCTCGAAGCGCTCATGGCCGTATCTCGCATGCAAGGATTGGACCGACGGCTTCGATCAGGAGCCCCACTTCCTCGTCTCGGACGGTCCGGAGATCGAGAAGGACCTTCTCCCCTCTGATCCGTCCGACCACAGCCGGATCCGCATCCCGCAAGGCGGCCTCCAATCGATCGGGGGGGACCTGTGCTGATTGCAGCACAACACAATAGGTCGGAAGGCTTTCGGCGGGAAGGGCCCCTCCCCCCACCTCTGACCGTTGCTCCTCCACGCTCACCCGGACCGATGGGTGCGCCTGCGTCTGGAATCCCGCCCGCACCCGCTCCGCCCGCTGCCGGATCTCCTGGAGAGGGGAGCCGATCATCGCCAGGGTGGGGAGGGAGCGGAGGCCTCTCTCCCCTTCGAGGTAGCCCCGGAGGGTGGCCTCGAGGGCGGCAAGGGAGAGCTTGTCAATGCGCACCGCGCGAGCCAAGGGGTTCTTTCTGAGGCGTTCGATGAGGACCTTTCTCCCCACGATGAGCCCCGCCTGGGGTCCGCCGAGGAGCTTGTCCCCGCTGAAGGTGATCAGGTCCACCCCGCTCTTCAGCGTCTCCTGAACGGTCGGTTCCCCCTTGAGGCCAAATGGGGTGAGATCGGTGAGGGCGCCGCTCCCCATATCCATCATCACCGGGATCCCTCGCCGCCGCCCCACGGCGACCAGGTCTGCGAGGGAGACCTCGGTGGTGAAGCCGACGATGCGAAAGTTGCTCGGGTGGACCTTCAGGAGAAGGGCCGTCCGTTCACCGATCGCCCCCTCATAGTCGTTGAGGTGTGTCCGGTTCGTGGTCCCCACCTCCCTGAGAACCGCACCCGCCTTTCGCATCACGTCTGGGATGCGGAAGGATCCCCCGATTTCTATCAGCTCGCCCCGGGAGACGACAACTTCCTGACCTTCGGCCATCGCATTGATGCTCAGGAGGACTGCGGCGGCGTTGTTATTCACCACCAGGGCCGCTTCAGTCCCGGTCAGGCGGGTGAGCAATCCCTCCGTGTGTACCTGGCGGGAGCCTCGCGTCCCTTGGTGGAGGTCGAATTCTAGGGTGGAGTAATGCCCTGCCACCTCCTGGAGGCGGGCCTGGGCCTCGGTAGAGAGAGGGGCCCGGCCCAGGTTGGTGTGGAGGATCACCCCGGTGGCATTGATCACCCGGCGGAGGCTCGGCCGGGCCCGGTGCAGGACCATGAGGCTCACCTGCCCGAGGAGCCCGGAGAGATCGGGAGCGGAGACCTCGGTCCCCTCGCGCAGGCGGGCGAGCAGCCGTTGTCGGTGCATCTCGAGCGTCTCTCGGACCGCCTCGACCACGACCCACCGGGGACAGGCCTCCAGGAGCCGCTTTAGGCCTGGCTCCTGGAGGACTTCGTCGACCGACGGGATCTGACGGAGGAGGAGAGCTGCGTGCTGATGTGGAGTCGTCATACGGAACCTCGCTCCGGGGGGACGTCATTGATCCCTGTTACATATTATACTTTTTGGTCTCGTGCAACGCAAATTGGCCCGAGCGCCGGACAGACAAAAGCCACCCGGAGGTGGCTTTTGCGTGGGGGTGCGATGGCCCACCTAGTGCCGTTCCAATTTTTCTCACCCGTGCTAGGGGTATGCTCTGTCACGACCAGTGCTGTTCCAACCGATTGCGCCTGCTCCTTGTCGTGGTTCCTCCTGCGCGCAGAGGCATCGTGCACAGGGGACTGCCTCGCCGTGACGGAAATAGTTGAAGCGGCCCCAGGCTTGCCGACTTCCGTGCCCCGCACCTCGCTTGGAGCGGGCCGTGCCCGCGGGCGGGGCAATCCCTTGGAACGGCACTAGGAGAGTTCTTGTGGCGCCCCTGTGCGCCGGGCCTGGTAGCATGGCTTGCAGTAGACCGGGCGGTCCGGCATGGGCCGGAAAGGAACGGTCGTTCGTTGGCCGCACTGAGAGCAGACCGCCTCGAAGATCTCTCTCGGTCCGGGACTGAACCCGCCCCCTCTCCTCATCGCCTTACAGCTCTTGCACCGCTTGGGTTCGTTGGTGAACCCCTTCTGGGCGAAGAACTCCTGTTCCCCAGCCGTAAAGGCAAATTCCTTCCCGCACTCTACACACGTCAGGATCCTATCTTGCAAGGCCATGATCTCCTCCTCGATAATCATCCGTACATCTCGGTCCCGCAAGCCTCGGTACACCGTTACGGTCCCATCCCGTCCTCCTTTGTCTGGTCAGGTTCGAACCCCTAGGCGGGGAAAGATCAGCTCGTGAACACGGTTCACCTGTGTCCGCGCGTAGCGCCATGCTTCCTCCTTCCGAGTCCCTTCGGTCCGGTACGGCGGATCGGCGAGGGACGTCTCTGTGCAACCCTGAGCCCGAAACTGCGAGAGGAATGCGGGCGGGAGTTCCGGGGGGACCTCGGTGCCCGTCATGAGGGCCCAGACCGCGGTCCAGGCCCGGGGGACGTTCCCCAAATGGTACCCCCCACCCCCCAAGGCAAGCCAACGCGGGGCGCCCTGGGCGAAAAGCGCGACGGCCCGGAGGAACCCCCCCATGGTTAATCGCAGGTTGGACAGTGGGTCGCTCCGATGGGCGTCGATGCCCAGCTGAGTGACGAGCACGTCTGGGCGAAAGGTCTCAAGGAGCGCAGGGACGGTTTCCTCAAAGGCCCAGACAAAGATCTCATCATCGGTCTCCGGGGCAAGGGGAATGTTGACCGAATATCCTTCCCCTTTCCCAGTGCCAATCTCCTCCGGAAAGCCGGTGCCGGGGAAGAGCGTGAGCCCGGTCTCGTGGAGGGAGATGGTAAGCACCTGGTCTGTATCGTAGAAGGCATTTTGGACCCCGTCCCCATGATGGGCATCGATGTCTACGTAAGCCACCCGAACTCCACGATTGATCAAAAAGCTGATGGCCACGGTAGCGTCGTTGATGTAACAGAAGCCCGAGGCACGATTGGACGCAGCGTGATGCAGACCTCCGGCGATATTGAAGGCGCGGGAGGTCTCCCCGGACGCCAAGAGGCGGGCCGCCTGCACGGAAGCCCCGGTCAACAGCGTTAACCAATCGTAAAGACCTGCGAAGATGGGGTTATCGGCCGTGCCGAGGCCGAAGCGCCACGCATGGGGGACGGGGCGCCCGTTGCCCGCCGCCCGCAGCACGTCCAGATACTCCTTCGTATGGGCCCGCAGGAGGTCTTCGTCGGCGGCTGCCGGGACGTCTGCCAGTCGGACGTGGGATGGATGAAAGAGGCCATAGGCGTGGACGAGGTCATGGGTGAGCTTCAGGCGGCGGATCTTCATGGGGTGGCTGGGGCCGTAGTCAAACGCTTCGTACTTCGGGGTGTAGAAGAAGACGGCCTGGGTCGGGCTGGTCATCACTCCGTGCCCTTGGCGTGAGGATCCTCGGCGAGAAAGAGCTCACTCCTTTTCGCCGGGGCGCCGATATTCGCCACTCTTGCCCCCGCGTTTGGAGACAAGTCGGATGTTCTCGATGGTCATCCCTTTGTCCACCGCCTTGCACATATCATAAATAGTCAGGGCGGCCACCGAGACGGCCGCGAGCGCCTCCATTTCGGCCCCCGTCTTCCCGTGCACGCTGACCCGGGACTCGATATCGAGAGTCCCCTGCTCTGCATGGGGGCTAAAGGTGACCTCTGCCGAGGTGAGGAGAAGGGGATGACAGAGCGGGATGAAGCGATCCACTCCCTTGGCAGCCATGATCCCGGCGACGCGGGCCACGGCCAGCACATCCCCCTTGGGGATCGATTTCTCGAGGATCATCCGGAGGGTTTCGGGTTGCAGATGGACGGTGCCTCGGGCCGTCGCCTTACGGTCGGTATCAGCTTTTTCGCTGATATCCACCATCCTGGCTCGGCCCAGCGGATCCAGATGGGATAATCGTTGCATTTTGGGCCTGTATATGCCGTCGCATGATGGCGTACATCTCATCCTTGAGCTTGAGTTTCGTCTTTTGCAGCTCTTTGCGCTTGCGTTCCTGGTCGCTGGTCAGGTAATAAATTCGATCGAACTCCATGACCTTGCGATCAAACTCCCGGTGTTTTTCGGCCAGGCGGCGGAATTCGGCATCTTCCTCCTTCAGCCGCGCAAAGAGCTGCGCCTCGGTTTCATTCATCTGTACCCTCCTTTCTCCAAGCAGAGATGCTCCATCGGTGCGGACGAATGCTCACGATCAAGATATAGGGGCGCGGAAAGCGAATAGGGAGGCGAAACACACGTCGGTGGGATGACCAATCGGAACTGAATCATATCCCCTAAGGCGTTTGTGTCTACTAGCTAAATTAATACATTAACGGCACCATCCAGGAAAGTCAAGGAGAAAAATACGTGCCCGTGCCCGCCCCTCCGACGACCATGCCAGCTATCAGCGGTC
>JBHIAH010000060.1:0-15363 GCA_046758505.1 Methylomirabilales bacterium (SeqCode) | reverse complement strand
CGATGGTGCCGATGTTGACGTGTTCTTTGGTCCGCGCGAATTTTTGCTTGGCCATCCCCGTGTCCTCCTGTGTCTGACAGCCTTACCCCCTCACGTGCGTCCCTACACGGTCGAGCTGCGACCCACCACCCGCCCCACGATCTCCTCGGCAAGGGCGGGGGGAAGCGGCTCGTACCTGGCAAACTGCATGGTGTACGTCGCGCGACCCTGCGTGGCCGATCGCAGATCGGTCGCATATCCAAACATCGTCGCCAGGGGGACCTCGGCCCGCACGACCCGAGCCGCCAGCCGCGTATCGATCCCCACGACCCGACCCCTCCGGGCGTTCAAATCCCCGATCACCTCTCCCAGAAACTCCTCCGGCACGACCACGTCCACCTGCATCATGGGTTCGAGGAGGACGGGATGGCCCTGTTTCACCGCGTCCTTCAAGGCCATGGAGCCGGCGATCTTGAACGCCAGATCGGAGGAGTCCACCTCATGGTAGGATCCGTCGGTGAGCGTGACCTTGATATCTACCACCGGATACCCGGCCAGCACACCGCTCTCGGCCGCCTCCCGGACCCCCTTCTTCACCGCCGGGATGTACTCCCGGGGGATCACTCCTCCGACGACCTTGCTCTCAAACTGCACGCCCCCCCCGGGCTCCTGGGGCTCTACGGACAGGATGACATGGCCATACTGCCCCCGGCCCCCGGTCTGCCGGACGAACTTCTTTTCCACCTCCACCGGGCGCGTAATCGTTTCCCGGTACGCCACCTGGGGCCGCCCCACGTTGGCTTCCACCTTGAACTCCCGGAGGAGGCGATCCACGATGATTTCGAGGTGAAGCTCCCCCATGCCGGAAATGATGGTCTGTCCGGTATCCTCGTCCACCCGGGCTTGGAAGGTGGGATCCTCGTTGGCCAAGGCCTGGAGCGCGAGGGAAAGCTTCTCCGCCCCCTCCTTGGTCCTGGGCTCAATGGCGACCGACAGGACGGGGGTGGGAAACTCGATGGCCTCGAGCAGGATGGGCTTGGCTTCACTGCACAGCGTATCACCTGTCCTGGCACTCTTGAGGCCCACGGCGGCGGCGATGTTCCCCGCCTGAACGGTCTTCACCTCCTCGCGCTTGTTGGCGTGCATTCGGAGCAGGCGGCCAATCCGCTCTCGCGTCCCCCGGGTGGAGTTATAGACGTGGGAGCCGGACGCGATGGTCCCCGAATAGACACGAAAATAACAGAGCTGACCGACGTAGGGGTCCGCGACGAGCTTGAAGGCGAGTGCGGCCAACGGTTCCCCATCGGCCGGTGACCGTTTCTCCTCCTCACCCGTCCTAGGATTGAGGCCGACGACCGGCGGGAGGTCCGCGGGGGAGGGGAGATAATCCACCACCGCATCGAGTAAGGGCTGCACCCCCTTGTTCTTGAAGGAGGCCCCGCAGAGGACGGGGGTGATCTTCAGGCCCAAGGTGGCCTTCCGGATGGCCCCCCGAATCTCCTGCTCCGAGATCTCCCCTCCGTCGACATATTTCCGGAGCAGGGACTCGTCCTGTTCCGCGACGGCCTCCAGGAGTTTTTCCCGGTACTGCAGGGCCTGGTCCGCATACTGCGAGGGGATCTCCCCCACGTGGAACTGGGCTCCCAGGGTCTCCTCTTCCCACACCATCGCCTGCATCAGGATCAAATCGATGACGCCGGCAAAATTGGCTTCGTGCCCCAACGGAAGTTGGAGCGGCACGGGATACGCCCCCAGGCGCTCGGCGATGGACTGGACCGATATGAAGAAGTCCGCCCCCACCCGGTCCATCTTGTTGATGAAGGCGACGCGCGGAACGTGGTACTTGTCCGCCTGCCGCCACACCGTCTCCGACTGCGGCTCCACCCCCGAGACCGCGTCAAAGATGATCACGGCCCCGTCCAAGACCCTCAGTGACCGTTCCACCTCCACCGTGAAGTCGACATGGCCGGGCGTATCGATAATATTGACCTGATGGTCGCGCCAGAAGCAGGTCGTGGAGGCGGAGGTGATGGTGATGCCCCGCTCCTTCTCCTGCTCCATCCAATCCATCTCCGTGGAGCCCGTATCCACCTCACCCATCCGGTGGGTGCGCCCCGTGTAGTAGAGCACCCGTTCGGTCGTGGTGGTCTTGCCCGCATCGATGTGGGCCATGATCCCGATGTTTCGAATGTGATCCTTCGGCACCATTTCCGTCACCCTGCCCTGTCCGTCCTCCCGGAACACTGAAGGCCCCGCTCCCGCATGCTGACCACCCGACCGCTCGGGATGGGGGCCTTCTTACCAGCGGTAGTGGGCAAAGGCCTTGTTCGCCTCTGCCATGCGATGGGTGTCCTCCTTCTTCTTCACGGCCGCCCCGCGATTGTTGGCCGCCTCGATCAACTCGGCCGCCAATCGCTCTTCCATGGTCTTCTCCGAGCGGTCGCGGGCGTAGCTGAGCAACCACCGGAACGCCAAGGAGAGCCGACGATCGGCCCGCACCTCCACCGGCACCTGGTACGTTGCCCCTCCCACCCTTCGCGACTTGACCTGGAGAACCGGCTTCACATTGTCCACCGCCTGCTTGAAGACCGCCAAGGCATCGGTCTTCATCCGCCCCTCAATGATCCCCATGGATCGGTAAAAAATCCGCTCGGCCAGCGATTTCTTCCCCGCCCGCATCATGCAGTTGACAAATTTCGCCACCAGCCGGTTATGATAGACCGGATCGGGAAGGATCTCTCGCTTTTCCGCCACGCGCCGCCTGGGCATTCACTCACCTCACCTGCTGCTGAAAACGAAAAGCGGCACCGAGGGTGGGGAGGAGCGGAACCTCAGTGCCGTATCCGGTCAGCTCGACTTGGGTCGCTTTGCCCCGTACAGGGAACGCCCCTGCCGGCGATCCTGGACTCCAGCCGTGTCCAGGGTCCCCCGGATTACGTGATAACGGACGCCCGGCAGGTCTTTGACCCGTCCTCCGCGAATCAGGACGATGGAGTGCTCCTGCAGGTTGTGTCCGATCCCCGGAATGTAGGTGGTGACCTCGATCCCGTTGGTCAACCGGACCCGGGCCACCTTCCGGAGGGCCGAGTTGGGCTTCTTCGGCGTGGTGGTATAGACCCGGATGCACACCCCCCGTTTCTGGGGCGACCGTTGCAATGCAGGGGCCTTTTCCTTCTTCCGAATCTCTTCCCGCCCCTTGCGGACCAGCTGGTTAATCGTAGGCACCGACAAACCCCCGATCAATTGTCCGTAAAAGGTGATAATTTATGTGACCTACCGCTCATTGTCAAGAAATTTCTGTGTCTCCATGTCCCCGAAGGCCCCTAGATCTCGATCTCCATCGGTTCCATCGTCGCACTCGCCTCCTCGGAGGGCTGCGGGCCCTCTTCGGCCTGCGCCTCGACCTCTGGGACCGCGATCCCCGTTTCACGATACCACGCCATCCCCGTGCCGGCCGGAATCAGGCGGCCCATGATGACGTTTTCCTTCAGCCCCCTGAGCTCGTCCCGGGCCCCATTGATCGCGGCTTCGGTGAGGACCTTCGTAGTCTCCTGGAAGGAGGCGGCGGAGATGAAACTGTCCGTGGAGAGGGAAGCCTTGGTAATGCCCAGGAGAAGCGGCTTGGCGGTGGCGGGGGCCCCACCGGCCGACAGGACCTGCTGGTTCTCCTCCAGAAAGACGTGCTTGTCCACGTGCTCGCCGACTAGGAAGTGCGTGTTCCCCACCGTCTCGATACGCACCCGCTTCAGCATCTGTCGAACAATCACCTCGATGTGCTTATCGTTGATGTTGACCCCTTGGAGGCGATAAACCTCTTGGACCTCGTTCACCAGGTAGCGCTGCAGCTCCTGATCGCCCAGGACATCCAAAATATCGTGGGGATTGATGGGCCCGTCCATGAGGGGTTCTCCCGCCTTGATCTCATCCCCTTCGAGGACATTGATATGCTTCCCCCGCGGGATCAGATATTCCTTCGTCTCTCCGTTCTCCGCCTGGATGACCAGCTTCCGCATCCCCTTGGCCATGCCAGCAAACCCGACCTGCCCGTCGATCTCCGAGATGATGGCGGCCTCGCGGGGCCTGCGCGCTTCAAAGAGCTCCGCAACCCGGGGCAGACCCCCGGTAATGTCCTTGGTCTTGGTCGTCTCGCGAGGGATCTTGACGAGGGCATCGCCAGCGGAGATCGCATGGCCGTCCTGCACCGTGAGGTGGGCACCCACCGGCAGAAGCGTCCGGAAGAGGGTCACTCCTTTGTCATCCTTCACCGAGACGCGGGGCTGGAGGTCTTCTCTGCCGTGCTCCACAATGACCCGTTGCGCGAGCCCGGTCACCTCATCGACCTCCTCCTGCATCGTCAGCCCCTCGATGACATCTTTGACGACCACCCGGCCAGAGGCCTCTGAAAGAATGACCGAGGTGAAGGGATCCCACTCTGCCAGCGTCGTGCCCGAGGCCACCTCCTGGCCATTCTGGACCTTCAATCGGGCCCCGTACACCACCTGATAGATCTCCTTTTTGCGCCCCTTCTCGTCCACGATCGAGATGGCCCCATTCCGGTTCATGACGACCAGATCCCCGGCCGCGTTTCGGACCGTCCGGACGGTGTGAAACTGCACGGTGCCCGCAAACTTATTTTCCAGGGTGGTCTGCTCCGCGAGACGCGTCGCCGTCCCCCCGATATGGAACGTCCGCATGGTGAGCTGCGTCCCGGGCTCGCCGATGGACTGGGCCGCCAAGACCCCGACGGCCTCCCCAAGTTCCACCATCCGACCCGTGGCCAGATTCCGGCCATAGCACTTGATGCACACCCCCCGCCTGGCCTCACAGGTGAGGACTGACCGAATCTTCACCTTGTCGATGCCCGCATCCTCGATCCGAGCCGCCAAGGGTTCGGTGATCTCCTCGTTGGCGTCGAGGATCGTTTCGCCGGTAAACGGATCGGTAACATCATCCAGCGCGACCCGACCGAGGATCCGGTCCCGGAGAGGCTGGATAATTTCTCCCGCCTCCACCAGGGCGGTGACCCAGATCCCGTTGGGGGTCCCACAGTCCACCCCGGTGACGAGGACGTCCTGGGCCACGTCCACCAACCGTCGGGTGAGGTACCCGGAGTCGGCGGTCTTGAGCGCGGTGTCGGCCAACCCCTTGCGGGCCCCGTGCGTGGAGATGAAGTATTGGAGCACCGTGAGGCCCTCCCGGAAATTGCTGGTGATCGGGGTCTCAATGATCTCCCCCGAGGGCTTGGCCATGAGGCCCCGCATCCCGGCCAGCTGCCGGATCTGCTGCTTGCTCCCTCGCGCGCCAGAGTCGGCCATCATGAAGACCGGGTTGAACTCTCCATCCCTCATGGCCTCAATTTCCAGGAAGAGCTCGTCGGAGACCCGCTCCGACACCTGCGTCCAGATGTCGATGACCTTGTTGTACCGCTCCCCCTTGGTGATCAGCCCGTCCAGGTACTCCTGCTCGATCTTGATGACCTCCTTCCGGGCCGCCTCGATGATCTCCTCCTTCTTCGAGGGGATGTGTAAATCGTCGATCCCGATGGAGATGCCGGCCAGTGTGGCGTACCGGAAGCCCATATTCTTCAAGTTATCCAGGAGCTGCACGGTCTCAGCATTTCCTAAGATGTAATAGCACTGGGCCGCCAGCCGGCTCAGCTCACGCTTGCTCATCTCCTGGTTGATAAACCGAAGCTCCGGTGGGAGGATCTCGTTGAAGAGGACGCGGCCGACGGTGGTCTCGATCAGCTCCCCATTCCATCGCAGCTTGACCCGGGCGAGGAGCCCCGCCTCTTCCGCATCGTAGGCGGCGCGGACTTCCTCCATGGATCCAAAAATCTTCCCCTCTCCCTTTTCATCCGCCCGGGCCTTCGTAATGTAGTAGAGGCCGAGCACCACATCCTGGCTCGGCGCCGCCAACGGGGTCCCGTTGGCCGGAGACAGGACATTGTGGGGCGCCCACATCAGCACGCGAGCCTCCAGTTGTGCCTCGAAAGAGAGGGGGACATGGACGGCCATCTGGTCCCCGTCGAAGTCGGCGTTGAAAGCGGCGCAGACGAGGGGATGAATCTTGATGGCCTCCCCCTCCACGAGAATGGGTTCGAAGGCCTGGACGCCCAGGCGGTGCAGCGTCGGGGCGCGGTTCAGGAGCACCGGATGTTCGCGAATCACCTCCTCCAGGGCATCCCACACTTCCGGGCGACCTTTCTCGACCATCTTCTTGACGCTCTTGATGGTGGTGACGTGTTCATGTTGCTGGAGCAGTTTCCGAAAGACAAACGGCTTGAACAGTTCCAGGGCCATCTTCTTTGGGAGACCACACTGGTGGAGCTTGAGTTCCGGTCCCACCACAATGACGGAGCGGCCGGAGTAATCCACCCGCTTCCCCAACAGGTTCTGCCGGAAACGTCCCTGCTTTCCCTTCAGCATATCGGACAGGGACTTGAGCGGGCGGTTATTCTGGCCCTTCAAGGCCCGCCCCCGCCTCCCGTTGTCGAAGAGGGCGTCCACCGCCTCTTGGAGCATCCGTTTTTCGTTGCGGATGATGATATCGGGGGCCCGAAGCTCCATGAGGCGCTTGAGGCGGTTGTTCCGGTTAATGACCCGACGGTAGAGGTCGTTCAGGTCCGAGGTGGCAAAGCGGCCCCCGTCCAGGGGGACCAGCGGTCTCAGCTCCGGCGGCAGGACGGGAATCACGTCGAGGATCATCCACTCGGGCTTATTCCCCGACGTCTGGAAGGCGTCCACGATCCGAAGGCGTTTCACAATCTTCTTCCGAGTCTGCTGGGACGTCTCCCGCTGCATCTGTTCCCTCAGCTCCTCGGCCAACTTCCGAATGTCCACCCGCTTGAGGAGCGTTCGAATCGCCTCCGCCCCAATCTCCGCCTTGAACCCGTCCCCGTACTCCTCCTGGAGTTTCCGATATCGCTCCTCGGTGAGGAGTTCCTTGAGCTTGAGGGGGGTATTCCCGGGATCCACCACGACATACTCTTCGAAGTAGAGGACCTTTTCCAGGTCCCGGAGGGACACGTCCAGGAGATAGCCGATTCGGGACGGAATCGATTTGAAGAACCAGATATGCACGACGCGGGAGGCCAGTTCGATATGTCCCAGGCGCTGGCGACGGACCTTGGACCGAATCACCTCCACCCCGCACTTATCACACACGACGTTCCGGTGCTTGATCCCTTTGAATTTGCCGCAGTTGCACTCCCAGTCCTTGGTGGGGCCAAAGATCTTGGCACAGAACAGCCCATCCCGCTCCGGTTTGAAGGTCCGGTAGTTAATCGTCTCCGGCTTCTTGACTTCGCCGTGCGACCAGGAACGGATTTTCTCTGGCGAGGCCAACCCGATCCGGATGGCCTTAAAGCTCGTCGGGTCGATGGGCTTTTCGTCGAAAAACCCGAAAAACTTATCCACGCGCTTCTCCTTCCTCTTCGCACACGTCACGCAGACCGGGCCGTTGACGGATCGAGCGCCCCGAGGGGATCAGGATGGTCGCTCCATGCACCGCCCCTGCTCCCCTGCCGGGTCGCCCGCTCACCGCTTCTCCATGACCAGATCCACATCCAGGGCGAGACTCTGGAGCTCTTTGACCAGGACATTAAAGGACTCCGGAAGTCCTGGCTCGAGCGTACACTCCCCCTTGACGATCGATTCGTACATCTTCGTGCGGCCCACGACATCGTCCGACTTGACTGTCAAGATCTCTTGCAGCATATGGGCTGCCCCATACGCCTCCAGCGCCCAGACCTCCATCTCCCCGAAGCGCTGACCGCCAAACTGGGCCTTCCCCCCCAACGGCTGTTGGGTGACGAGGGAATAGGGACCGATAGAGCGGGCATGAATCTTATCTTCCACCAGATGGGCCAGCTTCATGAGGTACATATATCCGGCGGTGACCGGTTGGTGGAACGGCCTGCCCGTTCGCCCATCATAGAGGATCGGTTTCCCGGAGACGGGGAGGCCCGCTTTTTTCAAGAGGTCTTTGATCTCCTTTTCCGAGGGACCGTCGAAAACGGGTGAGTCGACCTTGAGGCCGAGGGCACTCGCAGCCCAGCCCAAATGGGTTTCCAGGATCTGTCCCACGTTCATGCGGGACGGAACCCCCAAGGGATTGAGGACCACCTCGATCGGGGTCCCGTCGGGGAGATAGGGCATGTCCTCCTCGGGGAGAATCTTGGAGATGACCCCCTTGTTCCCATGACGGCCGGCCATCTTATCCCCCACCGAGAGTTTCCGCTTCATCGCCACATAGACCTTGACCATCTTGAAGATGCCCGGCGCCAACTCATCCCCCTTCCGGAGGCGGGCGATCCGGTTATCCAAGAGGGTCTGGAGAACATGGATTTGATTATCGGCGGTGGTGGCCACCCGGTCCACCTTCTGAGCCGTCTCCTCGTTTAAAGTCCTGGCGATCTGCTGCAGCTCCTCCACGGCGAAGGGATCAAGCAGTTCCGCGGTCAACTTCTTGCGCTTCGGGACCAGGACCTTCCGGCTTCCCTTCACCTTGACGTCCTTCCCTACAATGCGCCCGGTGAGGATCTCCCGAATCCGCCGGTCCCGTTCCTTGGCGATGATGGTAATCTCGTCGTCAAAGTCCTTCTGGAGCCGGGCGATCTCTTCATCCTCGATGGACTTGGCCCGTTCGTCCTTGTCCACCCCCTTTCGCGAAAAAACCTTGACCCCCACGACGGTGCCGTGGATCCCCGGGGGGACATAGAGCGACGCATCCCGAACATCCTCCGCCTTCTCGCCAAAGATGGCCCGGAGCAACCGCTCTTCGGGCGTCAGGACCGTCTCCCCCTTGGGGGTGACCTTGCCCACCAGGATATCTCCGGGCTTCACCTCGGCCCCGATCCGGATGATGCCGCTCTCGTCCAGATCCTTCAACGCGTCCTCGCCCACGTTGGGGATATCCCGGGTGATTTCCTCTTTGCCCAGCTTCGTATCCCGGGCCTCGATTTCAAACTCTTCGATATGGATGGAGGTGTACCGGTCGTCCTTCACCAAACGCTCGCTGATCAGGACCGCGTCTTCGAAGTTGTACCCGCCCCAGGGCATGAAGGCAACCAGCACGTTCTGGCCCAACGCCAGCTCCCCGTTGTGCGTCGCGGGACCGTCCGCGATGACCTGGCCTTTCTTGACCCGCTGACCCACCGTCACGATGGGCCGCTGATTGATGCAGGTATTCTGATTGCTCCGCTCGAATTTCAGCAGGGCGTAGATTTCGACGTTGGGAACCTTGAGCCGTTCATCGCGTTCGCCGTCGACGCGGATGATAATCCGATTCGCCGAGACCGACTCGACCACCCCCGCCCGCCGGGCCGTGATCACCGCCCCCGAGTCCTGCGCTGCCACCAGCTCCATCCCGGTCCCCACCACAGGGGCTTTGGGACGGAGGAGGGGAACGGCTTGCCGTTGCATATTCGCCCCCATGAGGGCCCGGTTGGCGTCGTCATGCTCCAGGAAGGGAATCAAGGCGCTCGACACCCCCACCAACTGTTTGGGAGACACGTCCATGTACGCGACTTTTTCCCGCGGAGCCATAATAAAGTTGCCGCCGAAGCGCGCCTGCACCCGCTCGTTCACGAACCGCCCGCGCCCATCGGTGGGGGCATTCGCCTGCGCGATGATGAACCGCTCATCGATATCGGCCGTCAGGTACTCGATCTCGTCCGAGACCCGACCGTCGCGCACCTTCCGGTACGGCGTTTCGATGAAGCCAAACTCATTGACGCGCGCATAGGTGGAGAGGGAGGAAATCAGGCCGACATTGGGCCCCTCCGGCGTCTCGATGGGACACATCCGACCGCAGTGGGTCGGGTGAACGTCTCGCACCTCAAACCCGGCCCGCTCGCGGGAGAGCCCGCCCGGCCCGAGGGCAGAGAGCCGCCGCTTGTGAGTGAGCTCGGCGAGCGGGTTGGTCTGATCCATAAACTGGGAGAGCTGGGAGGATCCGAAAAACTCCTTCAGGGCCGCAGTGACCGGCTTGGCATTCACCAGATCGTGGGGCATGAGGGTCTCGACTTCCTGGGTGCTCATCCGCTCCCGGACCGCTCGTTCCATCCGCGCGAGCCCAATGCGGAACTGTTCCTCGAGCAGTTCCCCCGCCGACCGGACGCGGCGGTTGCCCAGATGATCGATATCATCCACGTGCCCCTCGCCGTGCTTCACATTGAGCAGGTACCGGACCACCCCCACGATATCCTCCTTCTGGAGGGTCCGGACCTCGAGGGGCGTTTCCACCGCCAGCTTACTGTTGAGCTTAAACCGGCCGACCTTGGAGAGGTCGTACCGGCGCGGGTTGAAAAACATATTGTGCAGTAACGCCCGCGCGCTCTCCAGCGTCGGCGGGTCGCCCGGACGCATGCGTCGGTAGATTTCCACCAGGGCATTTTCTTCCGATTTGGTCGGGTCCCGGAGAATGGTTTCGCGGATCTCGAACACGTCGCGCTCCTCGGTGCTACGAAGCACCGCGAGGTCTCGCACGCCGCGTTCGACGAACCGGTCCAGGGCCTCCTCGGTGATCGGCCGAGCGCACTCCGCGAGCACCTCTCCCGTCTTGGCATCGACGACATCCACGGCCAGGATCCGATCAATGAGGTCTTCCCGGTAGATCGGCACCGACTTCACGCGCGCAGACTGGAGCTTCTTGAGCGCGGCCCCCATGATTCGCTTCCCGCGCGGAACGATTACCTCTTTTCCCTTGGGACCGGTGAGGTCCTTGGCGGTTCGCCATCCGGAACTGACCCCATCCAAGATCAGGCCCCGGCTCCCCTCCAGGCGTACCGTATCCCGCGCATAGAAGAGAGAGAGAATGTCCTCGTTCGATCCGTAGCCGATGGCCCGGAGGAGAATGGTCACGAGAAACTTCCGGCGGCGATCCACCCGAACGTGGAGGATATCGTGCGCGTCAAACTCGAACTCGAGCCATGAGCCCCGGTTCGGGATCAGCCGGGCGTGGTACAGGACTTTTCCCCCACTGTGGGTCTTGCCTCCATCGTGGTCAAAGAAGGCCCCGGGCGAGCGGTGAAGCTGGCTCACCACCACCCGCTCCGTCCCGTTGATGATGAAGGTGCCGTGCTCGCTCATCACGGGCATCTCCCCCAGGTACACTTCCTGCTCTTTCACGTCCCGGATTCCCCGGGCCCCATTGCCCGATTTGTCCCAGACCACCAGGCGCAGGGTTACCTTCAGGGGCACTGAATAGGTCATCCCCTTTTCTCGACACTCTTCCGGGGTGTACTTTGGTTCGCCGAAATCGTACTTCACGAACTCGAGGGAGGCCGAGTCCTCGTAATCACTGATGGGAAAGATGCTGCTGAAGACTCCCTGAAGCCCGGTTTCCTCGCGCCGCTCCGGCGCCTCCTCCAGTTGCAGAAACTGCAGAAAGGAGCCCCGCTGAATCTCGATGAGATTGGGGATGGCGATAATTTCCGGAAACTTGGCGAAGCTGATCCGCCGCTCAAGCTCCTTGGTCTTTCCAACCGCCATGCTGCCTCTCCCTCCTCATGCTAAAGGTTCATCGGCCTCTCCCCCGTCGAGAGAGGCACCCGCCGGGTCCCGGTCTCACAGCGGAGACAGGGGGTATCCTGCTACTTGATTTCGACCGTGGCACCGGCCGCCTCCAACTTGGCCTTGATCTCTTCCGCCTCTTGCTTGGAGACGCCTTCCTTCACCGGCTTGGGTGCTCCGTCAACCAAGTCCTTGGCCTCTTTCAGGCCGAGACTGGTGATGCCCCGCACCTCCTTGATCACCTGGATCTTCTTCCCCCCCACGCTGGCTAGGACCACGGTAAACTCCGTCTGCTCCTCAGCCGGCGCCGCGACACCCGGGGCAGAAGCTCCCGCCGCGACCGCCACCGGGGCGGCGACAGCGGCCGCGGAAATCCCGTACTTCTCCTCGAGCGCCTTGACCGCTTCATGAAGTTCCCGGACTGTCCATGTGTCGATCGATTCGAGAAAATCCTGGATCGTCACCTTTGCCATCGAATCCTCCTCCGGTTGAAAGAGCGGCTTGGTCCCCGTCTCCCCCGATTTACCCTCCGCTCGCTTCTTTTTTTTGCCGCACCTGATCCAAGCCGACCACGACTCCCCGGAGCGAACCGGAGAGGACGGCGGTGAGTCCTCGCAGGGGGGCCACCATGAGCCCCACCAGGCGGGCCACCAACACCTCGCGCGGAGGAAGCTCCGCCACGGCCAGAATCTCTTCCCGGGGAAGGACTCGGCCATCGACCAGCGCCGCCTTGACCTGAAGGATCGGAGCCTTCCTGGCGAAGGCGGTCAGAACCTTGGCCGTCGCCACGAGATCCCCCGAGGCGAAGGCCACTGCCGTCGGCCCCTGCAGGTATCCCGCGAGGTCCTCGATCCCCAACTCGTACGCGGCGCGTTGGGTCAGGCTGTTCTTCACGACCCGATACTCCGCCGAGTGCTCGCGGAGGGTCCGCCGCAGCTCCGTGATCTGCGCAACGGTCAACCCGCGATAGTCGGTGAGAATCAGCTGCTTGGTCTCCCGCAGCCTTTCCTTGAGTCGCGCCACCCCCTCGACCCGTGCCTGCCGCCGTGCCGATACCCGCGCCATCACCCCGCTCCTCATCCGTTCGAGGCGGTCGTGACTTTCCGCCACCGCTTCCTAGACCCTGCCCACTCCCGCCACGGCGCCCGCGTCAATCCGGACCGACGGACCCATCGTCGAGGAGATGGCGATTCCCTTCACGTACTTCCCCTTGCTGGTCGGAGGCTTCGCCCGAACCAGCGCCTCGAGGAGGATCGTGGCATTCTCCGTCAGCTGGTCCTCCGAGAAGGCCACCTTCCCAAAGGGGACGTGGATAATGCCCGCCTTGTCCACGCGATACTCGATCTTGCCCGCCTTGAAATCCTTCACCGCCCGGGCCACGTCAAACGTGACCGTGCCGGTCTTGGGGTTGGGCATGAGTCCCCGGGGACCCAGGATCTTCCCCAACCGCCCCACTTGCCCCATCACATCGGGGGCCGCAATCGCCCGGTCAAATTCCAACCACCCCTGCTGAATCCTTTCCATCAGATCCTCGCACCCGACGTAATCGGCCCCCGCCTCCTGGGCCTCCTTCTCCTTCTCCCCCTTGGCGAAGACCAGGACGCGGACTGACTTGCCCGTTCCGTGAGGGAGGACCACCGTTCCCCGGACCATCTGATCCGCCTTGCGAGGGTCCACACCGAGACGCACGGCCATCTCCATGGTCTCGTCGAACTTGGCCGATGCAACGGCCTTGACTACCGAGATGGCCGTCTTGAGATCGACGGGCTCAGGCGCTTTTTCGGCCACCACCGCTTTCGCCCTGGTATATCGCTTCGTCTCCCCCATCCCTTCCCTCCAGCACCGCTGTCAGTTTTCAGCAATCAGCGGTCAGCTTTTTGGGAACGTCCCGCGTCCAAAGCGGACTGCTGACAGCGGACAGCTGATAGCGGTAATCAAGGGACGACCTCGATCCCCATGCTCCGGGCGGTTCCCTCCACGATGCGGACCGCCGCATCGAGCGTACTGGCGTTGAGATCCGGCAGCTTGGTCTTGGCGATCTCCTCTACCTGGACTCGGGTAACCCTCCCCACCTTGATCCGGTTCGGCTCCTTCGAGGCCTGGGCAATCCCGGCCGCTTGTTTCAGAAGGACCGGGGCCGGCGGGGTCTTGGTCACGAAGGTAAATGAGCGATCGGCATAGATCGTGATCACCGCAGGGATCACCAATCCCTCCTGGCTCTGCGTCTTGGCGTTATAGGCCTTGCAGAATTCCATGATGTTCACGCCGTGCTGTCCCAGCGCCGGACCGACCGGCGGAGAGGGGTTGGCCTTGCCCGCCGGAATCTGCAGTTTCACGATTGCCGCGACCTTTTTCGCCATTGCGCCTCCGCGCAAGCTGTCAGCTGTCAGCCGCCTGCTGTCAGCACCAAGCCGTATGATTTTTCAATCCTCTGCTGACCGCTGACTGCTGACAGCTGATCGCTGCTCCTCAGACCTTCTCCACCTGCAAGAACTCCAAGTCCACCGGGGTGGGGCGACCGAAGATGCTCACCATCACCTTGAGCCGTCCCTTCTCGGGCCTGATTTCGTCCACGATGCCGGTGAAGTTGCTGAAGGGGCCGTCGATGACCCGGACCGCCTCGCCCCGCACGAACTGGACCTTATGCCTCGGCTTCTCCGCACCCTCCTCCACCTGCTGGCGAATCTGGGCGACTTCCTCTTCGGGAATGGGCGTGGGCCGCGTTCCCGGTCCCACAAACCCCGTGACCTTCGGGGTGCTGCGGACCAGGTACCACAGATCATCCGACATCTCCATCCGGATCAGCAGATAGCCGGGAAAGAACTTGCGGGACGCGATCCGCTTCTTTCCCTTCTTGAGTTCCACCACATCCTCGGTAGGAATGAGAATTTCCGAAATCTTTTCCCGGAGGCCCAGGGCAACCGCCCGCTGCTCGATGCTCGCCCTGACCTTGCTCTCAAACCCAGAGTAGGTGTGGACCACGTACCACCGCTGCTCTTTTTGCTCCATCGTAACCATGCGCAGATTACCGCAGGACCGCCGACATGATTTTTTGAAGAATGACGTCGACCAACCCCAGGAAAAAGGAGATAATGAACACCGACATGATCACCACGGCGGTCGACCCGATGACCTCCTTGCGCGGCGGCCAACTGACCCTCGCCAGCTCGGTCCGCACTTCCCTGAAGAACCGGACAGCCTTCCGAATCCACGCCTGCATCTCAGTCCTCAGTTCATGGTTCAGGGTTCATGGTTCACAGCTTGCGGTCCAGGGGTCACGGTTCATGGTTCATGGAGGCAAGTAATACCAAAAGGATCCGTTTTTCGTTTTTCTCTCTGAACCCCGAACTCTGAACCCGACTGGCAGGCCAGGAGGGACTCGAACCCCCAGCCGCCGGTTTTGGAGACCGGTGCTCTGCCAATTGAGCTACTGGCCTTCGTCACGCCGAAGGGAAAGGCTCCCTCCCGCTCCTCCCCACGGCCTTCGCCCCCTACGGGGCTCCGGGTCGCCTCGCAAAAAATCCTCTGCGCTATTTCACTTCCCGGTGGGCGGTGTGTTTCCGGCACCACCGACAATACTTTTTGCGCTCCAGCCGGTCCGGCGAGTTCTTCTTATTTTTCGTCGTCGAATAGTTCCGACGTTTACAATCCCCACACGCCAAGGTGATGATCTCTCGCATGCCCGCTCCGCTCGCCGCCCTCGGCCCCCAGCCGTCAGCACTGAGCTGTCAGCCGTCAGTAAGAACGCCGATCCCCCGACAGGACACGAACGCTGCCTGCGCATAGCCGCCGGCTGCCGCTCGCTATTTCTCCACCTCACTCACCACGCCGGCCCCCACCGTCTTGCCCCCCTCCCGGATGGCAAAGC
>JBHIAH010000059.1:0-15379 GCA_046758505.1 Methylomirabilales bacterium (SeqCode) | reverse complement strand
CGAGGATCGACAGGATCGTCATGACCAAGAGCGACAGGATGAGGACGATGCCGCGTTCTTCTGTCATTGGGTGGATCTTCGATCTGTTCATTCATCGTCTCCTACTTATGTTCATGAAAGATTCCGCACTCGAATGTCCGAGGTGATGGTGAAGTTCTGCTGTCTCCACCAGCCCGGCGGCGATTGTGCCGTAAAGCTGATCGTCATCTGCCGAATATTGGCTAATACCGCCGTCGGATTCCCGTTTGCATCAAAGTATAAGATTTGAAAAGCCTGAATATTGTCCGCCAGGGGCTGCAAGCCTGGTCCCGTGCCATCGTCTTTGAAGATCGTGCCTGGATTCGGAGCTGGACCTGCAGCCCAAGAATACGTGACCTGCCTCGGGAGGCCGACCTGCGATCCCCAGGGATAGGCGTTGGCCGTCCCGGCCGTGATGGTAATCGTATTGGGCACGACGGCCGTATTCACTCCATTGGGTGTAACAAGCGTCGCCTGCTCCCATTGGCCTCCATTGATCAGATAGATGGTGTCCCCATCCGCTATGCCCAGGGCGTTATCCACCGGAAGGGTTGTGGTTCCCGCGGCAATATCGGCCGCGAGGGTTGTCGATGCATTCATGACGTCGCCCCAGAAGGTGATAGACGTAGCGGTCGCGTTGGTGATGGCGCCAAGCCCGGCCGGATAACCGTATCCCACAAGTCGCAGATCCGAACCCATCAGCTCCATGGCGATCCGGGCGTTCTGCTGAATGTCGGCCCGCTGCTCACCCGCCGCAAAGGTCGCCCGGCTCGACTCGAAGCTCGAGTAGACGGCAAAGAGGACGATGAGAAAGGTGCTGAGGGCGATCATGATCTCGATCAGGGTAAAGCCCCCCACACCGAGCGGAAACTGACGAGGGATCTCGTGGCGTCCTGTCCTTGGCGTCGTGTTTGCTCGATGATTGCGCCTCATGGGATCGTTACCCTCCCGGCCCTCTGGACCGTGATGGTCTGTGTCGCCCCTGCGGCATCCGCCATGGTGACCGTCAACGGGAAGGTGAGGGCGACGCCGCAGGTATTCACCGCCGCCCCCCTGGAGTTAAACATGACCCCGCCAAGGACCGTACCGACATTGTCCGTCACCGACTGGATTGTTACCGCCGGATACTCGTTGACCAGGTCTAACCAATCGCGGATGACATTCGCGTTGGTCGCCGTGCTGTCGGTGGGTGCCGGCCAACCGCATGTCCCGGTCGGATCCGCCTCGATCCGATACTGGCTCGGTGGGAAACCCACCAAGGGATCGCCCCCCCAGTGAAGTCCAAAGAAGCCCCCACGAGTCACTGCCAGGCTTTGAACTGCCCGGATTTCGTACATGACCTGCCGTGTCGCCCCATTGAGCTCTGACCCCTGGATCAGGGGCAAAAGCGACGGGATACCCAGCCCAATCAGAAGGCCAGCAATAACAATGGCCACAAGGAGTTCGATGAGCGTTACACCCTTATTTCCCATGCGTCGGATCCATCGGCTCATGGCGTACCTCTCGGGGGAATTTGTGCAATATGAATGCCAAGACTCTCGTGCCAAATCCGGGCAGTTTTCTCGCCTTTCTCCCCGCCCCGACGCCAGATTCCTTCCCGCCATTGGCCCAACCTGCGAGCCCTCCGTTCCACGACCCCAGCCGGAAACATAGGAGGCCTTGCCCACCTGTCAAGGTCTCGACCCCAGGGCTGCGAGGCGTGGTCTTTCCGCTGAGTTTCCGGCGACGAGTGGGTTTCCAGACTCACCTCGTGGTGAGACTCCCCGACCCGCGTTCACGCAGGCTTCATGCGCTCTCTAGGCAATAGAATCTGGGGAGGCTCAAGCGGCGGAATTACAAGGCACAATGCATACCCGCCCAGCCCTTTCCGAAGGCACTCTCATACTGGACCTGTCTTCTCGGGGGAGGGCAGCGGGGGGAAGCCGAGGCGGGTGAAGCTTACCCGGTGAAAGGGAGAACGCCTGGTGTTGAGTAGGGGGTGTTAGGTGCTTGCTATGATGCTTGAGCTTTAGTTACAGCAGAAAGTCTCGCATGCTTCAAGGAATACATTAAGGGGCGAGCACCTCTCGCCAGGTCCCCGCCACGGGCACGAAATTCCCGCCGGGGCCAGACGACCGCGCGAGGGCCAGATCGTAGTGGAACAGGGCCTTCTCCTCGATGTCGACGCGGTCCGCAACGATCGCCCCAAAAATCTGCCATCCAACGGTCTGAGCGGCGGTCGCGTTCTGGAATTCTACCTCGCCGTTGAGGGCATAAATACCCCCATAAAACTCGCCCGACCCGTTGTCAAAGTACATGGCATCCGTCCCCGCCCCGTCAATCCCGTTATAGGACGAAAAGATGACGAGATTCGCGGGGATCTTGCTGGTGTTGATCACCGCCCCATCGTGGGCAACGAACTGGCCAGTCATGCAGATAACCACTGGGCCGGTCATGGCGAACTGCGCACCCGCCCCCAGGGTGATCTTATTGAAGGCGTAAGTCCCCGGATCGAGCGTCACCGTCTGACCCGGGCCCACGGTGAGGTCATAGGTGATGCCATTATAAGCCGCCGGGGGATCCACGCCCGTGACGTATCCACCGGGCGCCGGGCAGCTCATTGCCTCCACGCTGATGGGAGAGACCCCGGTGGTGGTCGTACCGGTGACGACGTTCCCTGAACCATTCTCCGTTATGGAGGGGGCGACGAGTTCCGCATTTCCATTGATGGTGTTGTTCGACCAGAACTTGATGTTGTTATTACTGTGAATGTGCCCCTCCGATCCGGCGTTCACACTAATCCCATCGGGCAGCGTGACCCCATAGTCCCCCAGATCCCGATCGTAGCTATCCACCACCACATTGGCCAGATCGATCAGGCTAAGGCCGATCAGGCCGAACGGGAATTGCGAGTTCCGCCGTACGACCGTCTCAACCTGGGCCATCGCCCGAATCGGGACGGTCTTGTTTGGGACGTAGCCGGTCGAGGTGATCTGCTTCCGATCGAGAGTTCCGGGAAGGGGGGGAAGGTCAGTCACCGTCACCTCGTAGGTTCCGAGACCCAGGAATTGCTCAACCCCAGCGGGAGTACCCGGATAACTCGAATTGGCGTTCAGTTGCGCAATCGCCATCTCGGCCCCGGCCTCGGCCAGGTGATAGGCCTGCAGCCTGCTTCGCTCGTTGATGGCAATCAGGGTTTCCGTGGAGGAGATGCTCATAAAGGCACTCCCCATGATCAGCAGGATGGTCATCACCAGTAACGTGATGACCAGGGCAATCCCCGCTTCCCCTCTCCACCTCATCATCTTGACACGACCCCCCTTCCCCGACCGTTTGCTAGAGATCCCGGCCTGGCGGTGCAGACGATCCTAGGGGGGTTCCTCACAATTGTCAAGGGTCTATAAGCCCAGATTCCTCGGGCGCACTTCCGCCCGCAAGGTAAAGGGCTGCGCAGCGCTTCCCATTTGAGTGTCTTGTGTCGTGATGGTGATCCTGATCCCTCGGATGGCTCCTAAGCTTCCCTGCGGTACCTGAGGAGGAACGCCTACTGGGGCGATCGGCACATCGTTTTCACCGTAGAAGGTGAAGGAGAAGGCCGTTACTCGATCGGCCAGGGGCTGGGCGCCGGATCCCGCTCCTGCCCCATCCCACTGCCGTCGCAGCACCCGCCGGTTGGCGGCATCATAGCTATACTCGACCCGCTCGGTGGCCAGAGGAACCTTGGAATCCACGTCCGCGTAAAACCGAATGCAAGTAGCCTCCGCGGTTTCAATGGCTTGAGGAGTAGCCGGGGGAGGATTCCCGCACTTTGCCTGCGCCCCGGGAATCGCCGGACCACCAGTCAACGTTCCGGATGGGTCCCTCCCTGCGAGGCGCAACTCCCGCACGATCCGGTCCATGGCGATCCGGGCGTTCTGCTGCAGATCGGATTGCGCTTCCCCTCGGATGAAGGTGGCCTGGTTCACATCGTACAAGAGGTAGAGACCTAAAAGGACGATCGTGCTGATGACGGTGGCGATCAGGGTCTCGGCAAGGGTAAAACCCGCCTCGGTTCGCACGCCCTTGGATTTTTTATGCCGATCGGTCATTTCCGGGCCACATACGTATCAAGGGTGAGGACCTGGGGCCCGCGCTCTTGCCACCCCACGGTGATCGTCACCTGTTTGAGGTCGGCAAGTCCGAGGGCGTTTTCGACCACCTGGATCGTGCCCCACCCCTGGGGGAGGGCCCCGCCCGGGTTCGCAGGGGCGATGTCGCTCTGCCACCGGGCGAAATGGCTGAGGACCGACGCCGGGAGAGCGCCCGGGGCCGGGTTTCGCGTGTCAAGCCCGTTATAACTGAAAACCGCGGCAAAGGGTTGGGTGCGGATCATCTCGATCATCTCTTGGGCTAACGACGACGCCTGGCTCATGTGTCCCCCGTAACGGACGTTCTGCAGGGCCGTGGGAAAAAGCCCCACGATCCCCAGGACCGCTACCATGATGATGACGGCGGCCAGCAGGACCTCGACGATGGTAAGGCCTGCCTTCCCGCGAAATGGATGATTCATGGTGAAGGACACACGGTCCCTTTGCATACCCGCACCCGCCCGGTTTGGGCAGCCACGACCACATACGTCGTCACATTGTTCGTCACGGTGATCGTGGCCCCGTTGCCTGTCTCTCCTCTCGTGCCATAACTCACCTGGGGCTGATTGCTCGTCAAGCCCACCCCGTTAGGAACATCGTTCCTGGGCACGTCCAGCACCCATCCGAGGACGGGATCCTGCCGCTCCAAGAAATAGTTTCCCGGCACCGGACTCGCGCAGGCCGTAAAGCAGATGCGGTGCGACTGTTGGAGCGACACCGCTCGCTGGCGCGCCAGGCGCAGGTCACCCGCCAGCTCCCAGGCCGCCACGCGGACCCGGTAGGACTGCATGACACCGAGAAACCACGGCATGGCCAACCCCGCCACAGTCGCCAAGACGATGACCACCATGAGGATCTCCACGAGGGTGACCCCCCTCATGTCCTGAACCTTCGGAAGATCCTCAGGGGACGGGCGCGAACCGGTATTCCCGTCCCTGCTCCAGGATGTGACACTCCGGAACATGGTGCTTGAGCTCCTCAATGATCTCCGGGGCGTACTGCGGCTTCAGGTGATAGACATACACGGTCGTCTTGACGTGGGATTTGGCGAGCTCCGCCTCAAGGCCCCGAGGGGTCAGGTGTCCGCTCAGGTCGGCCAGATGCTGGAGCCGATTGGGGAAGGTAGTCCCGATCACGACCGCCCGCAAATTTGGCGCCTCGTGTGCCGCGCGCCAAACCGCCTCCGTCGGGCCGGTATCTCCAAGGTGGAGGAGAGACCCGAAATCCCCCTCGAGCAGATAGCCGACGCTCGTCACCGCGTGCGACAGGCGAATCGGCGTCACCTGCAGCTGGGAGACGCAGGTCCCCTTCCCCTCGGGGAGGGCATGGAAGTCGAGGATGGGCATATGCGAGTTGGGAATCTCGGTGAAGTCGGGCCAGAGCACGTTATTCAGGAGCGAGCCCTTCAGCGCCTCGAGCACCGGCTCGATGCTGTACACGAGGATGGGCCGGTCGCGCCGTCCAAACGCGTTATCCGCCAGATGGGCGAGCCCCCGCACGTGGTCCAGATGGGAGTGAGTCAGCAGCACCGCCTCGATCTGGACCTGCGCGGGGATCTCCAGGGTTGCGGTCACGGACCCGGCATCGATCAGCAGGGTATCGTTCAGGAGAAAGCTGGAAAGGTGATAGCGCGGGGCCTCGCCCCCGAAGCATCCAAGAACGCGGTACCTCATTGGGCCCCTCCAGACACCGGCGAGACCGACATCGCGCGCCCCTCTGCCTCCGGCCCGCCTCCCAAAGCCCGCAAGGCCTTCGAGCGAATCCGGCCTGCCCGAAAGGCCCGCATGAACGCCTCCACCACGCTCGGGTCGAATTGCGAACCGGCGCATTGCTGAATCTCTTTCGCCGCCGCTTCATCGTTGATCCGCGGGCGGTAGGGGCGGTCGGTGGTCATCGCGTCAAAGGTGTCGGCGACAGCGATGATGCGGGACGCCAGAGGAATCTCGTCCCCTTTCAGCCCTTCCGGATACCCCCGCCCGTCGCACCGCTCCTGGTGATGCCGCACGGCCGGGATAACCGCTTCGAGCTGCTTGATGGGTGCGAGGATCTCCGCCCCCAGCTGCGGATGCTTACGGATATGCGCCAGCTCCTCGGGCGTGAGGGGGCCATGCTTGAGGAGGACCCCATCCCGAATACCGATCTTGCCCACGTCGTGCAAGATGGCGGCCAGATGAAGTATCTCCTTCTCCTCGGGTCCCACGCCGATTTCGTCCCCAAGGGCCAAGGAGATCTCCACGACCCGCCGGACGTGGCCTCCGGTGTATGGATCACGCTTTTCGATGGCTTCGGCTAAGGTCGCCGCCGTGCTGAAAAAAGTCTCCTTCACCTCCTCGTAGAGTCGGGCATTTTCAATCGCGATTCCCACCTGGCGAGCCAGGGACTCAAAGAGGCGTTGATCCTCGACATTGAAGGGGCGATCGGCGTGCCGGTTGAGGGCCTGGAGGACCCCGATGATGCGTTCCCGGCTTTTCACGGGAACGCAGATCATGTTCCGGGTGGTGAAGTGGGTTCGGAAGTCGACCCGGCGCGAGAAGCGGGGATCGTGCCGGACATCGGTCACGATGGTTGCCCGGCCTGTCTTGGCCACCCATCCGGCAATGCCCTCCCCGACCTTGAGCCGGACCTTCTTCACCTCGCTCCCCAACTCCCCTAACGCCACCTCAAAGACCAGCTCGTCGCATTCTTCGTTCAGGAGGAGGAGGGACCCAACCTCACACTCCATCAGACGTGTGGCGGCCTCGACGGCCAGCCGCAGCACCTCCGAGATCTGGAGCGTGGAGTTCAAAATGGCGCTCAGCTCCATCAGGGTCGAGGACTGTTCGACGCGTTTCGCCGCCTCGGAGTACAGGCGACCATTCTCCATCGCCATTCCGAGCTGGTGTCCCATGGTGGTGATCAGCTCGGCGTCGTCGGGGTCAAAGGGGGAAGAAGGGGAGAGACGGAGGAGCTCCAACAGGCCTACGATGCGACCGGAGACCCGCAGGGGAACAACGAGGAGCGAGACCCGCCGCTTTCCGGAGCGTGGAATCACCCACCCGGGCGGCACTCCCTCGAGCGTTCGGAGGAGGGTGGTCTCGCCTCGCGTCAGGACTTGCCGGCGATACCCGCGCTTCAGGGACACTTCTTCCAGGGAAGCGGCGGATCCATCCTTGCCCCGCTGAACCCCGAACAGGACCATGGCCTTCTCGGGATCGATCTGCACGAGGATGCCGTAGTCGGCGGTCATGGCATGGAGAATGATCTTCAGGAGGACATGGAAGAGTGGTTCGAGCTGCAAGCTGGCGGTGGAAGCCCGCCGGATTGCCTGGAGGAGCTTGACCCGACGATCCTGAACCTTTAGCTCCTTTTCCAGGGTGGCGATCCGCACGCGTTGACGGTCAAGCTGCCGCTGGTAGACGGTGAGGAGCCGCTGTACCCCCACGGGGGATTCCCGACGACTCCGGCCTGCCCTTTGCTGTTTCCCCACGTCTCCCCTACTGCATCGCCTGCTTCAGGCTCCGGACAAATCCGGCGACGTCTCCGACCATCTGGGATGTGCCGGCGCTGCGCTCGATGCACTCGACCACAGCCGATCCGACAATCACGCCATCGGCGAGCCTCGCAACTTGTGACACCTGGGCCGCCGTGCTGATGCCAAATCCCACCGCAATGGGCTTATCGGTCAACCGACGCAAGCGGGCCAGCGAGCCTTCGAGATCAGCCTCCAGGCTCGCCCTGGCTCCCGTGACTCCTCTCAAGGAGACATAGTAAATGTATCCCTCAGAGGACTCCACGATGCGGCGGAGCCGTGTCTCGGGGCTCGTCGGCGCAGCGAGGAAGATCGTATGCACCGCACACGCGGCGCACCGATAATGCAATTCCTGGGCCTCCTCGGGCGGCAGGTCCGGGATGATGATCCCGTCCACCCCGGCATCGGCGGCTCGCCCCGCAAACTCCTCCACGCCCATGCGGAGGATCGGGTTCACGTAACTCATGAGAATCATGGGCATTCGGGATTTGGCGCGGATCTCTTCCACCAGCCCGATGGCGCGCTTCAGCGTGACGCCGTGCTGGAGGGCCCGTTGGCTCGCCCGCTGGATGGTGGCCCCATCGGCGAGGGGGTCGGAAAAGGGGACTCCGATCTCCAGGAGATCTGCCCCCGCCTCTTCAAAGGCCCACGCTAATTCGCGGGTGGCAGCCAAGTCCGGGTCCCCCGCGGTCACGAAGGGGATCAAGGCCTTCCGCCTGGTCGCCCGGAGTTCCTGAAAACACCGATCGATCCGATTCATCTTTTCCGTTCACGGTTCAGAGTTCACGATTCATGGCATATGCCTGACGATGCCAACATGTGCTGTCTGTCAACGGTCAACGGTGAACTGTGAACGATCAAGCAGGTGGGCGACGAGCTCGACGTCCTTGTCCCCGCGGCCCGAAAGGTTGATCACCAGGATCCCGTCCGCTCCGATCTCGGGCGCGAGCCTGGTCGCATATGCGATCGCGTGGGCACATTCCAAGGCCGGGATGATACCCTCGAGGCGGGCGAGCAACCCGAACGCCTCGAGCGCCTCCTGATCGGTCACCGACACGTATGCCGCACGGCCGATCTCCCGGAGGTACGTATGCTCGGGACCCACGCCGGGATAGTCAAGCCCCGCCGAGACGGAATGCGTCGTCTGAATCTGGCCATCACCGTTCTGCAATACGTAGCTGAACGTCCCGTGAAGGACCCCCGGCTCGCCCGCCGCAAAGCGCGCTGCGTGCTTGCCCGATGCAATCCCCAATCCTCCTGCCTCGACGCCGATCATTCGGACACCGACATCGTCGAGGAACGGGTGAAAGAGACCAATGGCATTCGACCCTCCCCCCACGCAGGCGAGCAGCACGTCAGGCAGCCGGCCCTCCGCCTCACGGATCTGCGCTCGGGCCTCCTGCCCGATCACCGATTGAAAATCGCGGACCATCATGGGAAAGGGGTGCGCCCCGAGGGCAGAGCCGAGGACGTAATGGGTATGCTCGACATGGGTGACCCAGTCGCGCATCGCCTCGTTGATGGCGTCTTTGAGGGTTCGGCTTCCGGCATCCACCGGCGTGACCGTCGCCCCCAACAGCCGCATCCGAAACACGTTGAGGGCTTGCCGCTGCATATCCTCTGTCCCCATGTACACCTGGCACTCGAGTCCGAAGAGGGCCGCCGCTGTGGCCGTTGCCACCCCATGCTGCCCGGCCCCCGTTTCCGCGATGACCCTCCGCTTCCCCATGCGCCGGGCCAGCAGCACCTGCCCCAAGGTGTTATTGATCTTGTGGGCACCCGTATGGCACAGATCTTCCCGTTTGAGATAGATCTTGGCCCCCTCGAGCCTCTCTGTGAGACGCTTTGCGAAGTAGAGGGGTGTTGGCCTTCCGGCATATTCCCTCAAGTAGTAGTTTAACTCTGACTCAAAGGCTCGATCCCGCCGGGCATCGTGGTAGGCCTGCTCGAGCGCCTCGAGAGGCGCCATCAAGGTCTCGGGCACATAGCGTCCCCCGTACCGGCCGAAATGTCCTTCACGATCCGGCAGCAGCCAGCTCATGCTACCTCCCGCACGGATGCAACAAAATCTCGCAGTTTTTGAGGATCTTTCCGGCCCGGCTTCTCTTCCACCCCGCTTGAGACGTCCACCCCGTACGGATGCACCTGTCGAATCACCTGCGCGACATTTCCCGGGGTAAGCCCCCCCGCCACGATCACGCGCCCGAAGGCCTTGGCACGCACCGCCACGTCAAACGGAAGGATCCTCCCCGTCCCGCCCAGCTTCCCCTCGACGAACGTGTCCAGGAGATAGGCGTGGATGCGATAGCCCTCGAGACGCGGCAGCGGTTGTCCCCCTCCGACGCGGAAGGCCTTGATGATCGATCCCGCGAGCTGCCGGCAATATTCCGGCGACTCGGACCCGTGAAGCTGGACCGTCCGGATGCCACACCGGCGCATGATATGCTCGACCTCTTCGACAGGCTGATCGGCGAAGACCCCCACCGGCGTTACCAGGGGCGGAAGATCGTGGATAACTTCCTGGGCGGTATCCGGCTCGATATAGCGAGGAGTCCCCGCGACAAAGACGAAACCGAGGGCATCGGCCCCGGCGTCGACCGCGAGTTCCGCGTCCTTGACATTCGTGATCCCACAGATCTTAACCCGAACCGCCACGCTCCCTCCCCAAAAGCTCCCGAACTTTTCCCTCCACGTCGCCGGCCCGGAGCAGCCCCTCCCCGACCAAAATGGCGTCCAGCCCGGCCGCCGCCAGGCGGGCCACGTCCGCGTGATGGCTGATCCCGCTTTCGCTGATCACCACCCGATCGTCCGGAATCTCCGGGAAGAGGGCAAAGGTGGTCTCCAAAGAGACCCGAAACGTCTTCAGGTTCCGGTTGTTGATCCCGACGATGGGAACCTTGGCCCCCAGGGCGGTCTGGAGGTCTTCACGCGTATGGACTTCCGTCACGGGATGGAGTCCCACGTCTTGCGCGAGGGCCAGAAGGTCCTGCAAGGCGTGCGCCTCCAGGGCCGCCGTAATCAGGAGGATCGCGTCGGCCCCCCCCGCTCGGGTTTCGTAAACCTGGTACGGGTCCAGGATAAAATCCTTGCGGAGCACCGGTAGCGACACGCTTGCCTTCGCCCGGGCCAGGTCCGCAAGGCTTCCCTGAAAGAAGGATTCGTCGGTGAGGACCGACAGCGCAGCCGCGCCTCCCCGCGCATACGCACGGACCAGTTCCTCCAGGTCGAATGCGTCTCGGATGATCCCTTGCGAGGGAGACGCTCGCTTCACCTCGGCGACCAACCGGATCTGGCCACCGCTCGACCGCCGGTCCAGCACCTGGTGAAAGTCGCGAGGGGATGGCAGGTCCCGAATCCGGGCCTTGAGCTCTCGGAGAGGGACCGCCGCCCTCCGCGCGACAACCTCCCCTCGCTTTACCTGCACAATCTTTTCCAGCATCACTGCTGCCGCCGACCCTAGGGGTTGAGAGAGTTCACGAGACAATGTCCACGGTTCAGGCGTTGCACGCCGACATTGACCCGTTTGAGGCTAACGGTTTCCCCCCTATTGATTGCAGAAGGCTACCACCTTGTTCAGTTTCTCCTCTGCGGTTCCGCCGTCAATCGACCGCTCCGCAGCCCTGATCCCCTCCCGGATATCCCGCGCGCCGCCGCCCGCCGCGATAGCGGAGGCGGCGTTCAGCACCACGATGTCCCGCTGCGGGCCCTTGGCCCCCTGAAGGATCTGCCGGATGATCTTGGCGTTTGCAAAGGCATCACCCCCCTTGAGATCTTCGAGGCTCGCTCGAGGTATGTCGAAGTCCTCCGGCTGCACAACCGAGGTGTGCACGTGTCCTGCTTGCACCTCGGAGATCTTGGTTCCCGCCGTGGTAGAGATCTCGTCAAGCCCCTCCATCCCGTGGACGACGAAGGCCCGGTGGCACCCGAGCTGCGCCAGGACACCGGCCAGAACCTCGTTGAGGCGTCCGTCGTAGACCCCGATCACCTGGGCCGAGGCCCCGGCCGGATTCGTCAGGGGGCCCAGGAGATTGAAAACCGTCCGGATTCGGATCTGGCGACGCGCCGCCATCACGTGCTTCATGGCCGGGTGAAACAGGGGGGCAAAGAGAAAGCCGATCCCGACTTCATCGATACATCGCCCGACCCGCTCCGGCGAAAGATCGAGCGGAACGCCAAGCGCCTCGATGACGTCGGCACTCCCGCAGACCCCGGAGGCGGAGCGGTTGCCATGTTTCGCGACCGGAACGCCCGCACCCGCAACCACAAAGGCAGCCGCCGTGGAGATGTTGAAGGTCCCCTGCGCATCCCCGCCCGTCCCACATGTATCCACAAGCATCCGCTGTTCGGGACGGGAGACCGATTGGGCACCCCCGTGCTGGGTCGGCACCACGGTCACTCTCTCCCGCATCAGCCTGGCGAAGCCACAGAGCTCTTCCACCGTCTCCCCCTTGACCCGCATGGCGGTAAGGAAGGCCGCAATCTGCGCGTCGGTGGCCTGCCCGGACATGAGAACCTCCATGACCCGATAGGCCTCTTGGCGGTTGAGATTGTGCCCCGCGACGACCTTCTGGAGTGCTTCCACAATCATCCATTGAACTCCGCAACCGTCAGCGATCGGCCCGAAGGAGTTCAAGGTTCACTATGCAACGTAGAACGGTGCACAGTGAGCCCTCTCGACCCCCGGGTTGCCGGCTTCACAGCCTGAGGAAGTTCCGCAAGAGATCTTTCCCCACCTGAGTCAGGATCGACTCCGGGTGAAACTGCACACCTTCCACCTGGTGCTCTCTGTGGCGGAGCCCCATCACCTCCCCCTCGGCTGTCTCCGCCGAGACGGCCAGGCAGGCAGGAAGACTTTCCCGCTCGACCAAAAGGCTGTGGTATCGGGTCGCCTCGAAGGGATTCGGGAGTTCCCGAAAGAGAGACCCCCCATCATGGCGGATGAGAGAGGTCTTCCCGTGCATGAGGCGTCCCGCCCGCACGATCCGCCCCCCGAAGGCGGCGCCGATGCACTGGTGGCCCAGGCAGACCCCCAGAATGGGGATGCGACCCGCAAACCGGCCGACGAGACTACAGGAAATTCCCGCTTCCTTCGGCGTGCAGGGACCCGGCGAGATGACGATCCGTCCCGGCTGGAGGTCTTCCACCTCCTTCAGGGTGATCTTGTCGTTTCGGACCACCTGGACCGTTTCCCCAAGTTCCGCGAGGTATTGAACCAGGTTGTAGGTAAACGAATCGTAATTGTCGATCACCAGCACCATGGTGGTTCACACTTCAGAGTTCAGGGTTCACAGTGTCTGGTTCATGGTTGAGAGTTCAGAGTTCATGCTTGGCAGTTCCCAGATCAAGATTCCTGTTTTACGCTGAACCATGAACTATGAACCATGAACGAATTACTCGGTCATCGGTCGGCGGCCGTCGGTGGCCTCTCGAGGCCCGCTTCGGCCATCTCGATGGCCCCGAGCATGGCCGCCGCCTTGCTCAGCGTCTCCTGATACTCCCGCTCCGGATCCGAGTCGGCCACGATCCCAGCGCCCGCCTGGATCCAGGCCCGCTCTTTCGTAAACAGGATGGTCCGGATCGCGATGCAGGTATCCATGTTTCCCGAAAAGCTGATGTAGCCGATCGCCCCCGCGTAGGGACCCCGCCTGACCGGCTCCAGCTCCTCGACAATCTCCATCGCCCTGATCTTGGGGGCCCCACTCACCGTCCCGGCCGGAAACGAGGCGCGGAGCAGGTCGAAGGCGTCCCGCCCCGGCTGGAGCTCACCCCGAACATTCGACACGATGTGCATAACGTGCGAGTACCGCTCGATCACCATCAGCTCGTTGACCTCGACGCTCCCCTGAGCAGCGACCCGGCCCACATCATTGCGCCCGAGATCCACCAGCATGACATGTTCCGCCCGCTCTTTCGGGTCCGCCAATAGCTCGGCCGCCATCGCACGGTCCTCGCTCTCGTTTCGGCCCCGGGGCCTGGTCCCGGCGATGGGGCGCAGGTCGATCTGTCCCTCCTCGAGCCGCACCAAGACCTCGGGAGAACTTCCGGCCAGCGCGACATCCCCCAAACGGAGGAAGTACATATACGGGGAGGGATTGATAACCCTCAGGGCCCGGTAGACGTCAAAGGGCTCCGCGATGGTCTTGACCTCGAGTCGCTGGGCGAGGACCGCCTGGATGATATCCCCCGCCGCCACGTAATCTTTGCACCGCAGGACCGCCCGGCAAAAGTCCTCGCGGGTAAATGTCGACAGCGCCTCGGTGGAGCGGGAAGCCAGCGGAGCAACCAGCGGCTGATCCAGGGGCTTGCGCAGATCGGCCACCAGCGCCTCGATCTTTGAAAGCGCGAGATCATACGCGCCGTCCATGGTGCTGGCGGCGGTATCGGGGACAAAAGCATTAGAGACCACCCGAATTCGCTGACTCAGGTTGTCAAAAATGACCAGGGTATCGGTGAGGAGGAAGAGGGCATCGGGCAGCCCCAGGTCATCCGCGGTGAGGTCCGGCAGGGCTTCGAAGAAACGGACGGCATCGTAGGCCAGATACCCGACCATGCCGCCGAAAAACCTGGGGAGGCCCTCGACCGTGACGGGGCGATAAACGCTCAGCACTTCCTTGATGAGCTCCAAGGGATCGGTGATCCGCCGCTTCTCCGCCGGCGCACCAGACCGCAATACCTCGGCCTGGCCTCCCTTGGTCCGGATCACAAGGGAGGGATTACGCCCGAGAAAGCTGTAACGGGCCCACTTCTCTCCTCCCTCCACGCTCTCGAGAAGAAAGGCGTACTCCCCTCCCCCGATCTTCAAGAAGGCCGAGACGGCCGTCTCGATGTCAGCGAGAATCTCGCGATAGACCGGGATCAGGTTCCCGAGGCGAACCTTGGCCTTAAATTCCTTTCGGGACGGGTAATACATCAACGACCTCTCCAAATAGGGAGTGATAACCTAGCATGAATAAAAGAAAAGGTCAAGGTCCTTCTCTGCGATGCCGAATCACTTTCCGGGAGGGCCGGTCAGGAGTTCATGAGGGACGGAAGGGGAACGCGTCCGGATGAAGGAGAGCCGGTCCCCCGTAAGCTGGATGGGTCGATTCTCTACTCCAGGAAGGGGCCGATCTTGGACTGGATCACACTCCGAGGCACCGCACCGATCACCTGATCAACCCGCTCCCCCCCTTTGAACAGGAGGAGGGTCGGGATACTCCGGATGCCAAATCGGGCCGCCGTCTGAGGGCTCTCGTCCACATTCAGCTTGGCGATCGTCACCTTGCCCGCATACTCCCGCGCCAGCTCGTCGAGAATCGGAGCGATCATGCGGCAGGGGGCACACCACTCCGCCCAGAAATCGACGACGGTGAGGCCCTGGCCGTTCACCACCTTCTGATCGAAATCGGCATCGGTGACCTGGACGACGTGTTCGGAAGCCATCTTCTCCCCCCGAGTGCGTGTTCGGGTGCTCGACCACGCCATGCTACCCTCGCCCCTCCTCCCTGTCAAGCCCCCACAGGACTCACGCCTGGCCACAATGAACTACCCGCATTGATGGGCTGGCTCTCGACATCATACGTGCGACGGGTAACGTCGCCATCCGGCCTGTTCTAATTCCTCCTGAGAATCCCGCTCGCATCGTCCGCATACGTGAATGTGTTGTTTGCGAGCAAGCGATTCGCCGGATCGTGAATCTGGCCGCTTGCGAGATGAGAGCTGAGGCGATTCCCTACGGGATCATAGGTGAAGTCTTCGGCGGGGTTCG
>JBHIAH010000058.1:0-16166 GCA_046758505.1 Methylomirabilales bacterium (SeqCode) | reverse complement strand
CACCTCGGGCTGGCCTGGATTCACAACGGCGGCGGCTACCAGCTGTACGAGGAGCTGATCGAGAAGCTGAGGATCAACACCGTCGGATTCTTCGCCATGCCGATGCCGACCCAGCCCCTCGGCTGGTTCAGAAAGCGGATCACGTCCGCCAAGCAATTGGTCGGTCTCAAGTACCGCACCGTCGGTCTCGCGGCGGATCTGTTCCAGGAGATGGGGACCAAGGTGACGCAGCTTCCCGGCGGCGAGATCGTCCCGGCCTTGGAGCGGGGCGTGATCGAGGCCTTCGAGTTCAACAACCCGACCTCGGATAAGAGCTTCGGCGCCCAGGACGTGAGCAAGGTTTACATGCTGGGCAGCTACCACCAGGCCGCCGAGTTCTTCGAGATCATCTGGAACAAAAACAAGTACAAGTCGCTGGCCAAGGAGCACCAGGCGATCCTGAAGTACGCAGCCGAAGCGGCATCCTCGGCCAACTTCTGGAAGGGGATCGATCAGTACTCCAAGGATCTGCAGTGGCTCAAGAACAAGGCTGGCGTCAAGGTCTACCGGACGCCGCAGTCGGTCATGAGCGCGCAGCTCAAAGCCTGGGACGTGTTGATTCCCCGGTTGAGTAAGAAGGATCCCTTCTTCGCGAAGGTCGTGAAGTCGCAGAAGGAGTTTGCGCACCGGGCCGCCTACTACTACCTGCTGAACCAGTGCGACTACAAGCTGGCCTTCGAACATTACTTCCCCGGCGAGCTTGGCTTCTAAGACACTGGGTTGTAGGTGACAGGAGCGGTCTAAGTAGGTGTGGGGCGGCGCTGGGAGGCGCCGCCCCACCTACGTGAGGCCCCCCGGGGCCCTGTGAGAGGGTGCCGATGCGGTTGGAGCGGATGCTTTTATTTATCGATCGGTTGAGTATGCGGGTGGGGCATGCCTTCGCCTGGTGCATCCTGGTGCTGACCTTCGGGGTGACGTACGAGGTGTTTGTTCGCTACGTGTTGCGCAATCCGACCACGTGGGCGTTCGACATCAGCTACACCATGTACGGGGCGCTGTTCATGATGGCCGGGGCGTACGCGCTGTCGCAGGACGCCCATGTGCGGGGAGACGTGGTCTATCGCCTCTGGCCGCCGCGGGTGCAGGCGGGGATCGAGCTGACGCTCTACTTTCTGTTCTTCATGCCCGGTGTCCTGGCGCTGGTCTATGCGGGCTACGACTACGCGTCCGAGTCCGTCGGGTGGCGGGAGGCCAGCATCAACAGCCCCGCGGGGGTGCCGGTGTATCCCCTGAAGGTCGTGCTCCCCCTCGCCGCGTTCTTTTTGCTCCTGCAGGGGATCGCGGAGGCCATTCGCTGTGTCCAGTGTCTCCGGACCGGGCAGTGGCCCAAGCGGCTGTCCGATGTGGAGGAGATGGACAAGCTCATCCGGGAGAAAAAGGCCGAGGCAGAGGCGCGGGCGGCGGCTGAGCAGGCTGGCAAGGCCCAGGGGGAGACGCAATGACCGACCCGCAAGTCGCCATGCTGATGCTGGCGTCCTTCATCTTTTTCATCCTCCTGGGCTTCCCCATTGCCTTCACCCTCGTCGCCATGGGCGTCGGCTTCGGCTATTACGCCTATTACGTACCGGGCCAGGAGATCCTCCATAATCGGATCTTCGACCTGCTGGTGAACCAGACCTACTCGGTCATGATCAATGACGTGCTGGTCGCGGTGCCGCTGTTTCTCATGATGGGCTACGTCGTCGAGCGGGCCAACATCATCGACCGGCTGTTCTACAGCCTGAATATCGCGGCTCGCCGTGTGCCGGCCGCGATGGCGGTGGCGGCCCTCTTGACCTGCGCGATCTTTGCCACCGCGGTCGGCATCGTCGGGGCCGTGGTGACACTGATGGGCTTGCTCGCGTTCCCGGCCTTGCTCAAGGCCGGCTACGACAGCGAGCTGGCGGCGGGCGTCATCTGTGCCGGCGGATGCCTGGGCATTCTCATTCCGCCGAGCATCATGCTGATCGTTTACGGGGCGGTCTCCGGGGTCTCGGTCGTACGGCTCTACGCCGGGGCGTTTCTCCCCGGGTTCCTGCTGACCGGCCTCTATATCATCTACGTGATGGGGCGCGCGGTCCTGAATCCCAAGCTGGCCCCGAAGCCGCCGCGGGAGCAGTGGGATATCCCTTTCTCGGAGCTCGCCTATATGATCGTGACCGGCTTCGTGCCGCTGGCCGTCCTGATCCTGTCGGTGCTGGGCGCCATCTTGTTCGGGTTGGCGACGCCGACGGAGGCGGCGTCGGTGGGCGCCTTCGGCGCCCTGGCCATGGCTGCCTCCTATGGCGAACTGACGTGGGATCGCCTGAAGGAATCGGTGTTTCTCACCGTGCGCACGTCGGCCATGGTGTGCTGGCTGTTCGTCGGGTCCTGGACCTTCTCCTCGGTTTTTTCCTACCTCGGCGGCCATACGTGGATTAAGGAGTTCGTGCTGGGCCTGAACCTGTCGCCGGTGCATTTCCTCATCATGGCGCAGTTCATCATCTTCTTGCTCGGCTGGCCGCTCGAGTGGAGCGAGATCATCATCATCTTCGTGCCGATCTTCCTGCCCTTGCTGGAGCCGTTCAAGATCGACCCGCTCTTCTTCGGGATCCTCGTGGCACTCAACCTCCAGACCTCGTTTCTGACGCCGCCGATGGCGATGTCGTGTTACTACCTCAAGGGGATTGCGCCACCGGAGATCCAGCTCACCACGATCTTCAAGGGGGCGTTGCCCTTTTTGGCGATGGTGCTGATTTCCATGGTCATTCTCTACAATTTCCCGGTGATTGCGTTTTGGCTGCCTGACCTGGTGTACGGCGTCATTCGGTAGGACCGGGCGCCGCCGGGTATTGTGAGGAATCATACCGATCGAGGGGAAGATGGATGTCGTGCGGATGAGCGCCGCCGAGGCGGGCGAGGCAATCCGGGTCGGCAAGATGACGTCGGAGGAGCTGGTGGCGGCCTGTCTCGATCACATCGCCGCGCTCGAAGAGCGGGTCGGTGCCTGGGCCCATTTGGACCCCGAGCACGCCCTGCAACAGGCGCGCGAGGCGGATCTGACTCGCCAGGCCGGGAAGGCCCTCGGCGCGCTGCACGGCATCCCGGTGGGCGTCAAGGACATCTTCGACACGATGGACATGCCGACCGAGGACGGCACGGTGCTCCACGCCGGGCGCCAGCCGGGCAAGGACGCCACGGCGGTTGCCTTACTCCGCGCGGCGGGGGCGATTATCATGGGCAAGACCGTCACCACCGAGCTTGCCGTCTACGCGCCGGGCAAGACCCGTAACCCCCACGATCCCGGGCGCACCCCCGGCGGCTCCTCGAGCGGCTCTGCCGCGGCCGTGGCGACGTGTATGGTCCCGCTCGCCATCGGGACGCAGACCAACGGCTCGGTCATCCGTCCGGCGTCCTACTGCGGTGTGGTCGGCTACAAGCCGACGCATGGGCTCATTTCCCGACATTGGGTGCTGCAGCAGTCGCGGCACCTGGATCAGGTCGGGGTGTTCGCGCGCACGGTTGAGGATGCCGCCCTGATTGCGGAGCAGCTCATCGCCTACGACGACCGCGATCCCGATACGCGGCCGCGGGCCCGGCCCAGGCTCGCCGAGGCGGCGGCCGAGGAGCCTCCGGTCCCGCCCCGCCTGGGCTTCGTCAGGACCCCCGTCTGGGACCACGCCGACGAGGACACGAAGGAAGCGTTCGCGGAGCTGGTCGAGCACCTGGGCGAAAACGTGAGCGAGTTCGAGCTGCCGGACATTTTCCATGACGCGGTCGGATGGCATCGGACGATCATGGAAGCGGACCTGGCCAGAAGCTTCGAACGGGAATACGCCCGGGGGAAAGACAAGCTGAGCCCCACCCTCCGAGAGATGATCGAGCGGGGACAAAAGGTCTTGGCCGTGGATTACAACGACGCGGTGGGCCAGATATCGGTCCTGAACCACGCGCTCGAGGGCATGTTCGACTGGTGTGATGCGATTCTCACCCCCGCCGCCACTGGGGAGGCCCCTCTCGGCCTCGAATCGACAGGGAGCCCGATCTTCTGCACCATCTGGACCCTATGTGGAATGCCGGCGATCACTGTTCCCATCCTCCAGGGTACCCACGGTCTGCCGATGGGGGCACAACTGGTGGCGCTGAGAGAGGACGACGCCCAGCTATTGCGAACGGCTCGATGGCTCGTCAACCTCGTCGGCAAGTAGGGGGGGAAGGGGAGGACGGCCTGACAGGCCGGTTTCCCCGCTGAGCCGGGGGTGGTGAGGCATCATCAATCCAAACAGAAAGATTGAGGGAGGCTTCGAGGTCTCGTGGACGATTTGATTGCCGGGCTCATCGCAATTGTGTTGGTCGCTGTCTTCTTTAGTTTCTACCTTTTCTCCCTCATGGCACTTCCGCTCGCGGTCATCTTCATTGCGGTCTTCGGCCTGCTTGTGATCCAGTTCATCGAGAATATGAGAGCAGGCAAGGGCAAGAACGAGAAATAACCGGTCCCTCCACTGGCCCGTCCAGGAAGTTATGGCTGTGCCTGCCGCCGCACCCCCCAGCGTACTCTACATACCCTCCTAAGCCTCCTGGCTCCTTCAAGAACCTACTCTTCCCCAGTTCGCTGGATCTCTCGCTAGAGAAGCAGGAAGGCCCCCCATGTGATGCGGGAATATTTCTTGGGCCGGTGGCGTTTCCATGACGAGGGTCATATCGATTTGTCTGCATGGGCCAGCACGCAATGCCGCTCCAGCTCGCACTTGCGATGCCATGAGGATCCTGAGCAAACATGAGGTAGGGCAGCTCCCGAAGCGGTGATCGTATTCTAGAACGGCTTTCGGAACGGTTGGTTACTAGATAACTCCTTGACACTTTTTTACTTGACATAGGTGTAATCCTTGCAGTAGAAACACCGGTACCAGAAATAATTTGAGATTTATAACGGTATTTCACCGTGCGAAAATTTCGGGGTCCGGCTGTCTCCTGCGGACCAGGAGGAAGAGCGTTCTGAAGGCCATAGGACTCCTCCCGGTCTCTCGAGTCTCCGTAGCCCGGGAGACAGGGGAGAGGGAGGGCACACTGGGGGGACCAGGGGGAAGGGACCTGGTCTTTTTGGGGATGCGGCTGACCGCGGTCCCAAGCACATAAGGAGGGGGGCTATGAGTAAGAGGATGGAAAAAGATGAGAAAAGGCAACAGGACACTCAGGAGGTATCCCGGCGTAAGTTCCTGAAGACGGCGGCGGTCGCGGGCGGGGCTGCCACGGCCGTAGTGGGATTTCCCTATCTCGGAACCGCCAAGGCGAAGACGACGACGTGGAAGATCCAGACCTCCTGGCCCGGGGGGATCGGGCTGGAGCTTTTCAAGAAGTGGTGCAACGGCGTCGTCGAGAAGACCGGCGGCGAGCTGGCCTTCAAGCCCTTTGGCGCGAAAGAGGTCGTCGGTGCCTGGCAGCTCTTCGATGCGGTCCAGCACGGCGTCCTCGAGGCCATGAACCCGTTCACGCTCTACTGGGCGGGGCGGATGCCGGCGTCGGTGTTCATGAGCTCCTACCCGCTCGGCCTCCGTAACCCTGGTGAATGGGACGTGTTTTTCTACGCCTTGGGGGGCCGCGAGATCACCCGCGGGCTCTTCAAGAAGTTCAACATGTATTACGTGGGTCACATCCAGCACGGTCCGAACATCATCCACTCCAAGGTGCCGATCCGCTCGATCGATGACTTCCGAGGCCGCAAGATGCGTGTGCCCGGCGGGATGGTGGCCCAGCTCTTCCAGGATGCGGGCGCCAAGACCACGCTGCTGCCGGGGAGCGAGATCTTCCCGGCGCTGGAGAAAGGCACCATCGACGTGGCCGATTACGTGGGTCCGGCCATCAACTACGCGCTCGGCTTCCATCAGGTGACGAAGTACATCTCGATGGGCCCGCCGGGCTTCATGTCGATCTATCAACCGGTCGACCTGATGGACCTCACCGTCGGCATGAAGGCGTGGAATAAGCTCTCGCCGAAGATGAAGCAGTTTGTCGAGGACGAGGTGCAGGTGTACTCCAACCTGCACTTCGCCGGCATCCAGAAGGCCGACCAGGAGGCCTGGAAGAAATTCGAGGATGCCGGCACCGTGGTCACGCGCCTCTCGGAGGAAGACGTGGGGAAGTTCACCAAGCTGGCGGTCCCCCGCTGGTACGAATGGGCGAACAAGGATAAGGACGCGGCCCGGATCTTCAAGATCCAGCTCGACTATATGATGTCGGGGAGCCTGGGCTACGTGACTCCGGACATGATCAAGGGTCAAAAGCTCAGGTACGCGTAAACCGGAACCGGGTACTCCCGTTGCGGTGACCAAAACCCAAGAGGGAAAGGGGCCCCCGCGGATGCGGCGGCCCCTTTCTTACGTACTCTTCCGATGTTCTGCCTTCGCAGAGGACGGGACACGTTTCCATGCCGGACCTGACCTTTGTCCTCCCCCACTGGTTCTACTGGTCGGGGCTGATCCTGATCCCGCTGTTTGCCATGTACACGATCCGGCGGCAGAAGCGGAGAGGAATGCCCGCCGGTGGGATATCCCTTGCCATCTCCTACATGCTCTGGCTGACGGGCGGCTTCGTGGGGCTTCACCGCTTTTATCTGCGGAGCCGACTCGGGGTGGTCTACATTCCGCTCTTCATGACGATCCTCTACGGCAACATGCAGGGGAGTCGAGTGCGGGACGCCGTTTCCCAGGCGCGAAACGTCTTGCTCGCGGCCGAATTTGACCTTGAGCGTGCACAGGCCGCCGTAACCAAAGGGATTGAGGGTGCGGCCCAGAAACTCGCCGAGGCGAAGCAGGCCCTTGCCGCCGTCACCGACCACATGGCCACTTCCACGGCAAACTTCGATTTCTGGCAGACGTTCGTAGGGGCCTTTGCACTGGCAATCGCAATTCTGTTGTTGATCGACGCCTTCCTCCTGCCTCGGCTCACGCGCCGCTGCGCCGAGCGTGAGGGGGTCCCAGCACCCGTTGACATGACGGCCTTGGAAGAAGTCCATCCCGCCGGCACACACGAAGATCCCACACTTAGCGTTCATTCACGGTTCACCGACGCCGTCGACGCACTCAACGGATGGGTCGGGCATTTCGTCTGTTATTGGTCGTTGATCGCGGTATTCGTCTACTACTACGAGGTTCTTGCCCGCTACGTCTTCAATTCGCCCACCAACTGGGCCCACGAGGGCATGTTCCTCATGTTCGGCATGCAATACCTGCTCGCGGGCGGCTATGCTTTAAGCGAGGACGCCCACGTGCGTGTCGACGTCCTCTACGTGTACCTGCCGAAGCGGGGCAGGGCGGTCGTTGACATCATCACGTCGGTCTTCTTCTTCCTTTTCACCGGGGCCCTCCTGTGGACCGGCTGGATCTTCATGATGGACGCCATCAACATTTGGGAGGTCTCCTTCACCGAATGGGCGATTCAGTACTGGCCCGTGAAGAGCACCATGGCCATTGGCGCTCTCCTGATTGTGCTGCAAGGGCTTGCCAAGCTGATCAAGGATGTCCGCATCCTGGCGGGCAAGGAGGCCTAGGCGGTGGGCTTGGAGATCAGCATCGGATGGCTCACCGTTCTTTTGTTCGGTTCACTGGTGATCCTGCTCATGGCCGGGCTCCCCCTGGCGTTCGTGACGGGCGGCCTCGGCGTCCTCTTCCTGTTTCTTTTCGGCGACGCAGCGATGGTCAACATCCTCCCGTCGCGCATCTTTCCTTTCATGACGGATTATCAGCTCTCGGCCATCCCCCTCTTCATCTTTATGGCCGCGATGCTGGAGCGGGCGGGGGTGATCGAAGAGCTGTTCGACCTGGTCTACAGGATCCTGGGCGGCCTGCGGGGTGGCCTGGCCGCGTCCGCCATCATCGCTTCGACCATCCTGGCCGCGATGGTCGGGGTGATCGGGGCGACCGAGGTCACGATGGGTATCATCGCGCTGCCGGCCATGCTGAAGCGCAACTACGACCCCGAGCTGGCGTGCGGCTCCATCCTTTCTGGGGGCACCTTGGGTATTCTTATCCCCCCATCGATCCTGGCTATCCTCTTCGCCGTGGTGGCCCAGCAATCGGTGGGGGAGCTTTTCATCGGCTCGGTCTTTCCGGGCCTGCTGCTTTCCGGCATGTACATCCTCTACGTCACCACCCGCTGCTATCTGAACCCGGCCATGGGCCCGGCGATCCCGCCCGAGGAGCGGGTGAGCTGGCGGGAAAAGATCCGCCTCCTGCAGGGCATCGTCGCACCGGTCATCCTGATCGTGCTGGTGCTGGGCGTCATCTTCACCGGCGTGGCCACGCCCGTGGAGGCGGCGGGCATCGGGACCTTCGGCGCCCTCGTGGTATCCGCCCTGCACCGGCGGCTCAGCTGGCAGGCCATCGAGAGTGCCGCGATCGTGACCCTCAGGGCCTCTGCGATGGTGCTGTGGATCATCTTCGGGGCGAGCATCTTCGTGGGCTTCTACATTGTCAACGGCGGCCAGGAGTTCGTTGTCGAGACCCTCGTCGGGACGGGCCTCGGCCCGTACGGCATCCTCCTGATCATGATGGTCACCTTGATCATCCTGGGGATGTTCGTGGATTGGGTCGGCATCCTGTTCCTGGCCGTGCCCATCTTCGTCCCACTGGCGTTAACGCTTCCCTGGGACGGCGTATTCGGCCTTCCCGGCGTAGCGCCGAAAGAGGTGCCGCTCTGGTTCGGTGTTGTGTACATGGTCAACATGCAGATGTCGTTCCTGAGTCCGCCGTTCGGCTACGCCCTGTTTTACCTCAAGAGTGTGGCCCCGCCGGAGATCACCATGGGAATCATTTTCCGCTCGGCGATCCCCTTCCTGTTCATCCAGGCACTGGGACTTGCCATCTGTGTGCTTTTCCCTGAGATTATCCTTTGGCTCCCGCGCCTGGTGTACGGCCACTGAATGGCGCGGGTAAATGGCAGGTCGAGGTTTTGCTAGCGGCTTTCGAGAGCCTGAAATCATGCATGCGCGTGGAGATTGCTCACCTTGGGCCATGAGGTGATCGACCAGTTCAGCCGGAAAAATGGCGGTGTCTTAAAGTGTTACCGCGATACGGATGAGGGAAAGGCCCGAGCCTTTGTGGAGAATTACAAGGGGCCCGTTCAGCGGGATCTCCGATTACATGTTCTTGGCTGATGGAAGTTGGGTTTGGCCAGGGGTGCCGAGGGGATCGCCTGGTGGGCTCTCAACAGGAATGCTTTTTCAACTCGTCGTACTCGACGATCCACAGATTCAGGTGCAGGTGGGGATCGCCGAGATCGTAGTACAGCTTTTGGGAGGTCCGAAACCGGAGGGTGACCTGGCCGGCAGGCTCCATAAGCCGAACGGGGTTCTCTCCGCGGGGATTATCGGCCAGCCAGGCCAGCGGCGGTACCCCATCTCCCGGGCTTGTAATGCGATAGCGAAACGTGATCGCGGTGGTGCCCCGGGACACCACCTGCGAGAGGTCCATTTCCCGAAACGCCGTGCCGCTCTTTGGGTGCACTCAGCTCGCTCCTATCCTGCACCTGTCCCTGCCGCGGAACTACTTTGGCCTACCACGCCGCGTTGACGTATTCTGGTGATTTAGGCGCGCGGTGGCATCTCGCCGCGATAGGCCGCGTCGAGCAGCTCCATGGGGTGGAGGACCCGGATATTGAGGCCTCGCTGTTTGAGCCCTCGTTCGATCTGGAAGGTGCAGCCGGGGTTCGCGCTCACCACCACCTGGGCCCCCGTTTCTTGAATCCGATCGATCTTCCGGTCCAGGAACTTCTGGGCGACATCAGGGAAGAAGAGATTATAGACCCCGGCGCTGCCGCAGCAGAAGTCCGATTCGACCAGCTCGACGAGCTGAAGCCCGGGGATGGCCGTGAGGATCTTTCTGGGCTGTTGCCGCACCTTTTGGCCGTGGGCGAGGTGGCACGCATCGTGGTAGGTGACCTTGAGTTTGAGCTCGCGGAGTCGCCCGTTCAAGTCGGCTTGGGCGAGAAACTCCGAGGCATCCCGCACCTTTGTACTGAAGGCCTCGGCCTTTTCGCGGTAGGCCGGGTCCGTGTGGAGCAGCTCCCAGTACTCCTTCATGACCGAGCCACACCCCGCGGCGTTCACCACGATACAGTCGACGCCGGCCCGCTCGAAGGCATCAATGGTCTTGCGCGCCAGCGCCTTTCCCTCCTCCCGCTCTCCCTCGTGTACGAGGAGCGAGCCGCAGCACCCCTGCTCCCTCGGGGTGACCACGTCGAACCCGTTCTCGGCTAGCACCCGTGCCGTCGCCGCATTGACCTGAGGCAGGAAGAACCGCTGGGCGCAGCCCGCGAGGAGCCCGACCCGCCCCCGCTTCTGGCCCTTGGCGGGCATCAGCTCGGGGAGCTCCGTGCGCAGCCGCTGGTCCGGGATCGTGGGCAAGAGCGCTTCCATCTTTCCCACGCGACCAAAGAGGCCTAACAGTCCGGAGGCCCGGACGAACGTCTGGAGGCCGGAGCGCTGGTAGAGGCGGAGCAGGGGGGTGAGGGCGCTCAAGCGATCCACGTTGGTGAACCGATGGAGGACGGATTTCCGGAAACGCTGCTCCGACGGGGGGTACTGGTAGTTTCGCTCGATCTGTCCCCGCGCCGCCTCCATGATGAAGCCGAACTTGACCGTAGAGGGACAGGCGGTCTCACACGCCCGGCACAGTAAGCACAGATTCATGTGCTCAACAAAGTTGTCAGTGATCTTGGCCTTCCCTTCGGCGACCGCCCGCATGAGGTAGATCCGACCCCGCGGGTTGTCCATTTCGTTTCCCAGGACGAGGTAGGTCGGACACGTGGGGAGGCAAAAGCCACAGTGCACGCAGTCAAGGTAGATTTCGGTGTCGGGTGGATCAATGTGGTCGAACCCGCTCGTCCTGGTCTGCTCCGTCGCCGGCTGCGCCATTTCAAAGCCTCCCTACGAACCGTCCGGGGTTCAACGTCCGCTGTGGATCGAATTGCTCTTTGAGCCCCTGCATCAGGGGAAGCGTATTGCCGACAGATCCCCAGACGTCCAGGTGGGTCTTGGCCTCAGGAGGGGCCTCCAGGACGACGAGGCTTCCCCCGGTCTCTTGCGCAAAGGTTCTGAGGGCGTTCACGGCCTCGACGAGGCCCTGCCGAAACCGCTGGGGCTGATCGCCACTGAGGTAATAGCGGACGATCCCGGAGCCAGCCTCGGCAATGATGCCAAGGCTGAGTCCAGACTTGGCCACTGCCGCCTCCCCCCGCCTGACTGCCTCGCCCACGTGCGTCAGGAGGACGCTCGCCTTCAGCACCGCCCGGTGGCCATCGCCCAGGGAAAAATCCCGAACGGCCTGCCAGAAGGTTCGGTGGGTCGTGCCGTCCAGCTCGCTGCCCGGACGGCCTCCCCCGTCGGTGCAGAGCTTTGCCGCCGCCGCGAGCTGGGCCTGCACCGCTTCGGGAACGCTGCCCACCGCCACGGCGAGCCCGTAGCTCCCCTCCGGCCACGGCAGCCCCGCCTGCGCGGCGACCTGCCGACCTGCCGCCGGGTTGAGCAGCTCCACGGCATTGGGAACGAGGGTAGAATCGAGGAGGGTGGTCACCACGCCCTGCTGGGCCTGGACGGTCGGAAAGCTGGCGAGGTACGTCTTCTCTGTGGGGGGAAAGGGATAGAGGCGGAACGTCGCCTCGACGATGATCCCCAAGGTGCCCAGGGAGCCGATATAGAGCTTGGGCATGTCATAGCCGGTCACGTTCTTGACGGTCTTGGCGCCGCCCTTCGTGATCGTGCCGTCCGCGTGAACCACCCTGATGGCGATCAGAAAGTCGCGAGCCGCTCCGTAGCGCAGTCGCCTCGGGCCACTCGAATTCGTGGCCAGGACTCCACCGATGGTGGCCCGCTCGCCGTACGGTGGATCGAGGGCAATCCACTGCCCCTTCTGGCCCAGGATTGTCTGGGCATCCTTCAGGGGAGTCCCCCCTTGGAACGTTGCCGTCATGTCTTCCGGCACGTAGTCGACCAGTTCGCTGAGGCGGCGAAGGCCGAGAACGAGATCCACCCGCTCGGGGATGCCGCCCAGGGAGGTCTTGGTGCCGCTTCCCCAGGGAGCGACCTTGAGGCCTTCCGCCGAGGCGAAGGCCAACACCGCCGAAATCTCCTCCGCCGAGCCCGGGAAGGTGACGGCCGTGGGGACTTTGTCGTCCACGGCGTACTCCGATACGTTCGGGCCCGCCACGACGTGATCCGGACCCACCAGGGTGCCGAGGCGTTGAACCAAGGTATCCGCTGAGAGCATGATCGCCTCCTACATCTGCCCGACGACCTTGTCCACGATACCGCGCTGCCCCCTCGGTCCGGCCTTGACATCTGGTGTGGCGACCGGGAAGATCTTCCCGGGGTTCAGCACCCCATCGGGGTTGAAGACCTTCTTGACCTTTTTCATGGCCTCCAGATCGTCCTCGGTGTACATGAGGGGCATATAATCCCGCTTCTCTCGACCGACCCCGTGCTCGCCCGTAATGCTCCCCCCCATGCTGATGCAGGCCTTCATGATCTTGGCCCCCATCTCTTCTGCCTTGTGGAGCTCGCCTTCGTTTCTGTAATCGTACAGGATCAGCGGGTGGAGGTTCCCGTCGCCCGCGTGGAACACATTGGCCACCTGGAGCCCGTACTGTTCGCTCAGCTCGCTGATCTGCTGCATGATCTGGGGAAGCTTTGTCCGAGGGATGACCGCGTCCTGGACGTAGTAGTCGGGACTGATGTGGCCCATGGCGGCGAAGGCGGCCTTTCTCCCCTTCCACAACAAGTCTCGCTCGGCGGCGTCCTTGGCCACGCGGACCTCGCGGACGTGGTTCTTTTTGCAGATGTCCCTGATGGGGTCGACCAGGGCCTCGACCTCGGCCCGGGGCCCGTCCACCTCGATGACGAGCACCGCCCCCGCGTCCAGGGGGTAGCCCGCCTTCACCCCCTTCTCCACCGCCAGAATGCTATTGTTATCCATCATCTCCATGGAGACCGGGATGATCCCCGCCGCCACAACGCCAGAGACTGTATTGGATGCGTCTTCCATGTTTTCGAAGACGGCCATCAGGGTCTTGACCGCCTCCGGCTTCCGCATGAGACGGACGATCACTTTCGTGACGATGCCAAAGGTTCCCTCCGAGCCGACGAAGACGCCAAGCAGGTCATAGCCGGGTGCATCGACGGTTTTCCCGCCGAGCTGGACGCGTTCCCCGTTGGGCAGGATCACCTCGACGCCCATCACGTGGTTGGTGGTGACGCCGTATTTCGGGGTGCGGACCCCTCCGGAGTTCTCCGATACGTTACCGCCGATCGAGCAGGCGATCTGGCTCGCCGGGTCCGGGGCGTAATAGTACCCGCGCGCGGCCACGGCATTGGTGAGCCACACATTGACCATCCCGGGCTCTACTACCGCCCGGTGATTGTCGAAATCCAGCTCGAGGATACGATTCATCCGGTTCATCCCGACCATGATCCCCCCCTCGAGGGGGAGGGCACCGCCCGAAAGGCCCGTCCCCGAGCCCCGTGCCACGTAATGGATTTTCTCCCGCTGGCAGAACGTGACCAGCGCCGCCACCTGCTCGGCCGTGGTCGGCAGCACCACCGCATCCGGCATGGCCTTGAAGATCGTCAGGCCATCAGTCTCGTACACCCGGAGCTCGTCCTCCTCGTGGACGACCCCATCCCGTCTGACGATCTGTTCGAGCTCCCGGATGATCCGTGCCTTGTCCTGAATCATCGCCCCCTCCCTTGCCCCCTTCCGTTCGCCGGGAAGCCATCATTAATCCCTTTAGGAGGATCACAATCTAGAATTGCGTTTTGATCATGATGCTATCGTGCGAGGGGCGTTGTCAAGGGATTTTCTCAGTGTTCTGACAGGTGAAAAGGCCTAGATGCCACCGACTTACGGCCTTACGGCGGGGAGGGTTTACTCACGCGGACGACGGCCACAATTTGCGCGTCGTCGCTCCACCGGTTCACGATGTTGCCCGGATCAAACCGCCCTTGACTTTCCGCCCTTCGCCTGAGACCCGTGACCGGCCCCCGGACTCGCGGGGGGTTTGGTCCTCCCCGCATGGAGACCCTCATCGGTTCCCGATGATCGGCCATCGACCCGTGGCCCCCTAAAAGCGTTGGGCCAATCCTTCCTTTTCGATCCGATGGGGCTCGTAGCGGAGGTGGTCCCGCATGTGCCGTCCCACCTCGACGCAGGACTTGGAGGTCGGGAAGATCTTGCCGGGGTTGAGGAGTTGGTCCGGGTTGAAGACACACTTGACCTTCATCATGGCGTCGAGATCGTCTTCGGAATACATGAGGGGCATGAAATCCTGCTTCTCCAACCCGACCCCGTGCTCGCCGGTGATGCTTCCTCCCATCTCGATGCACCGCGTCATGATCTTGCCCCCCAGCTCCTCCGCCTTCCGGATCTCCTCCTCGTAGCGGCCGTCATAGAGGATAAAGGGGTGGAGGTTGCCGTCACCGGCGTGCAGGACATTCGCCACCGGGAGGCCATACTCCTTGGAGAGGGCTTCAATTTCCTTGAGGATGATAGGCAGCTTGGTCCGGGGAATGACGGCGTCCTGAAGATAGCAGTCCGGACGGATCTGGCCCATCGCGGCCAGGGCGGCCTTCCGACCCTTCCAGAGAAGCTGGCGCTCTGCCTCGTCCTTGGCCACGCGAACGTCCCGGACGTGGTGCGCCTTCAGCACCTCCACGACAAGGTCCCCCATCGCCTCGACCTCGGCCCGGGGCCCGTCCAGCTCCACGAGGAGGACGGCCCCCGCATCCATGGGGTAGCCCGCCTGCACCCCCTTCTCCACGGCCTGGATGGTCAGGTTGTCCATCATCTCGACGCTGGCTGGAACGATCCCTCGGGCCACCACGCCGGAGACGGCATTGCTGGCATCCTCGATATTGTGAAAGATGCCCATCAGGGTCTTCACGGCCTCTGGCGTGCGCAGGATCCGGACGGTGGCCCGGGTGGCAATGCCGAAGGTCCCTTCGGATCCGACGAAGACCCCGACGAGATCATAGCCTGGAGGATCGAGGGCCTTTCCTCCGATCTCGACGGTTTCGCCGCTCGGCAGGACCACTTCCAGGGCGAGGACGTGGTTCGTGGTGGCCCCGTATTTGGGGGTGTGTACGCCACCGGAATTCTCGGCCACGTTCCCTCCGATCGTGCAGGCCGTTTGACTGGCCGGGTCCGGGGCGTAGTAGTACCCATCCCCGCTGATCCGTTGAGCGAGCCAGACGTTGACCACGCCCGGCTCCACGACGGCCCGGTGGTTCGGGATGTCGACGTCGAGGATGCGCGTCATCCGATTGAGCCCGATAATTATTCCTCCCTCGATGGCAAGGGCGCCGCCGGAGAGGCCGGTCCCGGCACCCCGGGGGATAAAGGAGAGGCGCTCCCGATGACAGAGCGTGACGATCTCTGCGACTTCGTGGGCAGTGGTGGGAAGGACAACGATTTCCGGCGGGGCTCGGAAGAAGGTCGCCCCGTCGCACTCGTACACCAGGAGCTCATCCTTGTCATGGATGACGGCATCGGGGCCGACGATCTGCTGAAGCTCCCGGACGATCCGGTCCTTATCTTCAATCATTGTTCCCCCCTCGCCTCTCCTGGAGGGCGCCGGCGTGTTTGCCCTCCCAACGTCCTTCCCGAAATTGCAGTGCAGGCCCCCGTGCCGCGGAGGGTGGGGAGTAATCCTAGGGGGCCTATTCGACTCGAATTGTGAGATAAAGATCCCCGGGTGTTCCGTGCGGTCCGGAGGCCCCCTTCTCCCTGAGACGGAGGCGGGTGCCGGTCCGGACGCCGGGAGGGACGGTGACCAGGAGCTCTTCCCGCACGCCGCTTCGCTGGATGGTGATCGGTTTCTTGGCCCCCCGACGCGCCTCTTCAGTAGTTACCGACAGTTCCGCCGAGAGGTCGGCTCCCTGGGTCTTGATCCAGTCGCCTCGCACCAAGCTGGTCAAAAACGTTCTCAATTTGCGTCCGGCCTCCTTGAGAAGGCTGCCGGTCAGGGCGGGGCGTTCCACAGGCTGTCGTTCCACCGGGCGATGGCGGAACCGTTCGGCAGGCTCACGGCGGAAGGTTCTGGAGAAGACCGACCCCCCCGGCCCCATGATGAAGACGCCGCCGAAGACGAACCCGCGCCCCCCGAAGAAGGTTTGCTGGAAGAAG
>JBHIAH010000057.1:0-16546 GCA_046758505.1 Methylomirabilales bacterium (SeqCode) | reverse complement strand
AAGGTGCACGCCTGGAGAGCGTGTGTGGGGTGACACCCACCCCGGGTTCGAATCCCGGCCTCTCCGCCACTCAGAACCGATCACCGAAATCCGATGACCGACGACCGAAAAGAACAAATGCAAACCCTGAAATTCTCGTTCTTCGTGTTTGTCGTCGTCGGTCAACGGTCATCGGTCGTCAAAAAGAGTCCTTGGCCGTGCTAGATGGGGAGCTAGCGGTGCCCTGAACCCGCAATCCGCTCTAGCGGGATTGAACTCCCACCCGAGGTCCTCCGTCTCCGGGCGATCGATCCGGGACTGGGGCGTTGAGGGCCGGGTCCTGCGCAAGGAGGATCCGTGAACCCCGTCAGGTCCGGAAGGAAGCAGCGGTAGACGGTGCGCCTCCTGTGCCGCGGGGGTGCTCGGTCGGAGCTTTCGGTCCCGGGGGAGATCCCGGAGAAGGGATCGACGGTGGGTGCACGGCCAAGGACTTTTTGGTTCAGAGTTCATAGTTCACGGTTCGCAGTAAATGACGTAGCCGTGGGTTTTCCGTGAACCGTGAACCGTGAACGAGGATACTGATGTCGTATCAGGTGCTCGCCAGGCGCTGGCGTCCCCAGACCTTCGCCGAAATTGTAGGGCAGGAGCCGGTCACCCGGACCCTCACCAATGCCATCCGTCAAGGCCGCGTGGCCCACGCGTTTCTTTTTGCGGGTCCTCGGGGAGTCGGGAAGACGACCACGGCGCGAATATTGGCCAAGGCCCTGAACTGCGACAAGGGGCCAACGCCCGAGCCCTGTAACGAGTGTCTCAGCTGCCAGGAGATCACGGGGGGCGCTGCCATAGACTGTGTGGAGATCGATGGCGCCTCGCACACCGGCGTGGAACACGTGCGGGACCTCCAGGAACAGCTCGTGTACCAGCCGGTCAGGGGTCGCTTTAAGGTCTACATCATAGATGAAGTCCATATGCTCTCCCTCTCGGCCTTCAATGCCTTACTGAAGACCCTGGAGGAGCCGCCGCGCAAGGTGGTCTTTATCCTGGCTACGACCGAACCGCACAAGGTCCCCCCCACGATCCACTCCCGCTGCCAACGGCATGATTTTCGGCGGATCGGCCAGCGCCTGCTGGTGGAACGTCTCAAGGCGATTGCCGGGGGGGAGATGGTGGAGGTGACGCCCGAGGCCTTGGCCGGTGTGGCGCGGGCAGCCGACGGGAGCCTGCGCGATGCCCAGAGCATTCTGGATCAGGTGATTGCCTATGCAGGCCAGCGTGTGACTGCCGAGGCGGTGGCGGCTGTCTTGGGGTGGACCGCCCCGGAGGTGGTCGAGGCGGTGGCGGCGGCCTGCTTTGCGGGTGAGGCCGGCAGGGCGGTGGAGCTCGTCGGGGAACTCGCCGCCAAGGGCACAGACCTTCGGGCTTTTCTCGTTGATCTGTTGGAATATCTTCGCTCCCTCCTGGTCGTCAAGCTGACCCCGAAGGCAGGGGACATCCTCGGGCTTACCCCGGAGGCCGCGCGGAAACTCGAGCGCCAGGGGGAGCATGTGGAGATACCGCACGTGGAGCTGGCCCTTCGCTTCTTGTTGGATGCTGACGGGGAAATGCGGCGGGCATCCCAACCACGGTATGTGCTGGAGATGGCCGTCGTTCGGATGGCCGAGGCACGGGGGCTTCAGTCCCTTGGAAGCCTCGTCAGGCGCCTGGAGTCGCTAGAGGGCCGCCTCGGGGCTCCGCCCGATCGTCCCGATCCGCAGCCCGGGCTTTTCACGGCCGGCGAGGAGACCACGCAGCCGAGTCCCCCGGCGGCGGCGACCGGGCTTGAGGGCCAGTGGGACGAGGTGCAGCGGCGGATCGGTGTAGAGCGGCGTTCTTTGGCGGTCCTGCTGGCCGAGGCCGAAGTCGCGCTGGAAGGAGAAACGTTAACCCTGACCTTTACGAACGGAAATCATTTTTATCGGTCCACCCTGGAGGACCCGGAAGTCCGAAACCTGGTCGCCGCGACCGCTTCTGCGGTCTTTGGCAGGCACCTCCACGTGACTTATCGCTTTCTCCCGGCGGCGGGAGGGAAGCCGGAAGGGGAACCCGCCCGGATCTCGGCCCGGAACCACCCCATGGTCCAAGAGGCGTTGGAGCTCTTTGGGGGTCGAATCGTGGAGGTCGAGGAGGGAAATGACGTGGTGTCTCACCGAGGTGAGCCATGAAGGGATTCGGCGATTTCTTGAAGCAGGCCCAGCAGATGAAGGCGGAGCTCGAGCGGATTCAGGAGACGGCGGCCGCACGGCGGGTGGAGGGCTCGGCCGGTGGAGGGATGGTGACGGTGACGGCCGACGGTCGGGGGGAGATTGTGGCGATTACGATCGACCCGGAGGTGGCCCAGGGCGGAGACCTGGAGATGCTGCAGGACCTCATCCTGGCCGCCACCAACGAGGCCTTGCGGCGGGCCCGAGAGCTCCTGAGCACCGAGATGGGACGGTTGACCGGCGGGCTGAACCTGCCGGGACTCGTGTGAGGACCCATGGCCATCCGATACGTCTCCCCCCTCAACCGCCTGGTGGATGTCTTGATGCGCCTGCCAGGGGTGGGTGCCAAGACGGCCCAGCGCCTCGCTTTTTACCTCCTCAAGGCCTCGCGGGAGGAGGTCATGAAGCTTGCCGAGGCCATTGTGGAGGTGAAAGAGAAGATCCGGGTCTGCGAGCGCTGCTATAACATCGCCGAGGAGGAGCAGTGCGTGATCTGCCAGGACCCGACCCGCGACACCAGCATCCTCTGCGTCGTGGAAGAGCCCAACGATCTCTTGGCCATCGAGCGCACCGGCACGTTTAAGGGGCGGTATCATGTCCTGCAGGGGGCCCTCTCACCCATCGAAGGTCGGGGGCCGGATCAGATCACCGCCAAGGGGCTCGTCGGGCGCTTGAACTCGGGGGAGGTGAAGGAGGTCATCCTGGCCACCAATCCGAACGTGGAGGGAGAAGCCACGGCGCTTTACTTGGCCCGCCTGATTGCGCCGCTTGGGGTGCGGGTTACCCGGATTGCCCACGGCCTCCCGGTCGGGGGGGATCTGGAGTACGCAGACGAGGTCACGTTGGGCCGGGCCCTGGACGGGCGGCGCGAGATGGGGTAGGGTGGCTGGCATGAAAGTTGAACGCGGATTTTCGCGCGGTGCCGCGGAGGGGTTGTGGCTTCGATAGCCGATCTCATCATCTACGAGGAAGACCTGAGCCGGATCAATGAGTGCCTTGCCACCCTGCACCGGAAAGCCCGGAGCACGGCGGTCCTCCTCATCGACCCGAGTGGGCAGCTGATCGCCAGCGTTGGAGATACGGACGGCCTGGATACCACGCCGTTGGCGAGCCTGGCCGCGGGCAGCATCGCGGCCGCCGGTGCGCTCGCCCAGCTGTTGGGCGAGAAGGAGTTTTCGTTCATCTTCTACGATGGGGAGCGGAAGCGTCTTCATCTCTCGTTGATCGGGGGGCGCGCAATCCTCCTGGTTCTGTTAGACCAGAAATCCGCCGTCGCGCTCGTCCGGCTGCAGGTCAAGAGATACGCCAGGGAGATCGACGAAATTTTCGACGACCTCTCCCGGCGGCCGCAGCAGCTTCCGGGAGAGGGTGGCCTCGCCTCGGAGTCGGCGATGGGCGATATCACGGACGACGACGTCGAGAACCTCTTTGAGACGGGATGAGGAATGTCCTTCATCAATTACGCGGCCCGGGAGATCAACTGTAAGCTGGTCTACTACGGCCCGGGTCTCTGCGGGAAGACGACGAACCTGCAGCACATTTACAAGAGGGTAGACCCCGAGACAAAGGGCAAGCTCATCTCGCTGGCCACGGAGACAGAGCGGACGTTGTTTTTTGATTTCCTGCCGTTGGAACTGGGAACGATTCGGGGCTTCAAGACACGTTTCCACCTCTACACGGTTCCCGGCCAGATCTTCTACGAGGCCAGCCGGAAGCTTATTCTGAGGGGGGCCGATGGGGTGGTCTTTGTCGCCGATTCACAGCTCGAGCGTGTCGAGGCGAACATCCAGAGCATGGCGGATATGACGCAGCACCTAGCGGAGCAGGGGATCGACCCGGAGAAGATCCCCCTGGTGATCCAGTACAACAAGCGTGACCTCCCGAGCGCGGTCCCCGTTGATGAGCTGCAAAAGGCCCTCAATCCCCGCAACCTTCCCTGGTTTGAGGCGGTTGCCCCCGAAGGGACCGGCGTGTTTGAGACGCTGAAGGCCGCCGCCAAGCTCGTCCTGCAAGAGTTGCAGAAAAGGACATAACCCCCAGGCCTGATTCGCACACCCCCTGTCGGTTGACCGCCCTCCGATTTTACGGTAGCATGAGTTGAATTCCCCGGTAGCTCAATGGTGGAGCGAGCGGCTGTTAACCGCTAGGCTGCAGGTTCGAGTCCTGCCCGGGGAGCCACCCTTCGCTCGTCCTCGCTTGACTCGGTCGAGCTACGGGTGGCAGGCCAGCCGTTTCAGACTCCAGGATATCGGATGACAAGCAGCGAAGGGTGGCCCCCGAAGCTCCCCCTAGGGGAGCGAAGGGGGACAGGCACTGATGTACTACGTCTATCTTCTCCGAAGCATTCGTCATCCTGACCGCCGCTACATCGGTTCCACCAATAATCTGAAGCGCCGCGTTGCCGAACACAATGCAGGCAAAGGTGAACACACCCACAAATATCGTCCCTGGCGTCTGGTCACCTATGCGGCATTTGCAGATACGAGGCGCGCCCAAGAGTTCGAACGCTACCTCAAAACCGGTTCCGGTCAGGCTTTCGCAAACCGCCATCTCTGGTAGTGTCTCTTAAATTGACCACCCAGTTTCTGAATGTCGGTACCTGGCTTGCGATTTGCGATTCTGCCGACGGCGCCGCATCCGCGCCCGTAACCAAGATTGGGACCGGAAGACTTAAGCAATTTAGGCAAGTCTGACACCGGAAGAGCACCGGAAGAGAGAAGGTGCTTCTCGCGGGATCGGGGGCGGTCATCGTCCGCGTTTCCGGACGCGCCGCGCGATCTCGGCCGCAAACTCCTCGGCTGCGGAGATCGCCTCGCCGGCTTCTTTCCGGGAGATGGTCCCTACCATGTCGTAGGTCGCCCGGTTCCTCTTGCGCCGCATCCGGTCCAAGAGCGCCAGGGTGTCCTCGAAGTCGGCCCCCCAGGCGATCTCCAGGAAGCGGACGACCGTCGCGTGGTGTCCCTCGCCCGTTGCGCGGTAGCCTGCCTGGAACATGAACGCCCTTCCGGCCTGGTGCATGGCGTTGTAGGCGATGTTGAAGGCCCACTCGGGGCTGATCTCGATCACGATCCGGGCCGTTTCCAGGTCGCGCCGGGCGACGCGCAGGCAGTCCTCCACCTGCCGCCGGGCAAACAGGCCCCGCTTCACGCGGCCCGCGTCAAGCAACTCGGAATAGTCGGTCATCGCTGTTTCCGAGCAAAACGATCTTGGGACCGGCGAGGACCTCGTGCACGAACGCACCCTTCTTCCCGAGCCGCCTCTCCGCCTCGCCGCGCGTGTAGAGGGTGTAGTTGATCCGCCGCTTCAGGCGTCGCTCCACCCGGGCGACGGCTGGCGCCAGCCTGCGGTCGGACACCTCCCCGATCACCATCAGGTCGATGTCGCTGGCGGCGTGCGCCTCGCCGCTGGCATAGGAGCCATAGATGAAGGCGACCTCCACGCCCGCGATCCCTTCCAGCGCGGACTTGAGCTCCACGCTCGCCCCGGAGGTCTTCAGAAAGAGGTTGCGCAGGTCCTCCAGGATCGGGTTGTCCGCCCGCAGGGCGTAGTGCTTCTGGTTGCCCACGGCGTGGGAGGAGAGAACGCCCGCCTCCTCCAGGTGGGCGAGTTCGCGCGCAACGCTCCCGGCGGACTCCTCCAGCTCCGCCGCCAGGCGGCGCACGTGGAATGCCTCGCCCGGGCGGAGGAAGAAGTGCGCGAGGACCTTCACCCGGAGCTTCGAGGAGAACAGGTACTTGAGCGTCAGAGAAACCGGCGTCATCGGGTCTCCACTCGTTGCGAATTACGAGACAATCGTACTCAATTCCACAACACCTGTCAAGCGCCATGTCGGCGTCGGCGTGTTTGCAGGCGTCGGTAGATAGGGGAAAGTGGCGGCGGTTCGTGTCCCCCCCCCCCGGGCCGTTCTGCCCTTGCAGGGAGACGTGGACGATGCGAAAATAGACCTCGGGCTCCGCGACGCCGGGCCGGTTAGTAGCCCGACACATTTGGGGAGCCCTTCGACATGCTCAGGGCTCGGTCATGGCAGGCTGCTTGAGGGTGGAGAAATAGCCCGCGGGCGATTCCGCCGCGGGCTTTCGTGTTTCAAGGAGGTTTGATCGGCATGGCGCGGGTACTCATCGCCGGATGTGGCTATGTCGGTACGGCATTCGGCTTGCGCCTGGCAGCAGATGGGCACGTGGTCTGGGGTTTGCGTCGGGATCCGGGAGGGTTGCCCTCCGGGATTCGTCCCCTCGCCGGGGATCTGACGGCTCCGGAAACGCTCCAGGACCTGCCTGGGACGTTGGATTTCGTCTTCTACACCGCGGCACCCGATGTCTCAAGCGACGAGGATTACCGGGCCACCTACGTCGACGGTGTGCGCCATGTGCTCGATGCGCTCCAAAGCCAGCGCCAGCGTCCCAGGCGTGTTTTCTTTACGTCGAGCACCACAGTCTACGCCCAAGCAGATGGAGACTGGGTGGATGTGCGCTCGGCCACCGATCCGGTGCATTTCTCGGGGGTTCGGATGCTCGAGGCAGAGCGCCTGCTGTTGGGGAGTCCATTTCGTGCGACGGTCGTCCGGCTCGGTGGCATCTACGGGCCCGGCAGGGAGGGGCTGATCCGGCGTGTGCGGGAGGGTCGGGCCGTGTGCACGGATGGTCCCCCCCTTTACACGAACCGCATTCACCGGGACGACTGTACCGGGGTCCTGAGGCATCTCATGATGTTGCAGGATCCACACGAGCTCTACATCGGTGTGGATCATGAGCCGGCCGAAGAGTGTGAGGTCCTCCGCTGGTTGGCGACACGACTTGGCGTTCCTCCCCCTCGCGTTGAGAAACCGTCAGGCGCCGCCCCGCGGCGGCAGCGGGGCAACAAACGCTGCCGCAACACCACACTGGTCGATTCGGGGTACGTATTCCAATATTCCACCTTCCGTGAAGGCTATGCCGAGCTCCTGGCCGGCGGCACTTCATAGCGCCTCCGCCCGTTCGCCACTGTGGAAGATGTGCTACGCGGAAATGGAAGTTGACGCTGCTTCCAATCCTCGGCTAGCATGGTGATGGAGTGGGGGAGGATTAGCGGATACCGGCGAGGCACACCGAACGGACGCGGGAGATTCGCAAATGCCGTCAATCCACATCCGGAAAGGGTGGGAGATTCCGGAACGTCAGGCGACGCCCGAGCATGTGTACTGGGATCGGCGGAGGGTCCTAAAAGCCCTCGGTTTTCTCGGGCTGGGCGCGGCCAGCGGAATCTTGCCGGGGTGCGACCTCATCGCGACCGGCGATCCGGTCGCTACGGGTGTCCAGGAGAAGCCGCCGGTCGCCGATCGGTATCCGGCCCCCCGAAATCGCCGCTACAGCCTCGATCGCCCGCTGACCCCCGAGCTGATCGCCGCCTCGTACAATAACTTCTACGAGTTCAGCTCGGGGAAGAAACTCTGGAATCTCTCGGCCCGATTAACAACGCATCCCTGGCAGGTGGAGATCGCCGGCCTGGTCCCGAGGCCACGGATCTACGACGTGGCCGCGCTGATCCGCCAGATGCCCCTCGAAGAACGGCTCTACCGCTTTCGCTGTGTGGAGGCCTGGGCCATGGCGGTGCCATGGACCGGCTTTCCGATGCGGGCCCTCATCAAGTTGGTGGAGCCGCTCTCGGCGGCTCGCTATGTCCGCTTCACGACGTTTCATCGCCCAAAGGAGGCCTCGCGCCAGGGAGATCGGGACTACCCATGGCCCTATACCGAGGGGCTCACCAGGGCCGAGGCCATGAACGCGTTGACCCTGCTTGTCACCGGCATCTACGGCCACCCCGTGCCGAAGCAACATGGCGCGCCCCTCCGCCTGATCACCCCGTGGAAGTATGGGTTCAAGAGTGCGAAATCCATCGTGCGGATCGAGTTTACCGCCGAGCAGCCCGCCACCTTTTGGAATACGCTTGCCCCTGACGAATACGACTTCTGGGCCAACGTCAACCCGTCCGTCCCCCATCCCCGGTGGTCTCAGGCCCGGGAGCGGATGATCGACACCGGCGAGTACCGCCCAACGCTTTTGTATAACGGCTACAGGGAGTGGGTGGCCGAGTTGTATCGCGTGTAACGGAGCAGGGCTGCACCCGGTCCCGTGAGTGTCCTTTGCCGGTGGTGAAGTCATCGCCACGCCTCGGGTGAGCACCAGAGCGCAGGACGCGGAATTCCGGGAGGGTTCTGGATCGTGGAAGAAACGGAGAAGCGGTTACTTGCAATGATCCGGCGGCGTGCCTACCGGTACAGCCCGGATGCTCCCTTTCAGCTCTCCTCGGGGCGCCTCAGCCCGCATTATGTGGACCTCAGGGTCCTCCTCTGTGTGCCGGAGGCATTAGTGGCGACGGGGGTCATTCTCTTCGCACGGATCAAACAGTTCGAGCGGAAGACCGGGACAAACGTGCAGGCGGTTGGTGGGCCTGCCGAGGGGGCGATTCCCATCGCCAGTGCGGTGGGGTATTGCAGCTTTGAGGCCTCGGCGCCGATCGAGACCTTCTACATCCGCAAAGAGCCCAAGGGCCACGGCCTCAAAAAATGGGTGGAGGGACACAGTAGCGCGGGGTCGAATGTTGTCATCGTCGATGACGTGGTCACCACGGGCGGTTCGACGCTCAAGGCGATTCACGCCGCTCAGGAGCAGGGATTCCGGGTCGTGCAAATCGTGGTCCTCGTCGACCGCCTCGAAGGGGGGGGCGAAAAACTCGCCAGCCTCGGTATCCCCTACGAAGCGGTCTTCACCTTGAACGACATCGCCAACGTGTCTCCCGATCCTCCATAGGGGAGCCGTCCCTCATCGCATTGCTCACCTCCTCGTGCTCCTCGGTTTCCCAACGAAGCACCGGCCGCTTACGGCACCTGGTCCTCCGTGGAGCGTCGGCGCTCGGCGGCGGTGTCCGGCTCCACATGGACCACCATGTCCGCGACCTGCGGGAACTGCTTCTTGAGCGTGGTCTCCACGCGGTGGGCGATCCCATGGGCCGCCGCCACGGTAAGCTGGGGGTCCACCAGGATGTGGAGGTCCATGTAAATGGCGTCGGAGAATCCGCGGCTTCGGACGGCGTGGACCTCGCGGACTCCCTCGACCGCCAGTGCCGCCTGCTCCACGGTCCTCGAGGGGAGGCGCGAGGCATCGGCCAGGACGTAGAGACTCTGGCCGATGATTCGAATGCCAGTTCGCGCGATCAGGAGGACGATGAAGAAAGCTCCGAACAGATCGAGGCCCGGGTATCCGGCTTTGGACGCGGCGAGGGAGGCCAGGACGGTCAGGGAGGCGTACAGATCGCTTCGGGTGTGCATGGCGTCGGCCACCAGGATCTCGCTCTGGAGCTCTTGGCCGACGCGGGCCTCGTACCAGCTGACGGAAAGACTCACCCCCATGGCGATGACCATCACGATAAAGCTGATCGGGGTCACGTGGGGCGTCGTCCCCACGTGCCATCGGCGAAACGCCCCCTGGCCGATCTCGTAGGCGGCTAGGAGGAGGAGGAAGGAGATCCCCAGGGCGGCGAAGCTCTCAAATTTTCGGTGGCCGTACGGATGGGAACGGTCCGCCGGCAGGACAGCGACGGTCATGGCGATGAGGCCGACGATGTTGGCGGAGCCATCCAGCAGGGAGTGGAAGCCGTCCGCCACCATGCTGAGCGTATTGGACCAGGCCCCGTACCCGAGCTTGAGGCCGGCCACGGACCAGTTGAGGATCAATGTGGCTGCCAGCACCCTGCGGATCTTGGTCGCCCGTTCCCCGGGGGATCCAGCCATTCCCTTTGTCCTCCGATCGGGGTCCTGTCGGCCGTGGATCTCTCCACGAAGGGAATCCCAACCTCTACGGTCTCTTCCTCTCCGTGGGGGATCACTCTCGCCGAATCCGCCGTCTGCGGCATTGTATTATAAGAATCAGGGATCTCCCAATCGATTCCTCGAGGGGGACTTCTGTCGTTCGCGCGTCCTGTTTCCGGCCAGAGGCATCGGGCAAAGCGCAGCGGTTCTCGGTGGCCAAAGGGTTGGCTGCCGCGTGGGGCTTTAGGTGCCGGTTGGGGGGATCACCGTGGGAAGGGGACGGAGGGTCCCCTTACGACTTTGCGTTCGAGGGATGGCCTATAGCGATCTGGCTGAGGAAGCGTCGATACAGGATGAGGTCGTCGTCTTCCGGAAAGCACAGGAGCTTGATGCCATGGCGGAGCCTGCCGTGCGCGACCGGTTGGGGATTTTGCCAGACCACCGCGGCTTCCACGGGAATGACTCCGTCGGGGAGCCCGAGCCGGATCTGGAAGACGGTGCCGGGCGCCAGCTTTTCGGGGAAGAAGACCAACAAACCATTGAGGCTTACATTGCTCGTGTGGCCCACGACCCCTCGGATAGGATGTGGCTTCTTGTTGATGAGGCACTGGACGGGAATTTCGACCGTGAAGCGGGGATGGCGTTGGTGTCGGGGGACCACCCGGATCTGCCGCTCTGCCGCCTCTGAGGCCAGCGTCACGACACGGAGCAAGTTGTCTAGTCCAAAGGGCTTCGGTAGAAACAACTCAGCGCCAGCGCGAAAGGCCTTTGCGGTGTAGGTGAGGTCCGGGGAGGCCGTGATACCCACCACGGGAATATCTTGGAGGACGGGGTCCTGTTTCAGTTGGTGGCACGTGTCGATGCCATCGACGCCCGGCATCATCATGTCCAGGAGGATGACGGCCGGCTGCGCCACCCGGGCCGTCTCGATCCCGGTCGGGCCATCGAAGGCCGAGAGGACCTCGGGAGCCGCGTTTTCGGGAGTAAAGGTCACCAGCTGGCACAACCGAGGATTGTCATTAATGGCTAGGAGTGGACGGTTCGACATCGCGTCACATTCTCCCTCGCATCGGGTGCCGCGTCCGGCCTGGCGCTCGAGGGACTCCCCGCTGCGAATTCTGCCTCGCCCTTTCCGGTGGGAGAAGGGGAAGGATTTTGTTGTCCTAAGCCTCTGTAGGAATCTTCCGTAGACGTTTATTCCTGTCAAGCGCAGTCTATAATGTAAAACTAACCTGTCAAGGAGTTATTCGATGGCTGTGCTTCAGATCGGGTAAGGATCAGTGCGAACGACGTGACCGCAAGCAGGACCAGCGCCCGACGAACCCCCTATTTTTTTGTGGGAATCTTGCCCTTCTCGCTATAGGAGTTTGGCCCGGCGGAGAGCTTGGAGGAAGCATGAAGGAGGGAAGGAGGCGGGAGGAAATCGCATGCCTGCTTCGCCTGATGCATAACCCCCTCAACGCGTGGGGGGTGTGGCGCTGGGCCCATCGAGCGGCAAGGTGACGGTGAACGTGCTTCCCAACCCCTCCCCGGGGGAGTGGACCTCAATCGTCCCGCCGTGCATCTCGACCATCTTCTTCGTCAAGACTAACCCGAGGCCGGTCCCCTGATGCCGCCGGGCGAGGGAGGCGTCGAGCTGCGTGAACTCCTGGAAGAGCTTTGGCATGTCCTCGGCCTTGATCCCGATCCCCGTATCACATACGTCGATTTCCACGAAATCGCCGCCTCGTTCATGGTTCATGGTGGATGGTTCACAGCCAGAGACGGCCTCACTGTGAACTCTGGACGGTGAACCGTGAACCGGGCGGGCGGAGACGCGCACGGTGCCGCCCGACGGAGTGAACTTCACGGCGTTCGACAGGAGGTTGTAGAGGATCTGGTTGAAGCGGACCGGATCGGCCACCAGCGTTGCGGGACAGGCATCCACGGTGAGCTGGAGGTCGATCCCCTTCGTTTCGGCCTGAGGCCGGAGACTCTCGAGGGCGCCGTGTAACGCCTCGGGGAGGGGGAAAGGCAGCGGTTCTACGGTGAGCCTGCCCGCCTCGATCTTGGTCAGGTCGAGGATATCGGTAATGAGCATCAGCAGGTGTCGCCCGCTGGCCAGGACATGGCTCACGTACCGCTGCTGCCTCGGGTTCAGGGAGCCGTATTGCTGATCCTCGAGCAGCTCGGAAAAGCCGATGATGGCGTTCAGGGGAGTTCGGAGCTCGTGGGACATCGTGGCGAGGAACCTGGATTTGGTACGCGAGGCCTCCTCGGCCCGCTGGAGCGCCTCCTGGAGCCGAATGTTGGCCACCCGGAGCTCCTGCGTGCGGTCGCGGACCCTCTCTTCGAGGTGTTGCTTCTGCGCGGCGACCTCGCGGTAGAGACGCGCCTTGTTCACGCTGATCGCCGCCTGGTCGGCAAAGGCCATCGCCAGGTTGACGTGTCGCTGGGTGAATTGCCGGTTCGCCTTGGTCAGGGTGTTCAGGACCCCGATAACGCGATCGGCGATCCGGACAGGAATGATCATGATGCTCTTGACCCCGTGCCGGATGGCGGCCGTCTGATGCTCCTTGGCCCAGGACGAGAGCGCGGCGGTGTCCGGCAGGAACAGGGGGCGATTCTCCGCCACGGCCTGCCCGCTGAGACTCTCGCCGATGCTGAGGCGGGGGCGCAGCATCACGTCGCCGGCGACACCACTCGTGGCTGCGACCACCAGGGAGCGTCCCTCCAACAGGCGAAACCCCGCGCCGTCCGCCTCCAGCAGGCGCACCGCCTCATCCGTTATGGTCTGCAGGAGCTCGCTGGCCTCAGCGGTGCCGATCTTCGTGTTGATCTCCAGGAGGGTGGTGAGCTCGTTCTTCGCCCGAAGGTTCTCCTCGAAGAGCCGGGCGTTCTCGAGGGCGATGGCGGCCTGGCTGGCGAAGGACCGGAGGAGGGCAAGTTCCTCGTCCTGAAAGACCCCGGGGGTCCGGCGGGCCACGGCGAGGGCGCCAAACGTCCGGTCGCCTATGAGCACGGGGACGGCGACGACCGCGCGAATCCCATTCTCGCGGGCCCACTGCTGCCCCGCGTACCGCGAATCCGTCGCCGGCGACTCGCTCACCAGAGCCTCCCGGTGGTGGAAGGCTCGCCCGACGATGGACTCCCCGCGCTGAAAAGCCTGCACGGGATAGGGCGTCAGGTCCGGATCGCCCATCCTCGCCGCCAGGTGGAGCTCCCCGGCCGATTCATCCCACAGCCACAGCCGTGCAGCGGTGGCATTCAAGAGATGGACCGCCGCCTCTACCACGAAGTCCAGGGCCTGCCGTGGGTCCAGGGTGGCACTCATCGTGCGGCTCAAGGTGCCCAGCACCTCGAGCCGTTCGGTCTTGATGGCGAGCTCCCGCGCCCGCGCCTCCAGCTCCGCCTCCACCCGCTTGCGCTCGGTGATATCCTGGACCATCGCTTGCCAGCCCGGGCGGCCTTCTGTCGTTATCGGTGTGAGGCTGAGGAGCGCGGTGTAATAGCTGCCGTCCTTGCGCATAAACCGCACTTCCTGTTGGTGCAGGAAGCCCTGCCTCTTCGCGGTTTCCAGCACCCTTGCTCTTTCACCTGGATCGGCGTAGAGCTGCGCTACATTGCCGATCCGGGCGATGTCCTCACGCGTATACCCACCGGGCTCGAGCATGGCGGTGTTAAAGGTGAGCAAGTTTCCCTCCGCATCAGCCACCCCAAGTCCGACGGGGGCATTCTCGAACAGCGTCCGGTATCGCTCCTCGCTCTCCCGCAGCGCCTCTTCCATCCGCTTGCGTGCGGTAACGTCGCGCTTGATCGCGATGAAGTGGGAGATCTCGCCCCTCTCATCCCGGACCGGGGTGATGGTTTGCTCCTCGGTATAAAGACTTCCGTCCTTCCGCCGATTGATGATCTCGCCGTGCCAGACCTTTCCGGAGCGGATCGTCTCCCAGAGATGGGTGTAGAACGACTGGGCATGTATGCCTGACCTGAGCAGGCGGGGCGTCTGGCCGAGGACCTCCTCGGCGGTGTAGCCGGTGAGGTGGGTGAACGCCGGATTTACCCAGCTGATGTGGCCCTCACGGTCGGTGATGAGTATGGCATTTGCGGCTGATTCCAGCGCGGTGCTTTGCAGGCCAAGCTGCTGTTCCGCCCGCTTGCGCTCGGTGATGTCGGCGACAACGGCCATGATGCCAATGATATCGTCTTTGGCGTCGCGCAGTGGTGCAGTTGAGAGACTCACGTCAATGGGCGAGCCATCCTTTCGCTGGCGATGGAGTTCGAGGCCCGTAAACGCCTCGCCCCGCAGTACCCGCGCGTGCAGCGCTCGGAACTCTCCCTGTTTGTCCTCGGGGACGAAGGGCGGGGGACGGTCCAGGACCTCGTGCGCGCTCCATCCAAACATGTGCTCGGCGGCGGCGTTCCATGTTTTGATGTGTCCCTCGCGATCGAGGGCAATAATGCCCACCGGAGAAGCGTGAATGAGGGTCTGAAGAGCGCGATGGGCCTGCTGGAGCGCCTCGTCCGTCTGCCCACGTTCGGGAATCTTGGTGTGCGGCTCGTTCATGCGATGGAGTTTCCCGCTGCTCTTTCGAATCAAGGCGAGAGAGTTGCGAGGTGTGTGTTCATGGCTCGGTTCTTACGGGTGGTCCGCCGCGATCCGGCCGGAAGAGCGTCTCTCCCGTGGCTCACGACACAACCGACACCGGGTTCTCTGCCCGGACGGGTGCTCGCGGAAAGACCGGGGCCCCGGCGAAGCACCGACACAAGGGGAACGGGGGATTGGTGGGCCTAAATATGCAAAATACGTGCCTCCTTCCGGCGCCCACGCCGGACGCGTGCGTGCTGTCCTGTAGGCCTTTCCCTACAGGGGATCACGGCTGAGCGGCGGGCCAAACTGGCATGCATCTCTTCAATAGCGGAGGGATCGGGATAATGAGCTGGTGTCCATGAGACACAGGACCAGGGGGAGCGGTCCCGGGGGGGCGTATTTGAAAGCCTGGCTGGTGCACGCCCTCGAGGGGCTTCACCGGCAGTGCGGTCTCGAGCTGCTCGACGTCGACGGGTTTGCCAATATACTCGAACCCTCCCGCCTCAGGACACTTCTGTGCTTCCTCTTCCGGGGGGGGCGGGGTCCCTATTGCGAGATCATGAGGACCAGGTTCCGTGTGTGTGTCTGAATGCACGCGAGGCCGGCGTTTATGTTCGGAGATGCTTCTCGATCGACAGCATCACGTCTTCGGGACTCGCCGGTTTTGCGATGCACGGACGCCCGCCGATGGTGCCTTTTCGTTCTTTGGTTTCCTGCGGCACCACCGCGGTGAAGAAGACAACCGGCGTGTCTTTCAGTTCCTCGTCGGCTTCGAGCTGCGCTACCACCTTCCCCCCGGGCAACTTGGGCATCATGACGTCCAGCAAGACCAGATCCGGTTTAAACGCCCGGGCGGTGGCCAGCGCCTCTTCCGCGCGGTTCTCCTCTTGGACCTCATAGGTCCCCGTCTTCTCGAGGTTCAACTTCAGGAGACTGGTAAAATCGGGGTCATCGTCAACGAGCAGGATCCGTTTCTTTTGCGGCCCCGCGGCCTTTGTTCGGTCTGCATCTGGCATGGCCCACTCCTTCGTTTATGGTTGGAGATACTTCTCGATCGACGGCATGACGGCTTGTGGACTCGCCGGTCTTGCGATACACGGATGCCCGCCGATTGTGCCTTTGTGCTTTCCTGCCTCAGGTCTTGCAGCCGGACCGGTACAGTTCGGGTCATCGTGAGCGAGCGGGATCCGTCTCTTCTGCGCCGGCGGACGCTCCTTCTGCGGTGAACGTGAGGGTCACCCGCACCCCCCCCGTTGGCCGATTCCCGATGTCGATCGTCCCCCCGTGCAGCTCGATGATTTTTCGCGTCACGCTTAACCCCAATCCCGTCCCCTGTCCCGGCGGCTTGGTCGTAAAAAACGGATCGAAGACGCGATCGAGTTTCTCGGCGGGGATGCCTGTCCCTGTGTCCTCGATTGTGACCATGACGAGGGTCTCCCTGGCTCTGGCCTGGTCGGTTGCCCCGCGTCCGGAATCGGAGCCGGGTCCGGTTGGCTTCCTCGCCTCTGTTCTGACGGCGAGCGTCCCGCCGTCGGGCATGGCTTGGATGGCGTTCATGAAGAGGTTCACAAAGACTTGTTCGATCTTGTTCGGATCCAGGTTGAGCGGCGGGAGATCCTTCCGCAGCGCTTTGACGACGGTGACGTGCGCCGTGACCAGCGGATGTTCCAAGAGCGACAGCGCCTGCCCCACCACGGCGTTGAGGTCCGCGGTCGTCACCTCTGCGGCACGGGGGACGGAAAAATCCAACAAGCCCTTGATCACCTGATCCGCCCGTCTGACCGCGTTGTCCAGTTTCTTCAGGACCAGCGCGGGCCTGTCGTCATCGGTGGAATACGCATCTGCGAGGTATGTGAGCCCCTGCTGGATGATGGCCAGGGGGTTCTTGACCTCATGCGCGACCCCCGCGGCCAACTGGCCCACCGATTCGAACTTTGCGCTCTGGATCAATTGGAGTTGGGTGGTTTTTAATTC
>JBHIAH010000056.1:0-16841 GCA_046758505.1 Methylomirabilales bacterium (SeqCode) | reverse complement strand
TCCTGTTTCAAGATCTCCACCATCCGCTCCCCCCGGTTGAGCTGCGCCTGCGTCGCCTTATCCAGCTCGGACCCGAACTGGGCAAAGGCAGCCAGTTCCCGGTACTGGGCCAGATCCAGGCGGAGGCGCCCTGCCACCTGCCGCATGGCCCGGATCTGGGCACTCCCCCCCACCCGCGAGACCGAGAGCCCCACGTTCACCGCCGGTCGAATCCCGGCATAGAAGAGGTCGGTCTCGAGGTAGATCTGGCCGTCGGTGATGGAGATCACGTTGGTAGGGATGTAGGCAGAGACATCGCCAAGCTGGGTCTCGATGATCGGAAGGGCGGTCAGCGAGCCTCCCCCGAGTTTATCGTTGAGCTTGGCGGCCCGCTCCAGGAGTCGGGAGTGCAGGTAAAAGACGTCCCCAGGGTACGCCTCGCGCCCGGGCGGCCGGCGGAGCAGCAGAGAGAGCTGGCGATACGCCTGTGCGTGCTTGGAGAGATCATCGTAGATCACCAGGGCATGCTTCCCGTGGTCACGGAAGTACTCCCCCATCGCGCATCCGGCATAGGTTGCGATGTACTGGAGCGGCGCCGGTTCCGAGGCAGTGGCCGAGACCACGGTCGTATACGCCATGGCGCCATGGTCTTCGAAGATTTTGACCACCTGGGCTACGGTGGAACGTTTCTGTCCCACCGCCACATAGATACAAAAGACGTCCTGGCCTTTCTGGTTCAGGATCGTGTCCACCGCCAGGGCCGTCTTGCCGGTCTGGCGATCGCCAATGATGAGCTCCCGCTGTCCCCGCCCGATGGGGATCATGGAATCGATGGCCTTCATCCCGGTCTGGAGGGGTTCCTTGACCGGCTGGCGATCCACCACCCCGGGCGCCAAGCGCTCGATGGGCCGATTCTCCTGGGCCTCGATGGGCCCCTTGCCGTCAATGGGCTGGCCCAGGGAGCTGACGACGCGGCCGATCATCGATTCGCCCACCGGCACCTGTGCGATGCGGCCGGTCCGCTTGACCACGTCCCCCTCTTTAATCAGGAAGTCCTCTCCCAGCAGAATCGCCCCAACGTTATCCTCTTCCAGATTGAGGACCATCCCGATCACGTCGTGGGGAAGCTCCAGCAGCTCAGCAGACATCACTTTTTCCAATCCGTAGATCCGGGCGATCCCGTCCCCGACCTCGGTGACGGTGCCGACCTCGGCGACCTCCACGGCGGCCGCGTACCCCTTGAGCTGCTCCTTGATAAGCTGACTGATCTCGTCGGCGCGAATCTGTGCCATCGCTTCTCACTCCCTGAGGAGATGTTCCCGAAGGTGCCCGAGTTGCGTCCGGAGACTGCCGTCGTAGACTGTGCTATCCACCTGAACCACAATCCCCCCCAGGATCGCGGGATCGACCAGCGGCTCCAGGAGCACGGTCTCTCCCAGTACCTCGGCCATCCGGCGGCCCAGGCGCTCCGCGAGATCGGACCCGAGGGGGACTGCCGTCGTGACCCCTGCCTGGACGCGTCCCAAGTGTTTGTTCATGAGGTCCCGGTAGATGCGGGCCATGCCCGGCAGGGCCTGCATCCGGTCCCGGGCGAGCAGCAGACCGAGAAACCGAGTCAAGAGGGGGGAGAATGCCATCCGCTTTGCGAGGCGCTCGAGGACCTGCAGTTTGTCCCGATGGAGGATGCCCGGGTTGCCAAAGAAGGCGGCCATCGCGGGCTCCTCTTGCCAGAGCTTCGCCAAAGACATCAGCTCCGCGCCCACCGACTCCAGGGCATCCGCCTCGGCCGCCACCTCGGCCAGCGCCCTGGCATACCGTTTGGCCAACCCACCGACGATCACGACGTCCTCCCGAGCTCCTGAATGTACTGCTCCGCCATCCGCCGGTGATCCTCCTCCGTCAAGTTCCGCTGCAGGAGCCGCTCCGCTGCCGTGAGAGAGAGTTGGACCGCCTCACTGCGGAGTTCGGCCTTGGCGCGCCGTACCTCCTGTTCGATCTCGGACCGGGCCTGAGTGAGCAGGCGCTGCGCCTCTTCCCGTGAATGCTGCATCAACCGTTCTCGCTCCTCCGCCATTTCTCGATCCATCCGCTGCCGGACGGCCGCCGCCTCCTGGCGGGCTGCGCGCAGTGATTCCTCGTACTCCGCGCGCGCCCGGACCACCTCGTCCCGCGCCTGTTTGGCCTCATCGAGGGAGTGCCGAATCCCCTCCGCCCGTTTCTCCATGAAGGTGGCCAGGGGCTTGAAGAGAAACTTGTAGAGGATGGCTGCCAGGATGATGAAGTTGATCGCCTGCAAGAGCAACGTGAAATCGAGATTGACAATCCCCGGGCCGTGTTCCCCCTCGGCCTCTGCGGCCAGGCCCACGTGTGGCAGACTCAACAGCCCCAGGCTCACCAGTGCAGCCCCAACGCCGCGGACCCGGATCCCGTTCACCGCTCCCCCCTTCAGTACCCGCACGCCCCGAACAAGCGCTCGACCGAAGTTCATGCCTCTCGCTCCACGTCATTCGTCCCGGCGTACCCGGCCACCAGGACGGCGACCGGCCCCACCAAGAGCCCCAGGGCCAGCCCGATCACCCGCACAGGAAGAAACTTGATCACCAGGAAGAACACGATGCCGATTCCGAGCAACCTGAGGAGCGAACCGCTCACGAGGCGAGACAGGGTCTTTCCCGCTTCCGGGACGAGACTCCGGGTGACCGCCTGGCGCAAGAGCTCGAGGTTGGCCACCGCAACTCCACCGCCGATCCCGTAGCCCAGCGCCCAGCGCCAGCCGCCCACCACCAGGCAAAAAAGGAAACCGCCCCCAATAAGGAAAAGGGCGGCTCGGTGGATTCTGCGGCCGAGCGCCTCAGGACCGCTCTGCCCATCCTGCCCCCCGCCGGGGGTTTCTCTCGACCAAAAGCGCCACAGACTAGCACGGCTTTTCATTGGGTGTCAAGCCCTTCTCGGCATTCTGAGGAAGACATCGGGCCCCCGGTGACCCCGAACGGAGAGGGGTCAGACATTGCTAATTTTATATTTGCTTCCTCTCCCTTGTCGCAGGCCTCGCAACAGAGGAGAAGATCGCATCATGATTTTGCGTTTCCCCTGATGACACCTCAGCCGACAAACCCTCAGCAGCCGTGATGAAAATGCGAGAGCATACAAATGCCTGACTTCGACCTCCCTCCATAACCCATGGCAGCAGTGGGCCTCACCCGCTGGAACGCCAAAGATATGCTGACCCTGCTTGCGACGGCCGACACCGTGGGAAGGGACCCACGGATGCTCCATCCGCGATCGGCGCCCTATGTAGCCTCGTTGCCGAAGCCGATCTTTGCGACAATATAAATATATAAACGTCTGACCCCTGGACTGTCTGTCTGACCCCTGGACTGTCCTGGACGTATGTATCAGGGGAGGATTTTGACGCCCATCTCCTCGGTCGCTCGCTCGAGCACGGCCTCCACCATTGTATCTGTTGTCACGCCATCTGCCTCTCCCTCGAAGCTCAGGATGATCCGATGCCGGAGCGCCGGCAGGGCGACGCGGGTGATATCCTCCCCGCTCACGTTGAACCGCCCGGCGAGCAGGGCCGTGGCCTTGCCGGCCAGCACGAGCGCCTGGGCCCCCCGCGGGCTCGAGCCGTAGCGGACGTACCGCTTGATGGGATCGGGCGCCGACGCCGAGTCGGGATGCGTGCCCATGATCACCCGGGCGACATACTCCTTCAGATGGGTGGCAATGGGGACGTCGCGCACCCAATGCTTCATCGCCTCCACATCCGCCCCCCCGATGATCCGACTGATCTGCTCATCGGTCTGCCCTGTCGTCCGGTCAATGATGCCGGTGAGGTCCTCCAGGCCAGGGTAGCGCACCCGGACCTTGAAGAAGAAGCGGTCCATCTGGGCCTCGGGCAGCGGATACGTCCCCTCCATCTCGATCGGATTCTGGGTGGCCAGGACAAAGAATGGCCGCTCCAGCGGATGCTGGGTCCTTCCCACGGTCACCGACATCTCTTGCATCGCTTCGAGGAGGGCCGACTGGGTCTTGGGGGTGGCCCGATTCACCTCATCCGCCAGGACGATCTGACCGAACAGGGGACCACGCTGGAACTGGAAATACTTCTTTCCCTGGCTGTCTTCCATCACCACGACGGTCCCGATGATGTCGGCCGGCATCAGATCAGGGGTAAACTGGACCCGGGAAAAGCGAAGGTCGAGACACCGACTGAGTGTCTTGACCAGCAGCGTCTTCCCAAGACCCGGGACCCCCTCCAAGAGGACATGTCCCCCGCAAAAGAGGGAGAGGAGGACATCCTGGATGACCGCCCGGTGTCCCACGATGACCTTCCCCACCTCGTCTGCGATCCGCTGAAATCGTTCTCGAAAGAGTTCCGCCCGCCTCTCGCCGCTGTCGTGCACGGTCTCACCTCTCCTGTCGCACGGGGAGTTTTTCTTGTTCGAGCCGCCTCAGTCTCTCCAGATGCCCTCGCGCAATGTCCAGCCACTCCCGCTCCGAGGGGACCGCCGACGCTACCCGGAGGTATTGCTCCCATCGAGCGATGGCCTCGGGCACGTCCACCTTTTCATAGGCCCGGGCAACGGCAAAGAGCGCGCCGGTATGCCCGGGTTTCAGGTCCAGGACGTGCTCATACCGGGAAATCGCCTGCTGGTATAACCCCTTCTCTTCCAGCATGTCCCCAAGCCCAAAATGCGCTTCCACGAAGTCGGGGTCCAACGCCAGGGCCTGCTCGTACTCGGCCACCGCCTCGTGAAAGAGCCCCCTTTCCGCATAATAAATGTGGGCGAGGCCCAAATGGGCGCGGATGTTCCAGGGATCCGCACTCAGTGCCCGGCCGTACTCCCGGATCGCCTCGTCCACCTTGCCGAGCGCAGCCGAGGTATCTGCCAAGCCCACATAGGCGCCGGCGTAGTCCGGGTCGATCTCCACCGCCCGTTGGTAGGCCACCAGGGCCTGTTCAAAGAGGCGCCTCGGATTTTCGGCGAGGAGGTCCCCCAACCGCTTATACGCCTCGACAAATTGTCCGTCCACCTGAACCGCCCGACGATAGGCCCCCGCCGCCCTCCACCGGCTCCCCAGGGCCTCGAACAGCTCCCCCTGCCGAAAAAAGGGAAGGGCAAATCCCGACGCCGCCTCGCCAGCCCGACCGTAGATAGTGATCGCCGTCTCCCCGTCCCCCTCCCACTCCTTGAGGCGGGCCTCGCCATGCAGCGCCAGGGCCTCCTGAGAGGGGAAGGGGCGGCCGCATGCCGTCACAGTCCGTCGCGCCTCCGAGGTGAGCAGCGGGGGATCCAGGAGGTCCAGGATCTCTCGCGCCAGGCGAAGGTGGAGCCGATACGCCTCCGACCACGATTGCCCCGAGAGAGAAAACTGCCTCCACCGCGGCTTCCCGCGAAGGTCCCCCAGAGAGACCTGATAGGCGAGGTGATCCTCCTGCAACGCGTACCGGATCAGCAGGACCACATGGGCCCGGTGGCGCTGTCCGAGTTCCGTGGCCTCCCCGATGACCAAGCCGCGCCAGCCCAGGTTCCACTGGAGCGACTGAAATATCTTGCGGCCGCCGAGGACATGCACGCGGCCCACTCGGCTGAGACAGAACCCAAGCAGGTCGCCCAGACCTGCCCCGGCGGCAGGGCCGGTCGGGCCCCAGAAGGGGAGGAGCAATACCCGCATCCCGCGCCCCGCCTCCTTGGCTTCTCCCCCCGGATGGGGAAGGAGGAGGCCCAACCCCAGACAGAGTACGAAGACACCACACCACCGGACGCCCTTCCGCCTCAACTCCGTCTCCTCCCCTTGACCAGGCGGGGCAGGGGGGTGGCTCCCCGCGACACGCTCGCGGCACTCCGAGTGACCTCCGGCTGCCACAGGCGCCGGCTGAGATACTCGGCGAAAAAGAGGAAAAGGCTCACCGCGGCCAAGTAGGGCCAAATGGGCCTCGAGACGACAGAGGGCCTGCGCCCCACGCGAAAGACCTCTTCGGCTCTCTTGAGGAGGCGCCCCCCGGTGAGTCCCACCACCTCTTGGAGGACCGGAAGATTCAGTCCGAGCGTTCGGTGCTCGGGGGCGTCGGGGAGGACGAGGCTCCCCAGCTCAGAGTGGAGAGTCTTCTGCCCGCGCCGCTCCATCACGCCGACCAGATAGACACCCTCCCCCTTCAGGGGAAACGTCCCCGCGTACCGACCCGGGGCAATCTGCGTCAGGTCCAACACCATCCGCTGCTTGTCCGGCGCGATCACACCGACCCGCGCCTCGAGGAAGTTCTGAAACTCCCCCCGGGGGTCCACAGCCTCCACCGTAATCACCCCGCGGTCGCGGTCGCGGTCGAACCCGGCGGTGAGCTCTTGTTGCTGCCCCCTTCGGAGGGTCCACCGGACGAGCTGGGCGAAAAGCCGAGGGAATCCTTTCCACTTGAGCCAAAGGACACCCCACCGGGCCTTCGCGTCCGAGGTAAATGCCGCCGACCGACCGAGACCGTATCGCCAGACCGCGAGGAGCGGATCTCCCTGGGGCGAGGCCAGCAAGAGTTCGGCGGTCGGCCGGGCGGTCGTGGCAACGTGTCCGCCGAGCGGAGGGGCCGTCCGCCAGTCAATCTGCTGCACGATTTCGTGGAGCGGCGCCGTGACGACCGGGAGGAACGGCTCTTCCACCACCGCCGACTTGCTCGCAAGCTGCGCTTCCAGCGCAAAAATGCGGGGGAGGCTCTGCGCGTCGTCGCTGTAATAATAGCGCCCCCGGCCCCACCGGCTGATATCAGTGAGGAGGCGCGTATCGGCATCCCTGCCGATCGCGACCGTGGAAACGGTAATCCCATCCCGCGCCATCCGCCGGGTCAGGGACGCGAAGTCACCTGCAGCCGACTGCCCGTCGGAGAGGAGAATCAAGTGCTTGAGGCGTGCCTCCCGCTGGAATAAACGCTGGTACGCCTCCTTGACGGCAGGAAAAACATCCGTCCCGCCGCCGCTCTTGATGGTTGCAATCTCGTATCGGAGGTGCTCCCGATCCACGACCGGTTGAATCGGAACGACCCAGCTCGGCGCCGTGTCAAAGGCCAAGACCCCGACTTCACTTCGGCGATCCAACAGCTCCACCACGAGCTGTGCCGCCTCCTTGGCCAGCTCCAGCTTGGTGAACCGGCCTGCACCTGTATCCATGCTGCCCGAACGATCGATGACCAGGGCCACCGCCAACGAGGGAACCTCAAGGCGTTGCCGGGCCTCCATGGTTACGGGGAGCGACTCTTCCACGGGGGTATGGTAATAGCCGCCGAGCCCGAAGCTCTCCTCTCCCCCCAGCATGAGGAGGCCGCCGCCATGATCGCGGACGTATTTTCGGAGGAGCTCCATCTGGGCCCGGCTCAGACGCAGGGCAGAGACGTTGCTCAGGATCACCGTGTCATACGAGAGAAGCGTACGCAGATCCCGAGGGATCCTCCCCGGCCCGACCAGGTCAACCGCCATCTTCTGCGCCCGAAGGACCTTCAGGAGGTGCCGGGCCTGCTCCCGATCCTTCTCCGCGTACAGGACCCTGGGTCGCCCGCGAACGGCGACCACCCCCAGGGCCCGGTTGTTCGCCTCGATGACGTCTCCGGGTGCATCGATGGAGGCCTGGAAGACGTGAAACCCCCCCTTCCGCACCGTCTGCTGATAGGCGAAGACGTTCTTGCCGGCCGCGAGCCGGACCGTCTGGGCACCCAGGAACTTTCCGTTCCTGGACAGGGTGATCCGGCCGGTGCTCTCGGCCGCGCTCATGACGATCACGCGGAGCACGAAGGCCTCCCCCTCCTTGACCTCTCGGGGGAGACTCAGCCGCCCCAGCAGCACCTCGCCCTCCCGCCACACGCCGAGGGGGAGTGCGTGCACCTCCACCCCGCGCTCCCGAGCCGCGATGATCTCTGACAGCACCTTCCCGCGGCTGTCATGGCCGTCGCTCAAGAGCACGATCCGCGACTGCCCCGCGGAAGGGAGGGTGAAGAGGGCCGCCTCGAGCGCGCCCGCCAGCTCGGTCCCCTCTCCCTGCAGCGGCGCATCGGGCCGCCGGGTAAAGTCTGGATCCCGACTCAGGGGGACATCGACCCGCGCGCTGCCGGCAAAGCTGATCAGTCCGGCCGTATCCCGTCCTTCCTTGGATTTGAGCGCCGCCCGCATAAACTCCCAGGCTCGCACCTGCTCGGTGAAGGGGATACTCGCCGACCGATCCCAGAGGAAGAGGACGTTCAGGCGATCGGCGGCCCGAGATAGGGACGGGTTCGTCAGCGCCCACCCGAGACAGAAAAGCCCAACTCCCCTCGAAAGCACCACGAGAAGCCCCCGATGCCCGCGCCGCACCGCCAGGACAAACTCGACGCAGAGGACCACGAACGCCAGGCCGAGGAGCAGCCGCCACAGCTCCCACGTGGCCTCGAAGCCTCCCACCCCTTCACGGGCCTCTCGGGTGGGCCACACACTCCTCGGGGTCAGATCGGACTCTGCCGCATCCGACAGATTGCGGGCGATCTGCCGCCGCCACGCCCCTCCCCGAATTTGATACACGCCAGCCCGTCGCAGGCCAGGGAGATACGCCCGGCCATTGAGGATCGGAACCGACCGTTCGTCTCCCCGGGGGCCTCTCAGGGCGAGCTGCTCGAGGGTGGGATCGAGAGCGACCGCGCGCGGGACTCCCACCCCACCATCCAGCCCCAGATCTTCGATCCCCGTGGGATAGAGCCACCGCAGGGCATTGGAGACAAACAGGGGGAAGGCAGCCCGCAAGGGAAAATCTGACGTGAGCGGATTAAAGCCCAGAAAGACGAGCCGATACCCCCCTTCGTGGAACGCCAGGGCGAGCGGGGTAAGCTGGGATTCCATAAGGGTGTCCCCTCCCGCCAAGGACCGCACCTTCAGGGCCGCGTCGATGACAACCTGGGCCAGATCCAGATACCGCATCACCGGGTGGCTGCGGTCCCAGTCCACGATCCTCGGCGCCCGGACCGTGCCGAGGACCTCGATCGGGGCATTACCCGGCACAGACCGGATGAGGAGATAACGCCCGGGCGGAATCGAGTTGGGGGAGTAGTTATCCAGGACGACGACGTCCTGACCCGCCCGCGCCTGCGGGAAGGCCTCTGGATTCACCGTGGTGAGCTCAATCCGTGGGTCGGCCTTCAACGCGTTTTCCACAAAGAGATTCCCCTGGCTCACCAGCAGGACCCGTAAGGCCCGTGGGGGGGGAATGACCGCGGAGGCACGGTTGTCCACCGCAAGGTCATCGACGACCTCGACCCGCCCTTCGACGACGCCTCCTCCCCGATGGAAGATCGGGATGACGAGGCCTCGCCGGGTCCGGGCAGGGAGCGTGACCTGCTCCGTGTGGAGTGGCTTTCCGTCGAGGGTCAGAACGAATGGAAAGGTCAGGGTTTCCGGGGCAAAGTTGATCACACCGACAAAGAGCTCGTACCGTGCCGGCGTGTAGTAGCTCTTCCGGATCCGGAAGTTCGTGATCGCGACATTGTGGCTTCGCACCCCCACGCGGTGCACCCTGAACACCCACCCCTCCCCAGGAGACCACGGCACAGGGTCAAAGGCCCCGTCCGTGAACAGGTGTACTTCGAGCGGCGCATGCTCGGCGAGGGTGTCGAGGAGGGCGAGCGTCTCGCGGATTGCTGCCGTCCCGTCCTGGGGGGTGAGACGGTTGAGCGCCGCCCGCGCCCGCTCCGTTTCGGTCGTGAAGGCCTGATGGAGCACCGGCCGCACCCCCGCCTCCACCACCGAGACCTCCCGCCCCGCCTCGAGGCGGCCGAGCGTCGTCAGGGCCTCGGCCCGCGCGGCGTCAAATCGCGACGGAAAGACATCGCTCGCCTGCATGCTGGCGGAGGTGTCCAGCACCAGGGCCACCCGCTTCACCCCCGTCTGCCACCACGTGAGGCGGGGCCCGGCCAGGGCGAGACCGACCAGGAGGAGAAAGAGAATCTGCAAGAGGAGGAGGAAATCTACGGGGAGGCGCCGCAGAAAGGCCCAGGAGGGTCGGGGAGGTGACCCCGACTCCCAGAGGAGCAGGCTCGGGACCACGTGTCTTCCCCGGGGCCGCCGCACACTCCGCAGCAGCAGCAACAGGGGAATCGTGAGCAGGACCAAGAGGGCAGCCGGATTGGCAAAGGTCATCCCAGAATTCCCCCGACGCGGAGGTGGCGAAGGATCAGATCCTCGAGTGGCACCGCCGTACTCAGCCTGAGGTAATCGATGCCCCGATGGCGGCAGAAGCCTTCCACGCGATCGAAGAAGGCTGCCAGGTTCTTCTGATAGGGGGCCAGGGCGGCTTCACCGGGAATCTCGTGCTCCTCACCGGTCTCCGCGTCTTGAAGCACGACCGCACCCGTGAGCGGGGGATCAAGCTCATCCGGCGTGACGAGGTGCAACAGCACCACATCACAGCGCCGGCTCAGGAGAAGGTCCAACCCGGCCTCAAACCCCTCGGCGGCCAAGAAATCGCTCATGACCATCACGAGATCGGCCATCCGGACCTTCCCAAGATACTCTCGCACCGCCGTGGCAAAGCGGGTCTCCCCCCGACACACCAGCCCACCCAAGAAGTCCAGGACGGGGAAAATCCGCCCCTTCCCCCGGACCGGACCAACGCTCCCCTCCACGCCGCCGTTGAAGCGTGCCACGGTCACCCGTTCGTGGCTGCTCAGGGCGATATAGGCTAAGGCCGCTGCCGCCTTCAGGGCATACGCGAACTTGGGCGGGGTTCCACAGCCCATGGAGGCACTCCCGTCGAGCAGCAGGTGCAGGGAAAGATCCTCCTCCTCGACAAAGAGCTTCAGGACCAACCGCTCGAGCCGGCCATAGACATTCCAATCGAGGTAGCGAATGTCATCACCGGGGACATAGGCGCGGAAGTCGCGAAATTCCACCCCGACTCCTCGCTGACGCCCCCGCCTCTCCCCGCGGACTTTCCCTCCCAACACCCGGCGAGCCGTGAGACTCAGCTTCTCGAGCCGCTGCAGGAAGGTGGGATCGTACAGCTCCCGTTTCATCGGCCCCCCGTCGCCCCCTGCGGGCGCAGCGAGTCGAAATAGGTTTTGACCTGCTCCCGATAATCGGGAGGGATCGGTTCCCGGCTCAACGCCTCTTCCATCATCTGCCGATACCGGGAGAGGACGCTGAGGGAGGGGGCTTTCGGTTTTCCCCCCCGTCCGACCCCCAGGATGTTCGTGGTATACGCCTGCGATCGTCCACCCCGTGGTTGGCCCTTGAGGGTGGTATCACGGGGAGAGGCATCCGGGCGGGGGGTGGGATCTCCGCGCCGCAGGTTCGACTGCGCCTCCCCGGGGAGGGAACCACGCATCTTCTTCAACCCCGACTCTCCTTCGTGAGGCTCCTCGCCTCCCGAGGCGCGCCGCTCACGTCGGACGCCCGGCTCGGACCCCTTGGGCACCTTAGACCTCTTCAACCGGGCCTCCTCCTCCCTGCGAAGCCGCTCCAGGGCCCGCTCCAAGGCCCTGCGCACCCTCTCCCCACCGGGATTGGTGAGCTTCTCCCTCCCGCCGGAATCGGCAGGCCCGGGGAAGCCGCCCCCTTTTCCCATGCGCTGGACCTCGGCGAGCATGCGTTTCGCCTCATCCGGCGTCAAGTCCCGGGTCCCCCCTCCGCTCAACTCCCGCATTCGCTGCACCACGATTTGGTACGGGCTTTGGAGGTCCTCCCCCCTGAGATCCGGAATCTTCTGCGACTGGCCGAGAAACTTCATGCGCGCATCCCCCCCCGAGAGGAAGCTGGAAAAGTCGGGACGGACCTTGCCGAGGGGGCTATCCTTGAAGAGGGCATCCATTCGTCGGGGGATTCGGGAGGACGGCGTGCTCCCCATCCGCCATCGCCGATCGTGGATCTGCGGTGGCTCAACCGACACGGGCTGTCCGGTCCCCTCATCGAACTCCGAGCGGGCCGTTTCTTCAGGTGGCCCTCCAGCCTTCGTCGAGGACTGAGGCATACCCAGGTGGTCCCACGGCAACGGGGGGGCGTACCAGAGGAGAAGTACCGCAAGCCCCACCGGGACCAGGCCTCGGCACTCGCGGGGGGGATGGAGCGGGAGGACGTCCCGGCCCGTGAAGGCGGGAAGGGCCCCCGGCGCATCTCGGTAGAGCGCCAGCGCAAAGAAGGATCGGTCCTGCCGGTCGTGGCATTCAAGGGCGGTGGAAAGGCGGGCACGTAGATCGAGGCGTTCCTCGGTGAGTCGGGCGAGATCCCGGAGAGGAACCGGGCGAGACAGACCGTAGATAAGCCCGCCTCCACCCCCGATGATGAGAAGAGCGCAGAGCCACCACCCCGGGGGCCCGGGCAAGAATGATTTGGCCAGGAGGAGGGGAAGGGCTGCGAGAAGACTATAGCGGAGACAGCGCGTGCCCCAGTAGATCCCCCGGGACCACCGGACTCTCCGGGCCAGAGGGGCAATCCGGGCGCGAATCGATAGGACCGACTCCAACAGGCACCTCCTGCCGCGGAATCAGGCGAGAGAGTCGGGTGGAGTCCGGCGGCGGACTTCGCGGATTGTTCCACCACCGACCACCAGGTCCGGATCTTCGCGGTCGTAAAAGACCACCGCCTGGCCAGGGGTGATGGCGCGCAGGGGCCGGGAGAACTGCACAAGAACGCGCCCCTCCCCCATGGGCCGCATCGCGGCTTCCCGCGCAGGATGCCGGTACCGGACGGTGGCCAAGACAGGCCGCTCCCCGGTAAGTTCCTCGAGGGCGATGAAGTTCACCCGTTCCGCCACGACCGTGTCGGCAAGAAGGTCTTCCTCCCGACCCACGAGGACCTCGTTCCGGTCCGCGTCGAGGGCAACCACGTAATACGGGCCGCGACCCCCGATCCCGAGACCTCGGCGCTGGCCGACCGTGTACAGGGGGACCCCCTCGTGTGTTCCCAGGGCCTGACCGCTCCGATCACGGATGATGCCGGGCCGAACCGTCCCAGGATACCGGTCCCGGAGCAGTCCCCGGTAATCGCCCGTCGGGAGAAAACAGAGCTCTTGACTATCGGGACTGTGCGCCGCGCGAAGCCCCCGTCGGGCGGCCAATGCCCGCACCTCGACCTTCCGCATCATCCCCAGGGGAAAACGAACCCGCCGAAGCTGGGCCTGCGTAAGGCCGTAGAGGAAATAGCTCTGATCCTTCTCCGGATCGACCCCACGCCTGAGCACAACCCGGCCGGTGGCCGGATCCACACCGATCCGCGCGTAATGTCCGGTGGCGACAAAATCCGCACCCCATGCGAGGGCCCGCCGGAGGAGAGAGCCGAACTTGACCTCGGTGTTACAGGCCGCACACGGGAGGGGAGTACGTCCGGCCACATACTCCTGACAGAAGGGGGTGATAACGTGCGCCTCGAACTCGCGGTCGACGTTGATGAGGTAATGCGGAATACCGAGGTGGGCCGCCATGAGGCGGGCGTCTTCGATGGGCTCCGGCGCGCAGCAGCTATGGCGGGTATACACCGTCGGGGCCTCGGCCACCTGGCCCCACACCTTCAGCGTCACGCCGATGACATCGTACCCTTCGTCTCGAAGCAAGGCGGCGGTGACGGCACTGTCCACGCCGCCACTCATCGCCACAACCACCCGCGTGCCCATGGTGAGCCCTAGCCTGTCTCCTCCGTCGCGGACCCCCTGCGTCTCCCCTCAGAAGCTCCGCCAGGCGGAGGCGCCAGGGCTTCGTCCAAGGCCCCCATATCGCAGGTGCCATTCACCGTGGCCCCTTCCATCACCACCAGGCACGGGGTGCTGATTTTGCCGATGACCGTGCTCGAGGCCAAGAGTTCAACCCGCTTCTTGGCCCGGATGTTCCCCTCGATCCTCCCGTTCGAGATCAGGCTCCCGACCTCCACTTCTGCCCGGAGGACCCCCTCCTCCCCCACGATGAGGAGTTCGTCCCCCAGGACCTCGCCCTCGAGCCGACCGTCAATGCGCACTGTCCCCTGAAACGAGAGGATCCCCTTGAACTCGGTCCCTTCGCCGAGAAAGGCCTTGATCTCCCCAATCTCGCGTCCGTCCTTCTCCCGTCGCATCACGTGTTGATCCCCGCGAAACGGTACTCCTTCTCGATGCACGACGATGTGAGTTTTTCACGCTACCATGAATGCCTACGCCTGTCAAACGCTTCCTCCGGTTGCTCTGCTGACTCTGCTCTGATATGGTAACGCTCCCGTGAGGTGGCGCATGCAGGCTAAAACAATTGCGCTCCTTCTCGTCCTGTGCCCTCTTGCGGCAGCGGCCGCCGGGGAGACGGCCCCGCCCTTCCCCGACGCACTCCTGAAGGGTGACCACCGGAAACCGGTGAAGGAGGTGGTCGAAGATTTCACCCTTCACCGAGAGATGAGTGGCCTCCGCGTGCTGGGGAGACAGGCGGTCTTTGAGCTTCTCCTGACACACCCCGACTTTGCGGCGAGCCTGGCGCGGGCGGCGGGAGTGCTGAAGTACACGGTCAAGCGTCAAGGGGTGGCCGCGTACTGGGCGAACGATCATAAGGGAATCACGGGCCGCCTCGAGATCTTGCAGGCCGAGGCGGGACAGATGGTCCTCTACGCCCAGGGGAGATACAAGAAAGGGATCATCCGCATCCCGGGGCGCCTCGCGATGGTGGTGCACTCGACCGAGGGGAAAAATCCCGACGGCCCCTATGTGGAGAATTCCCTTTCCGGCTACGTCAGGGTGGACGGCGCCCTGCTCGATCCCCTCGCCCGTCTGTTCCGACCCCTGGTGGTCCGCATCATGGAGAAGCGGGTCCACTGGTTCTTCCGCAAGGTTAACAAACTCATGAAGCGGCTCCGCACGGACCCCGAAGCCATCCTGCAAAAGCTTGACCCTGACGCCTGGCGCGAAGAGATCGCAGAGCTCCGCCTCCTCCTCGACACTTCACAAACCGATCTCGGCCGTCACCCCCGGACGGCCCATCTCGGGACGCCGCGTAATAGCGCCTCGCGCACGAAGCGGCGAATCATCCCCCGGTGGTCCCGGGTCCCGCGGAGCGTGAGTCCCTCCTTCGCCGCCGCCACCTCCTCGTGAAGGGACAAAGGGGGCCATCGCCGTGCTGGGCGTCGCTGCTCTCGCGCCACCCCAAGATTAGCTTGCCATTTCGGAGCAAGTGCGGTTTGTTAGGAGCATCGCGTACCGGACCGACCAAGGGAGGAACGCCATGTTTCGACGCGCCCTTATACAACGAGCGACTGAAGGGAATCCGATCCGGGTCGGCGTGGTAGGAGCCGGGCGGATGGGGACCGGGGTGGTGAAGCAGATCGGGATCATGGAAGGGATGGAGGTCGTGGCCATCGCCGATCTAGTGCCCGACCGCGCCGTCCAGGCCTTCCTCGACGCTGGCAGTCCCCTGGAGAGGGTCAGAGAGGCCCGGGCCGAAGGGGATGCAACAGATGCACTCCGGAACGGGCGGCGGGTGGTGACCGCCGACGGGAACCTGCTCTGCCGTCTCCCGCTTGACGCCATCGTCGAGGCGACCGGCGTCCCGGAAGTGGGGGCCATGGTCGCCTACGAGGCAATCCTCCACAGAAAACATATCGCGATGCTCAATGTCGAGGCGGACGTAGTCGTGGGGCCGATCCTTGCGCGGCTGGCCGACGCCGCCGGCGTGATTTACACGTTGGCCGCGGGCGATCAACCGGGGGTCATCTGCGAAATGGCCGAGTGGGCCCGGGGGCTTGGGTTGCGAATCGTCGTTGCCGGTCGGGGGACACTGATGAGTCCCCCGGAGCGCTACGCCACCCCCGACGATAACCGGGAGAAGGCCGCGGCACTCGGCCTCAACCCCCAGATGTTCAACTCCTTCCGGGATGGGACCAAGGCCCAGACCGAGATGTGCGCCGTGGCGAATGCGTTACGCCTCGTCCCCGAGATCCGGGGGATGCACGAGCCGGTGGTGGATGTGGAGGGATTGGCGAGAGTCTTTCGCCTCAAGGGGCAGGGGGGAATTCTCGGTCAGGAAGGTGTTGTGGACCTGGCGAACGGCACCGAGGCCGACGGCCGCCTCCAACCGCACGGCCGGGTGTTCCCGGGCGTCTTTTTGGTCGTGACGTCGGATCAGCCGAAGGTGGTCGAGGATCTGGCCTATGTGAACGATCCGACCTCCTTACTTCCCCCGGATATTCGAAACGGGCCGAACTTTACCCTCTTCCGGCCGTTTCACTGGTGCAGCGTGGAGACGCCGAACTCGGTCGCCCAGGCGGTGCTGCGGGGGGAGCCGACGGGAGCGCCGGAGGGTGCCCCGGTGGCAGAGCTGATCACGTGCGCGAAGCAGGACCTCACGGCCGGCGCGGTCCTAGACGGCGGGGGAGGCTTCACCGCGTACGCCCTCATCGAGAAGGCGGAAGTCGCCAAGGCCGAAGGCCTCCTCCCCTTTGGCTTCGCGTACGAGGCCCGGCTCACCGAGTCGGTCAAGAAGGGGGAGGCGATTCGGTGGAGCCAGGTGCAGGTTCCCCAGGACTCGTTCCTCCTCAAGCTCTACCGCCTCCAAGAGGCCACCTTCGCCTGAAGGCGAAGCCTAGGGGCACCTCTCTACGAATGATACTATAAAAAAGATGTGATGCTCTGACGCCTGACAAGCCAGATTAGGTGATTGGGGCGCTCGGGGATCCCAGGCCATCATGCCCGGCGGAAGGTCGGGGAATAGATGACTGACATTCTTCGTCCACGAGTCAGCCCAGCGAACCTGCCAATAAAAGTCGACAACCTACAGCCTTTGATGAAAAAAGGTTCCTGACACCTTTTCCTCTCCCGGAAGGAGGGGCAGCACGGATGAAAATGGGCGCTGTCCCTATTTTTTCCCATATCAGACGAAGGGCCCCTGTCCCGTACTTTTCTGGTCAGCGATAAAGGCT
>JBHIAH010000055.1:0-17804 GCA_046758505.1 Methylomirabilales bacterium (SeqCode) | reverse complement strand
CTCGTGCCCTGACTCCTCGCGTCGCCGATACTCGGCCATGGGCCCTCCGGTGGTCTCGGGCCATTCCGGGGAAGGATGGCCCTCGGTGCAACAAAAAAGCCGCAGGACCTCAGTCCTCGCGGCATCGTCAATGTCGAGAAGTAGAACCGTGAGAATCTCGAGTCGGGGAAACTATAGATCCTTGTTGGTCTCGTGTCAACGAATCTTTTCGCCGCCGGGCGGGAAGGTATCATCCATGGGGATCGTGCGCGTCGAGCGCTTGGACCTCCCGATGTGGTCTGATGTCTGTCACGGTCTGCCGGGCGTTGGAGGCGTGGTCCAGGTCGGAGGGCTCGACCGGGCGTCATGGTACCCTGACCCTCGGTGTGACGCGTGCGGGGCTAGCGTGTTGCGGCTTGATAGAGGGTGTCCCAGTAGAGAAGTTCGTAGCCCTGGAGCATCCGGGCCGCGCGTCTGATCCGTGTTGGCTCGACCCCTGTAGAGAGTCCGCCCTGAATCAGTGCCAGGGCTCGCTCGCGGAAGTCCGGAGGCGGGCTGCTGAAGAGGTTGAAGAAAGCGACATCCGCATCCGTCATCTGATACCGGGCCCTGAGGGCCAGACCCATGCGGGCACAATTTCCTCCCCACGCCTCCACATTCAGTAGGAAGGCGGCAGCAAATTCGGCGCACGAGCCGAAGAGGGCGAGCCAGGCGACATAGGCGCTGTACGCAAAGGCCCCGGGGATCGGTTCGGTGGCCTCGAGCGTCGTGGCCGGTAGGGCGAGGGCGGTGGCGAAGGCCTGAAGCGCGTCCAGGGCCGCCCGCTCTCCCTGGATCGCTCGCCAAAAAAACTCTCGGGCGTCGTCGGATTGCGCCTTGGCGATCAACAGTGCCATCGCCCGCAGGTCACTCCCGATGATGTGATGCTGCTGCCCCGCGAAGCGCCGCAGTTCGTCTCTCGAGATCTTGCCGGCCTCCACGGCCTCCAGGTAGGGATGCCGGCGGATCCGTGCCTCGACCGCCTGCAGGTCCTGTCGTGTCTCATCCACGAGGTGAGCCGCATCTACCATGATGGTGCCTCCTTTACGAGCTGAGGTCCTCCCCCTCCGCGGCTCCTTGCCGATCCACGTCCTCGAAGGCGGCGTAGAGATCCTCTTTCAGCCGTTCCAGCTGAGCGACGTGGCTCGACTCCACCCGCGTCATCTGCCGGCTGGTGCCGAGGGTCTGGAGCACCATCGAGAAGAAGGCGATGACGCCCAGCCCGATCCCCGCCACCGTGGCGTACGGGAGCCCGACCCCGCGTTCGACCAGGTAGCCCAGAACCCCTCCGACCAAAACCGTCGTCGCCGACATCCCCAGGGTGCGGGCGAGACGCTGCGGGGAACCCACCTCGGCGTCGTAGGATCGGTAGGCCTGGAGAAGATGGCTGTACGCCGGGATAACCTGCAGGGCCGCCTCTCGCTTCCGCCCGAGCAGCGCGGCCTCCCGCTCTCGCTCCCTGATCTCCTGTTGCAAAGCTTCGGGGAGCTCCTTCAACTCGTCCGGCGATGGCATCACCCGCAGGCAGGCACCGATCCGCCGGGCGAAGGCCTCCCGGAGGGCCGCGATCGCCTCCTCCTCGCCTCCGCCGGCAAAGGCCGCATCGAGGGATCGAAAGGTGAGCGCGACGAGCTCCCGGTTGTCCGCGGCTTTCGGGTCCACCCCTTGACTATAGCCCGGGAGGGGCGCAAAACCCAAGCCTTGCCTTTGCACCCCCCCCTGGCGTATGGTCACACCGGGGACGCGAAGCGGCATCTTCCGCACGTCGGGCGCGGGTTCGCCCCGGCTCGAAGGCGCGGAGGCACGGAGAGGGAGACCAGTGGAGCGAGAGCCGGACCCGGCCACTGCGCGTGTTCGGGCCCTTCACCAGATCTCGGATATCGGCTTTCGGCAGGCGATGGAGGACCGCCACGTGCTGGAGATCCGGCCCCGGGTAGGGCTGTTCGGCGGCGTCTTCGATGGCCACGGAGGAACGGAGGCAGCCGAGATCCTGGCGGTCTCCCTTCATCAGCTCTTCTTCGAGGCCCTGGGCACCGGGCTCTCCCCGCCGCAGGCCATCCGGCAGGCGTACCGGTCCGCGGAGGAGAGTCTGCAGGGGGTGGAGAGTGGGGCGACGGCGGCCACGGTGTTTCTCCGGGGGGATGCACTGAGCTTCGCCCACGTTGGGGACAGTGAAATTCTCCTCGTGGGGGCCGGGCCGATTGCGCTGACGCGGCCTCATCGGGTGGATGATCCCGGAGAGCGATCGCGGATCGTCGCGGCAGGGGGGGCCATCGAGGGCGGATATGTGGTCCGCGGGGTCCGGGGGCTTATGCCGACACGGAGCTTCGGCGATAGCTTCTTCCGCCCAGTCGGGGTGATGGCTGTCCCGGTCGTGGGGGAGCGGCGGCTCGGTGCGGCGGATCGGTTTCTCGTGGTCGCCTGCGACGGCCTCTTCGATGTCCTCGGTGGGGAAGAGATCGCGCGCACGCTCCTGCAGAGTTCCGGGGCGCACGCAGGGGGTGAGTCCCTTCGGGAGGCGGTCCTTGCCAGGGGGGGGACCGATAATCTCACGATCCTGGTGATCGAATTGGACGCGGGACTCCCCCACCGGCGACGGACCGGGGGTTCGTCCCGCGCAAGGGAGAGGCCGTAGCCTCGGCCTGGAAGGAGGATGCGACCGCAGGTGCGCGATCGGCGGGCCCTGGCGTACGTCCAGGGTGAGGTGATTCGCTGTCGGAGGTGTCCCCGGCTGACCAGGTACCGGGAACGCGTGGCGGTGGTGAAGGTCCGCCGGTACCGGGACTGGGAGTACTGGGGGAGACCGATTCCCGGGTTCGGCGATCCCCGGGGCCAGTTGCTGATTCTCGGTCTGGCCCCCGCCGCCCATGGGGGGAACAGGACGGGGCGGATCTTTACGGGGGATCGAAGCGGTGACTGGCTCGCCCGTGCCCTCTTTACCTTCGGGTTTGCCAACCAGCCGACCTCGGTCGCCCGGGGGGATGGCCTGAAGCTGACGAACTGCTATATCACCGCGGCGCTGCGGTGTGCCCCGCCGCACAATCGTCCCACGCGCCAGGAGCTCCAAAACTGCCGGCCCTATCTCGGGCGCGAGCTGGCGCTCTTGCATGAGGTTCGCGTGGTCGTCACCCTCGGACGGATCGCCTTTGACACCTTCTTGCGGGCCTGTCAGGATGCGGGGGTTACTCTGCCGCGGCCCCGACCCACCTTCGCCCATGGGGCCTGCGCCCGTCTCGCGAATGGGATCACGCTCCTCGCCTCGTACCATCCCAGTCAACAGAACACGTTGACCGGGCGCCTGACGCGGCCGATGTTTCATGCCATCTTTCGCGAGGCCCGCCACCGGCTGATGACGCGCTGCTGAAGCGCGGCATTCGCTGCCCACCCCACCCCCCTGCCCTCCACAGCCCGACTCTTATTGAGGCGGGCGTCGTCCTCTGTGTATATTGATGTTCCTCGTGCGCCGTGAGAAAGCACTTGCCCGACCGAGGCGCGGTGCGTAAGATGCAGTCGGGAGGTGGCGATGCGTGATGCCATGACATGGGTGATCCTGCTGGTGGCCTCTGGGGTGGTCGGCGTCCTTGGCTACCGGTACTATCAGGCGACACAGCAGATCGCCGCGCTCACGGAGCAGACGACGCAGTTGACGGCGGAACTCGAGGGGGCGACCGAGGTCCACAAGCTGGAGGAGGCGAAAGGGGCCAAGCAGGTCCGGCAGGCCAAAAAGACCATCGCACGCCTCGCCAAGGGCCGGGACAAGCTCAAGGGGAAGGTGCAACGCCTGCAGAAGGAGTTGGCCAAGACCCGCAAGGAGCGGGAGGCGTTGAAGGCGCACATCGCCGCTCTCGAGGGCGATGCGCGGAACCTCGAGAAAAACCTGCAGACCCTCCGGGGGGAAAAGGAGAAGCTGGACAGCCAACTCGCCGAGCGAGAGAAGGCGGTTGCGGATCTCCAGCGGACGCTACGGCAGCGGGAGGCGAAGCTTCAGGGGATGGAGAAAGCCCACCGGGAGGATCAGGAAGCCCTGCGCACGTGGCAGGAAACAGGAAAACGATTGCTCGGCGAGCAGAAGAAGCTCCAGGCCCAACTTCGGCAGCGTGAAGAAGAGCTCAAGCAGGCGACGCTTGCGCAGGCGGAGCAGGCCGCGGAAGTCCACGGACTCACCGAGGCCCTCAAGGAACGGGAGCAGCGCATCGCGGCGCTCACCCGCCGCCTCCAGGAGCTCGAGGTGCGCCGGGACCGGCGGCCCAGTGCTCCCCCCTCCCCTGCTGGCACGCCCGCGGGCCGCTGAGGGGCGCGAGGATGGCCCGTGTCGATTCTGGTGGTCTTTGATTATCTCTGACCTTGGTGCTTGGTGGCCGAGGTGCGGCTCAACGCGGTCCTGGGACGCTCCGCGCGGCGGTTTCCTGTCCGACGAGTAGGCTATCTCCTCAAGCCTGACGTTGCTGCTTTCCCCACGTTCTCGAGCGACCGCCGTGGCCACTGGCTCAGGGCGGCCGCGGCAGAGCCCTCCTTGGGGATCCGCCCCTGGGTCGAGGGAGAGCGGTATCCCAACTCAAGTGTCCCCGCCTTGCTCGCCGCCCAGGCGGCCAGGCGCCAGGGGGACGCGCTCTCCGAAACGTTCCACTTCACCCTCTTTCACACCTTCCTGGTCGACAACCGTGATATCAGTGAGCCCGCCGTACTGGAAACGGTGGCGCAGAGGTCTGGTCTGGATCTCGATCGCTTTCGGGTCGATCTCAAGGACCCCACGCTGCGGGAGGCGGTCTACGCGGAGCACCTGGATTCGATAGACCGGTGGGGGACCGAGGCGGTTCCGACCATCGTCGTCGGTGAGGCGCGGATTGAGGGAGCCGCCCCTCCGGCGGTCTACCAGGCGGCCGTCGCCCGGCTCGCCTAGGTCCCGCCTCGGATCCCGACGGGCATGACCTGGCCCCCGGGAGGGTGAGGCCGGCCCACTCCCTGCCCGTTAAGGGAGATTGAGGGGGAGGTGCACCTCGTCGAGGAAGGTGGAGCCCAGGGCCTGGTACTGACGTCTCACGCGCGCGAAGGACACTCGTCTCCCCTCCCGGCGACGAAGCTCGGTGAGGAGAAGGTGACTGTGGAGTGCCTCGAAGCGGAAGTTGTGCTGCCGAGCCTCGGCCAGGGCCCTTTCCAGGAGTGGCTTGGCCTGCGGTCCCTTTCCCCGGAGGATCAGGAGTTCCCCGATCCCCAGGCGGGTGTAAATGCGACCCCGGCGGTCCCGGGTGTGGGTAAAGATCGCCTCGGCCTCGGCAAAGGCGTTTTCGGCGCGCCGGAGGTGTCCTCGAACCTTGTAGAGGGTTCCCTCCCCCCAGACGGTATAGGCGTAGCTCACCCGGTCCCGGAGACGCGTGTAAAGGCGCCGGGCCCGGGCGAAGTGGCGGAGGGCGGTGTCCGTCCGCCCGAGCATCCGGTTGGCGTTCGCGATGCCGCACGCCGCGTAGGCTGTGCCAAAGGTATCCCGCAGGTGGCGCAGGTGATCGTGCGCCTTGGTGTAGAAGGCGAGGGAATCGTCATATTTTCCTTTGAGGCGACTCACACCCCCCATTCCGCAAAGGCAGTATCCCACGCCGGACCGGTCTCCCTGCCGCTTGAAGAGGGCCTGTGCCTGCTGAAACGTGTCGAGTGCTTCGTTCAGGCTCCCCCGGATGCGCAGGGCGCCTGCAGTGCCCCACAGGACGTATGCCTCACCGGGGAGATCCCCGGCCCGGCGGTAGGTCCGGCCGGCGCGGGTGAAAAGGCGCAAGGCCCTTTGGTGCTCTCCGAGAGCCCGGAGACTCATTCCGAGCCCGACCTCGGCATCGGCCCGATCGGCCGGAGTCCGGAGGGTGGCGGCAAGTGCCAGGGCCTTCTGATAGGTGACCTGCGCGAGGCTAAAATTCCCCTGGAGCCTGAGACAGTGCCCTTGGGCGAGCAGGCACTGAAAGCGTGCCTGCTGGTCGCCGGACCGCCGGGAGAGCGTGGCCGCCTCCCGGTAAGAGGCGAGGGCCTGGCCGAACATGCCGGCCGCGCGCTGCTTTTCTCCTCGGGTAAAGAGGGTTGCTGACTTTTCGGTGCGCATGATTGTTCCCCGGGCCACGTGTACCACAGAAAAATAGGTCTTGACAAGCAAAGAGGAGAGCATTACGGTCAAGGTGCATTTCGTGATCGGCTTGTTGTGGAACGGGAAACCGCACGGGCTTCATGAAAGGTCCGTGCGGTTTTTTCGTGGTGTGAGGTCCCCGGGCGACGGGACCTGACCCCTGGGATGTCCCCGGGGATGCCGCACAGAAAGGGGGGAGCAAGGAACGTGCGAAGCACCGGTACGGTGAAGTGGTTCAACGACGCGAAGGGCTACGGATTCATCGAGCGACCGGATGGTCCTGACGTGTTTGTCCACCATTCGGCAATCCAGGGCGACGGATTCAAGACGCTGACCGAGGGGCAGTCGGTTGAGTTCGATGTCGTGGAAGGGCCGAAGGGGAAGCAGGCGGCCAACGTGGTGAAACTGTAGTCGGGCGAATCCAGCTGTAGGCAGAAAGGGCCTCGAGCATTTCGGGGCCCTTTTGCTTTGTCCGGGCCCGGCGCCCCGGCCGCCCCGGCGGTGCGATTATCCAGATGGGGGATGCTGGAGTTCGGGGCGATCTGCGAATTCTGCAATTGCAGTGATCCTGATGCCATCCACGACGACCTCGGGGGCGTACACGATCTCATCGGCCGCCCAGGCGAACGTGGGCGTCCGTCCTCCCCCGACAGCGACAATCGTGTTCAGGGTCTTCAGGATATTATCGTTGATGCGCAGCGTGTTGGGCGTGAGCGGACCGGCGAGCCTTCCCTCCGTGATGCGATGGGAATCCCCGACCACGGTACAGGTGAAGTCCCCCGCGGCCAACCCGTTGATGGGATACGTGTACCAGATACGGCCGATGTAGAGGCCCTCCCCCACCAGCCGGAGAAGGTCCCGGGGACTGTACCCTCCCCTTCCCTCAAATACCACATTCGTCGCGGCAATCCCGGGCGGGAGGTTGAAGTGGCGGCCGTCCCCGCCGCCGAACCGGAAGCCGTTCCGGGGGACCAGTCCCTTTCGGGCGCGTCGGGGCTCAACCCCAAGCTTTTCCTTTCCGTGGGGGTCCCGGAGAAGCCGCTGCGTTTCGTAGGCGTTGCTCAAGAGGCCGACCAGGACCCCCTCCCGGATGAGGTCGGTCCGGCCCGTCGGCAGCCCTTCGCACGTAATTCCCTTACTCGCCGCGAGGCCGCGGGCGGCCCCGTGATCGTACAGCGTGACTTCCTGTGACGCCACCCGCTGGTGCATCCGTCCCTGAAAAGGGGAGCTGCCGGCGTAGAAGGTGTCGGCGGTGAGGCCGGGGAGGATCAGGTGGGTCAGGAGGTCGGTCACCGCCTGCGGGCCCAGGATCACCCGATACCGTCCGGACGGGACCCGTGTGCCGCCCACCGCGGCGGCGGCCGCCCGGGCCGCCTGGACCCCCGCATCCTCGGTCAGATCAGTGACCCGCCGCCCCACCGACCAGCCGCTCCCCTTGGCCTGCACCCGTTCGACCATGGCGGTGACGAAGGCAAGACAGAGGGAGGATTCATCGGCCTGCACCGTGGGGAGTCGGGTGGAGGCGATGGCGATCCGCTCCTGAGCAATGGTGACATCTCCACTCAGAATGAGGCCCAGGGACGCGATCTTCGCGCGTCCCCCGGCGAGGGCGGCGAGGGGGCGGGAGTTCCGAAAGGTCCGGAGCGCGCCCCGGATAGCCTTCCACCCGGCCCCGACCAGATCGGTGTCGCGGAGGTCCATCAGGGCGGGGTCGTGGTACCGGGCGAGGGATCGCGCTTCTCCCGTCGGCTTGGGGAGCGAGACAAATTCGGGATCCGGCACCGCTGCCTGTCGGGCCTTCCCCAGGGCCCGGCGCACGCCGTCGGCCGTCAGATCACTCGGCTCGCTCCCGAATCCGACGCGGATTCCCCCAGGCGTGTGAAAGACGGCCCGGATGCCGATCCCGTACGCGAAGGTGGACTTGGGCTCTTCGACCCCGTTACAGGGGAGGTGGGACGTGTAATGGAGGCGGGTGAGGAGGTGTGTGTTCGAGGCGGCAAAGACCTCAGCTTCCCGGACATCTCTGGCGGACCGCAGGACGGCCAGCGCCTCTCGGACCGCCCGCTGTAAGCGCGCGCGGGAAATCATCGACCTCCTCCGGTGAGGCGGGCGAGCCCTCGCATGGTGGGGCCGCCGTTCCCGACACGCTTCGTCTGCATCGGTTGCCCCTTTCCACAGTTGGAGATGGGAAAGAGGCGGAAGTCCGTTCCCACGGCATCGATCGACATGAGGAAATCTTTCGAGTCCGCCATGATGCCGCCGTCCCGGTACAGTTCGGCGACCTCCCCCTGGCGGATCGCAAAGACCTTGCGGGCCGAGATGCGGAAGTTCTCACGAGACTCGGCGATGGAGGGGATCTTGTGGCCCACCACGTAGTAGCCGGTGCCGACCTCTCGCAGGATGTCTTGAGGGGGACGGTCGCCGGGGGTAAAGACCGTGTTGGACATGCGGATCAGGGGGACGAGGAAGGCAGTGGTCGCCTTGGCGTGGCCGTTTGGCTCGGCACCCAGAATGGCCGCCGTTTGCCGGCTGTTCGCAAATCCCTGAAACACCCCGTGATCGATGTGGATCACCCGCGTGCCGGGGGTTCCCTCGTCGTCGTACCGGTAGTGCCCGTAGCCTGGCAATTCGGGATCGGAATAGGCGGTGACCAGGGGAGAGGCGATCCGCCGGCCGATCTGGTGGGTCGCGAGGTCGTGAAGTAACCAGGAACGGCCCGCATACGCGGTCTCCATTTTGAGGGCCCGGTCCAGCTCCGTGGGGTGACCGATGATCTCGTGACAGAGGAGTGCATTGAAGTGCGGATCGGTGACCACCACCACCGGGTCGGCGAGCGTCGGACACGGCGGCGCCGTGCACAGGCGCAGCGTCTCTCGGGCCAGATCGAGCGCAAAGGTGGTGAGGTCGGGAAAGTGGATCAGCGCGTCCGCGACCCCGTGCCGGAGGACCTCGAACCCCCGCTGGTGTCCGATGGCGTCCCAGTTCTCCTGGACGACCCCGTTCCGCTCGGCCACCACGGTTACGCCCCCCTCGGTGAGGGCGGTGGTCTGGTCGATGCGGGACCCCTCGGAGCTGACAAAGAGCTGCCGGGTGAGCCCGGTAAAGCTGGTCACCTGGTTGTACCGGATGGCGCGGCCCAGGCCGGTGATGGCCCGGGAGACCTCGGTGGTGTCCCGGATGATTTCTGAGAGAGGGACCGACCGGGGATCGGTCTGGAAGCTGGCCGTGACGGTCTCGTGCCGGATGGGGATGGGGGCCAAGACGGTGGTGGTCAGGCTCTTGCCCAGGCCCGGCATGTGCCGCTTGAGGGCGGCCTTGTGGGCGGCGCTCGCCCTGGCTCGTGCGGTCGCGTGGGAGAGCCCCTCCCGCAGGATCGGTGAAAGCGTGGTGAGCTCCCTGGCCCCCAGGATCCGGCCGTAATAGCCGGGGGCAATGACCCTGCCGCCGGCCAGCACGCGAATCCCGAAGCTCAGCGTGGCATCCCGACTTCCTTCCTTGCTCTGTCCGTTCTCGGCCGTCGCCTGCTGTGTCTCTGTGACCTCCAGGCGCAGATCGGCGTACACGAGGCCCGGGAAGTTCCGGCCGGCGCGGCTCACCTGGCGTGCGGCTTCCGGCTGTAAGGTGTCGAGGATCTCGAGGGCGATGGGTCCGGTCATGAGACCTCTCCCGGTTCCTGCGGACGGACCGCTCAGTTGTGTTTCACGATCACCAGGTCTTTGATCGCGTCAAAGATGATGGGACCGATCCCGATGACCTCCCGGAGTTCTTCGATGAACTGGAATCGGCCCCGCCGCTCCCGTTCTTCCAGGATCGCAAAGGCTCGGGCCGGACCGATAAAGGGGAGCTGCTCCAGTTCCCGGGCCGTGGCTTGATTCAGGTCGAGAGGCAGACGAATGCGTACGTGCGCGAGACGCTCCTCGCGGAGCCGCTGCATGTGGGCCGCGAGATGCGCCCGGGCGGGCGCGGCGTGTGCGGGGTCGAGCCATGTGACCTGCGAGTGGCGGGCGAGGGCATTTAAGAGATGAGGAAGGTCTAATGCTCCGGTGTGATCGTGATGGGGGAGGTGCCGCTGTTTTTTCCCGTCCGGGGTGCGTTCAATCGAGGCAAAGGCCGAGTCGGGCAGGCTGTTGATGTACTTTCGGCTCCACCGCTCCGCCCCTCCGAGGCCCGGCACGGCCAGCACGATGCACAACCAGAGCCACCACGAGCGCCTCCGCACCTTTTGCATCATCGCTTCCGCTCCGTCACTGACGTGGCCCGAGTTTCGAGGACCGACCGCAGACCGTCGAACAGGTTCACGGTTCAGAGTTCATGGTTCATGGAAAAACCGGATTTCCGTTGTTCGGCTATGAACCACGAACCATCAACCATGAACCATTCGTGATCGGTCACCGGTCATCGGAGAGTTCACCCAGGAAGATCCGGGCATCGATGACCCCTACGCCTTTTCCTTTTTCGAAGACGATCAGGGGGTTGACATCCAGCTCGTGTAGTGCCGGAAAGTCGAGGGCGAGCTGGGACAGTCGCTCCAGACACTCGCTGATCGCGCCCAGGTCGGACGGAGGCTCTCCCCGGTAACCCGACAGGATCTGCGAGCTCTTGAGCCGCCGGAACATCTGCTGGGCATCGAGCCCGGTGATCGGCGCGATCCTGACGGCGACGTCCCGAAAGATCTCCACGTAGGTTCCCCCCAGGCCAAACAGCAGCAGGGGCCCGAAGTGGGGGTCGCGCTTCATCCCCAGGATTGTCTCCTTCCCGCTCGTAACCATCTTCTGCACGAGGACCCCCTGTCCCCGGGCTTCGGGACGGGCTCCCCGGACGGCGGCGAGCATCTCCCCGTAGGCCCGCCGGACCTCCCCCTCGTGTGCCAGATTCAGGCGGATGCCCCCGACATCGATCTTGTGGGGGATGTCGGGGGAGACGATTTTGAGGGCCACGGGATAGCCGATCGCCTCCGCCGCCCGCACGGCCTCGTCTTCGTCCTGCGTCCATCGGAACGGGAGCACCGGGAAGCGATAGGCCTGGAGGATCTCATAGGCCTCGGGCTCGGGGAGAAAGTGCCGCCCCTCCTCGTTGGCCCGGGCAAGCACCCGCTCTACCGCCGCTCGGTCCAGATCGGTGAACATCCTCACCTCTGCGCGGGGGCGATGGATCCACCCGGCATAGCGGGCCATGGCGGCGAGGGTCCTGGCGGCCTCCTCCGGAAAATGGTAGTGGGGTACGCGGGCCGCTGTCAGCGTCGCCAGGGCCTCCTCCATCATCGTTCCCGTGGACATCAGACAGGCCAGGACGGGTTTGCGATGGCTTGGGGCGGTCCGGGCAACCGTGGTTGCGATGGAAGGCATGTTGGTCATGAGTTGGGGGGTGGAGATGACGATCACCCCCTCCACCCCTTCGTCTTCCAAGACGCTCTTGAGGGCCAGGGCATAGCGGTCCTCGCCAGCATCACCGATGACGTCCACCGGGTTGGTGATGTTGGCGGCAGGGGGGAGGCCGCTCCGCAGTCTGGCGGTCGTGGGCTCCTGGAACGAGGCTAGGGTCAGGCCGTGACGGACGCAGGCGTCGGTCGCCATGATGCCGGGGCCGCCGGCGTTGGTCACGATGGCTACCCGGTTTCCCTTCGGGAGCGGCTGCGTGGCAAAGGCGACGCCGTAGTCGAACAACTCCTCCAGGGATTCGACCCGCAGAACCCCGCACTGGGCGAAGAGGGAGTTGTAGGCCTCGTCGGATCCGGCCAGTGCCCCCGTGTGGGATGAGGCGGCCTTGGCCCCCTCGACTGTCCGTCCCGACTTGATGGCGAGGATCGGCTTGTGCCTCGAAATCCCCTGGGCCAGGCGGATGAATCCTTTGGGATCGGTTAAGTCTTCGAGGTAGAGGAGGATCACGTCGGTGCGGGGATCGTCCTTGAGATAGGCGAGCAGGTCATTCTCGTTGAGATCGGCCTTGTTCCCGATGGAGATGAACTTGGACAGGCCGATCCGCTCGGCGTGGGCGTGCTCCAGGGCGGCGACACCGATGGCCCCGCTCTGGGAGATCAGCGTGATATTACCCGGGAGAGGCATCCGTCTCCCGAAGCTCGCGTTGAGGGAGACCTGAGGATCGGTGTTGATGATCCCGAGGCAGTTCGGCCCGATCAACGGGATGTCGAATCGCCGCGCCGCCGTACAGATGGCCTCCTCTTTTTTTGCTCCCTCTGTCCCCAGCTCCTTGAACCCGGCCGAGACAATGACCGCCGCCTTGACCCCCTTCTGCCCACATTCCTCTAACACCTGTGGGATGGCCGCACCCGGGACGACGATCACGGCCACGTCAATCTCTGTGGGGATCTCAAGGACTGAGGGATACGCCTTGACGGCCAGAATGCTCGTGGCCTTGGGGTTGACCGGATAGACAACTCCCGTGTAGCCGTGGCGCAGCACGTTGGCGAAGACCGCCCTGCCGACGCTCTCGGGGCGCGTCGAGGCCCCGACGACCGCCACCGACCGCGGCGCGAAGAGGGGCTGGAGGCGTAAGGGCTGATGGCGCATGGGTATACTCGACGGAGCCCCCCTGGCGCATCGTCAGCCGCGCCCCGGGGGGAATCGATGGCCTCACCGATGCTTTTCCTCGGGACGGGCCGGGACGAGCCCTTCTTGCTCGAAGAAGGGTTTGAATTTCTCGTGGAGATCCTTGAGTTTTGCCTTGTAGTACTCGACGTTCTCGTCAGGCTGCTCCGGGTTCCACTGCGAGGCCAGCTTGGCGGCCTCGTGGACCTTGACCTTCACCCCCTGCCCCGAGACATAGTACGAAATCTGATCACCCGGCTGGTAGGGCCGGGCCGCCTTCAGGGCAAGCTCGTATGGGGCGGCGGGGTTTCGCTTCTTGCCCTTCACTTTTTGCTGGTACGTCTCGAGGGAATCCTGGAGGGTCTCGGTCTTCATGAACATCTGGACGGGGAAGCGGTGGGCGTCAAAGTCCTTGCGGTAGCGGTCGGTGAGGTCCGGGATCTTGTCCTTTTCGCCCTGCAGGAGGAGGCGCATCGCCTCTTCCATCCACTGCCGCTGGAACAACTCGAGCCCGCGGGACCGCAGGCCGGAGCCCTTGATGATGAGCTTTCCCTGCTCGTCCAGCAGGGCGTAGTTCTTCATCCGGTAACTGAACATGGACCGGTACCGGCCGGCGAGCTCGAGGCGGATCCCCTCCGGCAACGTGGCCGCGAGGTCATCCAGCAGCTGGTCTTCCGCGTGGGGGCCCAGCCCCTCAGGCAGGGTGAAGTAGAGGCCGTCGGTGTCCACCTCGATGATCCGGCACCCCCGGTGCTCCAGCCAGTCCACGATCCCCTTGATGAGATCGCGGCCGGTGCTGGTGACGCGATTGGCCTGCGCAAAGTCGTTGAAGTGGCCCATGGCAAATCCCAGATAGCCATAGAAGGAGTTGATCAGGATCTTGAAGGTGGACTGGAGGGCCTCGAGATAGACCCGCTCGTCCTCACGGCCGGCCTCGCGGGCCCGCCGCTTGGCCTCCACCCGGAATTGCCGGAGATCCCGGAGGAGTCTCGGAAAGATGCCTAGGGTGTCCTTGGCGGGAAAACAGTGGTAGTGCAACATGATGGAGGGGTACAGGGAGGTCACGTCGCAGTGGAGGATGTGCGTGGCTACCCCGTGGTGGCGGACGGCGGTGTAGCCCCCCACGACCTCGGTCCCGACGGAAGGGGCCGGGATCGCCTGCCGCTGCCGGAGGTATTCCCGGATGAGCAGGGCGTCTATTTTGGTGGCGTTGCCCCTGAGGATCACGTTCTGGTAGCTGAACGGAAAGATCTGCGCCTGGACGAAATAGCTTGGGGCGAGGAGGGCCGCGATGGCCCGGGTCTCCCGGACATCATCGAGGGCATATTCCGTGAGCGGCCCGGGATCATGGTCGAAGTGCCAGCTGATCTTTTCCGGCGCGATGTAGGTTCGCGTCTCGGCGGCCAGGTCAAAGTGCCTGGCCACGTCCTTGAGGCCGTAGCTGTCCAAATTGCGGGCGCTGACGTCGTAGTGTTGCGCCAGGATCCACGTATCTACAATGTGCCGGCCGACGATCTCGTACTTTCGATAGGTGATGGCCCGTTCGGCGATCTGCATCCGCGAGGCGTGTCCCCGGAGGGGGCTCCCGTCCCGCCCCAGCTGGAGCGGGACTCCATGTCGCTTGGCCCGCGCCTCGATGTACTCCAGGTCGAAGCGAAAGAGGTTGTGCCCTTCAATGACATCCGGGTCTCGCTCGCGGATGAGGCGAACCATCTCCTGGAGCATTTCGGCCTCGGTCTGGGCCCTCCCTGAGAGGACTGTCTCCCAGCCGGTCGAGTCACTCAGGGCGATGGCGATGATCCGGTCCTCGTCCCGGGCCGGGTTGGGGAACTCGAATCCGGCCCCGCAGTAGACCTCGATGTCCATTTGCAGGCGCGTCAGCTCGTGAAAGCCCATCGCGAGGAAGTGGGTCTGGCCTGAGAAGAGAAGGTACTGCTGGATCGGGTCATTGAGATACAAGTAAGGCGCATCCGCGGCCGTGGACGCCTTCCCCGAAACGCTCAGGAGGTGTTGCCGGGCTTTCTGCAGATCAGCGAGGCTCGAAAATCGAGCGAGGTATCGAAAGAATCCCTCTCCCCGGAGGGGCTCAACCTCGGCATCGCCTGGAAAATTGGTCAGCAGAGTCGTATCGGCCAGAAGCAGGAAGGGGGTGAAGGGGGAAACCGTGGACGTGACCTGGCCGTTTTTCTTGGAGAAGACGCGGACGTGGTCCTGCCCCTCCATCTCGAAGGCGACGAGGCGCGGGGTGGGATCGTGACCGAAGAGGACGGTGTTCGTATCGCAGGTCAAATCTCGAGACTCGCGCGAGGGGACTGTGGCGGACTGTTCTCTCAGCTTGGGCCGATTATAACAGGCACGTCGAAGCGCCTCCAGGGGAAAATTCCCTGCCTTTCCCGTTGACAGCGATTCGTTCATTGGATAGCCTGATTCGCATGACATGGTGTTGGTGAGAGACGCGCCCGCACGGGACGTCCAGAGCAGCCGTCTCCGTGCGGCGGGCGTGGCTGGGAAGGGAGGGTTCAGGCTCGCGGAGTCGCCAAGGCTTGGCTGTGGAAAGAAAGAGGCCCGAGAGGCGACAATATCCCCGGTTCGTGGTGGGGGGAAGGACCAAGGGCCGCGTAACCGCCGTGTATGAAGCGTCGCTCCTGAACATCAGTCTCGGGGGGGCACTGATCGAACATGCCCATATCGTCCGGCCGGGTACCATGTCGTATCTGATCCTCAAGCTGCAGGGACGCGACGTAAGCCTGCGGTGCCGTGTGGTCCGGTCGGTGGTGCACCGGCCCGAGGTGCAGCCGGATGGGGAGCGGATCTTGATCTACCGCACCGGGTTGGAATATATCGAGCTCTCAGATGAGACCCTGCAGGCAATCGGCGATTACATTTCCACAGGCATGGAAGGATCCCACCTCCCTTTCACCGGGCCCTGACCCCGCGCGAGCACGGTTCAGCCCAGCAGGGCTGCGCCGGAGCCACCATCACGATCACCGGCCGTTCGAAGGGTGGAGGAGCGGGCGTCGTGCGGTATAGTCGCGTGGCCCTCAAGGAGTGGGCGGTCGTCGTGGAAGCCTTAACGGAGGGACGGCAGGTTCTTCTGCTGCGCAAGGGGGGGATCGCCGAGGCAGGGGGTGTGTTCAGGGTGGAGCATCCGGCGTTCGGTCTCTACCCCACGTTCCTCCACCAGGACAAACGGTACATCCGCCCGGAATTTCACCCCGCCTTCGGCCGGGTGCTGAAGGAAGCAGGGGCCATCGGCCGGGTACGGGTCGACAGTTACGCGATCGCCGAGCACGTCATCCAGGCGATGGATCTGGCCAAGCTTCAGAAGCTTGAATCTGCCCACATCTGGACCCCTACGTACATTGATCTGCGGTATCAGTACAAACCCGAAAACCCCCTCTACGTTCTCCTGGTCCGGGTCTATCGTCTGCCGCGACCGGTGGAGTTTGAAGAAACTGAAGCCTACCGCGGCTGCACATCGTGGGTCACGCTCGATTTCGAAATCGACACTGGGGGGTGCAGGCCGGTCTTGACCGAGGCAGAATTCGCGGACCGCGTCCTGGCTATTCGGGAAACCGTGCAGGCGTAAGGCGCGGGCATGCTCCGGCGGGATATCGAGACCTATCTTCAGCGCTTCATCCCAGACCGGGATACCATCCTCGAGGAGATGGAGCGGCTCGCTGCCCGCCGGCACTTCCCCATTGTTGGACCGGTCGTCGGACGCCTCCTCGCCCAACTTGTCCTTCTCGTCGGGGCCACACAGATCCTGGAGCTCGGGGCGGGCTTTGGCTACTCCGCCTATTGGTTTGCCCGGGCGCTGCCGGCCGACGGCCGGGTGCTCGCCGTCGAGCGGTCTGCCGACAATGCCCGATTAGCGCAGGAGTGGTTCGGGCGGGCGGGGCTCACCCACAAAGTGGAGTTCATCGTGGGCGACGCCCTGCACGTCGTCGAAGGCGTGGCCGGCCCCTTTGATGTGATCATGGTAGATGTGGATAAAGAACAGTATCCCGCCTCTCTCCCCCTCACCCTTCCCCGGCTGCGGCCGGGAGGTCTGCTCATCACCGACAATATGCTCTGGGGAGGAAGGGTCGTTGTCCCCGAGCCGCCCGAGGCCAGCACGCGCGCCATCCGGGAGTACACGCAACTGCTCTACGAAAACCCGCACCTGTACACCACCATCCTGCCGGTTCGGGACGGTCTCGGGGTGAGCCTCAAGCTCTAGGTATCAGCTTAGAGTTGAGAGTCGAGAGTCCAGGGTCCAAAGTCACAGACTCCAATACCTGATAGGTGAAACTCTCAACCCTCAACTCTCAACTATGAACCGTGAACTGAACTCTCAACTCTCAACTCTCAGCTCTGGACTCACCGATGGAAATTGCCATCTTTCCGTTGCCCAACGTGGTCTTCTTTCCCCACACCCTCTTGCCCCTGCATATCTTTGAGCCTCGCTACCGGCAGATGCTCGCCGACTGCCTCGCCGGGGAGCGGCGGTTAGGGATGGCGCTCTTGAGACCGGGATGGGAGGCAGATTACCACGGCCGTCCTCCGGTCTATTCCGTGGCGGGGGCCGGCGAGATCGTCGAATCGGAGACGCTGCCGGACGGTCGCTCGAACATCGTGCTCAAGGGAGTCGGGCGCATCGTGATCGATGGGGAACTATCCTCGGACAAACTCTATCGGATTGGCGAGGCTTCGTGGATCGCCGACGTCTATCCTTCGGGCGGTGACGAAGCGCTGGGGCCTCAGACCCGGCGCCTCCGCCAGATCTCTGGCGAGCTGCTGTCCGCGCTCCCTGAGCCGGTTCCGGGGTTTTTCGACATCCTCACCGATCGGGATCCTCCCGGGGCCTTCGTGGATCGGATCGCGGGTCTGGTCGTCTACGAGAAGGAACACCGGCAGCGGCTGCTCGAGGAGCGCGACGTTGCACGGCGGATGACAGAGGTGATCCGGTACATTGAAGCGCTGCTGATCCGCGTCCGGGAGAGGAGTCCCCAGGCCCGCGCCCGCTGGAACTGACCCCCAAGTCCCTCACCAAGACGGCAAGAGCCCGTTCCCGTCAGACCACACACTCTGCCCGCTAGCGGGGTGACGCAGGCAGATTTCACTTGACAAGAGTTTCAACACAGAGTAACTTTCAC
>JBHIAH010000054.1:0-17885 GCA_046758505.1 Methylomirabilales bacterium (SeqCode) | reverse complement strand
ACCGATGACCGAAGCTCACGGTCACAGTTCATGGTTCATGGTTCATGGTTCATGGCAAAAGCCCAAATTCTTAATCCATGAACTCTGAACCCTGAACTATGAACTCTCCTGGCCGTAGCCGAGCTGCGACAGGAGTTCCCGGGCCACCGCGCGATCATCAAAGGGGATCACCTGCTCGCCGACGATCTGTGTCCTCTCGTGCCCCTTGCCCGCGATCAGGATGACATCCCCGGGCCGGCCCTCCTGGAGGACCGCTCGAATGGCCTCGCGCCGATCGACACGGCGCATGGTCTTGCCCGTGCCTCCCGGCACCCCTTCCACCCCCGCCTCGATCTCCTCCACAATGGTTTCGGGCATCTCGCTTCGGGGGTTATCGGAAGTCAGGACGACCCGGTCGGCCCACTGTACGGCGACTTGGCCCATGAGGGGACGTTTTGTCCGATCCCGGTCGCCACCACACCCGAAGACGGCCGTGAGGCGACCCGGACACAGTTCCCGGAGCGCGCGGAGCACCCACTCGAGCGCATCGGGGGTGTGGGCATAATCCACCACCACGGTGAACGGTTGTCCGCAGGCAACCGGCTCGAGCCGGCCGGGAATATGGCGAACCGTGGCCAGACCTTCCAGCACCCGCTCAACGGAAATCCCGAGCACACCGCCGATACCGACCGCGGCGAGGCAATTATACAGATTGTGCCGGCCGAGGAGCGAGGACCGCATTCTCCCCGGCCCCCAGGGGGTGCGGATGGGGGCCCGGATCCCGTGCAGGTCATACGTCGGAGCCACCGCGGTCACATCCGCCCGAGCGGTGAGCCCATATGTGATGACGGGTCCGTCCGTCAATTCCCGGAGACGCGTGCCCGCCGGGTCATCCAGGTTGATGACCGCCGCCCCCCCCTCCTTCCGGAGCATCGTGAAGAGCCGCGCCTTGGCTTCGAAGTAGTCCTCCATCGTCCCGTGGAAGTCAAGGTGATCTTGGGTCAGGTTGGTGAAGACGGCCACGTCAAAGGTACATCCGTCCAACCGATGGAGAGCCAGCGAGTGGGAAGAGACCTCCATGACGGCGGCGTCCGCTCCCTGCTCCCGGATCCACCGGAGCAGCGCCTGCAGGTCCGAGGCCTCGGGGGTGGTCCGCTCCGCCACCCGACAGATCCCCCCGCACCGGTACTCCACGGTCCCGAGCACCCCGATCCGGCGCCCGCCGGCCTGCAACACGGCCTCGGCAAGATAGCTCACCGTGGTCTTGCCGTTGGTCCCCGTGATCCCCGTGAGACAGAGCTCCCGCCACGGAAAATCGTAGAAGCGAGCCGCCACATGCGCCAGGGCGCCTCGGGACTCCCCCACCTGGAGGATGGTCCCCGGCACCGGTCCTCCCGCGGCGGCTCGCACATCGCGCTCCACGAGGAAGGCCGCAGCCCCGCGGCGGGCGGCCTCGGGGACGAAGCGATGTCCGTCATGCCGCGCTCCCGGGATGCACACGAAGAGACTCATGGGCCCCGCCCGCCGGGAATCGTACTCGACCGCGGCGACCTCCTGATCCAGGTCCCCCTGCAGGAGCACATGGGGAAAGCCATCAATTAACTCTCGTAGACGTTTCACCGGGCCTCCGGGCAATCCGCTTCTCTCGGGGGGGGGCAGGGGGAATTTCCAGATAGCTCACAACTTCCCGGGCGATCTCCCGAAAGACCGGCGCCGCCACGCTCCCCCCCCAGGCAAAGCGTTCCGGCTCATCAATCAGCACCAGGATGGCACAGCGGGGGTTCTCGGCGGGGACGTAGCCGACGAAAAACGCCACGACCTTCGTGTGCGAATAGGCTCCGGTGTGCCGGTCGAACTTTTGTGCCGTCCCGGTCTTGCCGGCCACGCGGTAGCCGGGCAGCGCGGCCGCCTGTCCCGTCCCCCGCTCCACGACCTCGGTGAGGATCGAGGTGAGGGTTCGCGCGGTTCCGGGCGAGATGACTCGCCGGATGGCGAGGGGCCGCATCTCCTCGACCCTCCCATCGGGATGGCGAACCGCCGCGAGCACGTAGGGGCGGACCAGGGAGCCCCCGTTGGCCACGACACTCATGGCGGTGATGAGTTGGATGGGCGTGGCGGAGATTTCGTGGCCGATCGAGAGGGCCCCGAGGGAGAGGCGCGACCACTGGCGCGGCCGCCGGATCCGGCCGCGACTCTCGCCGGGCAGATCCACGCCGGTCGGGACGCCAAACCCGAAGCTTGAGATATAGCTATAGAATCGGTCCTTCCCCACCTTCATCCCGACCTTGACGGCCCCCACATTGCTGGAGAAGGCCAGGACATCTCGGAAGGTCATCCACCCGTACCGCTCGTGATCCCGGATCTTCACCCCCGCCACCTCGATGACTCCCCCTTCGCCGTAAAAGAGGTCGTTGGGACGAACCAGCCCCTCCTCCAGGGCTGCGGCCGCGAGAACCGGCTTGAAAGTAGATCCGGGCTCATAGGGGTCGGTCAAGGCGCGGTTCCGGCGGAAGGCGGAGGGAGAGCTCCCGTAGACGTTGGGGTTAAAGGAGGGGGTGTTCGCCAGGGCCAGGATCTCCCCGGTGGCGGGATCCATCACGATGACCGTTCCTGCCCTCGCCCCGGAGCGTTGGACCGCCGCGCCGAGCTCCCGCTCTGCCACATGCTGGATCACCTCATCGACGGTGAGATAGAGGTCCGAGCCTAGCTGGCTGTCCTCGGATTCTCGAAAGACGATCCGCCCCTTGGCATCCACCCGGCTGACGAAGGCCCGGGGCCCGCCGGTCAACAGACGGTCGTACTCCAGCTCTAACCCTTCCAGTCCCCTCTCATCCACCCCCACAAATCCGATGAGGTGGGCCGCGAGCTTCTTTTTAGGATAATACCGTTTCCCTTCGGGAACAAGACCGACCCCCGGCAGGTTGAGCTTGGCGAGGACCTCCGCCCGACCCGGATCGACCTTGCGCCGGATCCAGACGAAGGGCCGATCTTCCCGGAGCTTGGCCCGAATCTGGCGCGCGGGAAGCTTGAGCACCTTGGCCAGCCGGGATGCGGTGGTGCGGGGATCCCGGACCAAGCCGGGATGCACAAAGACCGACTTCGCATCCAGGCTGACCGCCAACGCCCGGCCACTGCGATCATAGACCGTCCCCCGCCGCGCGGTGACCGGGATGCGGCGCTCATACTGTCCCCGGGCTCGGGTGCCGAGATCGTGATGGCGGATGACCTGGATGAAGTACAGACGGGCGGCCACCAGGCCCAAAAACGTCGTGAGCCCGAACACCACGAGGGCGATCCTGATCCGGGAGGGGGTGCCGCCGGAACCGGTCATCGGCAATCCTCCATGGGCTTAGCCTCCCTCCTCCGTTTCCGTGAGCAGGATGATCTGGCCGGGACCGGGATTGACCATACCCAGCTTACCTCGGGCAACCTCTTCAACCCTCGTCAGAGAGCGGAGTCGGCTGAGTTCCACCCGCAGCCCCTTCCCTTCCTGGATCAGGGCGGACCGTGTTTCCCGGAACCGTTCGATCTGATAGCCGAGACGCACGACCTGGATATGCTGCCACACGTAGCACAGCATGCCGAGCAGGAGGACGCCGCCGACGAGAAGCCCCAGCTTGAGTTCCGGGTGGCGTCGCCCCTTCCCTCGCCGCGCCCGGATACCAAAGGGGAGTTCCTGCTGCATCCATCCCGAACGGACGTTAGGCGTCATCCTCGATGTCCCGCCGCTCCGCGGCCCGTAGCTTGGCACTGCGCGCGCGAGGGTTCCGCGCGATCTCCTCCGGTGACGGCGTGACAGGGTGCCGGGTCAGGATCCGCACGCCGGGGATCGACCCGGCGACCGCCAGCCGGCGGAAGAGATGCTTGACCACCCGATCTTCCAGGGAGTGAAAAGCGATAGCACAGATCCGGCCGCCAGGCTTGAGCAGACCCGTCGCCTCCTCGAGCACCCCCTCCAGCCCCTGAAGCTCTTGATTCACGGCGATGCGGATCGCCTGAAAGGTGCGGGTGGCTGGATGGATCCGGCGGGGCCACAGACGCCGCGGAATGGCCCGGGCCACCACTGCGGCCAGATCCCGCGTACTCTCCAGGGACCCCTGCCTCCGGGCGGTCACGACCCCTCGGGCGATCTGTCGGGCCCACCGCTCCTCTCCGTACTCCCGGATGATCTGGGTGAGCTGCCCCTCGGGAAGTTCGTGGAGGAGATCCCGGGCCGTCCGACCACCATGCTCTCGATCCATCCGCATATCGAGAGGACCCTCCGTGCTAAAGCCAAACCCCCGGCTCGGATCGTCTAGCTGCAACGACGAGACCCCCAGATCAAAGAGGACCCCATCATACCCCCCCAGGGGAAGATCCGGGACCAAGCGAGGCAACTCTCGGAAATCCCCCCCGACCAACTCCACCCGATCCCCAAAACGTTCCAGTCGACTCCGGGCAACCCTGATCGCCTCGGGGTCCCGATCAATCCCCACCACCCGAGCCGCCGGGCCCGCCGCCTCCAGAATCGCCTCCGTGTGGCCGCCGGCCCCGACCGTGCAATCCACGTACATCCCCCCTGGCCTCGGTCGAAGGGCGGCCAGCACTTCCCGAACCAGGACCGGGATATGCCCACTCGTCATCCCGCCATGGCAAGCCGCTTCTGCTGACAGGCCTTTCGTGCTCCCCACTCCTCCGCATAGTGCTCATAGAAGGGGTACACGCCGGCGGCCCGAAATGTCTCCTCAACGTGAAGTGGGAGGGCAAGGAGACTCACATCGCCACCCAGGCGCCGGAGCCGGCAGAGGGTAGTGGTGAGGACCTCCAGGCCCTTTTCATTCACCGCATCAACGAGGCGACAGTCCAGGATGACTTGAAGGTAGCCCTCCGCCACCACCCTGATGATGGCATCCCGCAGCCCCATCATCCGCAACAGATCAACTGACCCGTCCAACCGGAATATCGCGATGCGTTCCGTCTTCCGCTTCTCGACCACCATCCTCTCCTCCTTCGTTAGATCCCGAGCTGCGCCAGCTTGCTGGCGATGTCTTCGAAGGTCACCGGGGCGGCGGTCAGGAATTGCTCCCACCGCTCCCGATCCCAGATCTCGATCCGATTGAGGGCCCCCACGATCATCACCTCCCGACTCAGTTCGGCCTTCTCCCGATGCTGGGGGGGGACCAAAATGCGCCCCTGCCCATCGACCGGGCACTCACTCGCCCCGGAGTAAAACAGGCGCAGGAAGGCGCGGATGTCCTTTTCAAAGTTGCTCTGGCTTTGGATCTTTTCTTCTAGGCGCGCCCAGACATCAAGCGGGTAGGCGGTGATGCAGGTATCAAAGTCCGTGAGGACAAGGATATTCTGTCCCCTGTCCTGTAACGTTTGGCGGAACCTGGAAGGGATGCTGAGACGGCCCTTATCGTCGATCGTGTGCGGAAACCGTCCGATGAACCTCATCGCGCTCCCCTAACATGCACACTTTGTACCATTCCATTCCACTTTATCCCACTTTCCGCAGAAAGTATCCGTTCGGAACCTCCTTGTCAAGCAAAATCAACCCCTTCCGATGATTTTTTTCTTGTCGGGAGGCAAGCCCACTATCTTGGGGGAGAGATCAAATAGGCGGGCAAATATGGGGTCACGGGGGAGAGATGCCCGAACTTGGGACGCCCAAGCGAGTGTCCCGACCGCCACCACCCCAATCAAAGCGTGGCGGCAATCCGGTTCTGCTCGTCCAGCAGGACGATGCGGGGTTTGTGCTCTGCGGCCCGAGCTTCCTCAACCAGCGCGTAGGCCGCAATGATCAAGCGGTCGCCCGGCTGCACCAGCCGTGCTGCCGCCCCGTTGACGACAATCGTCCCCGAGCCACCCTCGCCGGCGATGGCGTAGGTCTCAAAACGAGTCCCGCTGTTCACGTTATACACCTGGACCTGCTGGTAGGGGAGGATATCGGCAGCAGTCAGGATCGCATCATCGATGGTGATGCTTCCCTCGTACTCGAGGTTTACCGCCTGCGCCACGGCCCGATGGATCTTGGAAACCAACATGATCCGATGCACTGCCCCCTCCCGCTAGTGGGCACCGATGACAAGGTTGTCGATGAGACGCGCCCGCGAAAAGCGGACGGCCAGGAGCGCCACGGCGGGGCCCTCCACCTGGGTCAAGGGCTCCAGCGACTCGGGATGGCACACGGCAACATAGTCAATGCTGGCAGAGGTCCCCTTTTGGATCTCTCGCTCTATCCCCTCTGCGAGGGCCCGGGCATCGACCTCCCCGCTCTTGACCCGATCGGCAGCTTCGCACAGCGCCCGGTAGAGCACCGGGGCCTGTCGCCGCTCCTCCGGCGTCAGGTTGACGTTGCGGGAACTCATGGCCAGACCATCCGGCTCCCGGACGGTCGGCAGCACAATCACCGCAATATCCATGTCGAGATCGTGGACCATCCGCTCCACGACGCGGGCCTGCTGATAATCCTTCTGGCCGAAATAGGCCCGGTGGGGCGTGACGATATGGAAGAGCTTCACCACCACCGTCGCCACCCCCCGGAAATGCCCGGGGCGGTACGCCCCCTCCCACCGGCGCGCGAGCTCCCCCACCTCGATAAACGTGTCATAGCCGCGTGGGTACATGGTCTTTTGCTCGGGGACGAAGACGAGATCGGCTCCCTCCGCTGCCGCCCCGGCGAGATCCCCTTCGCAATTGACCGGATAACTCTCCAGATCCTCTCGGCGATCAAACTGGGTGGGGTTGACAAAGATGCTGACCGCCAGGATGTCGTTCTCGCGGCGCGCAGCCCGGCAGAGGGAGAGGTGTCCTTCGTGGAGGGACCCCATGGTGGGGACGAAGCCGATTGCTTTTTCCTGCCGTCGGAGCGCCGTCACCCTCTTCTGCATGGTCGGAACATCGCGGACGATCTCCATCGGCGCACCTCAGCCTCTCCGGAGGGTCTTGATCTGCCGACCCCGTCGGTTGCAATGCTGCTCCCACCGCCGGCTCTCCCCCTCATCGAGACGGAAGGCGTGTTCGGGCCCCGGGAACTGGCCCGCCTTGACCTCCCGGTGGTACTGCGCAAAGGCTGTCGTGATGGTCTCTTTCAGTGCAGCGTATCGCTTGACGAATTTCGGGGTAAAGTCGTCGAAGAGGCCCAGGAGGTCGTTGGTCACGAGCACCTGGCCGTCGCAGGAAGACCCCGCCCCAATCCCGATGGTGGGGATCCGGAGCGCGGCGGTGACGGCCTCTGCCACCTGCCAGGGAACGCTCTCGAGGACGAGGGCGAAGCTCCCCACCGCCTCGAGCAGCAGGGCCTGCTCCAAGAGATGCTCGGCGGCGGCCGCGGTCCGGGCCTGCACCTTGAAGCCTCCGAACTGATGGACCATCTGCGGGGTGAGGCCCAGGTGCCCCATCACCGGGATGCCGACGCTCGTCAGGCGCCGCGTGAGGTCTGCCACCTCCTCACCCCCCTCCAGCTTGACCGCCTGCGCTCCGGCCTCCTTGAGAAATCGACCGGCGTTCCTCACCCCCTCTTCCAGGCTCGCCTGATACGACCCAAAGGGCATATCGGCGACGACCAAGGCCCGCTTCACCCCCCGGCTCACGGCCCGAACATGATGAAGCATCTCCTCCATGGTGACCGGCAGGGTGGTCTCGTACCCCAGCCCCACCATGGCCAGCGAATCCCCGACCAGGACCACCTCGATCCCCGCCTCATCCAGCAGCCGGGCGACGGGGTAATCGTACGCGGTGAGCATGCTGATTTTTTCACCGCGACCCTTCATCTCGCCCAAGGTGACCGTCGTTACCCGCCCTGCCTTCACGATCGATCCCTCCTTTCGATGGTTCATGGTTCATGGTTGATGGTTCATGGTAAATCCAGGTTCTTAATCCATGAACTACGAACCCTGAACTCTGAACCAAAAAGAAAAGGCCTCCCGGCCGTGCCGGGAGGTCTTCGTGTGACCATGCCGCCCTGACGCCCCACGTGAATTCGCCACTCCCGACGCCACGTGTTCAGGGTGGCACATCCCGCGGGTCAAGCGGCCTTTCCTACCCGTCTCGGTCCGATTTAGGATCCAAGCGGAACGTAGTACTGCGTTCCCCGCTTCATCGACTGGATTTGTGTGATGAGATCGTTCAGGTCCCCCTTTCGCTTCACAAAGTCGATATCCGTCGTGTTTATCACCAAGAGGGGGCTCTCCGTATAATGGAAGAAAAAGTGGTTGTAGGCCTGGACCACGTCTTCCAGGTAGCTCCGCGGCATGTCCCGTTCGTATGCCCGCCCCCTGATGGCAATCCTCTTATACAACGCCTCCACGTCCGCCTGCAAGTAAATAACAAAGTCGGGCTTGGGGACCCGGGGCTCCAAGAGGTTGTGGATCTTCTCGTAGAGGGCGAGTTCGTGGTCATCCAGGCTCAGATACGCGAAGATCCGGTCCCGCGGGAAGAGATAATCGCACACCACGCGCTGCCGAAACAGGTCGAACTGCAACAGTTCCTGCTGTTGACGATAGCGTGTCAGGAGGAAGTACAGCTGGGTCTGAAACCCGTGGAGTCGCATATCCCGGTAAAAATCCTTCAAAAAGGGATTCTCCTCGGCCGCCTCGAGGACGGCGCGCGCCTCGAGGCGCTGGGCCAGGAGTTCGGCCAGCGAGGTCTTGCCGACCCCGATTGGTCCTTCCACGGCGACGTAGCGCGGGTCGAACGCGGCGGTCATGACAAACACCTTTCCCCGACCCGGGCTGGAAACCAATCCCGAGCCACCACCCGAACCCCGGGAACCAGAGGAAGCTGGGACAGAAGATCACCGATGCTGGCTCCCAGGCCCGGATGCAGCAGGCCGGGATCGAGCTCGGCCAGCGGGACCAAAACGAACCGGCGAAGGTGCATCCGGGGGTGCGGGACCTCAAGATCCGGCGTCCGGATGACCTGGGAACCGAAGAGGAGCAGGTCGATGTCCATCCGCCGCGCCGCCCCCCGCCGCCGGAGGCGGGGCCGGCCACACGCCTCCTCGACCTGCAGCAGGATCTCCAGAACCGCCCGGGGCGAGAAGGAGGTCTCCACCTCCACCACGCTGTTGAAAAACCACTCCCCGGCCACCTCCACCGGCTCCGTTTCATAGAGAGAGGATATCCGGACGAGCTGGATCTCGGGATGACAGATCAGGAGAGAGAGCGCGCGTTCCAACTCTCCCCGCCGATCCCCCAGGTTGGCGCCAAGACCCAGATAGGCACGGGTCATCGTTTTGACCTCCGCACGATCTCGACCCCCGCCGACCCCACACAGTCCGGGAGCGGTGGGGCGCATTTCACCGCCCGCACCCGAACCTCCTGGATCCTGTGGTGCGCAAGGAGGTCCGTCGCGATCGCCTCGGCGAGGGCCTCCAAGAGCCGGAACCGTTGCGTCCGGCCGATCGCGGTGACCCGCTTCACCACGTCGGCATAATCCACCGTCTGGCCCAGGTCGTCCGAGGTGCCCGCCGGGCCAAGGTCGAGGCCAAGTTCCAGATCCACGAGGAACTTTTGCCCCAGGATCTGCTCCTCTTCCCCGGCCCCGTGGTGACCATGGAAATGAATGCCCGTGATCACAATCTTGTCCATCGCGCCACCCTCCGAGGTCCGAGGTCCAACGTGAACCCCCGTCGGGTTCAGAGTTCATGGTTCGTGGCACGGGGTTCATGGTTGATGGTTCATGGTTCATGGCCAAAGCCGGGTCCCTAATCCATGAACCGTCAACGGTTTTTCCTGTCTGCGGTCGTCGGTCAGCGCTCCGTTAAAAACTCATCTTGCCGATGCGCTCTACCGCTTCCCGAATTCGGTCTACTGCAACGGTGAGCGCCGCCCGGATAAATCCTTCACCGTGGGCCCCGAACCCGACACCCGGCGTCGTCACGATCCCGGCCTCCCCGAGGAGCCGCTCAGTGAGTTCCGCCGAGCTATACCCCGGGAGGGTCGGGATCCAGACGTAGAACGTGGCCCGAGGCTTAGTCACGTTCCACCCGAGACCGTTCAGGCCTTCCACGAGGACATCCCGTCGCTCCTGATACACCTTGCAGTGCGCCGCCACGCAGTCCTGGGGACCCCCGAGCGCTTCGATCCCCGCGTGCTGGATCGCCTGGAACACCCCGGAATCGAGATTGGTCTTGATCCGGCCAAGCCCCGCCAGGATCTCGGCACTCCCCACGGCAAACCCGATCCGCCATCCGGTCATGTTGTAGGTTTTGGAAAGCGAGTGATACTCGATGGCGACCTCCCTGGCCCCCTCGACATCCAGAAGAGACGCGGGGCGGAAACCGTCAAACGCGATCTCGGAGTACGCGACATCGTGGCAGAGGATCAGGTGGTTCCTCCGGGCAAAGGTGACTGCCTGAACCAGGAACTCTTCGGGGGCGACAGCCGCAGTGGGGTTGTTGGGGTAATTCAGGAAGAGCATCTTCGCCTTTCGGAGCACGTCCAGCGGAATACTCTCCAGGTCCGGCAGGAAGCCGTTCGAAGGGTAGAGGGGGAGCGCGTGGGGGATCCCACCCGCGAAGACGGCCCCCGCCTGATACACCGGATAGCCGGGATCGGGGATCAGCACCACATCCCCAGGATCGATGAAGGCCAACGGGAGATGGCCGATCCCCTCCTTGCTCCCGATGAGCGTCAGGACCTCCGTCGCCGGATCGAGGACCACCCCGAAGCGGCCGCGATACCATTCAGCCACCGCGCTCCGGAATGCCAGCAGGCCATCGTACGACGGATACCGGTGATTCCCAGGGTCTCGGCTGGCCTCAGCCATCCGGTTCACGATATGGGGAGGGGTGGGAAGATCCGGATCCCCGACCCCCAAGTCGATAATGTCCAGTCCCCGCTCGACCGCGCCTTGCCTGAGACGATCGATCTCCGCGAAGAGATAGGGGGGGAGCTGTCTCAGTCTCGTGGCGTATGAAAACCCTCTCTCCATCGGGCCGTCCACCTCCTAGGGCTTGCGAGTGACTGTATTCCGGAGACGACCGATTCCCTCGATCTCGATCTCGATCGTGTCCCCCGGCTTCATCGGGCCGATACCCGACGGGGTCCCCGTGGCGATAATATCTCCCGGAAACAGCGGCATCACGTTCGTGATAAAGCTCACCATGTACGGGACGTCAAAGATAAAGTTGGCCGTGTTGGAGCTCTGCCTGAGATCTCCATTCAGATATGCCCGGATCGGCGCATTGTGGGTATCCAGGGCGGTATCCACCCAGGGGCCCACGGGGGCAAAGGTGTCGAAGGACTTTGCCCGGGTCCACTGGCCGTCCTTGCGCTGCAGGTCCCGAGCGGTCACGTCATTGAAGCACGTGTACCCCAGGATGACCCTGGCAGCTTTTTTGGGGGGGACTTCCCGCGCGTACCGTCCAATGACGATGGCCAGCTCGGCCTCATAGTCCAGGCGATTCGAAACCTTGGGATAGAGGATCTTTCCAAGGTGGGGGAGGACCGTCGTACCGGGCTTGATGAAGATGACCGGCTCGTCGGGAAGTTCAAATCCCAGTTCGGCCGCGTGATCCCGGTAGTTGAGCCCGACGGCCACGATCTTGCTGGGCTCGGTCGGGGGGAGGAACCGAATGCGCTTGAGGGGATGCTTCTTGCGGGTCATGCGGAACCGGCCAAAAACATCTCCGGCGATCTCCCGAACGGTGTCCTCCTCGACCACCCCGTACCTGGCCTCCCGACCACCCCGAAACCGGACAATCCGCATGAGACCCCCCTCTCCACCCTTCACCCGTCAGCCATCAGCCGTCCACGAGCAGCCCGGAAACGGGAGCGGCGGATCGCTGATCATCGATGGCCCTTATTTGAGGGCGAGGACGTCCCCCATATCATACAACCCCTTCGGCGCCTGCGCTGCGAACCGAGCCGCGCGCAGCGCCCCCCGGGCAAAGTTATCCCGGCTGTGGGCCCGGTGAACGATCTCGATCCGCTCCCCCATCCCGCCGAAGAGCACGGTGTGCTCCCCTACGATATCTCCTGCCCGGACGGTATGGACGCCGATTTCGGCCTTGGGCCGCTCCCCCACAATCCCCTTCCGGCCATAGATCCCCACCTGCTCCAAATTTCGACCCAATGCCTCGGCAACGACCTGGGCCATCCTGAGGGCGGTGCCGGAGGGAGCATCCTTCTTGAAGTGATGATGGGCTTCGACGATCTCCACATCATAATCGTCCCCCAGGCTGCGGGCCACGTCCTTGAGCACCCTGAACAGGACATTGACCCCCACGCTCATGTTGGGGGAAATCACACAGGCCATGTTGCCCGCGAGGCGCTGCGCCTCCTCCAGCTGCGCCTTGCTCAAGCCGGTGGTTCCCACCACGATCGGGACGCCCGCCTCGCTCGCCGTCCGGAAATGGGCCATGGAGGCCTCCGGCGCCGTAAAGTCGATCACGACATCGGCCGCAGTGATGATCGTAGCCAGGTCGCCGGCAACCTCCACCCCCACGGGTCCGATGCCGGCCACCTCCCCGGCATCCCGGCCGATGGCGGGATGGCCAGCGCGCTCCGTCGCCCCGACGACCCGAAGGTCCCCCGCCTCTTTCGCGAGGGCAAGGACACGCCCCCCCATCCTTCCGGCAGCCCCGGTCACAATGACCCGGATCATCGTCACCCCACCCCGCGGTCAGCAGTCAGCAATCAGCCGTCCGCAATCAGTAATGGACCGATTCCGCAGGCAACGGCCCGCGCGTTGGATCAGATCACGACAGGAGGCCGTACGCCTTCATCGCCTTCTGCAACTTCTCCCGGTTGGCCTCGGACATCGGCGCGAGGGGCAGCCTGAGCTCCCCGTTCAGCCTCCCCAAGAGCTGCATGGCGGTCTTCACCGGGATCGGATTGGTCTCGTAGAACATGGCCTTGCAGAGGGGAAACGTGCGGAGGTGCAATTCCTTTGCCCGCTTCCAGTCTCCGTTTAACGCCGCCCGGGTCAAGTCTGCTGACTCCTTTGGCAGGATGTTGGCAATGACCGAGATCACGCCCTCGCCCCCGACGGCCATCAGGGGGAGGGTCAGCGTATCATCGCCAGAGACGACCGTGATCCGACCGCCGCAGCGGGTGATCACCTCGGTCATCTGCTCCAATGACCCACTGGCCTCTTTGATCCCCACGATATTTTTGAGCTCCGCCAGAGTGGCCACCGTCTCGGGAAGCATGTTGACCCCGGTCCGGCCCGGGATATTATACAGGATGATCGGGATGTCCACCGCTTCCGCCACCGCCGTGTAGTGTGCGACGAGGCCCTTCTGCGTCGGCTTGTTGTAATAAGGGCAGACCATCAGGACCCCGTCCGCCCCCGCCTGTTTCGCGTGCTCAGTCAACGCGATGGCCTCGGCGGTGGAGTTGGAGCCGGTCCCGGCCACCACCGGGATCCGGCCCGCAGCCGCCTCAATGGTGACTTCCACGACCCGCCGATGTTCCTCATGGTTCAGCGTGGGGGACTCGCCGGTGGTCCCGCAGGGAACGATGGCATCGGTTCCGTTCTTGACCTGAAACTCCACCAGCTCGCGGAGCTTGGCCTCATCGACCTTCCCGTCGCGAAAGGGGGTAACCAGCGCCACCATGGAACCCTGAAAACTCTTTTTCATCGCGCTCCCCTCCATCTGTTTAGGGTCCAAGGTCCAACGTCCAAAGTACAATGTCCGACGGCGCCAAGAGCGAGGAGGGCGTCCCTTCCGAGGCAGGCGACATCTGGCTTGCGTCGGCCGGGGTCCCGCCGCCGGAGCGTAGCGCAGGCGGGGGTGGCCCGCACTAGCGAATTACAACGCCTCAGCATGCGTAACGTTGCCTCTGCGCATTAAGTCCTCGGAAAATTTGGCGCTGCCGAGGAAGGTCCCTCCGAGCTCTCGGTGCACGGTCATCGCTCTATAGATCGTCGGGGATCTCTTCGCCCCGGACGAGATCCTCATAGCTCTCCCGCGCGCGGATGAGGAAGTGGGACTTCCCCTTAACCAGGACTTCGGCCGCCTTGGGTCGGGCATTATAGTTGGAGGCCATGGTAAACCCGTAGGCCCCGGCGCTCATCACGGCCAGCAGTTCCCCTGGCTCCACGCGGGGGATCTCCCGATCTTTCGCCAAGAAGTCTCCCGATTCGCAGATCGGCCCGACAACATCCACGGTGATGGGCTCTCGCCCCTCCTGCCGCCGGACGGGCTGAAGGGCGTGGAAGGAGCCGTACAGGCTGGGCCGGATCAGGTCGTTCATCCCTGCGTCCACGATGACAAACTCCTTCATCGGGCTCCGTTTCGTATAGAGCACGCCGGTCACCAGGATTCCGGCATTCCCCGCGATGACCCGCCCCGGCTCAAAGATAATGGTACACCCAAGACCCCTCAGGATCGGGGTGACTGCCTGGGCCATCTCGGTGGGGTGTGGAGGGGTCTCGTCACCGTACGGGATCCCGAGGCCTCCCCCCATATCGAGATATCGAATATCGATTCCCCGCGTGCGAAGCTCACCGACCAACTCGGCAACACGGGCCAGCCCATCCACAAAGGGGCTGACCGCGGTGATCTGCGAGCCGATATGTTGATGGATTCCGACGATGGCGATGTGCGGCAGGGTCTGGGCCAACTGGTACTCTTCCAGGGCGATCGAGATGTCGATGCCGAACTTGCTCTTTTTGAGGCCGGTGGAGATGTATGGATGCGTCTTGGGATCCACATCGGGGTTCACCCGGAGGGCCACCCGGGCCACCGTCCCCACCTCTCCCGCCACCTGACTGAGCCGCGAAAGCTCCTGCGAGGACTCTACATTGAACATGAGGATATCCGCCTTGAGCGCCTCCACCATCTCTTGTCGGCTCTTTCCAACCCCGGCAAAGACGATCCGCTGGGGCGAAATCCCGGCACGAAGCGCCCGAAAGAGCTCTCCACCCGAGACCACGTCCGCTCCCCCTCCCATGGTGGCGAAGAGCCCCAGGATGGCGAGGTTGGCGTTGGCCTTGGCGGCAAAGCAGATCAGGTGGGGAATGTCCTGGAACGCCTCGTCGAAGACCCGAAAATGGCGGGAAAGCGTGGCGTGGCTATACAGATAAAAAGGAGTCCCGACCTCCTCGGCAACGGCCGCGACGGGGACCTCTTCACAGTACAGGTCCTCACCCCGGAACTGGAAGTGATGCATCGGTGAATGCCTCCTGCGCGGCGGGACCCGGTCAGTCTCAGGAAGGGAGGCGTACGTCGGAGCAAAACCCTTGTTTCCCCTTAGTTAGCACACACCCACACCCTCTGTCAAAGGGAAAGTAGGAAGTGGGCTGGGAACGCGGGAGTCTCGACGGTCAGTGTGACGCCACCCCGGAGAGCCGCTGACCCCAGACTCGCACCCTCCCATGCATACGCGAGCGCCGCGGCGCGGCCGATGCCGCGGCCCGCGCCCGTCACGATCGCCCCCTTGACTGGCGCTTCATCCTCCTGTAGCATCTGCACACTTCCGCCGCCGGAAGCATCGAGGAAGGGCCCGCACGGCAGCCAGGTCCAGGTGGCCCGGGGGCTCGACGATAGGCATGCCCACAGAGACATGCTGAGGAGGCCGAGGCCATGATCATCCGCAAGGACATCGCCCAAACCTTTCCGGAGCTCTTCGGGACCAAGAAAGTCAACGGCCGGGAAGTCGACGTCGAACAGCTGATCGTCGCGCTCACCCGCGAGCTGGCTCCCGAGATCGCGAAGGTCCTCACCGCGCGCCGGGAGCTCCTCGCATCCTCCGCGCCGGTCAGGGAGAAATACGCCTGGCCGAAGTGGGACGACACCTTCGACGACCCCGTGACGGGGAAGCCCTGGACCTTTCACCAGATCGTCCAGGGCATGATCGACAACTTCCTCGGCCGGGACAGCCAGTGGCGCTGGCGCCTCAACGACGAGGTGCCCATCCCGAAGGACGCCCATCCGTTGACGAACCCCGGCCTGGAACTCACGGGCCCGTGGCATCCGCTCGACATGGCCTTCAACGCCTTGAACAGCGCGGCGCCCATAAACATGCCGGACTTCGAGGACGCCTCGCCCCCTCACTTCCAGCCCGACGGCACGCCGAAGGATCAGCCCATCGGGGTCTTCGCAGCCATGCAGAACGCCAAAGACATTCTGGAGGGCCGCTGGGCCGACCGTCCCTACGAGGTGGTGAAAAAAGGCCAGCCTCGCGTGTACCGGATCAAGCAGTCCCCGGCCGAGTGGCCGACCCGGTTCGCCCGGCCTCCCGGGATGCACCTGCAGTACGACCACATCACGGTGGACGGCCGGCCTGCGCCCGCCATGATCCCCATCACCATCCTCTGGGCCGTCAACACCTATGACGCCCTCACGCGCGCCGGCACCGGCGTGTACTACTACATCCCGAAGATCCAGACCCCGCAGGAGGCCCTGATTCTCGAGAAGCTCCTGGTGCGGGTGGAGGAGGCGATCGGCGTGCGGCCGGGGACCTTCAAGATCAAGATCCTGTATGAGGAGGGCAACGCGGGCCGGTTCCTGCCCGCGATCGTCTGGGTGCTGCGGCGCCGGCTCCTGGGGACGAACGTCGGCCGCTGGGACTACCTGGGCAGCCTCATCGAGATGTGGAAGGACGACCCGCAGGGCGTCTTTCCGGATCCGCAGTCGATCGGCATGGCCTCGCCGAACATGATCGCGTACCAGCGGTACAACGCGCTGATGATGCTCATGGCCGGCATGAAGAACGGCGAGCTCAGCCATGGGGGCCCCATCGGCGGCATGGCCGCGGTCATGATCTACCAGCAGGCCGACCCGTACGGCCGCGCCAGGTACAACCCGCTCGCGCTCCGCGCCATTGTCATCGACAAGCTCAGAGAGCGTCTGCTGGGCCTCATGTTCGTGCCCGACGGACCCCTCCCCGCCGGGCAGCAGCCCACCCTGGAAGAGATCCTCTCCGGCCGGGTCAGGGGACGCCTCTACGATGCCTATCGGCAGAGCTGGGTCGCCAGCCCGGAGCCGGCCTACGTCGCCGCAGGCAACGGACCCCTCCAGGCGCCGGTGACGCAGCTCCAGGCCCTCGTCGATGCGCCGCTCGAGACCGTGGACGTGAAGGGCAAACCGATGCCGACGGTCGCCAGCGGTCTCAGCGACGCGGAGCGGTCCCTCCTCCAATCCCGCGGCCTGCTGAACGCGCAAGGCAAGATCACGCCCTGGGTCATCACGAAGGACATGCACGACACGCCGGACAAGCTCTTCACGCGAAAGCTCTGGGAGGACATCTACGGGGTGCCGAAGGGGGACATCACGATCGAGAACATCCAGCACGCCTTTTACATGGCCGCGAACTACGGCTTCCAGATCCTCAACGGCAACTTCGCGGCCGCCATCGACGATTACGAACTCCGCCTCAGGTTCATGAACGACCTCGCCACCTACCGGATCGACGTCTCCTGGCTCTGGACCCTCATCCATCATCGGGCCGCCATCACGAAGGACGGCCACCTCAAAGGCCCGGCCCTCACCGAGGACGGGCTCGTCCCGGCCCAGAACGCCTTCCAGGTCAAGGCGGGCACCCGCTTCACGAAAGAGCTGTTCGAGAAGTTGTGGGACTGCCACAACGAGTGGACGTACGCGTTCTTCGCCGAGCTGGACCGCCGCGGCGACCCGGGCCGCTTCGACCGTGCCAAGGCGCCTGTCATCATGGAGCTCCTCAAGCGGCAGCTCCTCTGCCCCCGCTACATCCAGCACAGCGCCCGCGTGCTCTTCGTCGCGGGGGAGGCAAACAGCCAGGAGCACACGCAGATCTTCGAGGCGATCTTCGACCTCTCCCGCGAGGAGATCGCCAAGCGCGTCCAGGCGGGCACCATGAGCAAAAAGGCCCTGGCCGCCCACGACTACGTGTACGACCTCTTCCCGGCTCACTGAGTGGAAAGAAGAGAGGGGAAGAGAGGGTCACCTATGAAAAACCACGTCAAGGGAAAAGACTGCCCCTCGTCGGCCTGGG
>JBHIAH010000053.1:0-18304 GCA_046758505.1 Methylomirabilales bacterium (SeqCode) | reverse complement strand
CTCGTAGGTCTTGCCGGTGCGGTTGTCGGTGATGGTTAAGGTGTCCTTCGCCATCGCAACCTCCCCACGTCCAATGTCCAAAGTCCAACGTCCGAGGTCATAGTCCGACGACCGATGACCGCGGACCGATGACCGATAAAAAGCGTTATCAGCGGTCAGCAATCAGCCAAGACGTTCACAGTACAATGTGCAGCGCTCAACGTGCACCGTCGTGGACCCCTTTCAGCGTTCACGCTTCGTGGCTCACAGTTCAGCATAGTTCAGGGTTCATAGTTCATGGTTCATGGTCTATAGTTCATAGCTCACAGAAATTCGAAATTCGCAATCCGAAATTCGACATAGCTCGGTCCCCCGTCCCCGGTCATTTGACTTTGGACCTCGGACTGTCTTATCCCATATTCTCGATAATGGCGTCCCCGAACTGGGAGCACTTGAGCTCGGTGGCCCCGGACATCAGCCGGGCGAAGTCGTACGTCACCCGCTTCTGCTGGATGGTCCGCTCCATCCCCCGGTAGATGCGGTCGGCCGCCGGCTGCCACCCGAGGTGCTCGAACATCATCGCCCCGGCGAGGATGACGGCGCCGGGGTTGACCTTGTCCTGGCCGGCGTACTTCGGGGCGGTCCCGTGGGTCGCCTCGAAGAGCGCGGTGGGAATGCCGATGTTGGCTCCGGGGGCGATCCCGAGGCCCCCCACCTGGGCGGCGCAGGCGTCCGACAGGAAGTCGCCGTCGAGGTTGGGGGTGGCGAGGAGGTCGTACTCGTCGGTCCGGGTGAGGATCTGCTGGAACATGCTGTCGGCGATCCGGTCCTTGATCACCACCATGCCTTCCGGGGCCCGCCCCTTGTGCTGGGCCCAGAGGTCGTCTTCGGAGATGGTGACGGTGCCGAATTCCTCGCGGGCGAGCTCGTAGCCCCAGTCCCGGAAGGCCCCCTCGGTGTACTTCATGATGTTCCCCTTGTGGACCAGGGTGACGCTCCGGCGCTTGCGGGCGAGGGCGTACTGGATGGCCATCCGGACGAGCTGCTTAGTGCCGGTTATACTGATGGGTTTGATCCCGATGCCCGAATCGGGCCGGATCTGCGCTTTGAGTTCCTGGGTGAGGAAGGTGATGACCTTCTGTGCCTCCGCCGTCCCCTGTTGCCACTCGATCCCGGCGTAGACGTCCTCGGTGTTCTCCCGGAAGATGACGATATCCATCTTCTCCGGGTGCTTGACGGGGCTCGGGGTCCCCTGGAAGTAGCGGACGGGGCGGACACAGGCGAAGAGATCGAGCTGCTGCCGCATGGCGACATTGAGGCTGCGGATGCCGCCCCCCACCGGGGTGGTGAGGGGGCCCTTGATGGCGACGATGTGCTCTCGAATGCTCGCCAGGGTCGCCGCGGGGAGCCACTCCCCGGTCTGCGCGTGCGCTTTATCGCCGGCCAGGACCTCTTTCCAGACGATGCGTTTCTGGCCCCCGAAGGCCTTTTCGACCGCCGCATCGAAGACCCGCACGCTCGCCGCCCAGATGTCGGGGCCGATCCCGTCCCCCTCGATGAAGGGGATGATGGGGTCGTCGGGCACGATGAGCTGGCCGTTTTGGAACTGGATCTTGGTGCCGTTTCCTTTTGCCGCCATGTTGAATTCCTCCGTTTAACGAGTGAGTTACGTGACCGTTCCCAAGAATGAGGTCCGATTGCCGCCGCGTCACGATCGCTTCTTCACTCTCTCCTGGACGACCCGCAGCATTTCCTCGTTGGTGCCGAACTTAAATTCCTCGAGACCCCGCCTGTGCGCCTCTTCCCGCTCAACCTGCTCCAGGATCCGCCAGAGTCCCTTGTGGACCACCGGGAACGACTTTTCACGCACACGGTGATAGACGGTCCCGATCCGCTGGTAGATCTCCCGGCGGGAGAGCCCGGGGCGCTGGGACAAGTACCGGTTCACCACAGCCGCCCCCTTCTCGCCATCGAGCCGCGCCTTGCCCACGACCCCCTCGCTGGCGCTCCGCGACCAGCCGACGACAAAGACACCATCCATGAGCTGCTCGGCCTGGGGATCGAAGACCTGATATCTGGCCGCTTCCGGATCGTGAGGATCCGGGTTTGGATTCGTCGCGTAGCCCCAGCCTCCCTTTATGGCGGAAAGACCAAGGTCGAGGTCCACCACATCCCCGATGGCAAAAACTACCGTGTCCACGGGAAGCACGGTGGTCTCACCCAGGCCTTTGGCGGCGAGCGAACCCTTGCGTTCGACCAACGTGTTTTCCTCGACCTCCATGCCGACCATGCGCCCGGTCTCATCCCGGACGATCCGTTTCGGTGAGGCCAGGAAGCGAAAAGAGAGACGCGTGGGACCCCTGCCCGCCTTCGGTTCGACATGACAGTCCTTCGTCAACTCCTTATACTGAACGTCCATATCCTGGCCGAGCGGCTCGAGCCGGGGCCGAATCCGCTCGAGCTCCGCCTTTACCGCTTCTTTGTCGATATGCCAGGCGATGGGTCGCATCTCGCGGTCATCGTATTTTCGCTCGACGGGCCCTCGCCGCGCCACGGCGATGACCTCGGGAACTTTGCGGATCGTGACCAGATAGTTCGCGATGTCCGCCATGACGTTGCCGATGCCGATGATGGCCACGCGCTGCCCCATGGGAAAGTCTTTCTCACTGAAGGGCGGAAGGAGATTGTAGTGGTAGACCAGGTCCTTGGCGTGATAGACATTTGGCCCATCATCCCCGGGGACCCCCAACGACTTCGTCCCCTGCGCCCCCGCCCCAACGACAATCGCACTCGGCTTGAGATCCTGCAGCTCGCTGAAGCACACGGCCGCCCCCTCGCCTACTTTGACGTTGCCGAAGTAAATCACCCGGGGATTGGCGAGAATCTGCCGAAACTGCTTCCGCAGGCCCTCTTTCATCTTGTGTTTGGACAGGTAAATGCCGTACTCCGCCAGGCCCCCCGGCTTGACATCCCGGTTCAGCATCAGAACGGTATGCCCCTTCTCGGTGAGCTTGCCAGTGGCATACAGGGCGGCAGGCCCCGCACCGACCATGATGACGAGATGTCCCTTATACCCGTTCATGCTTCCCAAACCTGTCTCCTCCCCGCCGTAACGTCCGCCTCCCACCGGTTACTCTCTCTCGGTCCGCCCGCGACCCGAGATCGGTATCTCCCTCACCGCCGTGTGCGGGGGCCGCGTCTTTTCGAGATCACGTCCTCGATCCAGGTGAGAGCCGCCATCGCCGTTGGGAAGCCGACCGTCGTGATGGCCATGAGCGCCACCTGGCGGATTTCCTCACGCGTCGCGCCCTGCTCGAGGGCCAGGCGGGTGTGGGCCTTCACCGCCCCCTCGAGCCGCCCGCCGATGGCCATTCCCAGCTTGACCAGCTCCCGAGCCTTTGCCTTTATCGGCCCCTCCCGGTGGACCGCTGCCCCTAAGCGGTCGTACGCCTGCCAGACCCGCCGGAAGTCCCGTTGAAACTGTGTATAAGCCTTTGGGGGTTTTGCCATCCTCCCTCCTTGTTGTGCGCCTGTCGCCCGCTGCCGCACATTCCTCACCGCTGTCGCGAATCTGCTCCCTCAAGCGTCGTTACGCCCCTCACCTCCGGCTGGAGAACGCGGGCGGGAGGCCGAAGGGGTTCTCCCACCCCGATGACCCGTCCGTGGAGAAACGAGTAGTGGCGAAACCGTGCGGGCATATGGGATCCAACGGAAGCGATCACCACCACAGTCACCAGGAGGGCTACGCGCTGTTCCCAGAAGAGGGGGACGGCGAGCAGGATCCCGAGCTTCGCCAGGACCGTGATCCCCTTTCCCAGAAAGAGCCAGTACAGACCCTCGGCATACACCTCGAGGGCGATCAGGCCGAGGCCGCTCAGAATGGTGAGCCAGAGATACGACAGGAGCTTTTCCGCGTCGACGGAAAACGCATGACCACCGAGCAGCACGCCAAAGGCTGCCAGGTGCAGTGTCCGGAAGGTAATAGACCAGGCCCGTGCCCCCGGAAGCACTCGGACCCGCTCGGGGAAGAACCAATGACAAATCGTATCGATCAAAAAGTTCAGGCCCGTCCCCTTCTTCTTCTTCTTGTTATTATTAACGATACTCATAGGTGAAGAGTGCCTGAGCCGGGGTATTCCACACATCCGCCAGGTGTTTGTACCGGGCGATATCCGGCGGTTGGACGTCGAGTAGGATCGAATAGATCCCCGGGTGCGGCAGGGTGATGTTGGCCCCGTAGTGCAGCCACTCCCCGATCATGGGATCCAACTCCACAGTAAACTCCCGCTGCTTGGTGCGGTCAGTGATGGTCGCCTTGACGGTGAGGTACGGAATGTAGATCCCTCGCTTCAGGTCGTAGACCCGCACATCCAGGTGATGGGTGGCCGCCGCCCGCGGCGTATGGTGGCCGTCCCCTTTGGGGCGAAGGACCTCCTGAGGCCCCCACACGTACAGAGTGACCTCGAGGTTGCCGATCGTCCTCGCCCCGACCCGCGCCCCCGCCCCGTGCCCCCATCCAACCCGGGGGACGAGGACCAGCGAAGCTATGAGCGCCGCCATGATCGAGCATCGCATCGCCGACACCCCCTGTTCCCGGTTCGAGCCTTCCGCCGAACGGAGATTGGGTCCCGGTGATTATGAGCAAGGGGGGTGCCATCGGGTGAAGATGACTGCAGACCAATGGCTAACCCCCTAATTTTAAATCACAAATACCTTTCAAAGGCAATCGAAATACCCATCCTCTCGCGCTGCCAGTGAGACAGAGCTGCCCCAGAACAACAGGGGAAGAATGTGGACCAAGCACGACAAACATACCGGAGGATAGTGACTTAGCCGTCTGGGGCAGCCCTGTCCCATGACGTGACGCGGTGCCTCAAGGCCGGCGCCTCAGGACCGCCACCACGGCTCCCCGGCAGGCGTATTCTACCACCATTGGGCGACTTCGTGCCGATATTGCGTGAGGGGGAAGGGACGTCATGCCTTCATAAGCGTGACCCTGGTGTCATAATACGACGAGCTTCCCCCGATCGGATCCGTCATGCACGCATTCTTGAGCACGGGATCGACCTTCATGGCGGCATTGGGGCACAGACCCGTCGTGCGCCGCTTGTCCCCCTTGATCGTCCTGCCATCAATGACGCTGTCCGCTGCACCGTACCCCCAGTGTCCGAAGTGCCATGACACCGCCACGACCCCAGGGGCCATGCCTTCCACGGCCTTAATCTTGCCGACCATATCGACCGCCCCCCGGTTGGGCAGGTGCCACTTGCCGTCATGGTTCGTGGCAGAGATCAGCCTGGCCTTGTCGCCGTCCTCAAAGCCCAGCTTCTTGGCCGTCCCGACATTGATCAGCAGGTAATTCTCCGGCAGGATCGAGCTCAGCCAGTAGTTCCCGGGCAGCGTTCTCGACTGGCCGCCGAGGATATCCTTGTAGGTGATGAGCTGGAGCGGCATATTCCTGTCGACAGCCAGATTCCCGGCAGCGTCCTTGGGAGGTTCATAGATCGGGACGCCGGAGAACCTCTTGCCCGTGAGGGACTGTTTCGCCACGGCCACCCGCTCGACGTAGAGGTTGAGCTGTTTTTTGAACTTGTGCACCAGCATCCCCTTGCCGTTGGTAACCTCATCGGCCCACTTTTCCCAACGGCCCCCTCTGTTGAGGACGGTCACCGTCCTCTTCCATTTGTCGGAGCCGACTGCCTTTTCCCACCTGCGGGCGGAAAAGACGGTCGGTTTGAGATGCCTCCGTGCCTTCACAAACAGCTTCATCTCGTCGAAGGAGGCAGCCGGCACCGAATCGCCTTTCTTGTCGCCCACCGCCATGTTGGCCGCAAGTTTGAGGAACCAATCCTCCGGTCGGGTCAAGCCCCATCCGCGGCCGAACCCGTCGGTGCCAAAGCCCGACAGTTTGAGCCGTTCGGCAATGGCCAGGAGGACCGCCTCGTAGGAGCAGTGCATCTTTTCTCCGAACACCGTCACCACCTCGGTGAGCGGAGTGACCGTGGGCTGCCGGAACTTCGACGCCCGCAACGGCACATCCGGCGACGCATGGGGGTTTCCAAACCGCTCCCAGATCGCGGTGTCGGGGAAGACGTAATCCGCGTACATCGTGCTTTCGCCGAGCACGATGTCGGTCGAGAAGAACAGGGGGATTTTCTCCACGTCCGCGAGGATCTTGAGCGCCGTATGGGCTGCGGGGGAGGCGTATCCGGGCGATCCCATGTGCAGCCAGAGCGCCTTGATCGGATACGGATAGCCGTCCGCTGCTGACGGCAGCGCCTCCTGGTACACATTGCTGGTAAACGGCAGCCACGGCCTCTTGGCGGGATAGCCACGGAAGAGCGTCGACTGCTCGTAATGCGACCCCTCCCTCGTGATCTTGTGGCCGAAGGCCGTGAGCATGTTGGGATGCATCTTCTTCTTCTTGACACTGAATTGTTCCTTCGACTTCCCTCCAAACTCGTGCCAGTGGCTGCCGCCGACCGACATGCCCCCCTTGTGATCCGCATTCCCCAGGAGGATATTGAGCGCGATGAGCGCCCGCGCGTTGTAAAACCCGTTGGTGTGCTGGACAGGCCCCCGGTAAAACTCGACCGCGGCCTTCTTGCCGTGCGAGGTGAGCTCCCTCGCAACCTCCTCGATGTCTTTCACCGGAATCCCGCAGATGGCGGACCACTCCGCCAGGCCGCGAGAGAACGCCTCCTCCTTCAAGAGCCGAAACGCCGTCTTGACCTTCACGCCATTGATCTCGCCGCTGAAATCGAGATCCCCGGTGACGGCGTTCTTGCCGTCACCGACCTTCACAGACACGGCATTCCCCTCTCGGACAACCACAAAGGCATCCTTGCCGCCCACCCCAACGTCCGATGCCCGCAACAGCGCCCCGGGACCATCTTTCTCGATCTTGACGAGATGCGCGGCGTTGGACCACGTGGTCTCCCCGGAGGCCTTCGCCGCGGCCTTGTTGGCGTTCGCCAGATACCGCGCATCGTATCTCTTGTGCTCGATCATCCAGCGAATCATGGCCAGCGCCAGTGCCGCATCCGTCGACGGCTGGATGGGCAGCCACTTCCACGCCTTGGCCGCCGACTTGCTCATCCTCGGGTCCACCACGGCCACCTTGAGCCGTCCAGAGGCCAACCCCTCGGTGACCTTTTCGCACATCGCTGGCGGTCCAAAGTTGGCCTCCACGAAACCCGTGCCGAAGTAAACGATGAACTCCGCATTGAACGCATCGGGTTTCATATGGGTTTTTCCCTTTTTCCATTTCCCGCCCTTATACTGCTTCGTACTCTCCTTATAGGCGATGTGGTGGGACTGTTCGCAGATGCACGTGTGTTCGATCAGGTTGTGCGAGCCAAACGAGCCGTACATGAATCGCTTGCCGAGCTCGATTCGGCCGTGCTCGATCCGCCCCCACATCGTCAGGAGCTGATTGTTCTTTGGGCCGAGATCCGGGTGATCCGGGTCAATCAAGACATCCAGGTGGGCCCGGTATTTCGATTTGAAATCAGCCACCTGCATTTTCCCTTTGGCAACAGCCGTGGCATCCTTCGCCATCCGGGCGGAAAGCTTGGCATCCCGCAATCCGTAGATCTCTTTCAGTCCGGGGACGTGCCTCTGCTCCCCGATCGAGGCAAAGAGCTTGCCGCCATTGACAATCTCGTCAACGGCCTGATCGAACGGAATCACGGTCCACTTGTTCGAACCCCGCGGGCCGTTTCTCTTGAGCACTTTCACGATCCGATAGGGGTCGTAGAGACTCTGAATGCCGGACTGGCCCTTCGGGCAGACCTTTGCATCGATCTTCGCCCCCTTTGATAACGGGGCAGAGTAGTCGAGGTTGGGGATCATATTTTCACTGTACGGGTTGCCGTCGACCTTGACCGCGATCCCGTTCAGCACCTTGACCTTGATGGGACAGGCCGTGTGGCACTGCAGGCAGACGGAATAGATGGTGTTCTCGGCCTTGGATAGGGGATACCCCCCCGCAACCCGGCCCGCCGCCTCTGCGCTTCTCGCCAGCATCGAGGTCGCCTCGAGCTGACTCATGAGCACCGCCGAGCCGCCAAGGAGTGCACCCGACTTCAAAAGGGATCTTCTGGAGATCTCCCTTTCCGGGAGCTTCTCGAGGTATTCGGCTAATCTACAGGATCCGTTCGTCTTCTCCGCCATGATCGCGCCTCCCTATTCGTGGCAAACCGTGCAGGTTGCGGGCGTGCCAACCGCAATCGTCGTCCTGTGCTCGTACCCGATATAGTAGATTCTCGGTCCGGTGCCGAGACCGGCCTTCAGATTCCAGACCTTCTCATTCCGAATCAACTCCGACACGAGGCTCTTGGGATCGTTCTTGTCACCAAAGTACATCGCCCTGCCGATGCAGGTCGAAACACATGCCGGCAGCATCCCGCTGTCGAGACGGTGGGGGCAGAAGGTGCATTTCCTGATCGCGCCCCTTGTATCTCCCTTTTTGCGGTTTAGCGTCTCGTCATATTCATAGAAATTCCTCGTCTCGTAGGCTTCAAGCACCGGGGTACCCTCGGTGTAAAACCCCCCCCTATCCTCGACGATGGCGTAGTACGGACACGCCTTTTGCGCCGCCTCACCCGCCCGTGCGTTCTTCCTGAGTCTGTCGTACCTGAACTCCACGATCCCGTCTTTCCGCTTTTCGATGGCACCGGGGGCGACTTTGTTGGCGGCCTTCATGCACGGCGGGTTATCGCACTGCTGGCAGTTTGCCGGCATGAAAAACCGATCCAACTCCGGAAAGGACTGATACTCGACTTCAAAGACCTTTCGGTACGAAGTTCCTGGCGGGCACACGTTCTCAGCGGCACAGGACACCGTACAGGCGTGACACCCGACGCATTTTCTCAGATCGATCACCATCGCCCAGGAGCGCTTCGATGCCGGCTTCCTCAGGGCTCTTTCCAGGTCTTCATGCATCCGCTGCAGCTCATTCAAAGCCATCGTCCCCTCCTTTGTGATGTCGGCTCCAACCCCCCACCGACCCTCTGAGCCCGACTGTCGCTACCCTGTCGCAACCTCGAGCGGCTCACGTGAAACCCATTGTGCCCCTCGAAACACAAAGGAGATCGTTCCCGTCGGAACGATCTCCTTTGCCAATTCAGGCCCGGAACCCTCGCATCGCCTCCGGACCATCGGGCTGGCCGGGGGATCGCTCCTCCGGCCGTCGGGTCCATCCCGCCCCGGGGGGATCGGGATGGCTCGGAGATCTGATTTGAACTTGCGTTAGATGTTCGGGTTGCCGCCTCCCTCCACGCACCGTATGGAAAGCTCGGACCCCGCTGATTCACTCTCCATGACCAAGATCAGGAAGAAACTTGACTTGTGCACTTCTTCACATGGTGCGCAGCTTCCCGCACGGAGAGCAATGCGGATGCCAAATGCAGAACAGATCCCCCTCATGCTCCAACCTGTTAATTTTTCATGAATTTTTCATGAAATGACACGTAAGGCGGAACGGAGAGGGTCCAGGCCATTGAGGCACGGCTGCCCCAGACCGAATGAGGGATTAGGCACGGAGAACCACTCCCCATGGCCCAATGGGACTAGCTTAGCCGGGTGGGACACCATTGTCTCACCACGTCGGATTGTGCCCCGTCTGTCCCACGGTCTGCACCATCATCCCTGGACTTGCCGACATAAAATAAGGAGGGGCTCCGTCCCTCCGGACGGAGCCCCTCACCCCGTAATCGCTATCGGAATACCCGGGCTACTTGCCGCGGGCGTGGATCCCCTTGGCGTTGGCCCGCGCCCAGGTGATATCCCGGGCACCGTGGCAGCGGAGGCAGGCAAAGTCCAGGGTCAGCTTGCCCGTGGCGAACTTCCCATCGGCGGTGAACATCTTGTCCTGTGGCCCGGTTGAGATCTTCACGATATGGGACTTGACATCGCCGATGTATTTCCCGAAGGATTCGGCGCTCTTCCCGGCCGGGGGCATGTGGCAGTCCACGCACGTGACGCCAGATCGCTGCATCGTGCTCCCCGTAAACGCCTTGGCCTGCGTGCGATGGCAGGCCGCGCACCGCTTCTTGATCGAGACCGTGGCCCGCTTGTGGGGGTCATGACAGGTAGCGCAGCTGAGCTTCCCCGCGTGGGGGCCGGCGAGGTACTCGTTGTACTGCTCGTGGTGGCGGATGAACCCCTTCTTGGCGGGAATCTTTTCCTTCGTCCCCCGGATGTGACACGTGCCGCAGGCCGCCGGCGACTTATCCACCTTGATGTTCTCCTTGCTCGGCGCTGCGGCGTGGGCCGCCCCCGGGCCATGACACGCCTCGCAGGTGATCCCGGGGAAGGCCCAGGTCCCCGTGATGCCCGGCAAGCCGTCCTGGTGCCCCGGCTTGCTATAGCCGGTGGTATGGCAGGTGCCGCAGGTATACGCCTTCTTCTCGCCGGGGTGGTAGTTCACCCAGCGGCCCGTCGCCAGGTTGTACTGGTTCTTGCCCGGTGTGTCCTTGTTCGGGCCGGTCTTCGTGATGATGTAGCCGTCTTTGCCGACGAACCGCGCCTTCCACCGGGCCCCGCCGATCACGTAGCTGATGTCGCTCCAGTCGTAGCCCTCGGGCAGCGGGACTCCCCAGGCCCGGGCTTCAGCCGCAGGCCGCAGCTTCTTGGGATGGCCGGAGGCCCGGTAGTCGTTGTACTGGTCGCTGTGGCACTCGGCGCAGGCCTCGGGCCCCGCATACCCCTTCGCCTTGGCCGCGGGCGAGAGCTGCTCGGAGGGAAGCGGCAGGACGGGCGCCTCATGCGCCCAGGCTGCCCCGGCGGCGAGCAGGAGGGCCAGGGGCAACACCCCAAGGGAACAGGGACGGGAACCGCGAATTCGCATCCGCATCGTCACCTCCTTCCGAGGCATTGACAGCCTCCGCGCCAGGTCAACGAACACCGGCAGTTCACACTTGAATCCTTCTCCCCCTCTCTAACCGAAACTGAGAGCGGGGGCAAGCCGAAAAAGTAAGAGGGATTCGCTTGTGAAATTAGACACGAGCCAGGCCACCTGCAAGGACTCAGGACAGCAACAGATATGATCCTCCTCACATTTCGGACCGAAAGCACACCCCCGCGGTGCACGGAGCGGACTATTTTACCCGATGGAAGAAAGATCGTCAGTCGGCGGAGAGGCCGTACTTCTTGAGCTTGTATCGGAGCACGCGTTCGCTGATCCCGAGAAGCTCGGCGGCGCGGGTCTGGGTGCCCCCGGCCTTGGCCAACGCGTCTCGGATCATCCGCCGCTCAAGCCCTTCCACCGCGGCCGTGAGACCCCCTTCCTCTCCGTGCTCCCCCGGCTCCGGAAGACTCAGAGGAAGATCGCTGAGATCGATCACCTCGTCCCGCGTCAAGACCACGGCCCGCTCGATCATGTTCTCGAGCTCCCGGACGTTCCCCGGGTAATCGTACCGGAGGAGGGCCTCGCGTGCCTCCCGCGTCAGCCCGCGAATGGTCTTGCCATTTTTCGTGGCAAAGGTCCGCAGGAAGTGGTCGATGAGGGGGGGCAGGTCTTCCCGGCGCTCTTCGAGCGGCGGCACGCTGATGGTGACCACGTTGATTCGATAGAAGAGATCCTCGCGAAAGCGTCCGTCGTGTATCAACGCTTCCAGATCCCGATGGGTCGCGGCGAGGACCCGGACGTTGACGGCGATCGGCCGGCTCGACCCCACCCGCTCGATCTCCCGCTCCTGGAGCACGCGGAGGAGCTTGACCTGCAGGTGTGGAGGGAGGTCGCCGATCTCGTCCAAAAAGAGACTGCCGCCGTCGGCCAGTTCGAACCGACCCTTGCGGGCCGCCACGGCACCGGTAAAAGCCCCCTTCTCGTGGCCGAAGAGTTCTGACTCCATGAGGCTCTCGGGGAGTGCCGCACAGTTGACGCGGACGAGGGGCCCGGGTGCGCGCGGGCTCGCGTAGTGGATCGCCTTGGCGATCAGCTCCTTACCGGTGCCGCTTTCGCCCCGGATCAGCACCGTGGCGTCGCTCGGCGCCACCCGCCGCACCATCGAGAGGACCTCTTGCATCCGGCCACTGTTACCGATGATCCCCTCCACGCGGTGGCGTTCCTGCAGGGCTTCGCGCAGCTCGCGGTTTTCGGTGAGAAGGCGCTGCCGCTCTTGGATTCGCTGAACCCGGTGGAGCAGCTCGTCCAGATTGAGGGGCTTCGTAAGGTAGTCCACCGCTCCGGCCTGGATGGCGGCGACCGCCGTCTCGATCGTGCCGTACGCCGTCATCACGATGACCGGAACCTCGGGATGTGCGCGCCGCACCGCCTCGGTCAGCTCGCGGCCCGAGAAACCGGGCATCTTCTGGTCGGTCAGCACGAGATCGAATGGCTCCCGCTTGAACCGTTGCAGCGCCTCCTCGCCGTTCGAGGCGAGCGAGACGTCGTAGCCGCGTTTGGCGAGGAACCCGCTGACCAGTTCGAGCTGGGCCGGCTCGTCGTCCACCACCAGGATACGGAAAGACTTAGCCATCGTCTGGGCGCTCTGAGGTGAAGGTTGAGAGCGTGAGGGGAAGAGTAAGGGTGGACCGGGTACCTTCGCCCGGCCGGCTCTCGACCGCGATGGTGCCCCCATGGGCCTCGATAATCCGCCGCGCGATGGTGAGGCCGAGCCCCATCCCCTTGGCCTTGGTGGTGACATAGGGCTCGAAGATTTTGGGGAGGAGATCGGCAGGCACGCCCCCGCCGGTATCCGAGACGGTCAGGACAAGGGCTTGACGGGTGACCGCAGCAGAGATGGTCAACGTCCCGCCACCCGGCATGGCTTCAAGGCCGTTCAACACAAGGTTCAAGAGCACCTGCTTGATGTGGTCCCGATCCAACTGGGCGGAGGGAAGGTCGGACAAAAGATCGAGGTTCACCGTGATCCCCCGCGTTTCGGCATCCGGCTCAACGAGCGCAGCCACTTCGCTGAGCAGCTCCCCGATCTGGACGGCATCGGGGTTGAGCGAGAGGGGCCGGGCCAGCGAGAGAAACTCCTGTACGATGCCATTCAGCCGTTGGACCTCCCCCTGCATCAGGTCCACAAACCTGGCGTAGTCCGCTTCGTCGTTGGCAGGCCGGAACTCTTCTCTCAAGCGCTGCAGCCCCATCGCAATGGCGTTCAGCGGATTCCGGACCTCGTGGGCCACGGCCGCTGCCAGGTTCCCCAGCGAGGCGAGGCGATCGCGCCGCTCGACCTCGGCCGCGAGGGATTTCACCTCAACCAGATGCCGGTGTTGCATGTAAAAGATGACAGCCATCCCCAACGCGCCCGCCAAGAGGACAGCCAATCCGAGGACGGCGGCGGACCGGACATCCCGCTTCCATTCCTGCTCCACCGGCGCCGTCGACAGGGCGACCCTGAGCAGGCCGAGTCGCGAGCCGCCCAGACTGAGCGGCCTGAGAACCTCGAAGACTTCCGTGCCCCCTGTGCCCGTGACCAGCCGGCTCAGCGGCTTCCGCCCCTCCAGTGCCTGCTGCAGGACACTATCATTCTCTCGCTCGCCCTGGCGCCCCGGATCAGAATGAGCCAGCACTGTCAGATCAGATCCCAAAAGGGCGACCTCCTCCACCCCGGGTTGCCGCCCGAGCTCCTGGATCTGTTGCTCGACTCCGATCTCTTTTCGGAAGTTCAAGACGTAGTCGGCATCCGCGTGAACCGCGATGATGCCGGGAAAGCTTCGCGCCTCGACGGCGACACCGAAGAGACTCCCTTCCCAGAATTTCTCTTCCTCCACCGGCGGTGGGGGTGGGACCGCCTCTTCGTGACGCGGTCCCCATCGACGGCCCCACATGTACATCATCATCCGGCGGTGGGCTTCGCGCATCTCCGCGGAGCCTGGCGCCCCCCTCATCATGCCCCTCATCCCGGGTCCCACCATCCCCCGGCGTGTCCGCGGGGGTTTATAAGGACGCCCCTCGCGGTCGAGCAGGTCCACCCGCTGGAGCCGATTCATGGCGCTGATCCGTTTGAGCAGGGCCGGGTCAAACGGGCGGGTGAGGAGGAGCTGGTCAATGAGCCGGGCGTTGTCGAAGAGGCGCTGGGCGATCATCTCTTCCATCAGGGCGTTACCCTGGATGGCATTCTGACTGCTTGTCTCGAAGGCCTCGGCCAACGCCACCCCCTTCTGCTCGAGCTGGCGCGTTAGCTCGTGTTGCGTCCGCCGAATCGCCCACACCGCATAGAGGGCGACGAGCACCAGGAGCAGCGCGATCGAGGCCAAGAAGTAACGGGGTGGAAACGGAGTTCTCACGAAGACCTCCGAGCCGGGATTCTAACACCCGTCACTCTCACACCGCAACCGCCCTGTAAAGAGGACCGACCCCCGGGACTGCACGTCCGCGGGGGCCGGGAGGTGGTGGGTGCGAGGTGTTGGCTACTGGGTGCGGGTCACCGGACCAGCAAACGGCATCACGTTCCCCCACGGGTTGATGTGGAAAGTTCGGACCTCATCGTTCGGGCCCTTGAGCTCCACCGAGTACATCGTGTGGTGCATCCCGGTGAAGGGCAACACCCGTTCGACTGTGAAGCCCTTGAGGTACTGATCGGCGTACTTCTGCGCGATCTCTTTGGCCTGGTCGGCGGTGATCGCCTCTGCGGTCGCCCGTGCCCCGAAGCCAGGGCATCCGTACCCGCCGGGACCGGCCTGCCCACCCATCATCCCTGGGCCCATCCCCGAGCCCCGGCCGTAGCCTCTGGGACCATGGGCGAAGGCAACTGCGGCAAGTCCGAGGACCCCAACAATCGCGATGACACCTAGGAGTTTCTTCATCTGAACTGCCCTCCTCTCTCCTTATATAAGGTTGTCGGAACTACCCGCCTAAAGAGAAGAGCATAGCCCGTGCCATTCATCCATTCCTTTATTTTCAACTCGTTAGGTTCACAGGGGGGCATTTTTTCGACGAAACAGTCGTATGGCTCGACAAATCTGTCGTTACGGGCTCCCCTCTCCTTGTACGGGGAGCGTGGTGGAGGTTGAATCAGGACTGAGGTGGATTGGAAGGGTTCCGAGGGGGGTAGAAAGCAAGAAGGCCGGCGGACAAAACACGTCCGCCGGCCCATCATTCTCGAAATGCGGAGGCAGCCAATCACCGGCTTATTTTTCTTCGCCGTAGCGCTCGCGATAGAACTGTTGGATCTTCTTGAGCTGCTCCTTGCTCATCCCCTCCTTGACCCACCGGTGCCCCGGTTGGGAGAAGACGTACTTGTCGAGCAACTTCGTGGCAAGCGGCTCACCGGCGACCTGCTTCACTTCCGGGACGAAGTGGAGGTAGAAGCTTTTCGCAACCTCGTACATACCGTGCCACCAGGCGTAATCGGGTCCCGACATGGACGCACCGTGCCGGGCCCGGCGTCCCTCGTGGTGCCAGAGCTCCCAGTAGATCCACTCGAGATTCTCGTCGAACGGAGCAGGCGTGAGCTTCCCCGCCTTCTTGAGCGCTTTCATGATGGCAGTGGCCGGGCGGCCGAACTTGTCGTTGTACAGGTTCACCAGGTCGTCGAATTGCCGGTAGAACCCGCTCACAAACGGCTCGGCGTGACAGTTGCGGCACACGTTCACCATCTGGTTGCGCCTGTCCTTCCAGGTCAAGACCTCCTTCACCCGCTTCCCTCGAAACTTTTTTCCGACTTTGGGCAGCGGCTTCCCTTCCGGGATATCGGTCTTCGACAGATCCTCAAAGACGACCATGTTGAGCTTCTTGGAAATGGGCGGCCGCAGGGTCCACGAGATCCGCTCCCCCACGTCATGGGTTACGCCCTGATCCGGGGTGGCGCTCATGTGGCAGGTCGCGCAGGTGGGGGCCGCCGTGTAGTCCACCCCCACGATCCAGTTGGAACGGTCAATGTTCAGCCGATCTTTGAACGCCTGATAGAGGATGCCGTGCTTGGACTCCTGGTAGACCTCGATTTGGGGATGATCCGGCCCCAGGTGGCACTTCCCGCAGGCGTCGGGCCGGCGGGCCTGCGCCACCGAAAAGGCATGGCGGGTGTGACAGGCGGTACAACTCCCCCGGCTGCCGTCCGGGTTGATCCGGCCGATCCCGGTGTTGGGCCAGGTGGTGGGATCGAGCTTTCCCCCCGCCAGGACGCGGATGGTCGACCCGTGGCACTGCATGCATCCGGTGGCGACGGCTGGCGGCCCCCCCACGACCGCACCCAGAAAATTGTCCAGCGAGGCCAGGATCTGCCCCGCCTTCGCATGGTGGCTCCCCTTCTGCTCATCGACTTCCTTTTGGTGGCACTGGGCGCAGTCCTTCGGGCTCACCAGGATGGCGATGGTCCGGTCAAAGTGCGTGAAGGCATCCGGATCTTTCTTGTCGGCGCGATGACAATCGTAGCAGTTGACGCCCGCCTGCCCGTGGCGGCCGATGCGCCACTCCTCCGCCAGGGCGGGGGTCTGGTCGCTATGGCAGGCGATGCACGCCTCCCCCTCCTTGGCCCCCCAGCTCTCCCGCCGGTACTCGGCATCGGCCCGGGGCACGGCGAACGCGGCGACGAAAAGGACCGTCCATACCGTAATGTGGAGCCACCGTGTCATGACTCACCCCCTCTTCTTTCACCATGCCGGGCCTTCCGGCCCAATGCGCCGAGCAGTCCACCCGTGGCTATCGTGCCACCCTTCTTACCCGTCCCGCACGACGATTGCCACGAGACCGCTGCCTTCGAGTTCCAGAACGCGCCTTTGGAGTATTCCCGGATGACAACCCATCGAGGATCTTCCCAGCCGGGGGCAAGGAAGCTATCAAGTCGCCGCATGGCCGTCAATGGGGAAAATCACGCACGCAATTTTCCCAGGCCCTCGCCGAGTATTCGCTTGTGAAAATACGAACGAATCCTTTCCCTTTCAAGAACCAAGAGCAGAAACAGACATGTTTTTCGTCAGGGAAAGGGGGGGAAAGGGGGGACATTCTACTTTTCCTGATACATGTTGGCGAAAGACCTCCACCCGGGCATTGCCCCGGTTGATCATGTCGTAGCAGATACCGCCGGCAGAGAGACGTGCGGTGCGAGGCATGGAACCACTGTCCTGAATCGAAGAACGCGATGCAAGAAAAGGTAGAAGGTGCCCTTTTCCCCTTCCTGGTGGAGACGAGGGGAGACGTGACGTGGATCTCAGTCCCGCTCAGAACGGGTTGGTTTACCTCTTTCCCCGGGGCTTCTTTTTCGCCATGAAGACCCAGGCCCCGCCGAGCGCGGCACCGAGTACGATCATCAGGGCGAGCAGCCATATGTTGGCTCCGCCTGAGCCGGACGGAGTCGCCGGCGTCTCGCCAGGTGCGCCGCCCGCAGGCGGCGTCTGGCCCACGGCAGATGCCGACGGCCGGAGAGCGGCGGCGGTGAGTGTTGGCGTGGTCTTGGTGTAGCTGATCTCGATGGAGAATGTATCTTTACGTGTCTTGGGACCCAGATTACCCAGATGATAGGTGAGCCCGTCGTTGCCGACGGTCTGGGTGCTCGGCGGCGGCCGCACCGAGAGGTCTTTGGCGCCGCTCGGCTGCATCACCTCATAGGTCACCTTTTTGACGTCGAGGCCACCCGGCCATTCGAAGACGTAGCGACGTAGGGGATCGGTAGTCGGGAAATCCACATAGTACTCTACCCGCACCTCGCGCATATCGGTCATCACGTTGATCTTCGCCCAGTCGCCTTGCACGTCGACCATGTGCTGGGCCATCAATAGCTCGCCGTCGGGAGCCCCCTTGGCCACAGCGTGCGGCTTACCCGCCTGCGCCGGCATCGGCAGAGGGACGATGGCGGGCAGCGCCGCGTCCACCGCAAGCCAGCCATGCAACATCACCAGAACGGCTGGCCGGTCGTACTCAGGCCACAGGGAAATCTTGAGACGTGCGAGCGGGGGCCGCGTCTGTGCTGTGGCGGCCGACGAAACCAGGACGATTACGATCAGGAAAAATGCCAGCCGTTTCACCATTCCCTCTCCCTCGCATCCACTCATGCCCCTAGGCCGTGCCCAGAGTAGGTAGGATCGTCTTCACCAGGCCGACAAGCTCCCTGACGGAAAAGGGCTTCTCCACGTAGGCGGTGGCGCCACGGTTCAGCGCTTCCCGCTCCACCTCCCGCGATCCCTTTCCTGTGATGACAATAGCCCTGATGTCGGGGCACATCGATCGCATCTGCTCGAGCAGCTCTAGCCCATCCATTCCCGGCAACGCGAAGTCCGTAATCACCAGGCCGAAGCGGCTCGTTCCAACCTCTGCCAAGGCTTGCTCCGCAGACTCCAGCGTCATCACCTCGTAGCCTTCCCGAGCCAAGGCTCGCCCTAGGGACCAGCACACCAGGCGATCGTCATCGACGACCAGGACCCGTGTCAT
>JBHIAH010000052.1:0-18360 GCA_046758505.1 Methylomirabilales bacterium (SeqCode) | reverse complement strand
CCAAAGCCGGCGCCGCACCAATCGCGACCGCGTTGTTATCACTCGTCAGGACCATGGCCTGGGTGATGATCTCCTTCGTGTCCCCCGCCGCCCGGGAGTAACGCGCCCGCCGCTGGGCGGTGATCAGGTTGGGAATGGCGATGGCGGCCAGGATCCCGATGATGGCGACGACGATCAGGAGCTCGATCAGGGTGAAGCCCTTCTCGTCCCGTTTAAAGTACCGACTCAACATGCTTTCCCTCCTTGCTAGGTTGATGGTTTCTCTTTCTGCCCACATACCCCTTGCAGGTCCCGTGCCAGGGAGGATCCCCTGCGGCACGATCCATCCAACTAGTTGATTCGAAAGGATTCAGTGGCTTTCGCACTCGACCATGGATCCTTTAATCTCCCGGCCAGATTGGGGGATCTCACCGCTCGGCGTTGAAAACCCCCCATCCCTCAGCCTTCCGAAGGGGCCCGCCGCCCCTCCTCCGGGTCGATCCCGTGTTTCTTCATCCGGTACCGGAACGATTCGAAACTCAGCCCGAGGACTTGGGCCGCCTTCTTCTGGACGCCGCCCGCCTGCCTGAGCGCCTCCAGGATCAGGTCCCGCTCGACCCGGGAGACCACCGCATCCAGATCGAGCGGAGAGTCGAGGGTGGAGAGTCGAGGGTGGATCTCTGTTTCCCTGTTTCCTGGGTCCGGTCGCTCGTCTCTCGACTCTGGACTCTCGGCTTTTATGTGTTCGGGCAGGCTCTCGGGGGTCAACACGGCCGCCGTCCCCAGCGCCACGGCTCGCTCGATGGCATTTTCGAGCTCCCGCACGTTTCCTGGCCAATGGTTGCGCAACAAGAGCTCCATGGCATCGGGGGCGATCCCTCGGATGGGCCGTTTAGTCTCCTGGCTATACTTGGCGAGGAAATTCATGGCGAGGAGGGGAATATCCTCCCGCCGCTCCCGAAGGGAAGGGAGGTGAATGGGAATGACGTTGAGCCGGTAATAGAGGTCCTCCCGGAAGCGCCCCTTCTGGATCAGGTCCTTCAGATCCTGATGCGTGGCGGCGATCACCCGGACATCGACCTCGATATCGTCGGTCCCGCCCACCCGCCGAAACACACGCTCTTGCAAGACCCGGAGCAACTTCACCTGAATGGCGGGACTCGTCTCCCCGATCTCATCCAGGAAGACGGTCCCGCCGTTGGCCACCTCAAAGAGACCCGCCTTGGCGGCCACCGCCCCCGTAAAGGCGCCCTTCACGTGGCCAAACAGCTCGCTCTCGAGCAGCGTTTCCGGAATCGCGCCACAACTGATGGCCAGGAACGGCTTGGTGGCGTGGTCGCTATTCTTATGGATGGTCCGGGCCACCAGCTCTTTCCCGGTCCCGCTCTCCCCGGTCACCAAGACCGTCCCGGAAACCGTCGCCACCTTGCTGATCAGCTTATAGAGCTCGATCATCTTTGGGCTCCGGCCGATGAGCCCCTCCACCGGTCGGGGGAAGGCCTCCCCCGACCAAGGAAAGACTCCCGCCACGCGAGCCGCCTTGCTCTCCAGGGCCCGGGAGATCACCTGCTTGATCTCCTCCACCCGAAAGGGCTTGGTCAGGTAGTCGTACGCCCCGAGCTTCATGGCCTGGATGGCCGACTCGGCCGATGCGTAGGCCGTCACCAGGACCACCGGGATCTCGGGCTCAACTTTCTGAAGGCCTTCCAAGAGGCGGACGCCATCCAGGTTCGGCATTCTGAGATCGGAGATGATCAGGTCAAACTGAGCCTTCCGGACCGCCTGGAGAGCCTCCTCCCCGTCCTCTGCACACTCCACCTGGAAACCCTCCCGTTCCAGGAGGATGCTTAGGAACTCCCGCATGCCCGCTTCATCATCGACGATCAAGATTCTCGTCATCGTGGCCCCCCAGCCGAAGAGAGGGTAGAGGAGCTCGCCCCGCCTGACCCCACCTCGGCGAGCCGGCGAAGGAAGATCTGAAAGGTCGCCCCGCCACCCGGGTGGCTCTTCACCTCGATCCGTCCGCCGAGATCCTCCACCAGGCGCTTGGCAATGGAGAGTCCGAGACCGGTCCCCCTCCCCTTGGTGGTATAAAACGGCTCGAAAATCTTCGCGAGCTGCTCGGCAGGGATCCCCTCACCGGAATCGCGAAATTCGACTGCCCCGAACCCCTCCTCTGGCCCAACGACCACCCAGAGTGTCCCGCCCTCCGACATGGCCTGCAGGGCGTTCAAGCCAATATTCCAGAAGATCTGCTTCAACCGGTCCCGATCCGCCACCACCGGAAGGGCCTCCACCCGCTTCTCAAACCGGAAGTGAACACCGGGACGGCACTCTTCGCTCTGCTGAAGGAGGAACAGCGTCTCCTCCAGCGAGGCGACCAGATCGCATCCCCTCCCCGGCGGTCCCGGCATCCGCACCTGATCGAGAAACTGGCCGGTGATCAACTTGAGACGATCCGCCTCCCGAAGGATCACCCCCAGGAGCCGCTCATGCTCCTGGCCCTTGAGCCCATCCTCCAGGAGCTGGATGGAGCCGCTGATGGCCGCCAACGGGTTCCGGACCTCATGGGCAATGCTCGCGGCCAACTGCCCCACCGCTGCCAACCGATCCGCACGCCGGAGCTGCTCCTCGATCCGCCGCCGCTCGGTGAGATCCTGAAAGATGGCCACCGCCCCGAGGAGTCTTTCCTCCCCGTCTCGGAGGGAAGAATAGGTGACGCCGATGGGGAGCACCGTCCCATCCCCACGCATGAAGGGAGCCTCGAAGGCCATGGCGGGTAGCGGATCCTCCGCGCGGGTGCCGAAAGCCTTAAGGCCCGGGAACCCCGCCAGGCCCACCTCGGCGTACGGCCACCCGACGACCTCGCTCGCCTTCAAACCGGTGATGCGCTCCGCTGAGGCGTTGAAGGCGATGATGCGTCCCTCGAGGTCGAGGGTCATGATCCCGCTCGGGATGGTGGCAATCACGTCCCGATAGAGCGTCTTGAGGTTTCGGAGGTCGGTCCGCTGGACCTCGAGTTGCCTCCCGGCCTCCCGCAGGCGCTCAGCCAGATGGCTGCTCAACAGCGCCACTAGAAAAAAGGCAGCGATGTTGATGAAGACCCGGAAGAACACGAAGCCGGAAGAAAGGTACGTGCTGGCGGCATACCCTACGGGGGGGAGGATCCGGTAAAACTCGAGATCGATCAGGAGCCCGAAGAGGATACTGGCAAGCGAAGAGAGGAGAAGGGCCCCTCGTCGGCCGAGCAGGGTCCCGCTGCCAAAGATCGGAAAGATATAGATGAAGGTCAGGGGGCTCTCGATCCCCCCGGTGTAGTGGACCAATCCGGTGCTCAACAAGAGATCGGCGGCGAACTGGAGGCCGCCAAATTCATCCAGGCGCTTCACCCGCGGCAGGAGGATCGTGTAGAGGCCACTCAGGGCAAACGTCAGCCCCAAGAGGAAAAAGAGGGGACCCGTCGGGTAGGGGGGTTCTTCTTTCAGTTGGATGATAGCCGCCGAACCGAGGAAGAGGATCGCCATCACCAGGCGAATGCCGATCACCCATTTCAGCCGCTTCACCCAGCCTGTCTGCCTCGTCCCTCCTTCCTTCCCCGCCGCCATCGGTCTTCCCTTCAGGCCCGGTTCACAGTTCACGGGTCATGGTTCACCGCACCCATCGGACTCTCTGTCTGTAAGCTGTGAACCGTGAATGAAGCAGGCTACTTGCCCACGACGCTGATCAGCTTGAAGATGGGCAGATACATGGCGATGACCACCCCCCCGATGATCACTCCGAGGAAGATGACCAAGAGCGGTTCCAGCAGCGAGGTGAGCCCCGCCACCGCCACATCCACCTCTTCATCGTAAAAGTCAGCGATCTTGTTCAACATGCGATCCAGGGCGCCGGTCTGCTCCCCGACGGCGATCATCTGCACCACCATGGGTGGGAAGACCCCCGAGGCCTGGAGGGGCTCGGCGATGGTCTTCCCCTGCGCAATGGTCATGCGTGCCCTGAAGACCGCTTCTTCCACCACCTTGTTTCCGGCCGTCCGCGCCGTGATATCCAGACCGTCCAGGATGGCCACGCCACTCGAGACCAAGGTCCCCAGGGTCCGGGTGAACTTGGCCACCGCCACCTTCCGGATCAGCGGCCCAAAGACGGGGAGCCTGAGCAGCAGACTGTCGATTGCCCTTTTTCCCCCTGTGGTCCGGTAGTAGAACCTGATCCCCACGATCAGCGCCACGAGCCCGCCGACCATAAACAGGAGATAGGTGCGGACGATCCGGCTCAACTCGAGGACAATCACCGTGGGCAGCGGCAGGGTCGCCCCGAACCCCGCGAACAACTGCTGAAACGTGGGGATGACATAGATCAGCAGGAAGATAACCACCACGATCGCCACGGTGACGATGGTCGATGGATAGAACATGGCAGTCTTCACGCGCTTCTTCAGGGCCATCGCCTTTTCGATATACGCCGCCAGCCGGTTCAGGATCGTATCGAGGATGCCTCCCGCCTCCCCGGCCTCCACCATGTTGGTGTACAGGGTGCCGAAGACCTTCGGATGCCTCTTGAGGGCATTGGAGAAGGTGGAGCCCCCCTCCACATCCTCCCGGATTTCATGGAGGGTCTTTTTGAAGACCTTTTTCTCCTGTTGCTGGGCGAGGATATCGAGGCACTGGACCAGCGGGAGCCCAGCATCGATCATCGTCGCGAGCTGTCGGGTCACAACGGCCAGGTCCTTATCACCGACCGCCCCCCCAAAACCGGGGACCCGGATTTCAATGTCCTTCGCCTTGGGTTTGACCGAAGTCGCCAGGACCTGTTGGCGCCTGAGCTGCGCAACCACCGCCTCCCGGTTGGGGGCATCCATCTCGCCATTGACGACCTGCCCCGTGCGCGTCCTGCCGCTAAACGCAAAAACTGGCATGCTCTATCTCCTCCCCCATTGGCTCCCGGCCACGGGCATCTTCCCCCCCGCCCCGGCTCCGGCGACCTGGGCCCGCTGCATCATCTGCGTCAGTTCTTCGGGGTTCTGAGACGCCCCGAGCGCCATCTCCCTGGAGATACTGCGCTTCAGAAAATGGTCCAGGAGTGATTGGTTCATCGTCTGCATTCCGGATTTCTCTTGACCCGCCTGCATCGTCGAATAGATCTGGTGGACCTTGTCCTCCCGGATCAGATTCCGGATGGCGGGGTTGGGGATCATGATTTCCAGGGTCAGCACCCGCCCCTGCCCATCCGCCCTCGGGAGGAGGGACTGGCAGAGGACCCCCTCCAAGACGAAGGAGAGCTGCGCGCGAATCTGCGGCTGCTGATGGGCCGGAAAGACATCGATGATCCGGTTGATCGTCTGGACGGCCGAATTGGTGTGCAGGGTGGCAAAGGTCAGATGTCCGGTCTCGGCAATGGTGAGGGCTGCCTCGATCGTCTCTAGGTCGCGCATCTCCCCGATGAGGACTTTGTCTGGATCCTGGCGGAGGGCCGCTCTGAGCGCGTTCGCAAACGAGTCAGTATCCGCATGCACCTCACGCTGATTGACAATACACTTCTTGTGCGTATGGACGAACTCGATGGGATCCTCGATGGTCACGATGTGCTCGTTGCGTTCGCCGTTGATCTTATCGATCATGGTGGTCAGCGTGGTAGACTTTCCCGAACCGGTCGGTCCGGTCACGAGAACGAGCCCCGAGGGCCTGTTGCAGAGCTCCTCCACGATCCTGGGCAGCCCCAGCTCGTGGAAGGTGTAAATCTTGTACGGAATGGTCCTGATGGCCACCCCCACCGCCCCCCGTTGGAGGAAGCAGTTGGACCGAAACCGGCCGAGCCCCCGCACGCCAAAGGAGAAGTCGAGCTCCTTCTGCTCCTCGAACTTTTGCTTCTGGACATCGGTCAGGATGCTGTACGCGAGCTGCTTGGTTACCGCCGGCGTGAGGGGAGTGTTCCCCAGGGGTCTCAGCTGACCGTGGAGACGGATCATCGGAGGGATGCCGCTGGTGATGTGCAGATCCGAGGCCCCCTTGGCCACCAACTCTTTTAACATCTGGTCCAGATTCGTCATAACTCCTCCGGTGTACAGTATGAAATGGGCAGCGGAAGCCGCCACCCGGATCCCTTTCCGAATACACCTGCCTCGGCGTGCGGTCTCCTCCTTAGCCTTGGCTGGTCACCCGCATGACCTCAGGGATGGTGGTCATTCCTTCCCGGATCTTCTGCAGGCCTGAGTCTCGCAGCGTCTTCATGCCGTTCTTCCGGGCGAGCTCCTTCAGTTCGCTTGCGGAGGCTCCCTGCAGGACGGCATCCTTGATGTCGTCGGCGATCGCCATAACCTCGTACAGCGCCACCCGTCCCCGGTATCCGGTATCGTTACATTCCATGCACCCCTTCCCCTGATAGCAGGTCAGGGCCTTGGCCTCCTCGGGGGAGAGGCCTACGTCGACCAAAGCCTGGTGAGGCACGGCGACCTCTTCTTTGCAACTGGTGCAGATCTTTCGGGCGAGCCGCTGGGCCAGAATCATGTTGGTCGAGGCCGCCACCAGAAACGGCTCCACCCCCATGTTGATGAGCCGACTCACGGTCGAGGGCGCATCGTTCGTATGCAACGTGGAGAGGACCAGGTGGCCGGTCAGGGCCGCTTTGATGGCAATCTCCGCCGTCTCGTAATCGCGGATCTCCCCCACCATGATGATGTCCGGATCCTGCCGCAGGAAGGAGCGCAGGGCAGCCGCAAAGTTCAACCCGATTTCTGGCTTCATCTGAACCTGATTGACCCCCGACAGGTTGAACTCCACCGGATCTTCTGCAGTCATGATATTCGTCTCGGTGGTGTTCAGGCGGTTGAGAGCCGAATACAGGGTCGTCGTCTTTCCGCTGCCGGTCGGGCCGGTCACTAGGACCATCCCGTACGGCGCCAGAATCGCCTTCTCGAAGATGTGCAGTGCCTGGGGCTCAAATCCCAGCGACGTCATATCCAACTGCAAGTTCGATCGGTCAAGGAGACGCAGGACGACTTTCTCGCCGTAGATAGTCGGCAGGGTGGACACCCGGAAGTCGATCTCCTTCTGCCCCATCCTGATCTTGATACGCCCATCCTGGGGGAGGCGGCGCTCGGCGATGTCGAGCTGTGACATGATCTTCACGCGGGAGATGATGGCCGCCCGCAGTTTCATGGGCGGCTGCATGACGTCGTAGAGGACCCCGTCAATGCGGTACCGGACTCGGAAGGATTTCTCGTACGGCTCAATGTGGATATCCGATGCCCCCTTCTTGATCGCGTCGCTCAGGATCAGGTTTACCAGCTTGACGACGGGAGCGTCCTCGGTAGCGCGCTGCAGGTCACCCACCTCGGGCCCCTCGTCGTTCTCGTCCACCGTGGCGACCTCCCGGTCATCGAAGGTCTTCATGATGTCCTGCACGAGTCCGGCAGAGTCATAATGCTTATTAATGGCGTTCCTGATCGAGGTCTCGGCCGCCACCACCGGTTCCACCTTGAAGCCGGACAAGAATTTGATGTCGTCGATGGCAAAGATATTGCTGGGGTCGGCCATGGCCACGGTGATGACGTTCCCCTTCCGGTTGATCGGGACGACCATGTGTTTCTGGGCGATCTCGCCCGGGACCAGCTTGATCACGCTTTGATCGATTTCAAAGTGGGCAAGGTTGATGGAGGGCACGCCGTACTGCTTGCTGAGAAAGCTGGTGATATCTTCCTCGGTGAGGTATCCCAGTTTGACCAGATTGCTCCCGAGACGCCCTCCCGAGGTCGACTGTTGCGCCAGGGCCTTCTTGAGCTGGTCCTCGGAAATCAGCTTCGATTTGACCAACATCTCGCCGAGGCGACTCGACCCTACGGTCATGACACCCTCCACTCTCTTGCGAGCACCGTGATGGGAGGAAATCGCATCATACCGGTTCCCTTCGAGATGCCCTCAAGCACCCTGCTCCCCCTGAGCCAGGGCCTCTCGCATGATAGGGATCGGGGCCTTCCGTTCCGTCCACAGCTCGAAAGCCCGTGCTCCCTGGTACAGGAGCATACCAGAGCCATTGAGAATTCGACACCCCCGGGATCGGGCCGCCGCCAAGAGCGAGGTCTCGGGAGGCCGGTAGATCAGATCACACACCATCACGTCTTCTGGCAACATCGCATAGTCAAATAAGGGCGGATCTGCAGGCTGCATTCCCACGGGTGTCGTGTTGATGAGAATATCCAGCCGTCCCAGCCGATCGGCCTTTAAGTCTTGCAAGCCCAATGCCAACACCTCAATATTTCGGAACATTTTCCGCAGATGGCTGACCAGGGTTCGCGCCCGCTCCTCACTCCGGCCGAACAGGACGAGCTCTGCAGCGCCGGCCCGCGCGAGGGTGAAGGCCAGTGCCTTGGCGCCCCCCCCCGTCCCCACGAGGCCCACCCGCTTTCCCCCGGGATCTTCGCCGGCCTCCTCTCTGAGGGAGGTCACAAATCCCTCCCCGTCCGTATTGTGCCCGACGAGGGTCCCCCCCCGGGGGACAATCGTGTTCACCGCGCCGATGCAAAGGGCATCCGCGCTGAGCTCATCCAAGACCTCAAAGGCTGCTTCCTTATGCGGAATGGTCACATTCGCCCCACCGAAGTTCTCGATCCTCCGGAGAGCCTCGAGGGTCTTTGGAAAGGCTTCAGGGCGCACTGCCCACGGGATATAGGCCCAATCGAGCCCCAGCGCGGCAAAGGCGGTGTTCTGCATGCGGGGGGAAGCGCTGTGGGCCACCGGGTAACCCAACAAGACACACATCGTGGTCTTCCCCGTTATGGACATTGAACCGGAGGAGGACCGCTCGGAAGACGACAGCCCACCCTGGCCCTCCTCCTCCCCCCTTCTTTCACCGGTCAACCGCCCGCCGGGGCCTCGTGCAGGAGACCTTGCGCAATGGCATCCTCCAATCGCTCGCGAATTTCCGCCATCCGACGCTCATCCCGCACCTTGCCCCCGTCTCGCTCGGTGACGTAGAAGACATCCACGACGTGTTCAACCTCGGTGGTAATCTTGGCCAGCCGGAGGTCGAGACCAAGTTCCCGCAGGACTCTGGAGATGGTGTAGAGAAGGCCCAGGCGGTCGTGGGTCCGAACGTCGATCACCGTGTGGGTCTCGGACACGTAGTTGTCGAATTCCACCCGGGTGAGCGGAGGTGTCCCCCCCTTCCGGGCCGGCCGGCGCAAGACCTCTCGTTGCCTGGCCAGGATGAGTTGCCCGACATCCATCTGACCGGCGAGCACGCGCCCGAGGTCCATCTCGAGCCGTCGCCAGACCTCCTCATCGGTAATGACCGCTCCCTTGCCGTCGTCCACGTGGAACGTCCGGAGCACCAGCCCATCCCGGCGGGTGAAGATCTGGGCATCGAGGATGTTCATGCGGTTGGCCGTGAGCGTCCCAACAATTTGGGCAAAACGGCCCGGCCGACCGAAGGCGCAGACGGTCACCTCGCAGTGGCCCACCAGGGGATACGGGGTCCACTGGACCGCAAGCTCCTCGCCTTGCGCGATCCGCTCGACCATGCGCAGGTGGGCTGCCATTTTCGCCACCGGTACGGCGAGGAGATAGCGGACGGGCACCTGCTCCAAATGGGCCTGAATAATCGGCTGGGAGAACTCCTCTCGAAGCTCGTGCGAAAGTCGCGCCCTGATCTCGGCCGCCTTGGCCAGCTCGTCCACTCCCTCAGGAATTCCCCGGGTGAGCAGGGTGTGGGTGCGGATGTAGAGCTCCCAGAGGAGCGTCCCCTTCCACTCGGTCCAGACCTCCGGCGCCACGGCCCGAATATCCAGATAGGTGAGGAGGTAGAGCATCTTTAGCCGCTCGATATCCCGGACCTTTCGGGCGAATTCGATCAGCATTGGTTCGTCATCCAGGTCCCGCCGCTGCGAGATGTGCGCCATGGCGAGGTGATGCTCCACCAAGAACCGGACCTCGGCCACATCGGCGTCGGGGAGGCCCATCCGGGTCAGGAGCCGTTCGGTCATTTCCGCCCCTCGGACCACGTGCCCCCGCCCTTCTCCTTTTCCGATGTCGTGGAAGAGGACGCCCAATTTGAGAATCTCGGGCCGTTTGAGCTCGGCCACAATCGCCCGGAATTCCTCGGCATAATTCGTGGGAGCCTTATCCAGCGATTCCAGAGACTCCAGCGCCAGCAAGGTGTGCACATCCACGGTGTACTTGTGGTAGAGGTCATACTGGACGAGACAGGTGAGTTCGGCAAACTCCGGGATGTAGGCACCGAGAACGCCGAGGTCGTGCATGAGCCGGAGCGTGGCTGCCACCCCCTTGGATTCTCGAAGGATGGCCAGGAAGAAATTGAGGGCGCGGCTGGACTGGCGGAACCGGTCGTCGATCAGGTCCAGATGTGCCCGGATGAGCTCCTGAGTCCCCGAGCTCAAGGGATACCCGGTCTGGAGGGCATACCAGAAGATCTTCAGGAGGCGGATCGGGTCATCCTCAAAGAGCCGCCGGTTCCGTGGAAGGATCTGGATCTCGCGATTGATCTCCGTCAAGCCGTCCCCTAAGTCCCTCGCCCTCAGCCGTCTCATGACGCTCTCCTTGGAGGTCCGCACCTGGGTACATCGCTCGATGACCCGCTCCGAGAGGCGATAGATCGCTCGCGCATGGAGGTAGTAGTGCTGCATGCACCGCTCCACCCCCCGAGCCACGCGATCATCCCCGAAACCCAGATGCACCGCGGCCGGCTCCTGCAGATGAAAGAGGAGGAGGTCGTTCTTCCGTCCCGACAGATAGTGCAGCTCGTTGCGAATCCGAAACAGAAAATCGACCGCCTGCCGCAAACCCTGGAGCTCCTCCTGGCCAAGGAGGCCTGATCCCCCCAGATCCTCCACGCACCTCACCTCGTGCCGCACCCGGGCAATCCAAAGCGCGGTGTGCACATCCCGGAGGCCCCCCGCCCCCTCTTTGACGTGGGGTTCCTGCAGGTAAACTGAGTCACCATATTTGGCATATCGCGCCGCCCGCTCTTGCAGCTTTGCCTTGATGTACAGATTGCCCCGTCTCCGCTTGAGGCCCGCCAAGAGAAGGCTTTCCATCCGATCGGAGAGGCGTTTGTCCCCGGCCAGAAGATGCGCCTCCAGCATCGCGGTTTGGGAATTGAGATCCTCCGTCGCCATCCGGGCACAGTCCTGCAGCGATCGGACGCTGTGGCCCACGTTAAAGCCGAGGTCCCACAGGAGGGGGATGAGGAAATGGATGAGGGCATGGACCGATCGGTTGATGGGGGTCGCGTGGAGAAACATGAGATCGATATCCGAGGCGGGGTTCAACTGCCGACGGCCGTACCCCCCCAAGGCCACCAAGGCACAGGGGAGACCGATGTCAAATGCCTCGCGAGAGGCTTCTTCCGTCCGGTGGTAGAGCTGCTGGATGACCACGTCTGCGAGGTCCGTCAGCCCCTTGACCACCTCCAATCCACCCGCACCCTGGCGGTGCTGCCTCCAGATCGCCTGCCGCTCCGCCTCGACGAAATCCCGAAGGAGCCGGAGAAGCTCCTGCCGCTCCCGTGTCCCCTCCCGATCCCCCGTGAGGAGCCTTGGCGGGTCCACGCTACCAAAAAACCCGTCCAAGGCAAGAGCAAGTCGATCCCCACGTTCACCGGTCAGCAGGGAGACTCCGCCTTCCTCGTAGCGCGGTGCGTAACTCACGCTCTCTCCATAAATGACGATTTTTAGCTCAGTATACGGTCGACCCGGGGAAGGGTCAAGGACATTTCCCGATGCAGTATACACGCGATCGGCTTGATGCAACAATCGGAAGCGATCCCATCACGACGCTACTCCCTGGTCTTCGTCTCCGCGCCCGCGGGCTGAATGAGGCGTCCTTCGGCATGGTCTGCGATTGCCCGGATGCGCAAAGCGTAGAATGTCGGCGATCCGGCGCTCCGCGCGCGCGGAGAGCGGAAAAATGCCTTGTTCCACCCGACATCCGCGGATATAGTGACTTGACGCCTACCAGCCATCCCGGGACGATCGAGGTGTCTCTGAAGCAGGGAGAAAGGAGGGATCAATGGCCTACCCGGACCTTCGGGAACTCCTTCAGGCCCTCAAGCAGGAGGGGAGGCTGAAAGGGATCCCCGTCCCCGTGAATCCGATCCTCGCGATTGTCGAAATTACCGACCACGTCACCAGGGCCGGCCGACCCGTCGGAGCACTGAAATGTGGAAGCATCGATAGGGAGGTCCCGGTCACCGCAAAGATCATCTTGGAAGGAGACGTCGGGGAGCTGTCGCCGGAGGACACGGTCGGACCGTAATGGCCGATGGGATATAGAAGCCTGAGAGAATGCCTCCTTGATCTCGAGCGACACGGTCACCTCGTCCGCGTCACCGAAGAGGTTGATCCCTACCTCGAGATGGCGGAGATCCAGCGACGCGTGTACGAGGTGAAAGGTCCGGCGGTCTACTTCGAGAACGTCAAGGGCTGCCGATTTCCCGCCGTGTGTAACCTCTTTGGGACCATCGAGCGCTGCCGGTTTATCTTCCGGGACAGCCTTGAGCGGGTGAAGAAAATCGTCCGGCTCAAGGCCGACCCATCGAACGTCTGGCGTGCGCCGTTCAGCCTTGCCACCGTCCCCCTCACAGGGCTGCAGTCCCTGCCTCGACGGGTATCGGGCGGACCAGTCCTCGAGGAGAGCACCACCATCGACCAGCTCCCCCAGATCCAGAACTGGCCCGACGACGGGGGTCCGTTCATCACGCTAGGCCAGGTGTACACCGAACGCCCCGACAAAGGGGGGGTGATGCACTCCAACCTGGGCATGTACCGCGTGCAGCTTGCGGGGAACCTGTACCAAGTGGGGAAGGAGGTCGGGCTCCACTACCAGACGCACCGCGGAATCGGTGTCCACCACGCCGCAGCCATTCGCCGGGGCGAATCGCTGAAGGCAAGCGTTTTTGTGGGTGGACCGCCGGCGCATACCTTTGCCGCGGTCATGCCTCTTCCCGAGGGTCTCACGGAGCTGCTCTTCGCCGGCATGCTCGGCAGCCGCCGTTTTCGTTACTCCCGGCGGGACGGCTTTGTCATCTCGGCGGATGCGGACTTCTGCATCACCGGAACCATCGATCCCAAGAAAACGCTCCCGGAGGGACCCTTCGGTGATCACCTGGGATATTACAGCCTTACGCACGATTTTCCCGTCCTCGAGGTTCAGAAGGTCTATCATCGCAAAGACGCCATATGGCCCTTCACGGTTGTCGGCCGACCACCCCAGGAGGACACCTCCTTCGGGGAGCTCATCCACGAGATCACACAACCAATGGTTCCCGTCGAGCTTCCGGGCGTCAAAGCCATCCACGCGGTGGACGCCGCCGGTGTCCACCCCCTGCTCCTCGCGATCGGCAGCGAGCGGTATGTCCCGTATGGCGAGCGGATTCCCCAGGAAATCCTGACCATGGCGAACGGCCTGCTCGGTTTTGGCCAGTGCTCCCTTGCGAAGTACCTTTTCATCGTCGCGGGGGAAGACAACCCCACCCTCGATGTCCATCGCATCGACCAGTTCCTCGGGCACGCCTTAGAGCGAGTTGACTGGACGCGGGACCTTCACTTCCAGACGCGGACGACCATCGATACGCTCGACTACTCCGGATCAGGACTGAATGCCGGATCCAAACTCGTCATTGCCGCGGCAGGCAACAAGAAGCGGGAGCTGGCGAGAACAATCCCGCAGAATTTCGCGCTGCCGGAGGGGTATTCCACGTGTGCCCTCGCCATGCCCGGTATTGTCGTCGTCCAGGGACCGCCATTCTCTGATTACGACAAGGCTGAAATGGAACTGCACGCGTTCACGAGCTTTCTCGACGAGCGGTGTGACCTCGAGGGCATCCCCCTCATCGTCCTTGTGGATGATGCCGAATTCACCGCGCGGAACCTGCGAAACTTCCTCTGGGTGACCTTTACCCGGTCGAATCCGTCCCATGACGTCCATGGGGTCGGAAGCTTCATCGCGCACAAGCACTGGGGATGCCGGAAGTCCCTGATCATCGATGCGCGGCTGAAGCCCCATCATGCCCCGCCGCTTCTCGAGGACCCCGAGGTGACCAAAAAGGTGGATGCGTTAGCCAGGAAGGGGAAGAGTCTGTACCGCATCTTGTAGACACCCACCTTAAGCAGTCAGCTGTCCGCTATCAGCAGTCCGCTTCCAACATTTCGGATTTGGAATTGCGGATGTCGGATTTTCTAAGTATAGAGTTGGCTTTCAATCCGAAATTCGAAATTGGCAATCCGAAATCGAGCCAGGGCTGATCGCTGACGGCTGTTCTCATCGCTCGTCGGAGGTCGGTCATCGGCCGTCAGTCGTCGAACTTCGGCGAGGAGTTCGGCTGAGGCTCACTCGAAGCCCTCAGTCGAGCCGTCATCGGTCAGGGGTGGACCGGATTGTATAAAAGCTCAAGGTCTTGAGCATGACGGAGAGGTCCACGTTCTGGACCTTGACCCCCTTGGGAACGGAAAGTTGGGTGGGGGCGAAATTGAGGATGGCGTTGACTCCCGCAGCCACCAACTGATCGGCAACCGCCTGGGCGGCGGCGGCGGGGACGGTGATGACGGCCATCCTGATCCTCCGGCGCTTGAGGATGGGAACGATCTTCTCGACGCGGCAGACCGGGATCCTGCCAATACGCTGGCCCACCTTGTTGGGATCGTTCTCGAAGACCACCGATATGCGAAACCCCCGCCGCTGAAAGCCCCGGTAGTTCAGGAGGGCGGAGCCCAGGTTTCCCAGGCCCACCAGCGCTACCTCCCACTCCCGGGTGAGCCCCAGAATCCGCTCCAGGTTCTGTTTGAGCTCTTCGGTATAGTAGCCGAGCCCCCGAACCCCGAATTGGCCGAAGTACGCTAAGTCCTTGCGGACCTGGGCGGAATTCAACCCAAACCGCTCGGCCAATTGCTGGGACGAGACCGCGGTCATCCCATCGGCCAGAACTTCCTCCAGACACCGGAGGTAAATCGTGAGGCGGGTGATGGCCTTTTCAGGGATCCGGTGCCTGATCATCCGCTTCGATCTCTCGTGCCTCATACACCCCTACCCCAAAAATCCCCGGATCGACCGAACCGCTAGATCCCACACCCCTGCCGGCAGAAGCCCCAACTGCAGCGTGGCCACCGTCGCGAGGACAAGGGTGGTCAGGATGGCAGGAGAGAGTGCCGGAGTCGCGTATCCTTCCCGTGGCTCCTCCATGTACATCACCACAACAACCCGCAGGTAGAAGAAGACGGAGATGAGGCTACAGACAACGGCGATCACCGCCAGGCCCACGTAACCGGCTTCCACCGCCGCACTGAAGATATAAAACTTCCCCATGAATCCCCCCGTCGGAGGGAGACCCGCCAGCGAAAACATGAACACCGCCATGCTGAACGCCAACACGGGATGGCGAGAACCCAAGCCGGCATAACTGGCAAGGGTTGGACTCTCTTCCCCCCGCCGAGCCAAAGCGATGACCACGGCAAAGGCGCCGAGGTTCATAAACGCGTAGACGACGACGTAAAAAAGGACGCTGGAAAAGCCCCGGCTCGTGGCGGCGACGAGCGCCACCAACAGATAGCCGGCGTGGGCGATGGAGCTGTAGGCAAGCATCCGCTTGATGCTCTGCTGGGTGAGGGCCGCCACATTCCCCACCACCATGGTCAGCAGGGCGAGCACCCACAGGGGGGTCACCCATTCAGGCCGCAGCGGGGTCAACGCACTTCCGAAGGCCCGCAGGAGGGCGGAGAAGGCGGCCGCCTTCGTCCCGGCAATCATGAAGGCGGTGACGGGGGTCGGGGCCCCCTCATACACATCGGGAAGCCACATGTGGAAGGGGACGGCGGCCACCTTGAAGCCGAGTCCCACCAGCAGAAGCCCGATTCCCAGGAATACGAGGGGATTTTCCCAGGCCCCCCCATGTCGCAGGTAGGCGGCGATCCTCTCCAAGCGCGTGCTGCCCGCAGCTCCGTAAAGGAAGGCGATACCGTACAGGAGGAAAGCCGAGGCAAAAGCGCCCAGGAGAAGATACTTGAGGGCAGACTCGTTGGACCTCAGGTGGCTCCGGAGGAAACCAGCCAGGATGTAGAGGGGGATCGAGAGGGCCTCGAGACCCAAGAAGATCATGATGAGATCTGCGGCGGAGGCCATGACCATCATTCCCACCGTCGCGAAGAGGATCAACGCGTAGTACTCCGTCCGGGGAATTCCCTCCTGCTCCACGTACTCGACCGAGATCAGTACGGTGAGGGCGGCGATGAGGAGAAACACGAGATGGAAAAATCGGGAGAAGTCGTCCAGGATGAGCATCCCCCCCACCACCCGTTCTCCCCCACCAAACCCGCGGACCAGCATCACCGCCGTGAGCAGCAATCCCGTGATCCCCAGATAGGTGAGCCAGTGCCGCCGCCGGGGAGCAAGGAACAGGTCGAGCACAAGGGTCCCCAGGGCGGTGACGGTGAGGACGAGGAAGGGGGCCGCGGCTCCCCATTCGAGGTGTGGGATGCTCACGTTCACCTCTGCCTCCGGTTCACGGTTAATGGTTCATAGTTCATGGACGATACGCGGGGGTTCATGGTTGATGGTTCGGGGTTCATGGACGACCCTGAATTCAAGTTTGTGCTATGAACCATGAACTTTGAACCATGAACCATCTGTTGGTGCTCCACCTGGGCGATGACGCGATCGACCGACGCCTCGATCCGGTGGAGGAAGGGGGTAGGATACACCCCGATCCACACGATCAGAATGAGGATGGGGATTAGGACAGCCCGTTCGTTCCAAGTTAGATCAGAGAGGCTCGCGTTCTCCCGGAGGATCACGGGGCCGAAGAGGACTCGCCGGAGCATGCCAAGCATATACCAGGCGGCCCAAATAACCCCAGTCACTGCGACTACGCCGTATACCGGATGCACGCGGAAGGTCCCCAGGAGGATCAGAAACTCCCCCACGAACCCGTTCAATCCCGGCAGGCCGATGGAAGAGAGAGCCACGAGGAGGAAAACCCCACCGAAGAGGGGGATGGCCCGGAAGAGCCCGCCAAAGTCGGCGATCATCCGGGTGTGGCGCCGCTCGTAGATCATCCCGACCAGGAGGAAGAGGGCCCCGGTGGAGAGACCGTGGTTGACCATCTGGAGGACGGATCCGGCCATCCCCTCCCCGTTCAAGGCAAAAATCCCCAGCACCACAAAGCCCAAATGGCTCACGCTGGAGTAGGCCACCAGGCTCTTCAGGTCGGGTTGCACCATCGCCACCCACGCCCCATAAATGATCCCCGCCAGGGCGAGCCCCGAGATCCAGGGGAGGAAGGTCACCGTGGCGATGGGGAACAGGGGGAGGGCAAAGCGGAGAAACCCGTAGGCCCCCATTTTCAGAAGCACGCCGGCCAACAGGACGCTCCCTGCCGTGGGGGCTTCCACGTGGGCGTCCGGCAGCCAGGTATGAAAGGGAAAGAGCGGAACCTTGATGGCGAAGGCGAGGGCAAAGGCGAGGAAGAGCCAGGTTTGGAATGCGGGGGGAATGTCGGCATTCATCAGGACCGTGAGGTCGAAGGTGGGGTCCCCTCCCCCCCGAACATGGAGCAAGGCCACGCCAATAATCGCCACCAGCATCAGGAGTGACCCGGCCATCGTATAGAGGACAAACTTCATGGTGGCATAGATCCGTCGGGGGCCTCCCCAGATCCCGATGATAAAGTACATGGGAAGCAGCGTCGCCTCCCAAAAGACATAGAAGAGGACCAGGTCCAGGGCGACGAAGACCCCTACCATCCCCGTCTCCAGCAGGAGCATCGCCAGCATATACTCCTTTATCCGGCGCAGTGCCCCGGAAGAGGCGAGGATGGCGATGGGGGTGAGGAACGTGGTCAGCAGGACCAGAAAGAGGCTGATCCCGTCGATCCCAAGCTTGTACCGGATCCCCAGGCTCGGAATCCAGGCGGCCTCCTCGACGAACTGCATCTCACCGACCCCCGGTCGAAATCCGGCATACAGGGCGAGGGAGAGGAGAAAGGTGAGCAGCGAAATCCCGAGGGCCGCCCCCCGGATCAGGTCCTGGCGCCGCCGGGGAATCACCAAAAGACCGAGGGCCCCGGCCGCAGGGAGAAAAGTAATCAGGCTCAGCAGTGGCATCCCCTACCCCTTCAGCACCAGATAACCCAGGAGGAGGACGACCCCGGCCAGGATGGAGAGGACGTAGTTCACGACCAGCCCGGTCTGCACCCGCCGAAGTCCCCAGCTCCCGACCTCCATCAACCGGGCCACTCCGTTGACGGCGCCATCCACCACCCTGACATCGCACCTCCGCCACAGCGAAAACGCGCCTCGCTCGAGGGGAGCCACGATCCAGTCCCAATACAGCTCATCAACGTAATACTTGTTCAGGAGCACCCGGTACAGCCCCCGGAACC
>JBHIAH010000051.1:0-18477 GCA_046758505.1 Methylomirabilales bacterium (SeqCode) | reverse complement strand
AGGTCCGAGGTCCGATGTCGCCAAGAGCGAGGAGGGGGTTCCTTCCGAGGCTGGCGACATCTGGCTTGCGTCTCCGAAGGAGTCCGGAGTCCTTCGGACTGGCCGGGGTCCCGCCGCCGGAGCGCAGCGCAGGCGGGGGTGGCCCGCATTAGCGAACCACAACGCCCAAGCATGCGTAAGGTTGCCCCGGCGCATCACGTCCTCGGAGAATTTGGCGCAGCCGACGAAGGTCCCTCCGAGCTCTTGGCAGGCGGACTTCGGCGAGCTCAGTCGAGTCGTCATCGTCGGTCACCGGATGCTGACCTCACCTGAGACGAGATTGCGCATCTCTCCGCCGGGGAGGCGAACGCGCAGGGACCCATCCGGGTTGATTGCCTCGGCGAAGGCCTCAAACTCCTGCCGGCCGGCCTCGACCCGCACCCACCGTCCAACCGTTGCGGACAGGGCACTCAGACGGGCGAGCATCGGCCCACTCTCCCTCTCGAGAAAGCGGCGGTACCCCACGTCAAACTGCCGGTAGAGGGCCCGGGCCACGTCCAGGCGGGAGACCCGCTTGCCCAGAGCCAAGAAGAGGGAGCCTGCCGACCCCTGGAGTGTCTCGGGAAAGTCCGTTCGGGCATGGTTGACGTTGACCCCGATCCCCACCACGGCGTACTGGATGCGCTCCCCTTCCGTCTTGATCTCCACGAGAATCCCCGCCACCTTCCGATCCCCGATGAGGAGGTCGTTGGGCCATTTGACCCGCACGGTGACGGTGGGCTCCACCTGAGCCAGGGCGTCCGCCAGGCTCACCGCGGCAAGCTGGCTCAACAGCGAGGCCTCGTCGGGGTCCACGGCCGGCCGAAGGAGGATGGACGTGTAGAGCCCCAGATGCGAAGCCGAAACCCACGTCCTTCCCAGCCGTCCCCGCCCCGCCGTCTGAGTCTCCGCCACGACTACCGTCCCCTCCGGCTCCCCCCGCTCTGCCAGCTCCGAAGTGACGGTGTTTGTGGACGCGACCTCGGGATACGTCAGGATACGGCGTCCCACGACCCGGGTCCCGAGTTCGTGGGCGAGGCCCTCGGCCGTCAGGCGCTCCGCGCTTCCCGTTCGACTCTCACCCCTCATCTCTGAGCATCGTGAGATGTCCCTCGAGTTTCTCCCGGGTCTCGCGGAGCGCCCGCTGGTTCTCCCGCTCCTTGCCCACCACGTCTGCGGGTGCCCTGGCGAGAAAGTCGGCGTTGCTGAGCTTCCGGCTCGCCCCTTCCAGCTCTCGCTTCACCTTGGTGAGCTCCCGGTCGAGCCGTTGAGTTTCCGAGGCGATGTCGATCAGTCCTTCCAGGGGGACATAGATTTCCATGCCAGCGGTCACCGCCACCGCCGACAGGCGGGGCCGCTCAAGCGTTCGTCCGATCCGCACCTCGCCCACCCTGGCGAGATGCCGCACGGAGCCCTGTGTGCTTCCGAGGAGGGATTCGTCTTCCGCTCCCTCAACTTTTATCAGCACCGTCGGCCAGGCATTGGGGGGAATCCGGACCTCAGACCGGATGTTGCGGATGCTGCGGATCACCCCCATCACCCGCTCCATCCTCCGCATCGCCTCCGGGTCCACGAGGGAGGAGTCGGGGACGGGCCACGGGGCCACCATGACGCTCGGGGGATCCGCCGTCGGAGGGCGCAGGTGCTGCCAGATCTCCTCCGTGATGAAGGGCATAATGGGATGCAGGAGCCTGAGCGCCACCTCCAGCACCCGGGCCAAGAGGAGACGCCCCGTCTCGCGCGCCGCCTGGTCCCCCTCGGTGGTGAGCCTGACCTTGACGAGCTCCAGGTACCAGTCGCAGTACTCATGCCAGAGGAATTGATAAATATGGGAGGCGGCATCGCTGAACCGAAAGGTCTCGAGCGCCTCGGTCACCGATGCGATCACCTCCTGCAGGCGACTCAGGATCCACCGATCCGCGAGGTCTGCCCGGGCGGGCCACTTCTCGTGCAGGGACGCAAGCATCCCGGCTCGATCCCCTTCGGGCACATGCAGGCTCACAAAGCGATAGGCGTTCCAGATCTTGTTACAGAAGTACCGATATCCCTCGATGCGCTCTTCGGAAAGCCTGACATCCCGCCCCTGGGCGACCAGGGCGGTGAGGGTAAAACGGAGGGCGTCGGCCCCATACTTCTCGATCATGACGAGCGGGTCGATGACATTCCCCTTGGATTTGGACATCTTCTGCCCCTCCGGGTCCCGGACCAGCGCGTGGATATACACCTGCCGGAAGGGGACGTCCCCCATGCACTTCAGCCCCATCATGATCATCCGCGCGACCCAGAAGAAGAGGATGTCAAAGGCCGTCACCAGCACGGTCGTGGGATAAAAGACGGCAAGTGCCTTCGTCTGCTCCGGCCAGCCCAGGGTAGAAAAGGGCCAGAGGGCGGAGCTGAACCAGGTATCGAGCACATCGGGATCCTGATAGAGCGCCTGGCCCCCGCACCGCGGACAGGCCCCCGGGCGCTCCCGAGCGACGATCGGCCTGGCCTGTGGTGAGATCTCCACCACGTCCGTGGTCGCTGCACCACCCGTGCGGATATGATCCGCATCGCAGGTCAGGCAGTACCAGGCCGGGATCTGATGCCCCCACCAGATCTGCCGCGAGATGCACCAATCCCGGATGTTCTGCATCCATTCGAAGTAGTTCTTTTCCCACTGCGGAGGGACGATGCGGACGCGGCCTTCCTCGACCGCCTGGATGGCCGGCTCGGCCAGCGGCTTCGTCCGGACGAACCACTGGGGAGTCAGATAGGGCTCGACAGCCGTCTGGCACCGGTAGCAGCGACCCAACGCGTACCGGTACGGCTCCTCCTTGACCAGGAGACCCTCCCGCTCGAGATCGTCACAGACCATCCGCCGCACCGCAAATCGGTCCCGACCGACATAGCCGGCGAGGCGGCTCCGGACCTCGTCACTGGCATCGGCCAAGAAAGCCTCACTGACCTTCCCGTCCGCCTGAAACGCGGCAATCACGGGGAGGCCATGGTGCTGCCCGATCTCGAAATCGTTGAAGTCATGGCCGGGCGTGATCTTGAGGGCTCCCGTCCCGAAGTCCCGGGACACGTACGGATCGGCGATGACCGGAAGCCTCCGTCCCACCAGGGGGAGGATCACGTGCTGGCCGATTGCCTTCGTATACCGGGGGTCGTCCGGGTGGACCGCCACGGCGGTATCGGCCAGCATCGTCTCGGGCCGAGTCGTGGCCACGACCACACCCTGCGCCGGGTCCCCAGCGAAGGGGTATCGGATGTGCCACAGGCGACCGTCCGCCTCTTCATGCACGACCTCGATATCGGCCAGGGCGGTCTCGCACCGCGGACACCAGTTCACCAGCCGCTCCGCCCGGTACAACAGCCCATCCTCCCAGAGGCGGACGAAGACCTCGAGAACCGCGCGCTGGCGTGGGGCATCCATGGTGAAGGATTCCCGGGTCCAATCACAGGAGGCCCCTAACTTCTTCAGCTGGCCGATGATGGTCCTCCCCGACTCCTCCCGCCACCGCCAGACCCGCGCCACGAAGGCCTCCCGTCCGATCTGCTGGCGGGTCAGTCCCTCCGCCAGGAGCTGGCGTTCCACCACGTTCTGGGTCGCAATGCCCGCATGGTCGGTCCCCGGCATCCAGAGGGTGTTATCGCCGAGCATCCGCCGCCACCGGGTCAGGACATCCTGCAGGGTGTTGTTCAGGGCGTGCCCCATGTGGAGAGAGCCGGTGATGTTCGGTGGAGGGATGACGATGCTGTACGGAGACCGGGGGGAATTCGGGTCGGCGTGGAAGAAACTACGCTGTTCCCAGAGGGCATACCAGCGGGGCTCCACATCCCGAGGATCGTAGCCGTGGCGACTCCGCTCGCCCATGAGTGCCTCCAAAGAAAAATCGGGGTGCGAGGGAAGTGCCCTCCCACCCCGGAACGGTCGTCCCCTGTCTACTTCTTCCCTTCGACGAGATCCCGGATCCGCTGGATTTCCTGCGTGATTAACTGCTCGGCCAAGTCGGGGACCACCTCCCAGAGCAGTCGATCCACCCGCTCGAGGAGATCCGACCTGAGCTCCCGGACAATGTGGCTGGCGACGCGCTCGGCCACCTCGCGGGCGAGCGTCTCGACCAGATCGGCCGGAACCGCCAGGGGCTGCGCCCCCGGTGGCGCCACCTGTGCCTCCCTGAGCTGGGGAGGTGCTGGCGCCGGCTCCAGGATCCTCTCTTCCCTGGTCCGTACCCCCGGCGCCTCCATCCCCACGGCCGCGGCCATGTCCTGAAACGCCATCTCCCCGACCCCAGGTGTCGAGGATGCCGGTGCATCCTCAGAGACCATGGCCTCGAGCGGGAGCTCTTCTCCCTCGGTCACCGGGAGGTCGTAGGTCGGAACGTCCGCGCCCGCCGGATCCTGGGCCGTCATCTCCGCCAGACTGTCCCCCATCACATCGGCGGGAAGCGTGATCGTTTCGCCCAGCTCCCCCGAGGGCTCGAGGACGAGAGCCGCGTCCCCCGGCTGGCTTTCCACATCCGCGAGCGCCGCTTGCTCTGCCATGGGGACACGCAATAACTGCTTCACCTTCCCGATGAGAACCTGCGACTCAAAGGGCTTGGCCACCATGTCGGTTGCTCCAGCCCGCCGCGCTTCCTCCTCGTCGACGGGCGCGGAGGCCCCCGTCATGAAGATGATGGGAACACTTGCGAGTTGAGCATCCTGTCGGAGCGCCGCACACAGGTCCTGGCCCGACTGGTCCGGCATCGCGTGATCGATCAGCATCAGGTCAGGCTTCTCTTCCCTGGCCTTCTGCATGGCCTCGTTCGCGCTCCGGGCCTGGATCAGTTCCACACCGACCCGACTCAGGGTGAGCTCGACCACCTTCTGAATCGTCGCACTATCGTCGGCGACCAGGATCCGGGCTTTCATGGTGTGCTCCTTTTGCGTGGCGTCAGCAACGTCATACCGTCCCGGAAGACGTTGCAAGGCGCGTTCCAACTTGCGAAATTTATTGACGACACGCTACCTTCCCCTCCCCCTCTTGTCAAGGGCTTTTTGGCTCTTTGGGCCGACCGGGGACCCCCTCGTCCTCGCGCCCGCGAAAATTCAGTTGACTTTTTGCCCACACTCTCGCTACTTTTCTTCTCACACACCGGGGAAGCGTTCGAAAGGCCGAGAGGGCCCCGCATGCAGCCGTTTGCGTTTTTCAACAACCAGTTCGTCCCCCTCGACGACGCCAGGATTAGCGTCCGCACGAATGCGCTCCAGTACGGCACCGGGATTTTTGAAGGCATTCGCGCGTACTGGAATGCCCGGCAGAAACAGCTCTTTGTGTTCAAGATGGACGAGCACTACGAGCGAATGCTGCGCAATTGCCGCGTCCTGCGACTCCAGGTAGGCAAAGACATCAAGGAGCTCTGCGACATCACCCTGGAACTCCTGCGAAAGAACCACCATCGGGAGGACACGTACATTCGGCCGCTTGCCTATATCAGCTCCGAGGGTCTGGGGCCCAAGCTCATCGGGTACGACACCGGATTCGCCATATACACGCTTCCCCTGGGGGACTACATCGATACCTCCACCGGGGTCAAGGTCGGCTTCAGCTCGTGGCGGCGGATCAACGACAATACGATCCCAGCCCGGTGTAAGGTGGTCGGCGGGTACGTGAATTCCGCCCTGGCGAAAACGGAGGCGGTGGAGCAAGGCTTCGATGAGGCCATCTTCCTGACCCAGGACGGATTCATCTCTGAAGGATCGGCCGAGAACATCTTCCTGATTCGTGGGGGGAAGCTGATCACCCCGGACTTCTCGGCCGATATCCTGGAAGGCATCACACGCCAGGTTCTGATCGATCTGTGTCGTGATGAGCTCGATCTCGAGGTGATCGAACGGCGGGTAGGACGGTCAGAGCTCTATCTCTGCGACGAGGCCTTCCTCTGCGGGACGGGGGCCCAGGTGTCTCCCATTATCGAGGTGGATCGGCGCCCCCTCAGCGACGGCAAGATCGGTCCCGTGACTGCAAAGATCCAACAGCTCTACTTCCAAGTCGTCAAGGCGGAGCACAAAAAGTATCAGGCCTGGTGTACCGCCGTCTACTAGTGCCGTTCCAACTATTTTCCCCGAACACCTGCCGCTCACTGAACCGAGGAAGCAGGCCGAACTGTGAGGCTCGGACTGGGCCGAACACGGTGGAACGGCATTAGTTCGCCGTTCACGGTTCACAGTTCACGGAGAAAGACACGCCCTCAATTCGTCGCCCGTCCGGGCGCCTACTTTCTGCTCGACCACCAGCCGGCCCAAAAGATTCCAAAGACCCCCGCCCAGAAGATGATACCGCCCAGAGTGGGCGAGATCGGGATGAGGACCGTCCCCATGACGAATCCCCCGTACCCGACAAGGAACGCCAGAATGGCCGTCCGCTCCCGCCCCTGCTCCCGCGGAACGTCACCTCTCGCCACGGCGTCCAATCCCCCGCTCTGTCATCTGCCGCGGATCCAGGATCCGCGTGAGTTCCTCCTCGGGAAGGACCTGGTGCTCTACTGCCACCTGCCGCACCGTCTTGCCCGTCTCATAGCTCTCCTTGGCGATCTTTGCTGCGGCATCATAGCCGATGACCGGCGCCAGCGCGGTGCACATCGCCAGGGACTGCTCGATGAGCTCGGCACAGCGAGCCTCATCGACGCGAATCCCCGCAAGACACTTCTCCACAAAGATCCGGGAAACGCTCGCGAGCAGGGTAATGGACTGCAAGACCGTGTACGCCATGACCGGCAGCATCATATTGAGTTCGAAATATCCCCCCAGGCCCCCGAGGGTGATGCAGGCATCGTTGCCGATCACGTGGGCCGCCACCTGGATAACGGCCTCCGGGATGACCGGATTGACCTTGCCCGGCATGATGGAGGAACCCGGCTGGATGGCGGGAAGGAGGATCTCGCCGATGCCGCAGCGAGGACCCGACCCGAGCCAGCGGATGTCATTCGCGATTTTCGTCAGGCCGACCGCCACCGTCTTGAGCGCCCCGCTCGTCTCCACGACCGCATCCTGCCCCCCTTGGGCCGCAAAGTGATGCTTGGCCTCGGTGAGCGGAAGCCGCGTCATCTCGCCCAGGTACCGGATGACCTGAGCAGGAAACTCCGGATGGGTGTTGATCCCGGTTCCCACGGCCGTGCCGCCGAGGGCCAGCTCTCCCAATGATGGGCGGACCCGTTCGACCCGCGCGACGGCCAGTTCGATCTGCCTGGCATAGCCGGCGAACTCCTGCCCCAGCCGGACGGGGGTCGCATCCTGCAAGTGAGTCCGGCCAATCTTCACCACCCCGTCGAACTCCTGCGCCTTGGCGAGGAGGGCCTGGTGGAGCCCGCGAAGGGCGGGAAGGAGCTCACGCTCGACCACGTGCAGGGCGGCCAGATGGATAGCGGTCGGAATCACATCGTTGGACGACTGACCCAGGTTCACGTGATCGTTGGGATGGACCGGGCGCTTGCTGCCAATCTCACCCCCCAGCAGTTCGATAGCCCGGTTGGCGATCATCTCGTTGGCATTCATGTTCGTCGAGGTTCCGGAGCCGGTCTGGAAGATGTCGAGGACGAACTCCCCGTCCCATTTACCGTCCACCACCTCCTGGGCGGCCCGGATAATGGCCTCGGCGACCTGCCGATCCAAGAGCCCGAGATCCAGGTTCGCTCTCGCCGCACACAGTTTGATCATTCCCAAAGCGCGAATGAAGTCCGGGGGAAACCGAAGCCCGCTGACGGGAAAGTTTTCCACCGCCCGTTGCGTTTGCGCGCCGTAATAGGCCTCGGCGGGAACCCGCACGTCCCCCATCGAGTCCCGTTCGATGCGATACTTGTCCCCGGACATCGCTCCCCCCTTTAGTCGAATCCCGGTTCCCGGATGCGGAGGCGGCGCCTGATGGTGTGACGCTCATCAAAGCGGTACAGCCCCTCCTCGCGGGCGACCCGGATTGCCTCCTGATACTCCTCGGCCGTAATCCGGCGGTTAATTTCCGGGTACTTCTCCGGGCCCACCAGACCTGCCGGGTGATACTGGGCCATGATGTTGACGTAGGTGTGGGGCGAAATCTCCTGCGCCAGGAAGCGCACCACCTCACGCGTCCCGGCCACGCCTCCCGGCATCACCAGATGGCGGACGAGCAATCCCCGCCGGGCCAGCCCATCCTCGGCGAACGTCAGATCCCCCACTTGCCGGTGCATCTCCTTGATGGCCGCGGCCGCGGCCGCCGGATAGTCCTTGGCCTTCGCGAGTCGCTTGGACACATCGGGATCCCAGAACTTCAAGTCGGGCATATAAATGTCAACGACGCCATCCAGGTGCCGCAGACTCTCGAGGGAATCGTAGGCGCTCGTGTTATAGACGAGGGGGAGCCGGAGGCCCATCCGCACCGCGAGCGGTACCGCCTCCAGGATCTGGGGAACGACATGCTCCGGCGTGACAAAATTGATGTTGTGGCAGCCCTCCTCCTGAAGCTCCAGCATCATCTGCGCGAGGCGTTCCGGGCGAGTCTCTCGTCCTGTTCCTTCCTGACTCAGATCATAATTCTGACAGAAGACGCAGCGGAGGTTACACATCGAGAAAAAGATCGTCCCGCTGCCGCGCCACCCGCGGAGGCAGTCTTCCTCGCCGAAGTGGGGAAAATAGCTCCCCACGGCCGCGTAGCGACCCGTCTTGCACACCGCCTTTTCCCCCTGCAGCCGATTGATTTCACAGTCACGGGGACAGACGGTGCAACACGCAAGCATACCGAGGGCCTGCTCCGCCCGCCGCTCGAGCTCCCCGGATCGGGAGAGCGCCACGTAGCCCGGCTCATATTGGGTTTTCGCCAGAGTCCCCGGAGGCATGTCTCATCTCCTCACTGACCATAGTATGTCGCAGACGGCCCCACTTCGCAAGGCGGACCTCCCCCGACAGAGCTCCCCACGCCGGGCCCTCCCGTCCCCCCTCGGGGAGCTCCGCTATGCCGGCTGCAGATGGAAGACCAGACTGATGGGGGCAGCCCGATTGAGATGCGCGTGGAGCTCCGCGTTGGAGGCAAAGACCCTGTGGCGGAGGAGACGGCCCGGGACGGCCACCGTAACGTCGTGCTCTGAAAAGGGATACGGGCGCACGCCGAGGGTGTCTTCACTCACCGGCTCGAAGATCACAGAACCGCGAGGGCCGCCTTCCCCCGTTGGGACGTCCTCGAGCGTAAAAGGCCCGGAAAGGCCGCAACAGAACATGAGGGAGATGATATCCCCGATCTGGAGGAGGCGAAAGTTGGCCTCGATTTCGGCCTCGAGCCGATCGGATCGCGCCTTGGCTTGGCCCATCAGCGCGTCAGTGAGCTCTCCCCGACGCGCTTCCATCTCCGCAAGAAACACGCTGAGAGTGGCCGTCTCCGCACGGCCGCCCACCCCCTTCCCCAGAAACCGGCTCGCCGACTTGCTCTCTGCCTCCCGCCGGGCCGTATTCTCCAGCCGCCTGCGGGCGAGATCTGCGGTGTGGAGGGTGATAAGCAGGGACGCGTACGGGGACCTTTTTCGATACCGCTCGACCCCGCGCCGCCAGATCTGACCGTAGGCCTCGGCGGCAAGCTCGTTGAAGTGCAGGGGATAGCCGCTCTCGACATGGATCTTGGGCGCCTGATCCCACTCTTCCCACCCGTTATCATGCTCGGCGATGCCGAAGAGGACCTCCGCGTGGGGTGCGGCAGGAGCGAAGGCTTCATTCCCCCACCGCGCCATCAGGGCTCCAGACAGCATCGCATGATCCCGCTGGGTGATCAGGATCCATCCATCGTGGTGCGGCCGCCGGATCACTGCACCGCCCTCACCACTCCGCAGTCAGCATACACCTGTCAGCTATCAGCTTTCAGCTTGAGGATTTCCCCGCTGACGTCTGACACCTGGGGATTCGCGGTTCACAGCCGCGAGCTGAGGGCCCACAGCTTACGGTCCACGGAGCCAGATGGAACGCTAAACCGAAGGAGTCTTACCTTAAGGCTTCACAGTTCTCGATGTGCCCCAGGTTTTGACCGTGAACCATGAACCGTGAACTGTGAACCAGATGGTCGGTCAACGGTCATCGGTCGTCAGTCTCCGTTAGAGGAAGAGCGGAGAAAAGATCACCGCCACCTTCCCTACCAGCTTGATCAGGATGTTGAGCGAGGGGCCGGCGGTGTCCTTAAAGGGATCCCCGACCGTATCGCCGATGATCGCCGCCTTGTGCGCCTCACTCCCCTTCCCCCCCAGATTGCCGGCCTCGATGTACTTCTTGGCGTTATCCCAGGCCCCGCCGGCGTTGGCCATGAAGACGGCCAGGACAAAGCCGCTCAAGAGCGCCCCCATCAAGAGGCCGGCCAGCGAGGCGACGCCGAGGAGCAGCCCGAGCGCCACGGGAGTGATGATGACGATCAGTCCCGGCAGCAACATCGAGCGGAGCGCTCTTCGGGTGGCGATGTCCACGCACGCGATGTAGTCAGGCTTGCCCTTGCCCGCCATCAGGCCAGGAATCTCCTTGAACTGGCGCCGCACCTCGGCAACCATGTCATGGCCGCCGGCCCCGACGCCCCGCATCGCGAGGGCGCTAAAGACAAAGGGAAGGAGACACCCGATAAACAGGCCGGCCATCACGTGGACATCGGTGAGACTCACCGACTCGACCTTGGCAACCTCGAAGTAGGTCGCCAGCCAGGCCAGGGAGGCCAACGCCGCCGACCCGATGGCAAAACCCTTGCCGACTGCCGCCGTGGTGTTGCCCACCGAATCCAGCGCCTCGCAGCGCTCGCGGACCTCCGTCCCCAGGTGCGCCATCTCGGCGATACCGGCGGCGTTGTCCACAATGGGCCCGTAACAGTCGATGGCCAACACGCTCCCCAGCGTGACCAGCATGCCCATGGAGGCAATGGCGATCCCGTACAGCCCCCCCAACTGGAAGGACCCCACCGTCGCAATCGCCACCAGGACGATGGGGGGAATGGTGCTCATCATCCCGACGGCCATCCCCTCGATGAGCGTGGTTGCGGGCCCGGTCTCGCTTGCCCGGGCGATCCCAATCACGGGCGCCTTCTCCGCGGTGTAGTATTCAGTCCCGATTCCAATGCCCGTCCCACAAGCCAGCCCGAGCACGAGGGCCCAGAAGATGTTCAAGTCCCCGAGGTAGAGCCACACCAGGATCACGGCCCCCACCACGGCCAAGATATTGGACATGTAAAGCCCCGTGTTCATGCTGCGCCGGGCCTGGGCGGCCTGCGCCTCGAAGGACCCGCTCACCTCGGGGGGACGGACAAACAGGGTCCCGACCACGGAAGAGACAATGCCCACCGCGGCGAGATACATCGGCAGCAGGATTCCCCGGGGGCCCAAGTGCGCCCCCAGCACCATCGAGGCCGCCACCGCCGACACGTAGGACTCGAACAGGTCCGAGCCCATGCCGGCGATGTCCCCCACGTTGTCCCCCACGTTGTCGGCGATCACGGCCGGATTGCGCGGATCGTCCTCCGGGATCCCGGCCTCCACCTTGCCCACCAGATCCGCGCCGACATCGGCACTCTTGGTAAAGATCCCCCCGCCCACACGAAGGAACAGGGCCACCGAGGAGGCGCCAAAGGCATAGATGAGCCACATCTCGAAGTTACCCGGAGCGACGAGGTAGACCACCCCGAGCCCGAAGAGGCCCAACCCCACCACGCAGAACCCCATGACGCCCCCGCTCGAGTAGGCGGTCTTCAGCGCCGTGGCATAGCTGCTCACGGCAGCGTGAGCCGTCCGCGCATTGGCCCGGGTGGCGATGGACATCCCGAGGTAGGCGGCCAGGGCCGACGTGAACGTTCCGAACAGGTAGGCCAGCGCGCCACCCCACGAGACGATTATGCCCAGGGCGAGGAACAACACGACGGCAAACAGGGCCAGCGCGCGGAACTCGCGGGCGAGAAAGGCGCGGGCGCCCTGACGAATGGCGGATGAGATCTCCACCATCCGGTCCGTCCCCTCCGGCTGTTTCATGACATACGAGGAAAGATATTTTGCATACCCCAGGCCAATCAGTCCTGCCACCACCGCCACCATCGCCATTGAAATCCTCCACTCCCCCGTGCTCAGACGGAGCGCGAAAGGCCCCCTCGGGGGCCTTCTCCTCCTCCAATCCACCCACACTCTTTGTGTCGTTGTCGGAAGGAGAGATACAGACCGTGGTTGTGGGAGACGCCTCTTACCAGATCGTGGACGGGATTTCCTGCCGTCCCTTGACCAAGATATCGACCAGGGCCAGGTCGAAGTAATTCGCCTCCCGGGCTACAGCGGGGTCCACATGCTTTTCGTAATACCGACGGGCGACGTCGATATCCTCGGCCAGGACATCAAAGAGGGTGTCGTTTTTGATCCCCTCGTCGATCTTGGACTGATTATAGAGGATGATATCGGCCACAATCAGCCGCGCGAGCCGCCGCGCCCGCTCGTGAGGATCCGTAGAGACCGCCATCGTTTCTCCCCTTTATCCGAGATCCGTGAAGAGGTTCAACTGTCGCCCCGCCTGGCCCGGAAAGTCCACCGGGTATCCGCCAGTCCAACACGCCGCACAGTACCCGTCATCCTTGCCCACCGCCGCCACGAGGCCTTTCAGGCTGAGGTATGCCAACGAATCGGCGCCAATATATCGCTGGATCTCTTCCACGGTGTGCGAAGACGCGATCAGTTCCCGGCGGGTCGGCGTATCAATCCCGTAGTAACACGGCCAGGTGGTCGGGGGCGAGCTGATCCGCATATGAACCTCCCGCGCACCGGCCGACCGGAGCATGAAGACGATCTTCCGGCTGGTCGTCCCCCGCACGATGGAGTCATCCACCACGACGACCCGTTTTCCCTCCAGGACATCCCGAACGGCGTTCAACTTCACCTTGACCCCAAAATGGCGGATAGAGTTCTTGGGCTCGATGAAGGTCCGTCCCACGTAGTGGTTCCGAACCATGCCCCGCTCGTACGGGAGGCCCGCTTCCTGGGCAAAGCCCAAGGCGGCGTAAATCCCAGAGTCGGGAACAGCAATCACGATATCGGCATCGGCGGGAGCCTCCTGGGCCAAGTGGTGGCCCAGCTCCTTTCGGACCCGAGAGACATGCTGACCATAGACCAGGCTGTCGGGACGGGCGAAGTACACATACTCGAACATACACATGGAGGGGAGTGCCACCGAGAGGGGAAAGTAAGAGTGCACTCCACGCTCGTCGATCAGCAAAAACTCGCCCGGCTCCACATCCCGCACAAAGGTCGCCCCGATCAGGTCAAAGGCACACGATTCGGAGGCGAGCACGTAGCCGTCCTTGAACTGGCCTAGGGAGAGGGGGCGAAAGCCCCGGGGGTCGCGGATCCCGAGAAGCTGCCGCTCGTTCATCAGGACCAACGAGTACGCCCCGTGCAGGTGCAGCAGCGCCTCGGCGGCCGCATCGACCAAGTTCTCCGCCTGCGAACGCGCCACCAGATGCAGAATAACCTCGGTGTCCGAGGTGGAGCTAAAGACGGACCCGTGACCCTCCAGATCCGCCCGGATCCGCGCGGCGTTGACCAGGTTCCCGTTGTGGGCAAGCGCCAGGGAGCCGCGATGCGTCCCCGCGAGAAAGGGCTGAGCATTCTTGAGCTGGCTGGACCCGGACGTGGAATATCGGACGTGCCCGATGGCGATTTCGCCTGGGAGCCGCCGGAGGCGGGCCTCGGTGAAGACATCGGCCACGAGACCCATCGCCTTCTCGACGTGGATCGTCTTGCCGTCGGAACACGCGATCCCCGCCGATTCCTGGCCACGATGCTGCAGGGCGTACAGACCGAGGTAGGTAAGATTGGCGGCCTCTGAATGGCCACAGATCCCGAAGACGCCGCAGGCGTCCCGGAACTTATCCGGCTCCTCGCTCATGGCTTGACTATATCGAACGTTCCCTGTCCTGACAAGAGCCAAAGGTCCTTCCTCCGCTCAGAGGGCCCGCTTGATCCCGTGCAGCGCCTGGCGGGTCCGGTGCTGGTTCTCGACGAGGGCGAAACGGACATAGGCATCCCCCAGGGCGCCGAACCCGATCCCCGGAGAGACCGCTACCTTGGCCTTTTCCAACAGAAACTTCGCAAATTCCAGGGACCCCATGTTCCGGTAAGCCTCGGGGATCTTGGCCCAGACGAACATCGTTGCCTGGGGCTTCTCACACGGCCAGCCGAGCCGGTTCAGCCCGTTCACCAGCACATCCCGCCGGGCCTTGTACGTCCCCACGATGTCCCGCACACAGTCCTGCGGGCCCTTCAGTGCAATGATCGAGGCAATCTGGATCGGCTGGAAGTGGCCATAGTCCAGATAGCTCTTGATCTGGGCCAGGGCCGCGATGATCTGCCGGTTCCCGACAGCGAAGCCGACGCGCCACCCCGGCATGTTGTAGCTCTTCGAGAGGCTGAAGAACTCCACCCCGACCTCCCGCGCCCCTGGAACCTCCAAGAAGCTCGGGGCCCGGTATCCGTCGAAGGTGAGATCGGCATAGGCAAAGTCATGGATCACCAGCAGGCGGTGCGCCCTGGCAAACTCGACGATCTTGTGGAAAAACTGGAGGTCCACGACTTGCGTCGTGGGATTATGGGGAAAGCTCAGGATGAGAAGCTTGGGTGGGGGCCAGCACGCCTTGTACGCTTCCTGTAACTTCTCGAAGAAGTCGATCCCCGGTCCCAGGGGGACGTTCCGGACATCTCCGCCTGCGATGACGACCGAGTAGGCATGGATGGGATAGGTGGGACTCGGGACCAGTGCCACATCCCCCCTTTCGACGACCGCCAGGGCCAGGTGAGAAATCCCTTCCTTCGCCCCGATGGTGGCGATCGCCTCGGTATCGGGATCGATCTTCACCCCGTACCGGCGGCCGTACCACTCGGCGATCGCTCCCCGGAGCCTGGTGATCCCCCGCGAGGCGGAGTAGCGATGGTTTCGAGGATTTCGAGCCGCCTCACAGAGCTTCTCGACGATATGCTTCGGCGTCGGCTGGTCCGGGTTCCCCATGCCGAAATCGATAATGTCCTCCCCGCGCGCCCGTGCCTTGGTCTTCAGCTCGTTGACGACGCTGAAGACATAGGGGGGGAGTCGCTTCATCCGTCCAAATTCTTCCATCTCCGCTCCCTTAACCCGATGACCGACGACCGATAAGAACAGCGGCCAGCAATCAGCAAGAACCAGCTTCCACCACTGGACACTCGACTCTCCGCTCTCAGCCCCTGCCACCGCCGACCGCAACGACTCTTGAGCGAAGACGAACACACGACATCCGCCAACCGAAGACCGATGACAGGAGGAAAATACACCTCCTGTCCCTTCCGGTCAACTGTCATCGGTCACCGGTCGTCGGTCTCTCTTACATGCGTTCAGGCGCCGCCACGCCCAAGAGGCCCAACGCGTTGGCCAGCACCGTCCGGACGGCCGATACGAGTGCGAGCCGCGCCTGGGTCAGCGACCGATCCGCACTGATGATCCGATGTTTATTGTAATAACTATGCAACTCCCCTGCCAAATTCTGCAAGTAGGCCGGGATCCGGTGCGGCTCGTACGCGAGCGCCGCCGACTCGACGACTTCGGGATACAGCGCAGTTTGCTTCAACAGCGACAGCTCTTCGGGCAGATCCAAAAGCTCCAGTGGAGCACCGACATACGGGCCCGGGACCCCAGCCTTTTCCGCCTCCCGCAGGACGCTGCTGATCCGCGCGTGGCCGTACTGCACATAGTAGACCGGGTTCTCCATCGACTGGGCCTTGGCGACCTCGAGGTCGAAATCCAGGGGGCTGTCCGAGCGGCGGGTGAGAAAGATGAAGCGGGCCGCATCCTTGCCGACCTCACGTACGACCTCGGCCAACGTCACGAACTTCCCGCTCCGTTTGGACATGGGAACGGGCACCCCCCCCCGGAGGACCGTGACCATCTGGACCAGGAGCACGTGGAAGGCCTCGGCAGGACACCCCACGGCCCGGAGGGCGGCTTTGACTCTCGGGATGTAGCCGTGGTGGTCGGCCCCCCAGACATCGATCAGGCGGTCAAACCCGCGGGCAAACTTGTCCCGATGGTAAAAACAATCGGAGAGGAAGTACGTCGGCTCACCAGTCGCCCGGATCAGGACCCGATCCTTGTCATCCCCAAAGGCAGATGTGGCCAGCCAGATGGCTCCCTCCTCTTCATAGACGTGCTGGCCAAAGAGATCGCGGGCCGCTTGCAGCAACCGAGCCCGATCGGGGGGACCCCACCGGTGGAGCAGCGCCTTCTCGCTAAACCAGGAATTAAAGCGGATCCCGAACCGCTCCAGATCTCCCTTGAGCTCCTCCAGCATGAGGCGGATCGCAAACTCGCCGATAGCGGGAAGACATTCCCGATCCGGGCACTCCACGAATTTTTCCCCATACTCTTCCCGGAGTCTGGCCGCCAGCTCCCCGACGTACTCCCCGTGGTACCCGTCCTCGGGAAAGGCCACGTCCACGCCCGAGCCCTGCCGGTAGCGGGCCAGGACCGAGCGGGCCAGCATCTCGATCTGCGTGCCGGCATCATTGATGTAAAACTCCCGCTCCACCGCAAACCCCATGGCATCCAGCAGATTCGCCAGGGCATCCCCCACTGCGGCACCGCGCCCGTGGCCGACATGGAGGGGCCCGGTCGGATTCGCGCTGACAAACTCGACCTGAACCCGTTGACCCGCGCCGAGCCGACTCCGCCCATACCGCGTCCCCGCCCCGAGGATCTCGGGAACCACTTGCCGCCAGAAGCCTTTGCTGAGAAAGACGTTGAGGTACCCGGTGCCCGCCACCTCGACCCGGTCCACAATCTGCGGATCCAGATCGAGGCGCTGCTGAATGAGTTGCGCGATGATTCGAGGTTTCTGGCGGAGGGACCGGGCGAGGGCAAAGGCGACCGGTGTCGCCAGATCCCCAAAAGCGGACTCGACGGGGTACTCCCAGGTCACCTCGAGCCCCTCGACGGGTGGCACCTCACCTGCCTCCGCCGCCCGCCGCAGGATCTGGCGTAACTCCTCGCTAATTTCCGCCTTGAGTTTGGCAAGTTGCGTCATTTTCGCCCTGGTCAATCCTGGCGAAGGGTACCTGATATTTCGCGCCGGGTCAATAAAAACTCAGTAGAATTGGGCAACTGGCACACCACTTGCTCGTTCGTAAGGCAGTGCTTGACTCTCGGCGCACTCGCGTCAACTATGCGGCCTCACAGGATATCCCAGAGGAAGTCACGAGGGACCATGCATCCAGGCATCAAAACCACGAGACGCAGGAACCCCATGGAGGATCCCATCCTCCAGCACTTGGGCGAGGGGGTGCTCGAGACGGACGCCAGGGGCCGCGTCATCGGGGCCAACCCGGCTGCCATCGAGTTGCTCTGGGCGCCCGGGGTTCATCTCATCGGGGCCACCCTCGCTACCGTCTGGGGCGAAAACGCGAACACGGTAGCCGCCGCCATTGCACGTCTCGCAGGCCCCACGGCGCCGGAACGGGAGGTCCTCGAGCTCCCCCACGGCCAACGACACCTGCGCCTCACCCTCACCCTCCTCTCTCCCCGAGAGAGATCCCCCGGCTTTCTCGCCGTCGTTCAGGACATCACGCTCTTCAAGCGTCGGATCGAGGAACTCGACGCCCTGAACCACGTAGCCAGCATTCTCAATTCCACCCATAACCTCAAACGGGTCCTGGAGCTGGCCATCGAGCGGATTGCTGGCGCGCTGCACGCCGAGGCGGCCTCCCTCCTCATGCGGGAGGAGGCCACCGGGGAACTGGTCTTCGCCGTTGCCCTGGGACCCGTCGCGGATCGGCTCCGCGGCCGCCGGCTCGCCCCCGGGCAGGGCATCGCCGGGTGGGTCGCCCAGACCGGACAGGCCCTCCTCGTCCCGGACGTGAGCGCCGATCCACGCTTCTCAGGCGGCGTAGACAAGGCGAGTGGCTTTATCACCCGTTCGATTCTGTGCGTTCCCTTGAAGAGCAGCCGGGGAATCATCGGCGTCGTCCAGCTCCTGAATCACGTCGATGGGCGCCCGTTCAGCCAGGTGGACCTGACACTGCTCGAGGCGATCGCGTTGCATGCCGCCACCGTCATCGAGCAGACCAGGTTGATGGACCGAGAACGAGAGTCGACCGCGGTCTTGGCCCTGTCGAACCTTGCTGAGGATTTCGGTCCCCCCCTCGAATCGCTCGAGGGCTACCTGGAGGAACTCCTTAACACCGCCACCCACCACCACCCCGCGATGATCCCCACCCTCGAAAAGGCCATGGAGCGTCTCATCACCGTACAACGGCTGACGCACCGCCTCTCCAGCACTCTCCCCGAGCCCCCCCAACGCCTTCCCTCCGGGTCCACCCCAGACACCTAAACCGCCTCCCGCAGTCCCATGGCAAGCGCACACAGCCCTGGGGCCAAAATCTCGAAATCTCGGAAATCTCGGGGTCACCTATGAAAAACCACGTCAAGGGAAAAGACTGCCCCTCGTCGGCCTGG
>JBHIAH010000050.1:0-18632 GCA_046758505.1 Methylomirabilales bacterium (SeqCode) | reverse complement strand
GCTTTGCCATCCGGGAGGGGGGCAAGACGGTGGGGGCCGGCGTGGTGAGTGAGGTCGCGGAGTAGGCAATCAGCAGTCGGCAGTCAGTTGTCAGCAATGAGCCCGGGGAATCGAAAGGCGGACTGCTGATGGCTGATGGGGGACAGCGGATAGAGGGATGGAAGCCCAACGGATTCGGATACGGCTGAAGGCATACGATCACCGAATCCTGGATCAGTCTGCGCGGGAGATCGTCAGTACGGCCGAGCGGACAGGGGCAGGGGTGTCTGGGCCCGTCCCCCTCCCGTCGAAGATCAGCCGGTATACAGTTCTCCGCTCCCCCCACGTGGACAAAAAGTCCCGGGAACAGTTCGAGGTCCGCGTCCACATCCGCCTCCTGGATATCGTGCGGCCGACACCGCAAACCGTAGATGCCCTGATGCGGCTCGACTTGCCGGCGGGGGTTGACGTCGAGATCAAACTCTAGGGTCCAACGTCCAAAGCCCAACGTCGAAAAGAGGGGAGTGGTCACTGACGTTGGACGTTGGACCTTGGACGTCGGACGTGAATGATGCAGATGGGGATCGGGCTTCTCGGTCGCAAGGTAGGAATGACCCAGGTCTTCGATGAGGGCGGTCGGGTGATTCCCGTCACCGTGGTGGAGGCCGGCCCCTGTACCATCGTCCAGAAGAAGACGGTAGAGAAAGACGGCTACGAGGCAATCCAGGTCGGCTACCTATCGGAGAAGCCGAAGCGGGTGTCCAAGCCGCTTGGCGGCCACTTCGCGAAGGCCAAGGTGACCCCGATGCGGCATCTCCAGGAGATCCGGCTTCATTCGGCGGCTGCGTATGGCGTAGGCCAGACCCTCACGGTGGACCTCTTTGCCGAAGGGGAAGAGGTGGTCGTGACCGGGACCTCGAAGGGGCGGGGGTTCCAGGGAGGGGTGAAACGGTGGGGGTACCGGGGTGGTGCAAAGAGTCACGGGTCCATGTTTCATCGGGCCCCGGGATCGATCGGCGCTTCCTCCTTTCCCTCCCGGGTCTTTAAAGGACACCGGATGCCTGGGCGAATGGGAGGAGCGCGGGTGACGGTCCGGGGACTTCGGGTGGTGCGGAGCGATCCTGGTCAGAATCTGCTGTTGATTCGCGGGGCGCTCCCCGGGCCTCAGGGAGGATTGCTCACCGTTCGAAAGGTAGGCAAGGGAGCGGCAGAGAGCCAGCCGAAGGCGGCAGGGGAAAAGACCGCGAAGCCGGGCGGGGGGGCCGACTGAGCGCGGGCCCCAGCCCCTCGGCGTGCTGGAGTAGTGATGACTCGGGTCCTCAATGTCGTGAACCCTCAAAACGAGAAGGTGGACGAGATTGCCCTGTCCGAGGCCGTTTTTGGGGTGCCGGTGAGGGGGTATCTCCTCCACGAGGCAGTCCGCTGGCAGCGGGCGAGGCAGCGGCGGGGGACCGCCTCGACCAAGGGGCGGGCGGAGGTCTCAGGGGGGGGAAGGAAGCCGTGGCGTCAGAAGGGGAGCGGCCGAGCGCGGGCCGGCAGCATCCGCTCCCCCCTGTGGCGACACGGGGGGACGATTCACGGTCCAAAGCCACGGGACTGGAGCTTCCGCTTCCCCCGGGCGCTGCGACGAGAAGCCTTACGCGGCGCCCTCTCTGCCAAGGTCGCGGCGCAGGAAGTCCAGGTGTTGGAAGACTTGAGCATGGATCGGCCGAGCACAAAAACCTTCCAGGGTCTCCTGCGAGACCTGGGGCTCACCGGGAAGGTGTTGGTGGTGACGCCGCAAAGGGAGGAGGCGGTGGAGAGATCCGCCCGGAACCTCCCGGGGGTAAAGGTCCTCCCCGCGCGCGGGGTGAACATCTCCGATGTGCTCTTCGCGGACGCCCTCCTGTTTACCCGGGAGGCGCTCGTGAAGGTCGAGGAGGCCCTGACGCCATGAGGGAGCCGCATCGGGTCATCCGCCGCCCCGTCGTGACCGAGAAGGGGACAGTTCTGAAAGAACAGAACAAATATTGCTTTGAGGTGGATCGGCGGGCAAACAAGGTGGAGGTCAAGCAGGCGGTGGAAGCCCTCTTCCACGTCAAGGTGACTGCCGTCCACACGGTGGCTATGCGGGGGCGAACGAAGCGCGTTGGGCGTTTTGTGGGACGCACTTCAGATTGGAAAAAAGCGATTGTGACCCTCAAGGACGGGGATAGCATCGAGTTCTTCGAGGGAGTCTAGGCCGCTGGAATGCTAGCAAATTAGGACGCCAGGACGCGAGAGGCAGAGAGGCTTTCAAGCGTTCTAGCCTCCTGGCAGCTCCGATCGGGGAGCGGTCGAGCGGACGAGATGGGGATCAGAAGTTACAAGCCGACGTCACCGGGCCGTCGGTACCAATCGGTGGCCACCTTTGAGGGGCTCACGACCCAGCAGCCTGCCAAGGGTCTGCTGGCTCCCCTGCAGAAGACGGGGGGGCGCAATGTGCAGGGCCGGATCACCGCACGGCATAAGGGGGGTGGCCACAAGCGGCGGTACCGTCTCGTCGACTTTAAGCGGAATAAGGTTGGGGTGCCGGCCACCGTCGTCAGCGTCGAGTACGATCCAAATCGATCAGCCCGGATCGCCCTGCTGCATTACGCGGACGGCGAGAAGCGGTACATCCTGGCCCCTGACGGACTCCAGATCGGGGCGCAGGTGATGTCCGGCCCCGCGGCGGAGCTCAATGCGGGGAATGCGCTTCCGCTCCGGGCGATCCCGGTGGGGTCGGTGGTTCACAACATCGAGCTGTGGCAGGGCAAGGGGGGACAGCTCTGTCGGAGTGCGGGAGCCTCGGCGCAACTCGTGGCGAAGGAGGACGACCGAGCCCTCCTCCGGCTCCCGTCGGGGGAGGTGCGGAAAGTCCGTGTGGATTGCATGGCGACTCTTGGCCAGGTGGGGAACCTTGAGCACGAAAATGTCTCCCTGGGGAAGGCCGGCCGGAGCCGCTGGCTTGGGATCCGGCCGTCGGTTCGAGGCGTGGCCATGAACCCCCACGATCATCCGTTGGGGGGCGGCGAGGGGAAGAGTTCGGGGGGACGACACCCGTGCACCCCGTGGGGCAAGCCGACCAAGGGGTACAAGACGCGCAGGAAAGGGAAACGGTCGGACCGCGAGATTGTCACCCGGCGCAAGAAGAAGCGAAACTAAGGAGTCAGCAGTCGGCGGTCAGCAAGATATGGCTAGCAGGCTGGAAAGCTGGAAAGCCAAATTGCATGCTACTTGCTTTTGAGCGTGCTAGCCTTCCAGCGTTCCAGCATACCAGCGGGGATGGGGAGATGGGACGATCGCTCAAGAAGGGGCCGCACGTCGATCCGAAGCTGATGCGGAAGATCGAGGAGATGAATCGGACCCAGGACCGGCGAGTCATCAAGACCTGGTCCCGTCGATCCACCGTCACCCCCGAGTTCGTGGGACATACACTGGCGGTGCATAACGGGAAGCGGTTCATTCCAATTTACGTGACCGAAAACATGGTGGGCCATAAGCTCGGGGAATTTGCTTCGACGCGGACCTTCCGCTCGCACAGCGGGCCCACGGCCAAGCCGACTTCTCTGAAGTGAGGCGGGAGCAGTTGTCGACCGCCAGCGGTCAGCCAGAAGGGGGCAAGACTGTCCCGGGGTGGACCGGTGGCGGCGGGAGCACGCATGGAGACGCGGGCAATCCTCAGGTTTGTCAGGGTACCACCCCGCAAGGCCCGGCTGGTCGTCGATCTGATCCGGGGTCGGGATGTGAATCAGGCCCTGAGCATCGTCCGCTTCACGCCGAAGCGGGCGAGCTGGGTGGTCGGAAAGCTGTTGAAATCCGCGGTGGCCAATGCGCAGCATAACCACGGGATGCGGGATGTGGATCGGTTGTTTGTGAAGGCGGCCTTTGTCGACGAGGGCCCGCGGTGGAAGCGATGGCAGCCGAGGGCTATGGGCAGGGCAACCCCGCTTCGGAAACGGACCAGCCATATCACGATTGTGCTCGACGAACGTCCGACGGCTTAACACGAGGAGAGACATGGGGCAAAAAGTCCATCCCATGGGGTTCCGTTTGGGGTATATCAGAAGCTGGCAATCGCGCTGGTTTGCGACCCGGTCCTACGCGGATCAGCTCCACGAGGACGTCAAGATTCGCCGGTACCTAAAAGGGCGGCTCTACCACGCGGGCATCTCCCGGATCGTGTTCGAGCGGAAGGCCAATCAGCTCCGTATCATCGTCCATGCCGCCCGACCCGGGATCATCATTGGCCGGAAGGGCTCCGAGGTCGACAAGGTCCGCCAGGAACTTGCCACCATGACGGAGAAGGAGATTCAACTGGACATCACCGAAGTCCGAAAAGCGGAAACCGACGCGCAGTTGGTCGCGGAGAATATTGCTGCCCAACTGGAGCGTCGCGTGGCCTTTCGCCGGGCCATGAAGAAGGCAGTGCAGTCGTCCATGCGGTTGGGGGCCCAGGGGGTCAAGGTCATGGTCTCCGGGCGCCTGGCGGGGACAGAGATCGCCCGGACCGAATGGTACCGGGAGGGGCGGGTACCGCTGCACACCCTTCGGGCTGACATCGATTACGGCCTTGCCGAGGCGCGGACGACCTATGGAATGATCGGGGTGAAGGCGTGGATCTTTCACGGAGAGGTGCTCCCCGAAACTGCGACGGCGGCCGAGGAGAGGCGCATGGGTCCGGGGGCGCCCGAGGGGAAGGAGCGGCGCCGGCGGAAGGTCGTTGCCGGTCAATAGGGGTTGCCGATGTTGATGCCCAAGCGAACCAAGTACCGGAAGCAGCAGCGCGGACGGATGCGAGGGGTCGCCAAGGGGGGGACCGCGCTGGCCTTCGGCGAGTACGGCCTCAAGGCCCTCGAGCCGGCCTGGGTGACCAACCGCCAGATCGAGGCGGCCCGGCGGTCCATTACCCGGTACATCAAACGCGGCGGGAAGGTGTGGATCCGGATCTTTCCCGACAAGCCCCTGACGGCCAAGCCGGCGGAGACCCGGATGGGGAAGGGCAAGGGTGCGGTCGAGGGCTGGGTTGCGGTGGTGAAGCCAGGCCGGATCCTGTACGAGATGGAAGGGGTCAGCGAGGCCGAGGCGCGGGAGGCCATGCGCCTCGCAGCTCATAAGCTGTCCGTCGCCACGAAGTTCGTTATGCGGTCTACCGAGGCGGGGGGACGAGGACGATGAAGGCCAAGGAGCTCCGGGAGCTGACCGCCGAGGAACTCCGGCAGAAGCGGGGGGATCTCAGCGAGGATCTCTTTCGTCTCAGGATGCGGAAGGCCGGCGCGCAGCTGGAGAACCCCATGCGTCTTCGCCAGCTCCGACGGGACATCGCGCGGATCGAGACGCTCTTGCGCGAGCGGGAAACGGCCCAGGACCGGGGCCCCGGGAAGGCGGGCGAGGATGCCTGAACAGCGCCGCCGCCGGAAGGTTTTCGTAGGCACCGTGGTCAGCGACCGGATGCAAAAGACGGTCGTGGTCTCCGTTCAGCGATTCCTCCGGCATCCTGAGTATAACAAGCTGGTGCGCCGTCGGACTCAGGTGAAGGCCCATGACGAAGAACAGCAATGCCGGGTTGGGGACAAGGTCCGGATCATGGAGACCCGTCCCCTGAGTCGAGACAAGCGGTGGCGCATCGTCGAGATCGTCCAGAAGGCTGTCTGAGCGGGACGCAACAGGTGTCGCGCGCCGAACGGCGTCGTGGTGGGGACCGGTCATGGTCGGACTCAGGACAATCCTGGATGTGGCAGACAATTCCGGGGCCAAGCGGATTTCGGTGATCAAGGTCCTGGGCGGTTCCGCGAAACGCTATGGGCGGATCGGGGATGTGATCGTGGCGAATGTGAAGGAGGCCCTCCCTGAGGGATCGGTGAAAAAGGGACAGGTGGTTCGGGCCGTGGTGGTGCGAACGGCAAAGGAGCTCCGACGGACCGACGGGTCCTGGATTAAGTTCGACCGGAATGCGGCGGTCCTGATCAACGAACAAAACAATCCCCTGGGGACCCGGATCTTTGGTCCGGTCGCCCGGGAACTTCGCGAAAAGCAGTATATGAAGATCATCTCGTTGGCTCCCGAAGTCGTGTAGGGGAGACGCAACGTCAGAGGCCGAAAAGGACAGCGTGAAGTTGGGGGAGGACGTGGCGGTGCGGAGGGGTCTTCCCGTCCACAAGAATGACCTGGTGATGATCATCGCCGGAAAGGACAGGGGGAAGCGGGGGAAAGTTCTCCGGGTCATCCCCGAGACCAGCGGGGTGGTGGTCGAGCGGATCAACGTCGTGAAACGCCACACCCGTCCGGGAGGGGCGACCCCGCAGGGGGGGGTTGTCGAAAAAGAGGCCCCGCTCCACGTCTCCAAGGTGATGGTCGTCTGTTCCCGATGTGACCGGCCGGTCCGAACCGGGCACAGCTTCCTCGCCGATGGCCGGAAAGTGCGTGTCTGTAAGCAATGCGGCGAGGCGATGGACTAAAGTAAACGCACAAAGTGCGTTTACTTTAGAGCAATGGAACAGTAGAACAATAGAGCGGTCTTGAAAAAAATGCTCCATTGCGGTCTATTGTTCTATTGCTCTGTTGTCACAAGATGAAATGCGTGTGTATTAGGTGTGCCAACTTTCTGGCTGCACTCGCCTACGACCGTTGCAACAAGGCAGGCTGCTCAAATTCGGCTTATCAGGTTGGAACGGCACTAGGGAGAGACGATGGCCGAGAAGGCAAAGAAGAAGCGCGAAAAAGCACCGACGCCTGCGCCGAAGGGACCGCCGGGCGGACCGAGGCCGGCTCCCGCCAAGAGCCCAGCCCGCCTGCCCGAGCGCTATCGCCAACAGATGGTTCCCGCGCTCATGAAGCGTTTTAGCTATACAAACGTCTTTCAGGTCCCTCGCCTCATCAAGGTGGTGATCAATATGGGGTTAGGAGAGGCGGTGGGGAATGTCAAGGTCATTGACAGTGCGCTGGAGGAGCTGGCGATCATCTCGGGGCAGCGCCCGATGCTCACCCGGGCCAAAAAGTCCGAGGCAGGCTTCAAGCTCCGCACGGGGATGCCCATTGGCTGCAAAGTGACCCTCCGGGGGGATCGGATGTTCGAGTTTCTGGATCGGTTTCTCAATATTGCCCTCCCGAGGATCCGGGACTTTCGGGGCCTCTCTCCGCATTCGCTCGATGGGAGGGGAAACTATGCCCTTGGGGTGAGAGAACAACTCATCTTCCCCGAGATCAAGTACGACAAGGTCGATACGGTCCGGGGAATGGATATCTGTGTCCACACCAGCGCCCGGACCGATGAAGAGGCGAAGGCCCTACTGGAGCAGCTGGGATTTCCCTTTCGGTCCTGAGGGAGGGAGAGGGTGGCAAAGAAGTCCCTCATCATGAAGGCGCAGCGGGTGCCGAAGTTTCAGGTACGGCGGTATCGTCGGTGTCGCATCTGCGGCCGATCCCGCGGCTATCTCAGGCGCTTCGCCATGTGCCGGATCTGTTTCCGGACACTGGCGCTCCGAGGAGAGATTCCCGGTGTCACCAAGGCCAGCTGGTAGGAATTCGGTTCAGGGTTCAGAGTTGATAGTTCGGGGTTGAGGACCAAGGATTCACGACTGTTTTATCTATGAACCATGAACTATGAACTGTGAACGATTCATGAACCATCCACCACGAACGAGGTAGTACGGTGTTGAGTGATCCTATTGCTGATACGCTAACGCGTTTGCGGAACGCCAGCGCGGCGGGGCATGAGAAGGTGGACATACCCTCCTCGCGACTCAAGGTGGAGATTGCCCGCATTCTCAAGGAGGAAGGCTTCGTGAGGGGCTATAAGGTCATCGATGAGCGGCCGCAGGGGACCCTGCGGGTCTATCTCAAATACGGTCCTGGCAACGAGCGGGTCCTCCGGGGGATTGTCCGAGCCAGTAAGCCGGGGCTCCGCGTGTACACCCACGCCCGCAAGATTCCCCAAGTCCTGAGCGGCATGGGGATTGCGATTCTCTCCACCTCCAAGGGAGTCATGACCGATGGGGAGGCTCGGAGGCAAGCGGTCGGGGGGGAGGTCCTCTGCTACGTCTGGTAAGGCGAGTTCATAGTTGAGAGTTCATAGTTCATGGATGGTATGACGTTAGATTGCACTAAACCATGATCCATGAACCATGAACGTCTTTGAGGGGAACACGATGTCGCGGGTCGGTCGGTTGCCTATTAGCATCCCGAGCAATGTGCAGGTGAGCGTTGCCAAGGGTTCCGTAGAGGTCCAGGGACCGAAGGGGAGGCTTGCACTGGAGGTGCACCCGGCGATCCGAGTCGGGGTCGAAGAGGGACGGATCCTCTGCGAGCGTCCGACCGATCAGAAGACGCATCGAGCCCTCCATGGGCTCACCCGAGCGCTGATCGCCAATATGGTCCGCGGCGTGAGCGAGGGGTTTCAGAAGAAGCTCGAGATGAGCGGGGTGGGGTACCGTGCGCAGGTCCAGGGCCAGACGCTCACGCTGAGCCTCGGATACACAAACCCCGTGGTGTACGTCCTGCCTCCGGATATCGGAGCGACTGTAGAGAACCAGACCCTCATTACGGTCTCGGGGATTGACAAGCAACGGGTCGGCGCGGTGGCGGCGAAGATCCGGAGCCTGCGGCCCCCGGAGCCCTATAAGGGGAAAGGGGTCAAGTATGTGGATGAGCGGATCCGGCGAAAGGCCGGGAAGGCCGGGGCAAAGTAAGTAAGGAGCAGCGGTGAGTGTCATTGATTGGAATAAGAAGCGGGCTGCCCGGCAGCGGAGGCACCGGCGGGTCCGGAAAAAGGTGTTCGGAGTGCCCAACCAGCCTCGGTTGTCGGTCTTCAAGTCTCACCGGCATATCTATGCTCAAATCATCGATGATCTGGCGGGGCGGACGTTGGTGGCCGCCTCCACCTTCTCCCCGGAGTTCAGGGGCCGGGGGGTGAAGGGGACGAAGGCCGATGCCGCCAAGGTCGTGGGGGAGATCCTGGCGGAGAAGGCCCTGAAGGTCGAAATCCGGCGGGTGGCCTTCGACCGGGGCGGGTACAAGTTCCACGGGCGGGTCAAAGCATTGGCGACCGGGGCCCGGGAAAAGGGGTTAACCTTTTAGGGGAGGCATCTGTGGCGGCGGAGCTCATCGATCCTCAGGCGCTGAATCTTGCGGAGCGGGTCATCCACATCAACCGGGTGGCAAAGGTGGTCAAGGGCGGCCGCCGGTTTAGCTTTAGCGCCTTGGTCGCCGTGGGTGACCAGGCGGGGCATGTCGGGCTCGGGCTGGGGAAGGCACACGAGGTTCCGGAGGCCATCCGGAAGGGGATCGAGGCGGCCAAGAAGCGTCTCGTCAAGGTGCCGCTCCAGAGGAAGACCATCCCCCACCAGATTCTGGGGAGGTACGGGGCCGGACAGGTCTTGATGAAGCCGGCGGCAGAGGGGACCGGGATCGTGGCCGGGGGGGCTGCGCGGGCGATCTTCGAGGCGGCTGGCGTGCAGAACGTCCTGGCGAAATCGCTTGGGAGTAGCAATCCACACAACGTGGCGAAGGCGACCATGGCTGGGATTCGGGGGCTTCGTTCTCCCGATGAGGTGGGCCGGCTTCGAGGCCGGGTGGGGGAAGAAGCTCGAGAGGCCGTGGGCGGTTGACCGCTCTGCAACCGAGGGGAGAGACGAGGCGGGCCTGATGAGACTGCATGAGTTGAAGCCGGCGCCTGGTTCTCGAAAGCGGCGCAAGCGGGTCGGTCGGGGCCCGGGATCAGGGCACGGGCAGACATCCGGCCGGGGAGATAAGGGACAGAAGGCCCGGTCGGGGGTGAGCATCCCGTCCTGGTTTGAGGGGGGCCAAATGCCCTTGAGCCGACGCCTTCCGAAGCGGGGCTTTCGGAATCCCTTTCGGAAAGAGTATGCCACCGTCAATCTCCGCGATCTGGATCGAATCGAAGCCGGGACGACGGTGACGCCCCTCCTCCTCCTCGAACGCGGTCTCGTCAAGGCCCTGAAGGCCGGGGTGAAGGTCCTGGGGGACGGCGACCTTTCGCATCCCCTCAGGGTGGAGGCGCATCGTTTTTCTCAGGTGGCCCTTCGGAAGATTCAGGCCGCAGGGGGAGCAGTCGAGGTGATCGAGGAGCGATGAGTGATTTCGCCAACATTTTCAAGGTCCCCGAACTCAAGCGGCGAATCCTCTTCACCGCCCTGATCCTGATTGTCTACCGCATCGGGGCCCACATCCCGACCCCGGGCATCGATGCGGCGGCGTTGGGTGAGGTCTTCAGCAGCGCTGCCGGCACGCTCTTCGGCTTCTTCGATCTCTTCTCCGGCGGGGCCTTACGGCGGGCCAGCATCTTCGCCCTCGGGATCATGCCCTATATCGATGCCTCGATCATTCTGCAACTCTTGGCGGTGGTGGTTCCGGCCATCGAGCGCCTCCAGAGGGAGGGGGCCGAGGGACGCAAGAAGATCACCGAGTATACGCGGTATGGCACGGTCCTCATCGCCGTCATTCAGGGGATGGGCATTGCCATCGGCCTGGAGGGGGTCTCGGCCAATGGACAGATGGTGGTGCCACATCCCGGCTGGGGCTTCCGCATTATGACCACCCTGACCCTCACTACCGGGAGCATCCTCTTGATGTGGTTGGGAGAGCAAATTTCGGAGCGGGGGATCGGCAACGGCATCTCGCTGCTCATCTTTGCCGGCATCATCGTGCGGGTTCCCGAGGCGATGTTCCGATCCTACCAGCTCCTCTCGACCGGGGAAATGAAGGCCTACATCTTCCTCTTTCTCATGGTCGTCATGGTCGTGGTCGTGGCGGCCGTGGTCATCATGACCCTCGGCCAACGGCCCATCCCGGTCCAGTACGCCAAGCGGGTCGTGGGCCGGAAGGTCTATGGGGGACAGGCGACCCACATCCCCCTGCGGGTCAACACCGCCGGGGTGATCCCGGTCATTTTCGCCGCGTCGATCATCGTGTTGCCCCCGACCGTGGCCCGGTTCGTCGCGCATCCCTGGATGGAGTGGGTGGCGCGCGCCCTTTCCCCGGGGACGATTAGCTACTTTCTGCTCTATGGGGGAAGCATCATCTTCTTCACCTACTTCTATACCGCCATCATCTTCAACCCCGGCGACGTGGCGGAGAACTTGAAGAAATACGGCGGCTTTGTCCCCGGGATTCGTCCGGGGGTACGGACGGCGGAGTACATTGAGAAGGTGCTTGACCGGATTACCTTTGTCGGGGCCGTCTATCTGGCGCTGATCTCCATTTTTCCGGAAATCCTGATTATCTGGGCGAATGTTCCCTTCTTCTTCGGGGGGACGTCCCTGCTCATCGTGGTTGGGGTCGCCCTGGACACCGCGCAGCAGATCGAGGCCCACCTCTTGATGCGGCACTACGAAGGGTTTCTCAAGAAGGGCAAGGTGAAGAGCCGGGCCTTCTGAAGGTTGAATACGGGTGCCAGGTGCGCTATGATAAGAGATTAGGGATGCGAGCCATCCTCTTGGGCCCGCCCGGGGCAGGGAAGGGGACGCAGGCCAAAATGCTGGCCGAGCGCTATGGGATCCCGCAGATCTCGACGGGGGATATTCTGCGCGCCGCTGTCGGTGCCGGGACACCGTTGGGGAGAGAGGCCAAGGCGTACATGGATCGGGGGGCCTTGGTCCCGGATGAGGTGGTGATCGGCATCGTCCGGGACCGTCTCGCCGAGCCTGACTGCCGGGGCGGATACCTCCTCGACGGTTTTCCCCGAACGCTGGAACAGGCCGAAGCGCTGACGCGCATGCTCCAGCAGATGAAGGCTCCCCTCCCCCGCGTCGTGAACCTGGATGTGTCGGAAGAGGAGCTGGTCCGCCGCCTGTCCGGGCGGCGGACATGCAAGGCCTGTGGGGAACTCTTTCATGTGGAATTTCATCCGCCTCGGGCGCGGGCGACCTGCGACACGTGCGGCGGGGACCTTATCCAGCGGGAGGACGATCGGGAGGAGACGATCCGCCGCCGCCTGGAGGTCTATCGCAGGCAGACCGAGCCCTTGATCGGCTATTATCAGGCCCAGGGGGTGCTGAAAAGGGTGCGCGGGCTGGGGGAGACGGGGGAGATCTTTGCGCAAATCTCAAGCATACTGGAGGGGCGAGACCACCAAGCTGCCGCTCCACAGTCCCATTGAGTACAAGGCGTGGTGGGAAGTCGAGCGTATAGGACGGGCGAGCCAGCTCGTGGCCGAGGTCTTGGTGCTTCTCAAGGAGGAGAGCCGGCCCGCAGTGAAAACCGTGGAGTTGGATCGCCTCGCCGAGGCCCTGCTCCTCGAGCGGGGGGCGGAGCCTGCCTTCAAGGGATACCGGGGGTATCCCTTCACCCTGTGCACCTCGGTGAACGAGGAGGTGGTCCACGGTCTCCCCTCTGCGCGCCGGCTGCAAGAGGGAGACATTCTGAGTTTAGACCTGGGGGCAATCGTGGAGGGGTATTACGGGGATGGGGCGATTACCGTTCCCGTAGGGGAAATCTCCCCCGACGCGAGACGCCTCCTCCAGGTGACCCAGGAGGCCCTGCACGGCGGCATTGCCCAGGCCATGCCGGGGCATCATCTGACGGATATATCCCATGCGATTCAGCGTCACGTGGAGTCTCATGGGTACTCGGTGGTGCGGATCTTCGTGGGGCATGGGATCGGGAGGGCCCTGCACGAAGAGCCCCAGATCCCCAACTTTGGCCCACCGGGCCACGGGCCGCTCCTCAAACCCGGCATGGTGTTAGCCATTGAACCGATGGTGAATGCGGGGACGCACGAGGTGGCCATCCTCGAGGATCGATGGACGGCGGTGAGTCAGGATCGGTCACTCTCGGCCCACTTCGAACACACCGTTGCCATCACCGAGAAGGGCCCCGAGATCCTCACCCTGTCTGGATCGGGGGATGGGTGGTAGCGCGCCAATGCGTAAGAAGGACGCGGGACAGACAAAAAAGGAAGAGGCAATCGAGGTCGAGGGGACCGTGGTCGAGCCCCTCCCGAATGCCATGTTTCGGGTGGAGATCGAGACGGGCCACAGGGTATTGGCCCACATTTCCGGAAAAATGCGAATGCATTTCATCCGGATCTTGCCAGGGGATCGCGTGATTGTGGAGCTGAGCCCGTACGATCTGAGCCGGGGTCGCATCATCTATCGCTACAAATAGCTGTCGGCAGTCAGCGGTCAGCCGTCAGCTTCTTGAATGAATGAGGGTGTCTGATCGTCGACCGCTGATAGCTGACTGCTGGAGGCTGGTGTGAAGGTGCGGGCGTCGGTGAAACCAATCTGCGAGAAGTGCAAGGTGATCAAACGGAAAGGTGTCGTGCGGATCGTCTGCGAGAACCCACGGCACAAGCAACGGCAAGGCTAGACGGGTTCACGGTTCAGAGTTCACAGTTTCGATGACCGATCACCGTTGACCGATGATCATATTGGTTGGAACCTTCGGTCGTCGGTCATCGGTCGTCGGTCGACGGAGGAGAGATGGCGCGGATAGCGGGCGTGGATCTTCCCCGTGAGAAACGGCTGGAAGTGGCCCTCACGTACATCTATGGGATCGGGAATTCGTCCTCCCGGAAGATCCTCAGTGAGGCCAATGTCAGTCCTGATGTCCGGGTGAAAAACTTGACCGAGGACGAAGTCAATCGAGTCCGCCGGGTGATCGAGGGAATGTTCAAGGTCGAGGGGGATCTTCGTCGGGATCTGGGCATGAACATCAAGCGGCTGATGGACATCGGCTGCTATCGGGGCCTCAGGCATCGGCGGGGGCTCCCGGTCCGGGGTCAGCGCACTCACACCAATGCCAGGACCCGAAAGGGGCCTCGCCGAACGGTCGGGGCCCGGCGGAAGCGGTAAGGAGGGGATTATGGCGACAGCGCGGCGGCGAGGCGGTCCGCGGGCGGTCCCCAAGCGGGATGCGAAAAACATCGTGCAAGGGATCGCCCATGTCCAGGCCACCTTCAATAACACGATCATTACGATTACCGATCCCCGGGGGAATGTGGTGAGCTGGTCGAGCGCCGGCAGTGTGGGCTTCAAGGGGTCGAGAAAGAGTACCCCCTTTGCTGCGCAGACCGCTGCGGACAGTGCGGCCCAGAAGGCCATTGCCCATGGGATGCGCGAGGTGAAGGTCTACGTGAAGGGCCCGGGATCTGGGCGTGAGGCGGCCATCCGGTCGTTGCAGGCGGCGGGACTCGAGGTCACGGCGATTAAAGATGTGACCCCGATCCCCCACAATGGGTGCCGGCCGCCAAAGCGTCGCCGGGTGTGAGGAGGATCCGCGACTGTGGCGAGATATATCGGTTCGGTGTGTAAGCTGTGCCGGCGCGAAGGGCTGAAGCTGTTTCTCAAGGGGGACCGATGCTTCAGTCCCAAGTGCGCCATTGAAAAGCGGAACTACCCCCCCGGAGCGCATGGACAGCGGCGGCGGGTGAAGGTGACGGACTACGGGCAGCAGTTGCGTGAAAAACAGAAGATGAAACGGATCTACGGGGTCCTGGAGCGGCAATTCCGGAACTATTTCCAGATGGCTGAGCGACAGAAGGGGATTACCGGCGAAAATCTCCTCCGATTGTTGGAGCGGCGGCTGGAAAATGTGGTTTACCGTCTGGGCTTTTCCTCATCCCGGGCCGAGGCCCGACAGATGGTCAGGCATGGCCACTTTGTGGTGAACGGCCGGCGCGTGGACATTCCGTCCTATCTGGTCCGGTCCGGGGACCACGTCCAGGTTTCGGAGAAGAGCCGGGAGTCCCTCGCGATCAAGGCGGCCTTGGAGGGGGCGAAGAAGCGGGAGCTCCCCTCCTGGCTCGAGCTGGATCCCCAGGCCATGCGGGGTCTGGTCCGGGCCCTGCCTGCCCGGGAGGATATCGTCATCCCGGTTCAAGAGCAGTTGGTGGTGGCCTTGTATTCCAAATAGCGGCGCGAAACGCCGCATTCCCCCTGGGGACGGGGAGACGGAGGTTGTCGTTGATGTTGCAGAAAGTGAAAAGCTTCCAGAAGCCCAGACGGTTGGATTGTGAACTGGAGACCCTGACCAGTACCTATGGAAAGTTCATCGCCGAGCCGTTGGAACGGGGATTCGGGCAGACCCTGGGCAACTCCCTGCGCCGGGTTCTCCTCTCCTCCCTCGAGGGGGCGGCGGTGACAGCGGTCCGGATCGCGGGGGTCTACCATGAGTTTTCCACGATCCCTGGCGTCAAGGAGGACGTGACGGATCTCATCCTGAACGTGAAGGCCCTGCGGCTCAAGATGGGGGTGGAGGGGCCAAAATCCCTGCATCTGAAGGCCACGGGTCCGGGGGAGATCCGGGCCTCGCAGATTGTGGCCGATGCCGATGTCGAGGTGCTGAACCCCGATATGTACATCACCACCCTGGACAAGGATGCCAAGTTGGAGATGGAGATTGAGGTAGGCAGGGGGCGGGGCTACGTGCCGGCGGAGCGGAACAAGCGGGAAAACCACCCGGTGGATGTGATCCCCGTCGATTCGGTTTTCTCCCCCGTCGTCCGGGTCAATTACCGGGTGGAAGATACGCGGGTGGGTCACGCCACGGATTACAACAAGCTGATCCTCGAGGTGTGGACCGATGGAAGCATCCTCCCGCAAGAGGCCGTGGTCCACGCGGCGCGGATCCTCAAGGACCACCTCAGCCTCTTCAGTATCTTTAACGAAGAGCCGGAGGAGCAAGAGCGGGTGGTGGATGCGGAGAAAGAGCAGCTCATCGAATACCTCACCCGGAGTGTGGATGAACTCGAGCTGTCCGTTCGTTCGGCCAACTGCCTCAAGAACTCCAGTATTCAGTACCTCTGGCAGCTGGTCCAGAGGACCGAGGCCGAGATGCTCAAGACCAAGAACTTCGGGCGCAAATCCTTGAACGAGATTAAAGAGATCCTGTCCGGAATGCAGCTTCATTTTGGGATGAAGCTTGACGATATTCCCGGCGGTCCCTGGTCGGCCAAAAAGAAGGCCGATGACAAGTGACGAGGAGGCCGGATGCGGCACCGCAGGCTGAAAAGGAAGCTCGGGCGAACCTCAGCCCATCGGGAGGCCCTCCTCCGCAACCTGACGACGTCTCTGCTCCTCTACGAGAAGATCATCACGACCGCCGCCAAGGCCAAGGAGCTTCGGAAGGTCGCGGAGTGGATGATCACGCTGGCCAAGCGGAAAGATCTCCATGCCCGCCGGCAGGCGGCAGAGGTCATTCAGGACGAACGGGTCTTGAAGAAGCTCTTTGAGACCATCGGGGAGCGGTATCAGGGGCGGAACGGGGGATACACGCGGATCACCAAGCTCGAGTATCGGATGGGCGATGGGGCCCCCCTGGCGGCCGTCGAACTGCTGGCGACCGAGGTGAGCCCTGAAGGGGGGGCCAAGCGCGGCAAGAAAGAGAAGAAAAAGAAGGCGAAAGAAGCCGCCGCCCGCTGAGGGCGCCAAACAGAAGACCCCCCGAGATCTCCCAGGGCTCGGGGCTCGTGTCGTGCCGGACCTCGGCCGCATGTTGGGTTTCAGGCCAGATCCTGCTCGGTCTTACCTGGTCGACCCCTTCGCGCTTCCATGCATTCCGATGCCCATCCCCTCTCCCGAGAACACGCGAGGACAAACACCTTTTTTTCGCACTGTTCGAGCTGCAGTAGTTTCAGAGAGCCATACAGGCATTCTGATAGGTCGATTCGAGCGGGGAGCACCCGACTGCAGCGAGGAAGGTGTCCAAACCTGAATCACGGGCGGTCGAACCCTCCGGTCCGTTCCTGCATTGAGTGTGGCAAAGTGGTCAACGCGAACCTTGGCGTCAAGAAGTGCACCGAGGAAGATCATGCGAAGAGCCGGCGGCCCAGGAACAAGTACTGCAGCGATTGTGGGGTGCAGCTCATCAAGTAATGCGACATCAATTGGAACACCAGACCATCTATTTCGGGGAGAGAAGGGAGGAATTCAATTCTGACATCAAATAAACCCGCATCGAAAAAGTCATCCTGGCCGCAGGCTGTGGCCAAATATGAGAATCCAGATCTGCGGCGCAGTCTGTGGCAGGCTGTCAACACATTCATCCCCTATTTCGTTCTGTGGTATGTGATGTATCGCAGCCTGGCAGTCTCGTATTGGTTGACGCTGGCGCTGTCGGTTCTCGCAGCAGGCTTTTTGACACGCATCTTTATCATTTTTCACGACTGTGGACACGGCGCCTTTTTCAGATCTCAGAAAGCCAATGACATTTTGGGATTCATTACCGGTGTTTTAACTTTTACGCCCTATCATGGCTGGCGACACGAACATGCGGTGCACCACGCGACCGCTGGCGATTTGGACCGACGGGGGATTGGGGATATCTGGACGCTGACCGTGAAAGAATATGTGGAATTGTCGCCTAAGGATCGACTGAGGTATCGGCTTTACCGTAACCCGCTGGTCATGTTTCTTCTTGGACCGCTTTTCCTTTTCCTGATTCGGCAACGCTTTGCGTCGCGCACAGCCAGTAAGCGAGAACGCCACAGCGTGTATTGGACCAATCTGACGATTATTAGCATTCTGGCCTTGATGAGTGTCACCATTGGTATCAAGGCATTCGTATTGGTACAGGCACCCATTTTCGTGATTGCAAGCGCGGCTGGGGTGTGGCTGTTTTACGTGCAGCACCAGTACGAAGGAGTCTACTGGGAGCGCCACGAAGATTGGGATTACGTGAGCGTGGCCTTAGAGGGGAGTTCATTTTATAAATTGCCCAAGGTTTTGCAGTGGTTCACGGGCAACATCGGGTTCCATCACGTGCATCATCTGAGCCCCCGCATCCCCAATTATTACCTCAAAAGGTGCCACAATGAGAATCCCATGTTTCAAGAAGTGAAGTCGATTACTTTACTGGCGAGCATGCAATCGCTTGGGTTTCGCCTGTGGGACGAAGAACAACGTAAGTTGGTTGGGTTCGGCTATCTGAAGACACTGCAGGATAAGCAAGCGGTGGCTTCTCAACAGTGAAAGCACGCCCGTGTCAGGCGAGTAGCCGCGTGCCCAATCGCTGGCCGTGAGGGCTCCACGTTCTCGGGGCTGTTTGTTTCCGTCTCGCTCCGGATAGCGCGTCTCAAGAAGCACCGCTGCCGGCGTGTCGTCTTCAAACAATCGACCCCGACCCCAATTTCTCTGAACGCAGGCCCACTGCATGAGGAGGTGGAGGGCGGCGACGGTCATGCCGTTCCACCGTCCGGTCTTGCGTGCTGCGTAGAGGAGCGAAGTCCAGCCAACAAGCGACTTGACCCCATTACCCCAGATCCTCAAAGGATGAGTCAAGAGCAGACACGTCCAGTAGAAGAGAATAAGGCTTGACAAGAAGGGAGGGAAGGGGTATACTATGTGGAGCTTTCGTGATCGGCTTGTTGTGGAAACCGGAACCGCAAGGGCTTCATAGAGAGTCCTCGCGGTTTTTTAATGCCGTCAGGTCCCGTCGCGACGGGACCTCACCCCCCGGCGGTGCCCGGGAATCCTCAATGGAAAGGAGGGAGAAAAGCACATGCGATACACTGGTACCGTGAAGTGGTTCAACGATGCCAAGGGCTACGGATTCATCGAGCGACCGGAAGGCGACGATGTTTTTGTGCACTATTCGGCGATCCAGGGCAACGGATTCAGGACCCTGTCCGAGGGGCAGACACTTGAGTTCGATATCGTGGAAGGACCGAAGGGTAAGCAGGCGGCCAACGTCACCAA
>JBHIAH010000049.1:0-18681 GCA_046758505.1 Methylomirabilales bacterium (SeqCode) | reverse complement strand
CGATGAGGACCAACCCCGCCCCATCCTCCGTGTGGAAGTGACCTTCCATGGCCGCAAACGTGACGGGTTGGTGTTTATAGACCAGGCTCGCCCGCATGTCGCCGGTCGGCATCGCCGCGAGCACACTCGCAATGCATCCAACCACGACCGCCACGGACAAGAACCGTCGCGCCGTCGCCACGTGCTCGCCGCGCAGCACGTAGAAGGCGCCGATCGCGGCCATCGTGAAACTCCCCGTGATCGTCGCGCCGACCATGACGTGGAGAAATTGGGGAACCGCCCAGGGATTGGTGAACAGTGCCGACAGACTCACCAGCGTGATGACACCGTCGGGCGTGATCTCGTAGCCGACCGGATGTTGCATCCACGCGTTCGTGCAGACGATGAAGAAGCCGCTGAGCCACGTCCCCACGAACACCAACAGAGCGGCGACCCAGTGGCCGCGCTGGCCGAGCCTGCGCTCACCGTACAGCAACAGGTAGAGAAACGCAGATTCCAGGAAGAAGGCAAAGACCCCCTCCATGGCCAGCGTCTGCCCGATGACGCCGCCGGCCGCCTCGGAGAACCGAGACCAGTTCGTCCCGAACTGGAATTCCATGGGGATGCCCGTGATCACCCCCATAAGGAAGGTCACACCAAAAATCTTGGCCCAGAAGCGCACCGCCTGGTTGGCAAGGGGATCCCCCCGCAGCCCCAGCGTTTTAAGCACCAGGATGAGCAACGCCAGGCCCATCGTGAGCTGCGGGAAGATGTAATGGTAGGTGACGGTGAAGGCGAAGTGCCACCTGTGAAGCGTCAGTGCTTCCATCGGTGTCCAACCCTACTCACCGCGCTGGGAACGTCCCGGATACCCGAATGGCATTATCCTCGTTGACCGCCTCGCCCTTCCGGGGGTCGTGCCGATGCTGGTAGCCGCATTCTTTAACGGGAGTATATGTGCTCGATACTATAGGTCGCTAGGTATGTCAAGCAATCGTCCGTTTCCGGGATGAAACCCGTTAGGCAAAAAAGGGAAAGGGGTCAGTGGGGGGACTCGATGCGGCGCCAGCAGCCGTACAGATGCTCCCACCGCTCCGGCCGGTGACCGCCCTGCCGAGACACGCGCGCGATCCGTCCGAGCGCGTCCGTAAAGAGGATCTTGGGCTCGCGCGACGCCGCATCCGTCCTCGCAAGCCAAGCCTTGGCCTGCTCCGCGGTGGTAATCTTCGGCGCGCCACCATTCCCGGGAAGCGCATCGACCCAGGAGACAAGACACCCCCTGGTGGGCTGGCAGCAGGTCCCTGGGTTGCCCCGTCTGGAGTTCGGTTGGGAGTTTTCCATTCGCACGATCAGTTTGAACAGGATATCTCGCTGCCGTTCCTCCGACTCCAGCGTGTGCCAGTAGCGGAGGAGCGGGAGCGCCCGGACATCCGCGAGATTCTGCAGAATCCACCAGTGCCTGGTCTTGTCCGGGACGGTGTCAACAATGCGGAGATACCGGCGCGTGTTCGTTCCCGAAACGTGCCTCGCCAGCCGGTAGAGGAGGTGATTGCGCACCCAGGAATTGCGGGGGCGGGCCCCAGTCTCGAGCCAGGACAGCAGCACATCCAGGTCCTGCTCGTTCATCCTGCCGCTCCCCTGGGGAAAGTTCAGTCGAAACTGGAGTGTCGGTGGTTGCCAGATGTCCCAGTAATCGCGGAACCGTGCCCCTTCCCTCACCTCGATATTCCCGTGCATGAGCTCCCACTGCACGTACTGGACCGGCTCATCGGCCAGAAGCGCGAGCGCAGGTGCGGCGAACGCCTTGCCAAGGCGGGCAAACCCGACTCGCGCGATCTGGGCGCGCTGCCAGGCATCTTTCTCCCGGCGATACAGGTCCGTCCAGAACCCGATGGACTCGGGCGAGCGGAGGGCCAGCGCGCGGATGGCGAAGTAGCGGGTGTAAAAGCAGGGGGCCCGGGTCAGATTCCGGAGCAGACCCCGTTCGGACTCGTTTTGCCGGTGATCGTCACTTTCCGCGAAAAAGCCGAGAAAATATACGGCGAGTGCGGCCCGCCGGTTGCAGCGCTCTCTGGCGATCGCGAGGAGCTCTGTGCGCGTGCGCCGATGGGGCGGGATGAGATAGAGGTGCTCCTTCAGCTCCCCCAGAAACGGATAATGATGATCCGCCAAGAGGTTCTCCGCCAGATTGCGGTCGTCCCGGGTGTCCGCCACCTGCTGAACGAGGCCGTCAGCGCGGGGGTCGCCGATGTTCCGTAATGCCTGCAACACCACCCCCCGCTGGTATGTGTTCCCGGAGTTGATATGGTCCCTGAGCACGTCGATCGCCTTCTCGGTCTCCCCACTCATCACCATGGCGTAGACCACCGTAAAAACCAGGTCCTCCCCGCCAAAGCCGGCCGGCATCGCCGGCGGCAGATGGTACGCGTGCGAGCGACGCTGAAGTTGATTCAGGACCCGATCGAGCAGCCGCTCGATCGGCCAATCGGGGAACCCGGCATCCTCGCCCAGGACCACCAGCGCCGCTCGCGCCAGGATGTGCCCCAGGAAATCCGCTTGATCACCCTTGGCATACTGGCCGATTTCGGACAGATCGAGGTGCTGGAGCGTGCCCACCTGGATCGTGCGCAACAGACGGGACTGGATGGGTTCCGCCGACGCCGTAGCGGGCAGCGCCAGGAGCAGGGTCAGGACGAGGATCCGCATTACCAGCCTCGGGCCCCGGGGGTGGCGACGGCGATCGTTCCATACAGTCGGAGGGCCACATCACCGACCAGCTCGATGGCCTGTATCTGTGTCTCGTTCCAGGGATAGGAGATCTGCACCAGTGCCGTCTGGCCATGCGCTCCGAGCACCGGCCGCGATTGGAGCCGGAGGCTTTTTGTGATGAAACGATCGCTGATCTTGCCCAATGCCCGGGTGCAGGCCCGGTGCTCGCCGGCCGGCGTGTTCGTTGCGCACCACCGCTGCACGGCCCTGGCCTTACACTGCCGGTGGATGTCTTTGAGGGTCGCGATGAGGTTCGAGAAGCGATACCGCACAACTACCCGGGGACTCGTATCCCGAACATTGAGCCGGATCCCTTTCCCATACCGGTCAAGGCCGAGTTGCAGCACTCGCCCGAGCGTTTCGTCGATATCGACACCGACGGGAAATTCCATTTCGACACGCTGCACGACCACGAACGGAAGTTGATCCCTCCTGACGTCACGGACATCGCGCGGTGTGCCTCGCACCGCACGAACCCGCTCCATCACCGCCACCGTCCCTCCGCGCTGGGAGACGTATTTCTGGACCTCCGCGAGCTGCCTATCGATCTGCGCCTTCGCCGCTGCGGGCTTGAGGCTCTCGGCCGTGATCCCCCCGACAATAACGGCCCGATCCGGCTTCACATCCGCGCTGCACTCTGCCATCATGGTCTGGTTGAGCGAACGGATGATATAGACATACTCTTGTCGCGCCGCAGGCGCGGTTCCGGCCTCCGCGGCGCCGACGGCGGCCGGAACCAACAGGACGAGCACGTGCACAAGCCATCGCGTGTGTCTCATCGCTTCTCCTCGTTGCGCTTCCGACATGCCCACTCCAGCGACTCAATGTTACGGCCCGTACCCCTCGGCCTCGATGCAGGCCACCCAGTGGTCCGGCGAGACCTCCCGAAGCTCCGGGACCCCCTCGCTGCACTCGGTAACGGCGATGGGGCAGCGGGGATGGAAGACGCAGCCCGAGGGGGGGTTCAACGGACTCGAGACTTCCCCCTTGAGAATGACGCGCTCCCGTGTCGCCTCCACCGCAGGGTCCGGAATGGGCACGGCAGAGAGGAGAGCCTTTGTATACGGGTGGAGCGGGTTTTCGTAGAGCTCCAGCCGGTTGGCCACCTCGACGATCCTCCCCAGGTACATGACCGCGACCCGATCGCCGATGTGTCGGACGACGGAGAGATCGTGGGCGATGAACAGATAGGTGAGGCCGAACCGGGCTTGAAGGTCCTCCAGCAGGTTGATAATCTGGGCCTGGATAGAGACATCGAGGGCCGAGACCGGCTCATCACACACCATAAAGCTCGGCTCCACCGACAGGGCCCGCGCGATCCCCACCCGCTGCCGCTGGCCCCCCGACAGCTCGTGGGGGAACCGATCAGTCATGGCGGGGTTGAGCCCCACCACCGAGAGCAGTTCGCTCACCCGGTCTCGATACTCCCCCTTGCCCGGAGCAATCGGGTGGTGCACCAAGAGCGGCTCACCGATGATCTGTCCGATCGTCATTCGGGGATTCAGCGAGCTGTAGGGGTCTTGAAAGATCACCTGGATCCGCTGGCGCATGGGCCGGAGTGCTGCCTCTTCCAGGGTTGCCAGATCTTGCCCCTCGAAGAAGACTTCCCCCGACGTGGGCCGATCCAATTGCAAGATGCACCGGCCTGTGGTGGTCTTGCCGGACCCTGACTCCCCCACCAACCCCAGCGTCTCCCCCTTCCGGATGAAAAAGGAGACATCATCCACCGCCTTGATCAGGCCCACGACGCGCTGGAGGAGTATCCCGGAGGTCAGGGTGAAGTACTTGCAGAGGTGCCGGACCTCGAGGAGGATATCGGAGTCGCTCTTTGGTTTTCCCTGCATCCCCGGGCCAGCCTGGAGGCCGGTCGTCCCCATCCGTCGCTCCTGACTCCTATTGCAGGGTACTTGCCACCCAGCAGGCAGACAGGTGCTCCGTACACACCTCTGTCAGCGGCGGAACCTCGTGGGCGCACTGGTCCACGGCAAACTTGCAGCGCGGCCTGAAGCTGCATCCCGGGGGCAGGTTGGCCAGATCGGGGGGCTGCCCGTCTATGGGGTCCAGTTTGGCTTTTCGCGGCTGGTCCAGTCGAGGAACCGACCGCAGCAGACCCAAGGTATAGGGATGGCGGGGCCGATAGTAGATCTCACGCGCGGAACCCTGCTCGATCACCTTGCCGGCGTACATCACGTTCACGCGATCGGCATAGCGGGCCACCACCCCCAGGTTATGCGTGATGATGATCATCGCCACGCCAAAACGCTGGCTCAGCTCCTTCATGAGCTCCAGGATCTGCGCCTGGATCGTCACGTCGAGGGCGGTGGTCGGCTCGTCCGCCAAAATCAGGTTGGGGTTGCAGCTCAGGGCCATGGCGATCATGACCCGCTGGCGCATGCCGCCGCTGAACTGGTGGGGGTACTGGGCCAGGCGGCGCTCGGGCTCGGGGATGCCCACCAGTCGGAGGAGTTCAGCCGCCCGCCCCTGCGCATCGGAGGGGGACATATCCAGGTGCGTCTCCAGGGTCTCGGTCAACTGGAGACCAATGGTGAGCGCCGGGTTGAGCGAGGTCATCGGTTCCTGAAAGACCATGGCGATTTCCTTCCCGCGCACCCGCCGGATCTCCTCATCGTTGAGCGCCAGCAGGTTTTTCCCATGAAACCAGATCTCCCCCCCCACGATGCGACCGGGAGGAAATGGGATCAACCGCATGATGCTGAGCGCACTCACCGATTTGCCACAGCCGCTCTCCCCCACGACCGCGACCGTCTCTCCCTCGCGGACGTCGTACGACACCCCGTCCACGGCCCTGACGACCCCTTCGTGGGTGAAAAAGTGTGTCTGCAGCTCTTTCACTTGGAGCAGCGCGCCCATCGCCCTCCCCGCACTCAGACTGTCACCATACTGTACCGCGCCTTCCCCTGTCAATCCACGCCCGCCAATTCCTCCCCACCCCCTCGCTGCCCCTGCCCTAGAACTGGTTGAAAAGGCAAGAATATTCCACAAGCGGCCCGCTCCGCGGCGCTGCGCGTCCCCCGCTCCAATCCCCCCGACCCCCACGGGAAGGACCCCCGCGGGTAAATGCCCACTCGCTAAAACCCGGTTTGAAAATTTGCAGATTGCCGCTTGACAGGCCTCCACGCTCGTGATGTAATTCCGATCGTCTTCCGCTCCAGCAGGAGTCCCTCCAATGCGATCATCCACGAGCAAGAGGTCCAGGCCGGAACCGTAAAGGTCCGGCGGCGTCGCGGCTAAGGGGTGTCCATAACAAAGGAGGGGTATCATGAGCAACGAAAAGGAACATCCGGAGCGCCAGGGTCTATCCAGGCGGAAATTCATCAAGGCTACCGGCGTCGCGGCGGCGGGCATCGGCGCCAATATCATCATTCCCAGCCGCTCCCCCGCCGCCAGGAAGACGCTCAAGATCCTCCAGTGGAACCACTTTGTCCCGGGCTATGACAAGTGGTTCAACGGGACGTACATCAAGGAGTGGGGGCGGAAAAACGACACCGAAGTGATCGTGGACAACATCGGTCTCGCGGGGCTCAACTCCCGGGCGGCCGCCGAGGTCTCGGCCAAGAAAGGGCATGACCTGTTCATGTTCCTTTGGCCCTCCCCGGTGTTCGAGGATCAGGTGATCGACCACAAAGAGATTTACCAGGAGTGCGAGCGCAAGTACGGCAAGGCCATTCCCCTCGCCATCCGCAGCACGTACAATCCCAAGACCAAGAAGTTTTACGGGTTCTCCGACAGCTACGTCCCCGACCCCGTCAACTACCGCAAGGACCTGTGGGACAGCGTCGGGATGTTCCCCAATACCTGGGACGACGTCCGAAAGGGCGGGGCCAAGATCAAGAAAAAACACGGCATTCCCGTCGGGATCGGGCTCAGCGCGGAGATTGACACCGGCATGGCCATGCGGGCCATCATGTACGCCTTCGGCGCCTCCGTCCAGGATGAAAATAGCAACCTCGTCCTCAACTCCAGGCAGACGCTGGAGGCGATCAAGTTCGTCAAGGCCCTCTTCCACGAGGCCATGACGCCGGAGGTCCTCGCCTGGGATGCTTCCTCGAACAACCGCTTCATGCTGGCGGGCAAGGGCTCCTTGGCGCTGAACGCCATCTCCATCACCCGGACCGGGGAAAATAAGAAGATCGCGGTCACCGATAACATCTGGCTGACCAAAGCGCCGAAGGGTCCGGCGCGGCGCATCGGGCTGGAGCACGTCATGGACGTCTACGTCATCTGGAAGTTCGCCAAGAACATCGAAGGGGCCAAGCAGTTCCTCATCGATTACATCGGCAACTTCCGCAAGGGCTTCAAGGCGAGCGAGTTTTACAACTTCCCCTGTTTCCCCAAGACCGTCCCCGACCTCAAGAGCCTGATCGCCCACGACTCCAAGGCGAAGCCGCCTACCAAGTACAAGGTGCTCGAGGACGTCCTCGACTGGGCGACCAACGTCGGCTACCCCGGTTACGCCAACGCGGCCATCGACGAGGTCTTCAGCACCTGGGTCGTGAATACGATGTTTGCCGAGGCGGCCACCGGGGCGGAGAAACCCGAGGATGCCCTCAAGCGCGCCGACAAAAAGGCCAAGCGGATCTGGAAGAAATGGAAGGAGAAAGGGAAGATTTAATCTCAGCAGGCAAGGATGTGCCGCTGTCACGGGGGGGGCTCTGATCCGCAGAGCCTCCCTCTCTGTTAGCCTGGGGCGGATCAAGGCTCGCGGGAGCGGACGGATTCCCAATGGCGACCGTAGAGACGCGCGACATCAAGAAGTACTTCGGTGATGTCAAGGCGGTGGATGGGGTGGACCTTTCCACCAAGGAGGGGGAATTCCTGGTCCTCCTGGGCCCATCCGGGTGCGGAAAAACCACCCTCCTCCGTATGATCGCCGGGCTCGAGAAGCAGACCGCCGGGGACATCCTCATCGGCGGGCAGGTCGTGAACGAGCTCCCCCCCCGGGCCCGGAAGATCGCCATGGTCTTCCAGAGTTATGCCCTCTACCCCCACCTGACCGTTTTCAAGAACATCGCCTTTCCGCTGAAGGCCCAGCGCGTGCCCCGGGACACGATTCCGAGCAAGGTGGACTGGGCCACCTCGATGTTTGGGATCGCGACGCTCCTCGATCGGAAACCGCGCGAGCTGTCGGGCGGGGAGCGACAGCGGGTGGCCCTGGCCCGGGCGCTGGTCCGGGAGCCGACCGTCTTTCTGCTGGACGAGCCCCTGTCCAACCTGGACGCGAAGCTCCGAACGTCCGCCCGCGACGAGCTGCAGCAGTTTCAGAAACGGATCGGGATCACGGCGATCTACGTGACCCACGACCAGGTCGAGGCCATGGGCCTCGGGGATCGGATTGCCGTGATGAATCACGGAAAGATCCGCCAGCTCGGAACGCCCCAAGAAGTCTACAAGGAGCCGGCCGATACGTTCGTGGCCGGCTTCCTCGGATCTCCCCCCATGAACCTGGTCGAGCGGGAGGATTACATCCTCGGGTTCCGTCCCGAGGACTTTCTCCCCACACAGCTCCATGAGACCCAGGAGAACCTGGCGCGTCTCCCGTTCCGGATCGCCCGGGTGGAACACCTGGGCGCGGACCGACTGCTGTATGGGGTTCTCGCCGATCCGTTTCCGCCCGAGAAGGTCATCGCCGATCTCCCGTCGACAGTGACGCTCTCCATCCAGCAGGGAGAGACGCACGAATTCGCCGTCAAGCAGAACGACCTCAAGTTCTTCGACCGGGTCACCCGGCTGCGGACAGCACCCCGGCCCCTGTAAGGAGGGAGGATGGAAGCCCCGGCAAGAGCGGCGGTTGTCCAGGAAGCGCGCGGGAGTCGGCTGGGCCACCTCCTGGACAGTGAGAGGTGGCTCGGGGGATGCATGATCGCCCCCGCCATCGTGTACATCGCTGCCGTAGTGGGGTTTCCATTCTTTCTGGCGCTCTTTTACAGCGTGAGCAACATCACCGTCGGCAGCGAGGGCATGGCGTTCGTCGGGCTTCAGAACTTCAAGAACATCATCCAGGATCACACCTTCCAACGGGCCCTCAAGAATACCTTCATCTTCGCCATCGTCTCCCAAGTGCTGGTGCTAGTGCTGGCAAAGATCCTCGCCCTGGCCCTTCTGAAGGACTTTCGCGGCAAGTGGCTCATACGGCTGCTGATCCTGCTGCCTTGGGTCGCCCCCATCTCGCTCGGCAGCATCGGCTGGCTCTGGATCCTCGATTCGATCTATAGCGTCATCAACTGGACTCTCCGGGCCGTCGGCATCTTCGGTCCCCACACATGGCCCATCTGGCTCGGGCAGCCCAATCTCGCCATGGCCTCTATCATTACCGTCCACGCGTGGCGGCTGCTCCCCCTGGCGACCGTCATCCTCTTGGCCGGGCTCAGCTCCATCCCCCAGGATATCCATGATGCCGCGGCCGTGGACGGGGCGGGATTTTGGCGCCACCTCTTCGAGATCACCATCCCCCTCGTGCTCCCGATCATGCTCGTGGCCTTCCTGTTCGGCATCGTTTTCACCTTTACCGACATGATCGTGATCTACGTGTTGACCCGGGGGGGGCCGTACGATACGACCCAGGTCCTCGCCAGCCTGGCCTTCTTTACCGGCATCGACGGCGGTGACCTCGCCGAGGGGGCAGCGATCGCCCTCTTCCTGTTCCCGGTCCTGGCGGCCAGCGCGATCCTCCTTCTCCGCGTTGTCCGGCGTGCGGAGGTGGCCTGAGATGCCGTCAGGTCTCCGGAAACTCAAGGGATGGGGGGCCAAGGGGGGACACTTCGGTGTGGTGGCGGCGTTTACCACCTTTGCCGCCTTTCCGTTTTACTGGATGCTGATCACGACCTTCAAGGAGACGCGCGATCTCCTGAACACGCAGAACAACCCGTTCCTCTTCAACGATCCGCCGACGCTCGAGCATCTGAAGCTGCTCTTCACAGAGACCCTGTATGGCAAGTGGCTCTGGAACACCGCCTGGGTCGGCGTGATCGTGGTGGCCATCACGCTGATCCTGGCGATCCCGGCCGGATACGCCCTTGCGCGGCTGACGGGCCGGGCGGGGGAGCAACTCGGGATCGGGATCTTTCTGACGTACCTCATTCCCCCCACCCTCCTGTTCATCCCCCTCTCCCGGGTGATCGGGAGCCTGGGCCTGCAGGACTCCCTCTGGTCCCTGGTGCTGGTCTATCCGAGCTTCACCGTCCCCTTCTGTACCTGGCTGCTGATGGGCTTCTTCAAAGCCATCCCCCGCGACCTCGAGGAAGCGGCCATGATCGACGGTTTGAGCCGCTTCGGGGCCTTCGTGAAGGTGGTCATCCCCATGTCGGTGGCCGGGATTCTCACCGTGGTGATCTTCAGCTTTACCCTGGTCATGCAGGAGTTCGTCTATGCCCTCACCTTTATCACCGCGGCATCGCGGTTCACCGTCAGCGTGGGGGTCCCGACGTTCCTCGTCCGCGGGGACGTCTACTTCTGGGGCTCGTTGATGGCCGCCTGCTTCATCGCCAGCGTCCCCATCGCCATCCTGTACAATTTCTTCGTCGACCGGTTCATCGCCGGCTTCACGGTCGGCGCGATCAAGTAACGGCGAAGGCGGCCGCGCAGAGGAGCCCGCACCGCTGCACCGATCCCGCCGCCCTGAACGCCCCTCCAAGACAGACGCCCGCAGATCTGCGCGAGACATGCATCTGATTCGAAGGTGGGGGATGAGGGAGAGAGATTTCCGCTGCGGCCGTTAGGATCGTGCGAGGGGCGAACGGGTTCCCCGGTGTTCGCGCAAGAATGAATAGGCACACAAGGGGAAGGTCTCCTCCTGCCGCTCGGCGAATCGGATCCCGTGGCGGTACCCCCTGGCCGTCCGGCCTTCGTCGGCCCACTGTACGATCCCCAGCAAGGCCAGGGAGTGTCCCCTGATGTCGAGACTGACGGTGATCCGGTCCCCGTGATAGAGCCGGTGCGGGAGGTACGCGCCGAGCCCTCCGGCGCTGAGGTCGGTGAGCCTCCCTGATGTATCAGCGGCAGCGGGGGTGCAGACGCGGATGGGGACGCTGAAGGCCACCCGGGCGTCCTGACGCCCACCGGCTTTTGGGGCACCCTGAGGGGGGAGAGGGGGAGAGGGGCGGGAACGTGCGAGGAGTTCCCGGACAGCATGGTGGAGGGCTTGCCGCCGGACGGGCTTTTGCAACACCCGATCGGCGCCGAGGCGCAGGAGGGTTTCGCGAAGCCCCCCGTCGTCGAACAAGCCGGTCAACACCAAAACCGGGATGGCGCGAACCCTTGCCAGCCGCGCCCGGTACTCGAGAAAACTCCGACCGTCCACGACCGGCATCCCGAGATCAAGAATGATCACGTCCGCCGTCTCCCCGAGAAACCAGACCAAGGCCTCAGCCCCGTTGCCGGCCTCTACGACGCGACATCGATCCATCTCCAAGAGACGGCGATATCGCTCTCGGACGCGGGGGTCATCATCGATCACTATGACCGTGTGTTGGGCGTGCATGACGCCGTCGTCCCCCTACTCGACCGAAGGCTCCACACAGGAATAACGGTTCCCCGACGTGCCCAGGGTCCGCGAAGCGCAGATCCTCTATTACTATTATCCATGCCTCGCCCCGTCGGACAAGATTCAACCCAAGGGCAACGTGACCCCCCTCCCCCACAGGTGAGCAACTGGAATGCCAAGTCCATCGGGTTGCCGGTGGCTGCAGGCCCGGATCGACCCTTATTCCACCCGTCGCTCGATCTTTTTCCCCCGACCCCGAATCGCCATCGACCGATTTACATACCCGGAGAAGGACGGAATCTGCCATTCTGTCACAGGGGGATTCCGGTCCGGCCATCTTGTCCCACACCAGGGATGCCAGGGGAAGGGGGGAACTCCCCGGTCTATCCCTCGCCGGTCACGCATCGGAGGTGGGTTCACCCGTCCCGGCCGAGCCGTGCCAGCACAGAAGGAAGGAGGTCTCATGCGTAGCCTTGACAGACGTCGAGCGGGCCGGTAACGTTACCCGCGAGAGGAGATCGGAGCACCCCATCATCCACGAAGAGAGCGGGTGAGCGGGAGACTCGGGCCATGAACGATGCCTTCACAGGAGACGCACGATGGGAACCGACGGCATGACCATTCAGTGCGGCAATTGTATCGCCGGCAAATGGGAGCAGCGCGGGGCCAACGGGATCACGCGACGGAACCCGGCCAACATCCACGATGTGGTGGCGACCGCTCCGGACTCCTCGGCCCAGGATGCCCGCCGGGCAATCCAAGCGGCGGCAGAGGCCTTCCCCCGGTGGCGACAGACCATCCCCCCCGAGCGGGGGAAGATCGTGCTCCGGGCGGCGCAACTGTTCGAGTCGCGCCTGGAAGACATCGCGCAGCTCCTCACCCGGGAAGAGGGGAAGATCCTCAGCGAGTCACGGGGAGAAGTGCGGCGCGCCATTGAGATCATGGAGTATGCCTCGGGCATGGGCCGGCGCCTGGGCGGTCAGACCTTCCCGTCGGAGGTGCCCCAGGTCTTCTGCTTTACCACGCGACAGCCCATCGGTCCGGTCGCCGCCATCAGTCCCTGGAACTTTCCCGTCGCCATCCCCTGCTGGAAGGTGGCGCCCGCCCTGGTCTGCGGGAACACAGTGGTGTGCAAGCCCTCACCCCTCACCCCGGCGACCGCTACCCGGGTCGTCGAGATCTTTGAAGAGGCCGGCCTGCCACCGGGCGTGCTGAATCTGGTGCACGGCGGGGCCCAGGTCGGGACGGAACTCGTGAGCAACCCCTTGATCCGCGGGATCTCCTTTACCGGCTCGACGAAGGTGGGGATGGCCATCCACACCGCGGCGGCCCAGCGCCTTGCCAAGGTCCAGCTCGAGATGGGGGGAAAGAACCCGCAGATCATTTTGCAGGATGCGGATCTCAAGAGTGCCGTGGGATCCCTCCTCACCGGGGCCTTCGGCTCGACCGGCCAGCGGTGCACAGCCACGAGCCGAGCCATCGTGGAGGGGACAGTCGCCCGGGAGGTCGTCGAGCGCCTGGCGGACGGAACCAGGGCCATCCGCGTGGGCCCCGGCGATCGCCCCGAGGTGGGGATGGGCCCGCTGGTCGACGAGGTCCGTCTGCGCGACGTCACAGGGTTTGTCGACCGGGCCCGGGCGGAAGGCGCCCGGGTGGTCATCGGGGGATGCGAGCCGGAAGGACTCCGCGATGGCCACTATTACGCCGCGACCATCGTCAGTGACGTTCGACCCGAGCACGAGATCGCCCGCGAGGAGGTGTTCGGACCCGTGCTCAGCGTCATCGAGGTCAACGATATCGAAGAAGCCCTCAGGGTGGCCAATGCCGTGGAGTACGGCCTCACCGCCTCGATTTTCACCCGGGATGTGGGTCGGGTCTTTACCTTTGTCGACAAGATCGAGGCCGGCATGGTCCATGTGAACCGACCGGGGCTGGGGGGATTCTCGCATCTCCCCTTCGGGGGGTTCAAGCATTCGAGCTTCGGCGCCCGGGAGGTAGGCGACGATACGATCAGCTTTTACACCGATATCAAGAGTGTGTATATCCAAGAGACGTAAGGGAGGGCTGCACTCCGAAGACCGTGTGCGCGCGGCCCCGGCCCCCTCTGGCCCATCCGACCAGTGATGCCCGCCCGTGGACGCCTCCGTGATTCTGGAGCGTGAAGATCTTCCGTCGGCGCTTGCTCTCTCCTCAGTTGGGTAGCCCCCCCGGGACTCTCTCGTCGGGGCAACGATACTCGCTGAGGTGAGGTATCCTTCCTGGGAGGGGAATCCGTGCAGAACGTCGAGATTGCCCGCATCCTTAACGTCATGGCCGACACCCTGGAGATCAAGGGGGACAACCCCTTCCGGATTCGGGCCTACCGCCGGGCCGCGCACAACATCGAGGGGCTGGCGGAAGACGTGGCCACCCTGATCGAGGGGGAAACCGCTGAAAAGATCCCGGGGATCGGCAAGGACCTGGCGACCAAGATCCGCGAGATCGTCACCACCGGGACACTCCAGGAGTATGAAAAGCTCAAGGCCCAGATCCCTCCGGGGTTGGTCCAGCTCCTCCAGATTCCGGGGGTCGGGCCCAAGACCGTCAAGCTCTTCTATGCGGAGAAAGGCATCGACAGCGTGCAGAAGCTGGAGGCGGCGGCCCGGGCCGGAGCACTCCAGGGGCTGCCCGGGATCAAGGCCAAGGCCGTAGCGAACATCCTCCGGGGCATCGAGATGCTCAAGCGCGCCTCGGGGCGCACGCCGTTGGGCCTGGCCCTCCCGCTGGCCCAGGAGATCATCGTCCGCCTCCGGCAGGTCACCGGCGTGCAGCGGATCCATTACGCCGGCAGCCTCCGTCGAATGAAGGAGACGGTGGGCGACATCGATATCCTGGCCGTCTCCACTGCGCCGGGAAAGGTCATGGAGGCCTTCGTCGCCCTCCCTTCGGTTCAGGAAATTCTGGCCAAGGGGGAAACCAAGTCGAGTGTGATGACCCGCCAGGGCATCCAGGTCGATGTCCGGGTGGTCGAGCCCGAGGCCTTCGGGGCCGCCTTGGCGTACTTTACCGGGTCCAAGGCCCACAACATCCGCCTGCGGGAGATGGCGCGGAAAAAGGGGCTCAAAATCAGCGAGTACGGCGTCTTTGAGGAACGCACCGGCAAGTGGAAGGCAGGCAGAGAAGAGGAAGAGATCTACGGGGTCCTTGGGCTCCCCTGCATCGCCCCAGAACTTCGCGAGGATACCGGCGAGATCGAGGCGGCCCTCAGGGGGAACTTGCCGGACCTCATCACGGTGGAGGATATCCGGGGGGATCTCCACGTCCACAGCACGTGGAGCGACGGGGCCCACACCATCGAAGAAGTGGTAGACGCGGCGCGGCGGCGAGGGTACAGCTACATTGCCATTACCGACCATTCGAAGGGGTTAGGGATTGCTCGGGGCCTCGCCCCGGAGGATCTGGCAAAGCAACGCGAGGAGATTGAACGGCTGAATCGACGGCTCCAGGACTTTCGCATCCTCGCCGGTGTCGAGGTGGACATCCGGGCCGACGGGAGTCTGGATCTCCCGGATGCGGTCTTGGCGACACTGGACTTTGTGGTTGCCTCGGTTCACTCTGCCTTTCGCCAGGCCCGCGAGACGATGACCCAACGGATCATGCGCGCCGTCAGCAACCCCTCCGTGCGGGTGCTCGGCCATCCCACCGGGAGGCTCCTCGGCGAGCGCGAGCCTTATGAAGTGGATTTCGACGAGTTGCTGCGCGCCGTACGCAAAAATAACGTTGCCCTGGAAATCAACGCATCCCCCTTTCGCCTGGACCTCAACGACGCCCACGCCCGCCGGGCCAAAGAGGCGGGCATTTCCCTCGTCATCAACACCGATACCCACGCCCTCGCAAACTTTGACAACATCCACCTCGGCGTTGCCACCGCCCGCCGCGCCTGGGTCGAGAAAAAAGATGTCTGGAACACCCTCCCCCTCGATGCGCTCCTGAAGCACCTCACCCACTGACCTCATCCAGGCCTCGTCTCCTCTTACCCACCGCCCCACCTTCACGACTGCACATCGATGCATCTGAAAGGTCAAGTCCAGAGATGCCGGAAGGCATGGACCTCGCAGTCATGGGTGGTGGCCGCCGCTTTGAGGCATTCCCGGTAAAAGCGGAAGTCGTCCTCGGCGAAGAATGTCGGCTGCCGATTGTTGCCCCGCTGAATCACAACCTGGGGAACCCCAATCAGCGGATAGGTTTCTTAAACACCTTGGGCATGAGCGTCCTCGGCAGCATCGAATTCCTATGCGCCTTGAACGTGAGCGTTCGGATTTTCTCCCGTATCTCTACAATCTTATCCTCATCTCCCACGACGTATGTGTAGTATGTGGCTCGTAGGACTTCATCCATCTGGACTAAATGAGAGAAACCCTCTACCAGACAAGGACATCCGGGACGTGCTGAATCTCGTCGCGTGGCGTCCACCCCTTCTTGACCATGGCCTGGTAACGAAAGACGAGGTTCTCGCCGTCAGCGAAAATCATCATGTGCCGGAACGGTGGGGTTGCCGTATAGGTCGGCGGGACCTTCGGCTTCCAAGCCATACGCTGAGGACCAAAAACCGGCATTAAGCGACCTAACGATTTGGCGCTCAGCGGTGGCGCCAGCTGCAGCGCCTGGTTATACAGCACATTGAATGCTACGCCCCGCGAATCCTCGACGCGAGATAGTTGCAGGCCGAAGCCGCGACCCCGACAATGAGTTCTGCTTCGGCGCGGCTCGGCGTCCGGTCCTCCAGCACATGCCGCGCCATCTCTGATGCGTACCCCCACATCTTGGAAAGGGCATCGTCGAGTGGCTTCGGGAACGCATCTGGATACCGCTTCAGTATTTCGCCCAGCGTGGCGCGTTGGTCGCCAACGGCTTCGCGCGCGGTGCACTCCAGCGCAGCCATCGCGTGCTGAACCGCTCCCGTAAGGTCCGGTTCTGGTCGTCGGGATAGGTCTCGAAGGCACTCATGGATCTCTTTACGGGCAGTCCTGAGACCGGATCGCTCAAGAGAACTCCGGGCGGTATCGACGGCCCCCTCAAATGCCTCCGGGCCACGACTTTCGAGCAACCCATTCACCAGGCGCCAGCCTACCCCAACCTCAAGAAAGTACTCGTTGATCAGGCTCTCCCACCGATGGGCACGCTCAGGGTCGCTCGATTCTGCAAGTTGACGGTACAGAGCCTCCACGAAGTCGTAGACCTTATACCAGGGGCAGTCTTCGATGAGCCGCACTCCTCCCAGACGTTGGGGTACTCACTCCAGTTGAAACGGTCTGGGAGCTCTCTGAGAACGGTACAGAGGACGTCTCGGAGAAAGGATGGGCCAAGGTTAAGGTCGCCCTCCGCGATCTTGAGAATCGCCCCCCGGACCTCCTCCGGGGCGTCGTCGCGGATAGAGACCTCGCGCTCCTCAGGGCCATGGCCATATCGACGCGAGAATGATTCCGTGCTCATTACATCTGTGCTCAATCGCGCTGTCTAACTACAGCCCACCGTCAAGAATTAAGTATGGTGTCCCCGGAATCCCCCCCCGCAGGAACCACCCCAGCAGCTGTCGCCACTGCCGGGGCGTCAAGCGGAGCGGCAGGCGGGTCGGGTTCCAGTCGTACCGACAGCGGGCGCATCGCCGGCTTCCTCTGCACAGCGGCCAGGCCTTGGGACCGGCGCACCGGGGACATCTCAGTCGCTTTGCCATGCCACCATGGTATCAAACTAGGTGGCAGGAATGGGACGTTACCCATGTTAATTGTCAAGACGCGATCCCTTATCCTTCTCGGAATTTAAATAGGCGTTGGGATCGTGATGCAGAGCCCCTTCCGGAAGCCATTCCCACAGCGGCCCCAAATCCTCTCGGACTAGGTCCACGTAGAATTGGGGAAGTTCAGTAGTCTCCTGTTCAAAATAGAGCAAGAATTGCCGGTCGGTGTCCAGCCGCTTACGAATTTCCCTATAGTACTTGAGCCTTCCAAAACCCTCCGTCGAAACTGCCCGCACGAGGTTCATCCACCGCGTGACTACTCCGTGTGTTGCCCAGAAGCGACGACAAATAGTGCGCCGGGAAAAAGAATGCTCGGTCAGCTTGATGACGTGTTCGTAGAAGTCAGGCCAAGAATAATTCCTCGGTCTGACGTTCATGGCCTGGTTGTTGTTCAGGAAGTGGAACGGGAAGGGCAGCACACGGTTTGCCCGCTCGTAATCGAGGTTGAGCGTCGCGGCCCGGCCGAACGCGGTGAGCAGCGAATAGGCAGGAAACGCGCCCGGCGTCATGTCCAGGAATCGTTTCGTGAGTTCAAAAGGTTCCGCCCCTTCGTCGCTATCGAGCCCCAGTACGAAGTTGGTTTGTACGTACGGTACGTACCTCAAAATCAAATTCACGTGTTCGGATACATGCCGGACTTTGTCCATCCCCTGCCTTGCGCCTGTCTTCGACTTATTGCCCAAGTCGAACCACGACTCAATGCCGGGCAGGATGGCTTTGAAACCATTGCGTTTGAGGCGCTTAAGGTGCGGTTCCGAAAGGAGGGAGAGACTGCTTTCGGCGATGAAGTCGATACGGCCTGGAGGCACGGCTTCCTCAATCATGTCGAAGTAGTCGTCGAACGGGACTCCGAAATTGGGATCGTGCCAGCCTACAAGCGGTCGCCTAAACTTCTCCAGCAGGAACCGTAGATCCTCTTGGAGCACATCGAAGTCCATGGGCTGATAGGGCACGACCGCATCGATGCAAAAACTGCATGTATACGGACACCCCAAGCTACCGAGCATTGGAACCATCTTGATGAGGGGTGCTTTTTTGAGAGTCGGTTCGATGAACTGCCAGCGCTCGCGTACCCCTGGAAGTGTTCGGGGCTGCTGGTTAGCCGTAATGTGCATACCAATCGGCCGATGTTGCGAACAGTCTTTCAAGACGTCACGGAGCGTTTCCCTGTCCGTAAAGCCCAAGACATAGTCGAAGTACTGAAGGGCGTCTTCCGGGTAGCACCGGGCGTGAGGCCCCCCGATGGCAGTGATGGCCCCATGTGCGCGGAAGAGGTTACTCAGGGCGTACGCCGTATGTGCGGACTCAGTGAACGCACCGATGAAGACTAGATCGACGTCGTCCGGCAACCCCTTCAGCAGATCTTCAAAGCCGGTATAACAAACGAAGGCAACGTCATGTCCGTCTTCTCTGCACCAGGCGCCGATCACCTGAGGCATGATGCTGGCAAAATTGGCATTCATGACGCGAGCGTACAAAGATCGCGTGGGGCCCCTGGACACGATATCTATGATCCCGATACGGAGCTTTCTCATGGGCAATCCCGATAGAGGTTATGCCTTCCACACGTGATTGCTAATGATGCCTGATGCTGCAATCAGGAATAGGGGGTCAGAGTACATTTTCGTGGGTGGCCGACGGAATCCTCCTGCGCCGT
>JBHIAH010000048.1:0-19118 GCA_046758505.1 Methylomirabilales bacterium (SeqCode) | reverse complement strand
CCCGCACACCGGCAAACCCGAGCGTCTCCAGCGCCCCCTTGACCGTCTCCCCCTGGGGATCGAGAACGCCCCCTTTGAGCGTCACATAGATCTTTGCCCGTATCATTTTTCTTTCACCACTACCCTTCGGCTCCGACGGCACCGTCGAGAGCTGAGAGTCGAGTGTCGAGAATATAGTTCCTGCCCCTGCGGCGCGGGGAAGACCGACCTCGGAGGAAGGCGAAACCCGTGCCTCCGTAGTAACAGTCTGGACCCCGAGACACTTGCGATGAGCATCCGAGGTGTCGGGCACCATTGAACCATGGGTCCACCAAAGAAGCTCCTTCTCGATGGAGCAGACCTGCGGGCGGGCACCCCCCGTAAACTGTTTCGCCAACGACGAGGCGATGTTTCCCGCGCCGCTCATCATGACTCCTAAGCCCCGTTGGCCTGCGGCGGGGAGAAGATCAGGACCGGTTTCGAAAAGGCTTGCTCGTCCTTGGATCCCCGCCGTCCGCCTCACCCCCTGTGGGGCTCGGGGAGGCCCGACCTCGACGGATGGCGAAACCCGCGCCCCGGCTGACCCACCCTCGACCGCGTGACACTCACGATGGCTGTTCAAGGTCCCTAGCGCCGTCGATCACCTGGGATCGAAAACGATGCTTTTCCCGATGGGACCAACGGACGGATGCACACCCACTCCAAGCTGTTTCGCCGACGGCGAGGAGGGCTTTCCCGAGCCCCCCACCATGACCCCTCAACCCTCTTCTCCTGGGCGAGGGGAAGACCGACCTCGGAGGAAGGCGAAACCCGTGCCTCCGTAGTAACAGTCTGGACCCCGAGACACTTGCGATGAGCATCCGAGGTGTCGGGCACCATTGAACCATGGGTCCACCAAAGAAGCTCCTTCTCGATGGAGCAGACCTGCGGGCGGGCACCCCCCGTAAACTGTTTCGCCAACGACGAGGAGGCTTTCCCGAGCCGCCCCCAAACGCAGCGCAAACCTTACCATCCTTCCCCTGGGCGGCAGGGGAAGGGCTGACCTCGGAGGACGGCGCAACTCGTGCCTCCGTTTCTTCCAAGCTATCAGCGGTCAGCAACTACCCAAGAGCGCTAGCTGACTGCTGGCTGCTGACGGCTGACAGCTGTCATTCGCTGCAGATGCGCCGGTAGACCTCCTGATAGGCCTCCTCAACCTTGCCGAGATCCCTCCGGAACCGGTCCTTATCCATCTTCTCTAAAGTCTGCGTGTCCCAGAGGCGACAGCCGTCAGGGGTAATCTCGTCCCCGAGCAGCAGCCGCCCGCGGTGGCGCCCGAACTCGAGCTTGAAATCCACGAGGATCATCCCGCGCGTATCGAGAAACGCCCGGAGAAGGTCGTTTACCAGGAGGGCCCGCTTGCGGATGGCGCGCACCTCCGGAGGGGTGGCAAGCTTCAGCAACCGGATGTGGTCGTCATTGATCATGGGATCGCCCAGGGCATCCTCCTTGTAAAAAAACTCGAGGACCGGCTCCCGCAGCGGTCTCCCCTCTTCCAGCCCCAGACGCTTGGCAAGGCTCCCGGCACTCATATTCCTGACCACCACTTCGACCTTGATGATCTCGAGCCTCTTCACGAGCATCTCGCGGTCGGAGAGCTGCGCCACGAAGTGGGTCCGGATGCCCTGGTCCTTGAGATATGCAAAGAGCACCGACGAAATCCGGTTGTTGTAGATCCCTTTGTGCTCGATGATCCCCCGCTTCTCGGCGTTAAAGGCCGTAGCCTCATCCTTGAAGTACTGGATCACGAGATCCGGATTGTCGGTCTCGTACAGGATCTTGGCCTTGCCCTCATAGATCTTCGTTCGTCGCTCCATGTCGCTCTACAGCCCCAATCGGGCGAAGATGGTGTCCACGTGCTCCAGGTACGGCTTCAGATCGAAGCAGGCGGCCACCTCGTCTGGCGCGAGGTGTTGCAACAGTTCCGGGTCCTTCAGCACCAGGGCCTGAAAATCCACTCCGGCCTCCCATGCTCGCATGGCGTTTCGCTGAACCAGGTGGTGCGCGACGTCCCGGGACACCCCCTTCTCGGTCAAGGCCAGGAGGACCCGCTGGGAGAAAAGGAGGCCCTGCGTGCGCTGGATGTTCTGTTCCATATGCTGGGGGTAGACCTGGAGTCCCTCCAACACCTCCCGCATCTTGGCGAGCAGGTAATCGAGCAGGATGGTGGAGTCGGGCAGGATAACGCGCTCCACCGAGGAATGGCTGATGTCCCGCTCATGCCAGAGCGGAACATCCTCCAGGGCCGCGATGGCATTTGCCCGAAGGATCCGGCAGAGCCCCGAGACCTGCTCGCAGATCACCGGATTCTTCTTGTGGGGCATGGCGGAGGAACCCTTCTGCCCTTCGGTGAAGGGTTCAGCGGCCTCGAAGACCTCGGTCCGCTGCAGATGGCGGATCTCGGTGGCGATGTTCTCCACACCGGCGCCGACGGTGGCGAGCGTCAGGAGAAACTGGGCATGCCGATCCCGGGGGATGATCTGGCTCGAAATCGGCTCAGGCTTCAACCCCAACCTCTCACAGACGTACGCCTCGATGGAGGGAGGGAGATGGGCATAGGTCCCGACCGCGCCCGAGACCTTGCCATAGCCGACCGCGTCCGTGGCCTGCGCAAGTCGATCTCGGTTTCGGAGCATTTCGCTGTACCAGCGGGCCACCTTGAGCCCAAAGGTGATCGGCTCGGCGTGCACGCCGTGCGTCCGCCCGACCATCACGGTCTGTCTGTGGGTCCTGGCCAGCGTCTTGAGGACCTCAAGGAGCGCGTCGAGATCCTCCGAGAGGAGTGCCGCCGCCTCCTGGAGCTGGAACGCCAAGGCGGTGTCCATGACATCGGAAGAGGTCAGGCCGAGGTGGAGGTAGCGGCTGGGCTCGCCGACCCGCTCGGCCACCGCGGTGAGAAACGCCACCACCTCATGCCGGACCGTCCGCTCGAGCTCCTCGATGCGCCCCACGTCAAAGGCGGCTTTCTCCTGAATCGCCTGCAGGGCCCGGCGGGGAATCGTCCCGAGCTGCGCCCAGGCCTCACAGGCCAGGACCTCGATCCGAAGCCACACCTGAAACCGGTGTTCGAGCTCCCAGATCGCAGCCATGCGGGGGAGGGTGTAGCGGGGAATCATCGCTCAGCCTCTTTCACACGTGGCAGCATCGTCCCAGAGAAGCGATCCGCGCGAGTGCGAATAAGACCCCTCGGGGCGTCAAGCCGATGGAGAGGGATGAGGAATGCGGCCGATGGAAGCCAAGGTGCACGCCCCGCCGTCAAAGAGGGATCGGGTGAGCTGCTGGAGGCGCTCCGGCGTCACCTCCTCGATGCCCTGGATGATCTCCTCCAATCCGAAGCACCGGTCGAAGTACATGTACATCTTGGCCAGCCGCGTCATCCGGCTACTGGTGCTCTCGAGGCCGAGGAGGAGATTGCCCTTGAGCTGCTCCTTGGCACGCCGAAACTCCGCAGAACCCACAGGCCGATCCCGAACCTCCCGAAACGCGGCCTGAATGAGATCTACCACCTCCTGATAGTGGTCGTTACTGGTTCCGGCATAGACTACGAGGAGCCCCCCGTCGCGGTACGAGGCCGCATAGGAGTAGATTGAGTAGACGAGTCCTCGTCGCTCCCGGATCTCCTGGAAGAGGCGGGAGCTCATCCCACCCCCCAGAATGGTATTGAGGATGGAGAGGGTATAGCGGTCCCGGTGGGCGTACGCAAGGCCACCGATGCCCAGGCACAGGTGGACCTGGCTGAGATCCCGATCTTCATTCACGGCGGTCACATGCGGCACGGGGGGGGAGGTCGTTCCCCGGCCTGCGCGCCCACCCCAGCCCCCAAAGGCGGCCGTCAGGAGACCGACCAGGGCATCATGGTCCAGATCACCCGCGGCCGCAATGATCGCCCGGTCGGGCCGGTAGTAGCGGTCCATATACTTCAGGATCTCGTCTCGTCCGATCCGGCGGAGGGTCTCACGCCAACCCAGGATGGGGCGCCCCAGGGGATGGTCCGCCCACGTGGTCTGGGTGAAGAGGTCATGGATCTGATCATCGGGAGCATCTTCCACCATCTTGATCTCCTGGAGGACCACCTCCCGCTCCTTCTCGATGTCCGCTGGGTCGAGGCGGGCGTGGAGGACGAGGTCTGCCAGCAGATCCACGGCCAGCGGCAGATGCTCTCCCAGGACCTTGGCGGAGAAGCAGGTGTACTCCCGACTCGTGAAGGCGTCCAAACTTCCCCCCACGGAATCGACGGCCGCGGCAATCTCCTCCGCACTCCGCTTCTCCGTTCCCTTGAAGACCATGTGCTCGATGAAATGCGAGATCCCCGCCTGACTCCCCTCCTCCTCTCGCGAGCCCACCTGGACCCAGATGCCCATCGAAACAGACCGCACGCCCGGCATCTTCTCGGTCAGGATGACGAGGCCGTTGTCGAGGACTTCTTTCCGGTAAAAGGGACGGGCAGGCATCGCTACCGTTTCCTCTCTCGCTCCCGGGGCATATCCCGCTGCCCCCGGCCCCCCCCATCCGCGCGCCGGGGCGGCCCGCCTTCCTTCCGATCCCCCGCTGCCTCGCCCCCCTGAGCCATCAGGACCTCCTTCCGACTCAGGCGGATCTTCCCCGACGGGTCGATCTCGATCACCTTGACGCTCACCTCATCTCCCTCGGAGAGCACGTCCTGCACCCGCTGAATACGATGCTCGGCGATCTGGGAGATGTGGAGGAGGCCGTCGGTCCCGGGGAGGATCTCCACGAAGGCGCCAAACTCGACGACCCGCTTCACCTTCCCCGTGTAGACCTTCCCCACCTCCGGCACCTCGACGATCCGGTTGATGATGGCCACGGCCTTCTCCGCCGCCGCTTCGTCCGTCGAAGCGATTTCGACCGTCCCGTCATCCCGAATGTCGATCTTGCAGCCGGTTTCCTCGATGATCCCCCGGATGACCTTCCCGCCCGGGCCGATCACCTCCCGGATTTTGTCCACGGGGACCTTCACCGTGAGCAGGCGCGGGGCATAGACAGAGATGTTGGGACGGGGTTGGGCCAACGTTTTTTCCATCACATCGAGGACCTGCAGCCGCGCCTGCCGGGCCCGCTCCAAGGCCTCGGCCATCAGGGCCACGGTCACCCCCTGGACCTTCATATCCATCTGAACCGCCCCAATGCCCTCCCGCGTCCCGGCCACCTTAAGGTCCATATCGCCGAGGTGGTCCTCGAGGCCCATGATGTCGGTGAGGATCGCGGACCTCCCCTCTTCCATCACCAACCCCATGGCCACCCCCCCCACGGCCGACTTGATGGGCACCCCGGCATCCATGAGGGCTAGCGTCGCACCGCAGACTGAGGCCATGGAGGACGAGCCGTTACTCTCGAGAATCTCGGAGACGATCCGGATAGTGTACGGGAACTCGTCAGGACTCGGAAGGACAGAGAGCAGGGCCCTTTCGGCTAACGTCCCGTGACCGATCTCCCGACGGCCGGGGGCCCGGAGGAACCGGACCTCCCCCACGCTGAAGGGGGGGAAGTTATAGTGCAGCGTGAAACGTTTGAACCCCTCTCCCTCGATGCTGTCCAGGCGTTGGACATCCTCAGACGTCCCCAACGTGGTGGTCACCAGGGCCTGGGTCTCGCCCCGGGTAAAGAGGGCAGAGCCGTGGGTCCGGGGGAGGACCCCGACCTCACAGGTGATTGGGCGGACATCCTCTGGGGACCGGCCGTCAGCCCGATGCCCCTCTTCCAGAATCAGGCGCCGCATCTCCTCTTTCTCGATCTTCTCCAGCAGCTCCTTCGCCTGCGCCTGAATCTCGACCGGTTCCCCGGCGAAGGCCTGCAGGGTTTCATCTGCGATCTCTTCGCGCCGGGCCCGCTGGCCCTCCTTTTCATGCAGGGCCGCGAGCCCCCGAATGGGTCCGCGGGCGAGCCCCGAGACCCGCTCGAGCAGGGCGGGGTCCACCGTGGGTGAGGTGAAGGGGATCTTGGACCGACCCACCAAAGCGGCCAGGGTCTCTTGCATCTGCACAATGTCGGCAATGACGGCGTTGCCAAAGGCAATGGCCTCCAGGATCACCGCCTCGGGGACCTGTTTGGCCCGCGCCTCCACCATCATCGCCGCCGCCTTGGTCCCGGCGATCACCAGGTCCAGGTCCGACTCCTCCATCTGCTCGTAGGTAGGATTTGCAACCAGCCGCCCCCCCACCCGGCCGACCCGAACGGCGCCGATCGGTCCCAGGAAGGGGATGGATGAGATGGTCAGGGCTGCCGAGGCCCCCACGAGGGCGAGCACATCAGGATCGTTCTCATGGTCGGCGGAGAGAACCGTGGCGATGATCTGCACATCCCGACGGAAGCCCTTCGGAAAGAGGGGACGGATGGGCCGGTCAATGAGACGCGCGGTCACGATCTCCTGGTCCCGCGGCCGGCCTTCCCGCTTGAAAAAGCCCCCGGGAATCATGCCAGCAGCATAGGCGCGCTCCTGATAGTCCACCGTCAGGGGGAAAAAATCGATCCCTTCCCGCGGGTGCTTCGCGGCCACCGCGGTCACCAAGACCACCGTATCCCCGCACCGGACCCAGACCGCTCCATCTGCCTGGCGGGCCACCCGGCCCGCCTCCAGGGAAAACGGTCGCCCTCCAATTTCGATCTCTAGGCGTTCAACCATCGCTTTATCTGCCCCCTTGTCAGCTCATACGAAAAAAGCCCGCGAGAGATGACCCCGTTGTTGCCATCTGCCGCGGGCAGAGCGACGACACCGTGGGGAACCGTTGAGATGGGAGACTATAGACCCCCCTAGCGACGAATCCCCAGTCGCTGGATGAGCTTCCGGTATCGCTCCACATCCTTACGCTTCAAATAGTTGAGAAGCTTCCGTCGGCGGCTGACCATCCGAAGAAGACCGATCCGGGAATGGTGATCCTTCTTGTGGAGGGTGAGGTGCTGGCTGAGAGACTCAATCCGCGTGCTCAGAAGGGCAATCTGGACCTCTGGCGAGCCGGTATCTTGCCCGTGCAGGTTAAATTCTTTAATCCGCTCCCGTTTTTGGGCAAGATCCTTCGCCACGCCTCCACCCTTTCTCAATCGTGCGTTAGTCTAACACAGGACCCGATCCCGAGTAAAGGCCAATCTGCCGGAGCCGGCGACGAGGATTGCCGGAGGACCTCCCTGGCCCGCCGGATGTCCCGCGCCACCTGGGCCTTCAACTCTTCCGGAGAGGCAAATCGGATCTCCTCCCGGATCCGCTCCCAGAAGGTGACCAACACCGCCTGCCCATACCCGGGTACCCCATCCTCCCCAACATCGAGGAGGTGGACTTCCACGCGGCGGCCCCGCCTCCCGAACGTGGGTGCCACGCCGACATTAATGGCGGCGTCGTACCCTCGCTCACCGGCATACGCCCGGCCCGCGTACACCCCATCGGGAATGAGAAAGTCCTGAGGGGGGACCACATTCGCGGTCGAAAAACCCAAGTCCCTCCCTCGACCCGCGCCGGGGACGATCTCGCCAGCGATCGCGTACGGGCGGGTGAGATACCGCGCGGCCTCGCCCACCTTCCCCCGATGCAACAGATCGCGGATCAGGCCCGACTTGACGACGGTCCCCTCCACCGCGATCGGCGGGACAACCTCCACGGCGAATCCGAGAGCCTCCCCCATCCGTTTGAGGAGATCTGACGTGCCCCGCCGACCCTTGCCGAAGTGAAAATCGAACCCGATACAGAGAAACTCCACCCGAAGCGCCTTCCACAGGATCTCCTCCACGAAGGCTTCCGCCTCCATCCCGGCAAGGCTCGCCGTAAAGGGGACGGCGATCAGCAGGTCCACCCCCATGCCATTCAGGAGCCGTTCCTTGAGGGGGGAGGGGGTAATGAGGCTCGGAGCCCGATTCGGCTGCAGGATACGCAACGGATGGTCGATGAAGGTCAGGGCGGCCCCCGTCCCCCCGGTCTGTCTGGCGCGCTCCACGACCGTGCGGATGATCCGCTGGTGACCGGCATGGACCCCATCAAACGTCCCGACAGCCGCGGCCACGTGCGGAAAGGATTTCCCTTGCAGGTGTGCGATGTCCCGAATGATCTGCATACCTTTACTGGCTCTGGGCAGACCTGAACACGCGAACCGGCGTGAGGACCACCCGGCGGGGGTCCACCTGGGTGAAATCCGCGGCGTCGACCGTGGCAGTCGCCAGAGACAAGAGGTGACGCCTGAACCCCAGGACCCGGACCACCGCCCCCTTCCCCACCTCCGGGGGCACACTCACCACTTGCGCAGCCGTGACCGGCGAGCCATGCAGGATGAGCCGGGAGGCTTCAGGGAGGACTCGCGCTGCGGGGAGGTGATCCAGCGCCTCCTCCACCGGAATGAGTGGTTCCTCCCCTCTTCCGTCCGCCACCATGGCCGTGAGTTCATTCAGGCTCAGGGCATCCTTCAGCTCAAAGCGGCCCGCGCGGACGCGGACCAAGCTGTGGAGATGCGCCCCACAGCCGAGCATCTTTCCCAGATCGTCGGCGAGCGTCCGCGCATAGGTCCCCTTGCTGCAGTGCACCCAGAGCCCGACAAGCGGGGGACCGAAGGAGATCAGGCGGATGCCGTAGATCCGGACTGTGACCGGATCCCGGGGGACGTCCTCTCCGCGGCGGGCCATCTTGTACAGGCGTTCTCCCTTCACCCGTTTCGCCGAGAAGAGGGGGGGGACTTGCTGCACCTCCCCCATGAAATTCCGGAGGGCCGCTTCCACCCCCTCCCGGGTCACCCGAACCTCTGCCTCGTCGATGACCTTGCCATCCGCATCCTGGGTATCGGTGCTCACCCCGAGCCGCACGACCATCTCGTACTCTTTGTCGGCGGTCGTCAAAAACTGGGCAATCTTTGTGGCGCGGCCCACACAGATGGGGAGCACCCCGGTCCCCCGGGGATCCAGGGTCCCAGTATGCCCGACCTTTCGGACATGGTACAACCGCCGGATGACATCCACCACATCATGGGATGTCATCCCCGTGGACTTATCGACGTTGAGAACCCCGGAGATCTCTCGGGCTTCAGCCCTTCCCATCAGAACACTCGTCTCCGCCCCCGGCGAATACGCGACGAACCTCCGCAATGATGCGTTCCCGGGCTTCGGGAAGAGAACCGACGACCGTACACCCGGCAGCGTTCTTATGTCCCCCGCCCTGAAACGTTTTTGCCACGGCCGCCACGTCCACCTTTCCCCTGGACCGGAGACTGACCCGCACGCCCTCCCCCCCCTCCTCCCTCAAGAGGAGAGCGACCTCCACCCCCTTGACCGACCGGGGGTAGTTGATCAGATCTTCGAGGGCATCCCGGGCATCCCCGTCCTGTTCCAGCATCTCCCGCGTCACCTCGATCCACGCCACCGCGCCATCAGCAGAGAGCTGAATTTTGGTGAGCAGGGTTCCCAAGAGACGCAGCTCCTCGACGCCTCGCTGATCGAACAGGAGCTCCGCCACCTGCTGAGGAACCACGCCGGCCTCGACCAGCGCCGCCGCCACCCGAAGGGCCCTCGGGGTGGTGTTGGCATAGTGAAAGGAGCCGGTGTCGGTCAAGATCGCGACATAGAGGTTGGTGGCCACCTCCCGCGAGAGGGGGACTCCGAGCTCCGCGATCAGGTAATAAATCATCTCGCCGGCGGCGGCGGCCTTCGGATCCACCCAGTTATACGTTCCAAAGTGGGTGTTGCTGATGTGGTGGTCGATATTGATCACCGGCCCTCCCGGCGGCGCCCCGCCGAGCAACCCACCCACGCGCCCGGGATCCGTGGCGTCCACAACGAGATAGCAGTCAAAGCGCCGGGGCAGCCGGTCCGCACGGATCACCTCGGCCGCACCCGGCAAGGCGCGGAGGTTCTTGGGGACCGGGTCTGGATTAAAGGTGGCCACCTCCTTGCCCATGCCCCGCAGGGTAAGATAACACCCCAGCGCGGAGCCCAGGGTATCCCCCTCCGGCCGGATATGCGAAAGGATGGCCACTGACCTCGCCCCCTTTAGGGTCGCCACAATCTCCGCGAGATCACTCCTCATCTGTCCCGCCCCCCGTCCCCAGGGACTTGAGGATCTCCTGGACTCGGAAGCTCTGCTCCAGCGTCTCGTCGATGCAGAAGTTCAGATCGGGGACGTAGCGGAGGTGAAGGCGCCGTCCGAGGACGCCCCGGAGGTAGCCGCGGGCACTCTGCAACCCCTCCAGGGTACGCTGCTGCCCCTCTCCGGCTTCGTGGGTGACGATGTAGACCCGGGCGTGGCGGAGATCGGCGCTGACCCGAATCCCGGTAATGGTCACAAAACCGATCCGGGGATCCTTGATGTCGCGCAAGAGGAGCTCACTGAGCTCCTCTTGCAAGAGATCCCCGACCCGCTCTGCCCGAGACATCCCGACACACCTCGGCGAGATCCCGCCATTCACGCGAACCCGTTGCCGTGAACAACCACATCGATGGCATAGTCCACCAGGAGCGCCAGCCCGTGCCCTTCAATGCAGTCGACCACCTTGCTGAGCATCTCATCCACCACCTTGGCTTCGTTGCTCACGCAGGCCACGGCCAGCGTCGCCCGCTGCCACTCCTCGAGGTACCCCACCTCGGCGATGGAGACGTTGAACCGGTTCCGCACGCGGTCCTTGATGCTGCGGAGGACCTGCCTCTTTCCCTTCAGGGAAGAGGTGTGAGGAATTCTGAGCTCCACCCGACACGTTCCCACGACCATCATCGTCTCCGGTTCACCGCGACCCGCTCCCCGACCTCGACCGCGCGGCCTCCGATCACCCATGCGTCGGTTGCAGGGTGGGGGCCACCGGCGTGAGCTCGTACACCTCGATGATGTCCCCCACCTTGATGTCGCTGAAGTTCAAGAGACCGATGCCGCACTCATAACCACTCTGCACCTCGCGGACATCGTCCTTGAAGCGACGGAGCGAGGCAATCTTGCCCTGATGGACCACCCGGCTATCGCGGATGAGACGCATGGCGGCATCCCGGAGCACCTTCCCCTCGCTGACGTAGCAGCCGGCCACCGTTCCGAGCCGGGGGACACCGAAGGTCGCCCGGACCTCGGCCCGGCCCATGGTCCGCTCAACATACTGCAGCTCGAGCATTCCTTCCATCGCCTCCCTGATCTCGGCGACCGCATCATAGATCACCGTGTAGACCCGGACCTCCACTCCCACCTGCTCCGCCACCCGCTGGGCTTTCGGATCGGGGCGGACATTAAACCCCAGGACGATCGCATTCGAGGCGGAGGCAAGCATCACATCCGACTCACTGATCCCTCCCACGCCCGCATGGATTACCTTCAACTGAATCTCCGGGGCGCTCAGCCGCTCCAGTGATTCCCTGAGCGGCTCGATCGAGCCCTGGACGTCCCCCTTGAGGATGAGGCGGAGCTCCTTCACCTCTCCCTCCTTGATTCGCTGGTGGAGGTCCTCGAGCGTCAGTCGGCGCTGAGCGGCAAAGACGTCGTCCCGCTGCTGCTGCCGTCTGATCAAGGCGACCTGCCGGGCCTTTCGCTCATCACCCACCACCGCCAAGGTGTCCCCCGCCGCCGGGACACCGGAAAGGCCCAGGACCTCCACGGGGGTGGACGGCCCGGCTTCCTGCACCTTCCGCCCCTTGTCATTGACCAAGGCGCGGACCCGTCCGTATGTATTCCCCAACACGAAGACATCCCCACCCCTGAGCGTCCCCTGTTGCACAAGGACGGTGGCGACTGGTCCCCGGCCCCGGTCGAGCTTTGCTTCGATCGCCACCCCCTTGGCCGGTCTGAAGGGATTGGCCTTCAGCTCCATAATCTCCGCCTGGAGGAGGAGCATCTCCAGGAGATGCTCGATGCCGACCCGCTTCTTGGCCGAAACCTCCACAAAGATGGTCTGCCCTCCCCAGTCCTCCGGGATCAGCCCGTATTCGGTCAGCTGCTGTTTCACCCGGTTGGGATCCGCGCCCGGCTTATCGATCTTGTTGATCGCCACCAGCATCGGAACATTCGCCTCCTTCGCGTGGTTGATGGCCTCAACCGTCTGGGGCATGACCCCGTCATCCGCGGCCACCACGAGCACGACAACATCGGTCACGTGGGCCCCCCGCGCCCGCATCGCGGTGAAGGCTTCATGCCCAGGCGTATCCAGGAAGACCACGCGGCCCCCGGGAAACTTCGTCCCGGGATCCGGAGGGAGTTCCACCTCACAGGCACCGATATGCTGGGTGATGCCCCCCACCTCCTCGGCGATGACATCGGTATGTCGGATCGCGTCCAGGAGCGAGGTCTTCCCGTGGTCCACATGCCCCATCACCGTGACCACGGGTGGCCTGAAGCGAAGCTGGGTCGGATCCTCGACTTCGGCAACGACCTCCTCCACTTCCTCAACCGGGGCCACCTCGACATCGAAGCCGAGCTTGCCTGCGAGTTGCTTGACCACTTCGGGGTTCAGGCTCTGGTTGACGGTGGCCATGATCCCCATCTTCATCAATTTCTTGATGATCTCACTCGAGCTCGTCGCCAATTTCTCGCTGAGCTCCTTCACGGTAATCGTCTCGGCTACCTTGACCACTTTCGGAACCGGAGGCGCCACCGGTTCCCTGCGCTCGGGTGGTGGGGGCGGGGCCTTGGGGGGTGCCGGGGCCTTGGGGGGGGGCACGGACGGCGTTGGTCCCACGCGGTCGGGCCGGTCCGGCACGCGACTCGGCTTCTCCACCACGGGAGCCCCTGGACGACGGGCCTCAACGTGGGGAGGTTTCGCAGCCGGTGGCGCTGCAGGCTTGGCCGCTGCCTTGGAAGGCGGTGGGGCAGGCTTCCCCTTGACTGCCGCCGGTTCTTTCTCCGGGGGCCGGAGTGGAGAGGTGATCTCTTTTCTGGGAGGCACCTCTTCGGCGCGGGGGGCCTTCGGTCGCGGCCTCACCCCGGGGGCTGGCTTGGGCGGAGCAGGGGCCGGTCTCGCCCCTGCCTCCGCCCCATGGCCCGGCTTCGTTTCGAGGCCCTCTTTCGCCCGCTTGGGTGCTTTGGCCTTCACGGCAGACGTCCCCTTGGTCGCCTTCTTGGACACCTTCTTTGGAGAGACCTCCGCCTTGGACAAGGCAGCCCGCGCTTTCGCCTCGTCCACCGAGCTGCTCGAGCTTTTCACGGAGAACCCAGCCTTGGCCAGGCGCTCGACGGCCTCCTTGCTGGACAGGCCGAGCTCCTTGGCCACTTCGTACACCCGGATGTTACCCACGCCACCCACCTCCCCTCTGCCGTTCCTCTCCCGTGCCGAGCGGTCTCTCCTCGCTCATGAAGGGAATCCAGTACCGCGAGGTCCGGAGGATCCCTTCGGCAAAGCTGCCGTCTAAGAGTGCCACCGCCCCTGGCGAAGGAGCCCCGATCGCCCCTTCCAGATCGTCCCGGGAGAACACCCGTACCACGGGCACCCCTCGCCGCTCCGCCTCCTCCGCCAACCGTTTATCGCCCTGCGGGAAGACATCGTGATGGAAGAGAAGCAGTCGAACCCGACCCGTCGCAAGGGCGGCCGCCACCGCCCTGGGCCCGGCCACGATTCTTTTGGCCCTTCGAGCCAAGCCCAGGAGCCTGTGGACCTTTCGAAGCACTGCCCGGTGGATCCCCGCCCGGAGCCCCTGGACACTCAGCGGATCAAGGTCCGCTCCGAGGGCTCTCTGCAAGGCCTTTCGCTGTACGGTCCGCTCCAGACAGCCGGCGTCGGGACAGCAATAGGCCCCGCGCCCCGCCCCCCCTTCGAGATGGACTTGGAGTCCGGCCGGGCCGCCACTGAACCGAAGAAGCTCCCTCTGGCCTCGCCTCTGACCACACCCCACGCAGGTTCGCTCCGGCGATTTTGCTCCTCCGCTCGACATTCTGCCTTCCATCATGATGCGATCTCCGGCTCGACCGCCGCTTCCTCAGGGGGTGCCTCCTCGGATGGGGTGGCCGCAGGCTCCACGTCAGCCACGGGACGGGCCGCGATGTCCTGAATGGTGGTGACGATCGTCGCGGCGGTCTTCGGCCCGATACCCTTGACGGCCCTCAGATCCTCCGCGGACGCTCGCCTCAGCCGCTCCAGGGTATCGAAGCCCGCTTCAACCAAGCGCCCGGCGATCTTGGGGCCGATCCCAGAGACCCCCGCCAGCTCCTCAAGGGTCACTCGGGCCCGCGCCGCCTTCTCCTCCGCCTGCCGGGCCAGCTCGGCAGGACTCTTGATGTCCACCTTCCACCCAACCAGCTTGGCCGCCAGGCGAGCGTTCTGCCCTCGCCTGCCGATGGCAAGCGAGAGTTGCTCGTCCGCCACGACCACGTGGAGCGTATGACTCTCCTCGTCCACCATCACAGACTGCACCTCGGCAGGGGCCAGGGCACTGCGCACAAAGTCGGCCGGATTCTCCCGCCACGGGATGATATCAATCTTTTCGCCTCCCAACTCCCGGACAACCACCTGAACCCGTGAGCCCCGGTATCCAACGCACGCCCCCACCGGGTCGACATTGCTGTCACGGGACACAACGGCAATCTTGGCCCGTTCCCCCGGCTCCCGGGCCACGCCTTTGATCTCGACGATCCCCTCCTCGATCTCGGGCACTTCGACCTCAAAGAGCCTCAACAGCATCCCCGGATGACTCCGCGACACGAGGACGGTGGCTCCCCGGGTCCCCTTCTTAACCTCTACGATATAGGACCGAATCCGGTCGCCGGGGCGGTAGTCCTCCCGATGGAGCTGCTCCCGCGGAGGCAGGATCGCTTCGGCCTTCCCCACATTGACGATGACATTGTCCTTCACCACGCGCTGCACGACCCCGGTGATCAATTCCCCCTCGCGGTTCTTAAAGCTTTGGAAGATACTGTCCCGTTCCGCCTCCCGAACCCGTTGGATGATGACCTGCTTGGCCGTCTGGGCGGCAATGCGTCCAAACCCGCGCGGTTGAACCTCGACCCGGAACTCGTCCCCCAGTTCCAGCCCCGGCTGGTGGCGGCGGGCCTCCTCGAGCGTAATCTCGGTGCGGGGATTGGTCACCTCCTCGACCACCTTTTTCACGGTGTACAGGACAAACTGCCCGGCGCCCTGATCGAAGTCGACCCGGAGATCCGACAGGGTCCCCAAGGTCTTCCGAGAGGCCGATAGGATCGCCGCACCCACGGCATCGATCAGCACGTCCCGCTCGATGCCTTTTTCTCGTCCGATTTGCTCAATGACCTGGATCAGATCCACCGTGATCTATCTCCCTCCGTCGAGTTCATAGTTCATGGTTCATAGTTCAGGGCCGATATTGACGAGAAAAAAGTCCTCTTATCCCTGAACCGTGAACCCTGCACCATGAACCATTCACAGTTCGACTTCAAGCCGGGCCTTCGCGATCGCCTCGAGGGGGATCAGCAGCGTCGGGCCCTGCTCCTGCCGCAAGATCACCATCCCTTCCCGGTATCCCTCCACGCGGCCATGAAACCGCCGCTGCCCCCCGATCGGAGCCGTCGTTTGAATCCGGGCGCGCCGCCCCGCAAACCGCAGGAAATCCCCTGGGGTCCTGAGCACGCGGTCCAATCCGGGTGAGGAAACCTCCAGGGTGTACGGATGTTCGATGAGCTCTTCCACGTCCAAGAGATCAGACAGCTGCTCGCTCACCTCTCGGCAGTCCTCGACCGTGACCCCTCCCGGCTTGTCCAGATACAGGCGAAGCATCCAGCCCCGCGCCTCCCGACGAAATACCACATCCACAAGCTCCATTCCCTGGCCCTCGACCACGGGAAGGGCGAGGGCCCGGATCCGCTCAATCACCGGGTCGACGGGGGCCATTCTTTCCGTCCCAGAAAAGAAGAAAGTGGGCCCGGGCCCACTTTACTCTTTGTTTATAGCATAGCGGCGACCAAGAGGCAAGGAGAATTTTCCCTACTGCCGTTCTACCTTTCCTCACCCGGTAGAGGTGTCCGATGCCAACACCAGGAGGCTTGCTGACTTCCTGACGGTGGTCGGGGCAATACGTTGGAGCGGCACTAGTCCCCCTGCTCTTCCTTTTTGGCCTCGGCCACCAGTTTCTCCTGGATGTGAGCCGGCACTTCTTCGAAATGAGAAAACTCCATGGTGTAGTCCCCGCGATCCCCCGTCAGCGAGCGCAGGTGAGGGGCGTACTCCAGCATCTCCGCCAGCGGGACCACCGCCTTGATGGCCTGGCTTTTACTCTTGCCTTCGACCCCCATCACCCGCCCGCGCCGTGAGTTGAGATCGCCGATCACGTCCCCGATGGCATCATCAGGCGCGCTCACCTCCACCGTCATGATCGGCTCGAGGAGGACCGGGGTGGCCTGCTGCACCGCCTTCTTCAAGGCGAGGGAGCCGGCGATCTTAAAGGCCATCTCCGAAGAGTCCACCGTATGGTACGAGCCGTCGTAGAGGGACACCCTCACGTCGGTGACGGGATAGCCGGACAAGACGCCTCCCTCCATGGCCTCCAGTATCCCCTTCTCCACCGCGGGAATGTATTGCCGCGGGATCACCCCCCCGACAATCTGATTGACAAACTCGTAGCCGGCCCCCCGCGGCAAGGGTTCCACCTTGATCCAACAATCGCCGTACTGTCCCCGGCCTCCCGTCTGTTTCTTATACTTCCCCTGAACGGAGGCGACCCCCCGGATGGTCTCCTTGTAGGGAACACGCGGGGTCTTCATGAAGACGTCCACCCCGAATTTTCGCTTGAGCCGGTCCAGCGACACCTCCAGGTGGACCTTCCCCATGCCCGAGACGATCGTTTCCTTGGTCTGCTGGTCCCGGCCCAGTTTGAGGCTCGGATCCTCGTCCATGAGGCGGCTCAAGGCGCCGGACAGCTTCTCCTCATCCCCCTTGGACTTGGGGGCGACCGCGTAAGAGATCGAGGGGGTCGACAGCGGAAGCGGCTCGAGTAGGATGGCGGATTTTTCGTCACACAGCGTATCGCCCGTGCCGGTCTCCTTCAGTTTCACCACCGCCCCGATGTCTCCCGGACCCACCGCCCCCACCGGGGTCTGCTGCTTTCCCCGCAGAAGAGAAAGCTGTCCGATCCGCTCCTTGACCCCCTTGGTCGCGTTATAGATACTGCTATCGGCCTTCACTTGCCCGGCATACACCCGGAAGACGCTGATCTTGCCGGCGTAGGGGTCGCTGATGGTCTTGAAGACCAGGGCCGTCAGCGGCTCCTCCAGCCGCGTCGCCCTGGAGACCCGCTCTCCCGACTTCTTCTCTATCCCCTCCACCGGCGGCCGATCCAGGGGGGACGGACAGCACTGGATGAGAGCATCGAGGAGGGGCTGCACGCCGATGTTCTTGGTTGCCGAGCCGCAGAGGACCGGGAAGAGACACCGGGCGGCAATGGCACGGCGCAGTCCGGCGTGGAGGTCCTCGGGGGTCAGGGTCCCACTCTCCAGATACTGTTCCAGCAGGGCGTCGTCCGACTCCGCAACGGCCTCGACGAGGGCGTTGTGGAGCGCAGCCGCCTGCTCCGCAAGCTCAGACGGGACCTCCTCCTCCTTGACCGTTGCCGACCCGCCCCCCTGAACCGTGTACGCCTTCATCCCCAAGAGGTCCACGACGCCCCGGAAGCTCCCCTCGGCCCCGATGGGGATCTGCAAGGGGACGGCCGCAGGACTCAGGCCCTTGCGGAGATCCTCGAGGGTCCGAAAGAGGTCTGCCCGCTCCCGATCCATCTTGTTGACAAAGAAGACCACGGGCAGGCCGTACCCCTCCGCATATCCCCAGACCTTTTCCGTCTGGACCTTGACCCCGTCTACCGCGCCCACCAGAATCAGAGCGACATCGGCGACCCGCAGGCAGATCCGCGTATCGGTCAGAAAGTTGGAGAAGCCGGGCGTATCGATCAGATTGAACTTTACCCCTTTCCACTCGGTGTAGGCGACGGCCGCACTGACGGTGATCCCCCGCTTGATCTCGTCCTCGTCAAAGTCGGTGGTGGTGTTCCCTTCCTCGACGCGCCCGAGGCGGGTCAACACTCCGGTGTCAAAGAGGATCGCTTCCGTCAAGGAGGTCTTTCCCTCCTGCCCGTGGGCGACGATTCCCACATTTCGGATCTGCGCAACTTCGTGTCCCTTCATGGGTTCTCCTTCACGACGCGTCGCCTGGACGGCCAGTGGCAGGATATTCCCTTTCCGTGTAGGTAACATATCGGCAGTCGTGGTGTAAAGCGAAAAATTCAAACCACGTTTTCCTTGACCCGCGCAGCCACCCCTGGTAGCGTATGAGGGCCACCACCGACTGCCGAAGGCCCCGACCGGTGACGGATACGTGCCATCCAGGCCAGCGGTCAACACCCCTCACGACGGGAGGAGACGATGGGAGAGCTGATCCACACCTCCAAGGTCAAGATCGTCAAAGACAAGGGTCCGGTCCGGCGCGCCTACATTGAGTCATTTCCGGAGCCGGTCCGCTACGGGGTCCACGGCGGCGTCAAGAAATTCTACGGGGTCGAGCCGCAAGAGGAATTGCCGACGACGCTCGACCATGTGATTGCCGCCGTCGCGGGCTGAATGACGGGCACGCTAGCCGTGGCGCTAGCGGCACGGAAAATTCCGACCCAGCCGGACAAGCTCTGGTCGGAGGTTGACGGCGTTATTGAAAAGGTCGACGGGCACCTGTTGATCACAAAGATCGCGGTGCGCTATCATGTGAAGGTCCCGGCAGGCAAACGCGGGGAGGCCGAGCGGGCCATCGAGGTCCACGAGAAGGGGTGCCCCGCGTCCCAGAGCGTGCGCCGGGGCATCGCCATCGAGTACAGTGGGACGGTCGAGGAGGAGTAGGACACGTCAAGATCAGTACCCTACGGGCGCACAAATGCGAGAGGCTGAGACGCCTCACGCTACCGGCCGAGCTCTTGACAAGGGGGGCAAAAAACCATCGCATATTTACGACGTTATGGCGATGAGTTGAGTGCTTATCGGTAGGGTTGAAAATGGAGTCGATACGACCCGGAAGCATGGAGACACCGGGCGGACCACAGAGGCCCCCCGGTGCTTTGTGTTTTGGGAGCCCGGCCGGGGGACGAGCGGCACGCCCCAAAGGCCTTGGGTCGCGTCCGGGTGAACGTGGGAAGGGGGAAATGTCAAGATTCAAGACCTGACCCCATTCCGCTCGCAGGCGCCGTTTGTAGCCAGGCAGGCCAAT
>JBHIAH010000047.1:0-19191 GCA_046758505.1 Methylomirabilales bacterium (SeqCode) | reverse complement strand
TCGCCTCACAGAGCCTGGAAGAGTACTTCCTGGCCGGGCGCAGCCTGAGCGGCTGGAGCGCCGGCCTGAGCATGGCTGCCACCCAGTTCGCGGCAGATACGCCGCTGCTGGTGACCGGCTTGGTCGCGACGGCCGGGATCTTTGCGATCTGGCAGTTGTGGATCTACGCCCTCGCCTTCCTGCTGATGGGATTCATCCTCGCTCCCAGCTGGCGGCGAGCCAGTGTGCTGACCGACGCGGAGTTGACCGAGCTGCGCTACGGCGGGGGGGCCGCCACAGCCCTGCGTGGGATCAAGGCGATCTACTTCGGGACGATCTTTAACTGCGTCGTTCTGGCCTGGGTCCTGTTCGCCACCAAGGCCATCGCGGAACCCTTCCTCGTGTGGGACCGGTGGCTGCCTGCTGCGCTCTACCAGCCGATACTTCACCTCATGACCTGGTTGGATGTCCCCCTCAGTGTGAACCCCCATGACCCGCACATCTGGGTCAAGTCGACCAACAACCTCATCTCGATCTTGGCCATCGTCCTGGTGACGCTCTTTTACTCCGCCACGGGCGGCCTCCGCAGTGTGGTGGCCACCGACGTGGTTCAGTTCAGTCTGGCCATGCTGGGGACCGCGGTCTACATGGGCTACGTCATCTATGCGTTCGGGGGCATGGGCCCAATCATCGAGCAGATTCGCGAGCGTTTTGCCACGGGAGGTCCTGGGGGAATCTCTCCAAGCCAGATCCTCGCCTTTACGCCGTCCCAGGCCAAGAATGCCTCATTCGCCGTCCTCGCCGTGTTTGGCCTCCAGTGGCTGATCCAGCTCAACGCCGACGGGACCGGCTACTTGGCCCAAAGGTCGATGGCCTGCAAGTCTGACCGGGACGCTAAGCTCGCGAGCGTCGTGTTCACCATTGCCCAGGTGCTCCTGCGCAGTCTCTTCTGGCTGCCGATCGCCCTGGGGCTCCTGCTCCTCTTTCCTCCCGACCTCAGCCTGGCTCCCGAGATCCTCAAGCACGAGCGGGAGGTCACGTTCGTCAGGGGAATCGTCGCGCTGCTCCCATCGGGCATCAAAGGCCTGATGCTGACTGCAATGCTGGCGGCCCTGGCATCGACCATCGACACCCACCTCAACTGGGGCGCGTCGTACTGGACAAACGACATCTACAAGCGGCTGATTTGCCAGGTGTGGCTCAGGAGAGACCCCAATCCACGAACGCTGGTGTGGGTCGCCCGCGGATCCAACCTGCTCATCCTTGTGGTCTCGATGCTCGTGATGACGCAGCTGACCTCGATCGAGGGGGCATGGAAGATCGCGCTGCTCCTGGGCGCCGGCATGGGTGTTGTTCTCGTCCTGCGCTGGCTCTGGTGGCGGATCAGCGCCTGGGGGGAGCTCGCCTGCATCATTGTCTCGCTCCTGGCCGCCTGGCCCCTGCTCGAGTTCGTCGACGACGAGGCCCTTCGATTGTTGGTCATGGCGCTCCTGGCCACTACTGCGGGCATCGCCGTCTCGCTCCTCACGACCGAGGAGCCCGAGCGCCTGCGCCGCTTCTTCCGGCTCGCCCAGCCACCCGGATGGTGGGGGCCGATCGCCGCCTCGTTGGGGGTCGATCCCGGCACGAACGTCAAGCGCCTGGGACGCGGGTTCGCGGCTATGCTCACGGCGGCCTTCTCTGTGTTCTCCTTGCTCACCGGAATCGGATCTTGGCTCTGCCACAGTCCCGTTCCGACATGGTGGCCGCTATCGTGGGGGCTCTGGATCGCTTCGCAGCTCGTTGTGGGGATGGCCCTCGTCCCTGTGTGGCTCACGCTCGGCTTCTCTCAGGAGGCGGAGGAGATGCCGCTGCCGGTCCATGCCTCGGTGACCACCCTCGACCCGACACGTGATGACCGATGACTCCAAGAACTCGATGACCGATCCCTATTTGACCGGTTCACGGTTCACAGTCGCCTGGAGTTCGAAATTCGAATTTCGAAATTGGAAATGTCTTGGGTAGTTGGTTGTCGGTCGACGCGATTGGCGCGCTACTTCGCTGAGGCGAGTTCAGGTGACTGCAGCTTCTGCAGGAGGCGGTCGCGGAGACGCCGGAACCTGGCCCGCTGGGACCTGGGGATGGGGTCCCCCGGGATGAATTTTTGCCTGAGGGGGTTCACAAAGTGACCATTCTTGATCACGCGGTAATCCAGGTGGGGTCCCGTGGAGAGGCCCGTGGATCCCACGTAGCCGATCACCTGCTTCTGCCGAACCCGGGTTCCCCTTCGAATACGTCTGGCGAACCTGGATAGATGGTTATACATGGTCCGGTACCCACCTCGGTGCCGGATGAGAATCGACTTGCCGTTGCCCCTATTCCACCCGGCCGAGAGGACCACGCCGTCGGCGACGGCCCAGACCGGCGTCCCCGGCCGGGCCGCGTAATCCACGGCCAGGTGGGGTCTGACCCCGCCCAAGATCGGGTGGCGTCTGCGGTGCGTATAGCGGGAACTGATTCGGGTGAATCGCAATGGGGAGCGGAGAAAGGTCTTGCGTACGGACCTGCCGTTCGGGGTATAGAAGTCCCCCGTGCCGCGCCGGGCTTCAAAATAGATCCCGGTGTGGGTCTTTCCCCGATTCTCATACTGCGCGATGAGGATTTTCCCGTAGCGGACGAGCGTGTCCCCGCTGTATTCCTTCTCCACGAGCAACCGGAATTCGTCCCCGGGTCTCGCGCTGCTGTTGAAGTCGAAGTCCCAGAGGAAGATATTGACGAAGCGGAGGGTGAGCTCGGGTCGTTCCCCGAGAGCCTCCATGCTCTCGAAGAGGGACGAGGTGACCTTGCCGGCAACGCGTTCCACGCGTCGCTCCACAGGGACGACGCGCTGTACCGCCCGATAGCCGGTCTCTGTCCGAGTCACCTCATAAATCTCGAGGGGAGAGGCCCGATACACGAAATGCAGGAGCGCCTCGCTCGCATTCAGGCTTGCCTGAAATGTCGCTCCCGGCCTGATCTTGCGGAAGTTGAGATGGGGGCGGAGGGCTCGGGCGATCTCATGCGTGAGGCGCGGGGAGAGGCCTTCGGCCGTCAGGGCCTGGGCGAAGGTCTGCCCGCGTCGAACCGAGCCGTGGATCAGCCGGTGCGACGGGTGGAGAAGGGCCCTCGAGAGGGACTCGGCCACCCGGGGGACTCCTGCGGTAGGCGAGGTCTGCCGTTCGGGAGATCGCGGTGTCTGTTTGCGTACCGGAAGAAGCGAGGAGATCACCAGGGCGGAAAGAAAGAGCAGTCCCGCGACAAAGAAGCCGGATCCCGGTCCCCCGAACCTCTTCTTCAACTTCTTCAGCGCGGGTCGCTGCCTTCCCAAGACCCGCTCTATGTTCTTCTGTGACTTGAGGTCCCGCACCTGTCCCTCCTTTACAGGTGCATGGCTTATACCAGACAATCTAGGGGGGTGCAACGTTTTTTTTAAGGGGTGGATGAAGGTATGTATGGCAACTTATTGATACGGAATGGCAAACATGTTTTTGTCTGTTCCGGCTCCCGTCGATCGCCTGGTTCTCACACCCCCCCCAGGCAATGGCGGTGCCGGATGCAGGGGAAGGTACGGGCGAAAGGGGGGAGCAGGAGGCGGGCTATCAAGAGAGGGTCGTCGAATTACCTTCCGGGGCTCAGGAGACTTGCCGCCGCGGCCGGACGTGGGTATGATGAGCATGAGCCGGGGAGAGGGCCCCCCCTTGCGAGGAGGTTGTCGTGTCGCAGTTGGCGCATAAGTCGTGTGTCCCGTGTAAGGGGGGGACGCCGCCTCTCACGGGTAGAGAGATCGCCCCCTTGATCGCGCAGGTCGAGGGGTGGGAGGTGGTAGAGGCGCACCACCTCCGCAAGACCTTCCGCTTCAAGGACTTCAAGGCGACGCTGCACTTCGTGAATCGCGTGGGCGCGATCGCCGAGCAGGAGGGGCATCATCCCGATATCAGCTTTGGGTGGGGGAAGGCCACGATCGAGATCTGGACCCACAAGATCAACGGCCTGACCGAAAGCGATTTCATTCTGGCGGCAAAGATCAACGAGGCCGTCGTCGGCGTGCCGGGATTTCGGCCCCCGGCGTAATGTTTCGTGAACGCTCCGCCGGTTCCGCGGCGGAGAGGGTGACGGAATCGACCTACCGTCCCGTTCGTTGAAGAGAGGGGGTGGCTCCGGCGGCGGGGCCCTCCGATGATACACAGTCTTGGGGATTGGAGGAGGCGATGACGCGCAGGCATCTCGGTGGCGCTTTCGGAGGTGTCCTGGCCGTCCTGGCCTTGGGGACCCTCGTCGCCGCGGCCTCGTTGGATCTGCACAAGGCCAGGGAGCAAACAAAAGAGCTCACCCAGAAGAATGCCACGTCGCTGCTCGAAGTGTCCTCAGCCGTCCCTGATGAGTTGCACCTCGAGGTTATGGAGATCGTGCAGTCCCTCACGCTGTCACGGGATCGCATCCTGCTCTTTCTCGATCGAATCGAAAACGGGCTGTTTCCCGCCGAGGACGGCGCCGAGCGGTCCGTGGCGATTGCCAAGGCGGCAGCGCAGAAGGAAGAGAAGTTCCTGCGGGCGTTGAAAGAGCGAGTTCCGGCCGCGGTCGTCCCGAAGATTGACAACGCGATGATGGTGTCCACCGAAAGCTGGGAGGGGGTGAGGTCAGCCTTTCAGCTTTCCGAGGAGCAGGAAAACCGAGATTTGCCGGCCCGTCGCCCCGGCTTTGACCTCACGCTTCCACCGGGTCTCCCCGGGTCTTTCCCCTCGCAGTAACAGATCCCGCCCGTCACCCACACGCCCCCTTGATCAAGCTGCGGAGGACGGCCAGATTGCCGCGGTCTGCGGCGATGGGTTCCTCCCCCTTCGGGGTCTCGAGGATCATGGGAATATGTCGGAGGCGCGGATCATTCACGAGAAGCTGAAATCCTGCGAGGCCGATCTCCCCTCGGCCGATATGGGCGTGACGATCCACCCGACTCCCCAGCGCCCGCTGCGAGTCGTTCAGGTGAATGCATCGGACGTGTTTCAGGCCGATCACCCCCTGGAGCTGCCGCATCGTCTCTTCATATGCCCTCCGGCCCCGGATCTCGTACCCCGCGGCAAAGATATGGCACGTGTCGACGCAGACGCCTAGGCGTTCGGTCTGGCTCACCCCATCGCGGATCGCCGCCAGGTGCTCGAAGCAGTAGCCCAGGCTGGAGCCCTGCCCCGCCGTGGTCTCCAGGCAGATCGTGACGGGAGAGGTCTTGGTCCGCTCAAGGATCGTGTTCAACCCCTCGATCACCTTTCGAATCCCCTCTCCCTCCCCTCGCCCGAGGTGGGCCCCCGGGTGTATGATAAGGGTGGGAATCTCGAGCGCTGTCGCCCGCCCCACCTCGATCCGGAGGGCCTCCACGGATCGCCGGTGCAGGTCTCGTTTCGGAGAGGCGATGTTGATCAGGTAGCCGCCGTGGGCGATGACCGGCCAGATTCCCGTCGCGTCGCGCTGTTCGCGATAGGTCCGGATGCCTTGGTCCGTGAGGGGCTTGGCGCGCCACTGGTTATTGTTCTTGGTGAAGATCTGGATCGTGTCGCAGCCGACCTGCTCCCCGCGGAGCAAGGCCTTGTCTACCCCCCCGGCGATGGACATATGCGCCCCCAGCCGCGGTCCCCCAGCGCGGGACCATTTGTGGCCGTCGGCACTCTTGGAATGTCGCATCCGTCTCTTCCGCGTCCTCATCCATGGTTCACGGGACGCGGTTCATGGTTCATAGTTCAGGGTTCAGCAATCAGGGAAGATCGTTCAGGGTTAAGCGTTCAGGGCTTGATGACTGATCACGATTAACCGACGACCGACAAGAAAAAAGTGAAGGGTGACTCGTGCTTGGTGGTTGGTGGCTTTCCCCAGTCACCATTCACTAGTCACCAGCCACCAATGAGCCATGTACCCTGAACCATGAACTGCAAGCTATGAACCATGAACACTCAACCCTGAACCGTCCCCCAGCATGCCCAACCGGCAGAGGGCGAAGTCGTACTTGACCGGATCTGTCGGCTCAAACCGCTTCAGGGACCGGGTGATGTCGAGGGCCATCGGGAGGCCGGGGCTCTTGAGGCGGGTGAGGCAGAGCCGCTCTGCGACGTGGGCCACATGCGTGTCCAGGGGGATGAGCAGCTTCGCCGGATTGAGTTCGGGCCAGAGGCCGAAGTCGATGTGGTCTCGTCGGACCATCCAGCGGAGGAAGAGGTGCAGTCGCTTGCAGGTCCCCCCGCGCCTTGGCGAGGGGAGAAGGTGGTACATTCCCCTGGAGAGATGGCCCTTGCGATAGACCGGTCGCGGGTCCGATTGCAGGAGGCGGTCGACGAAGGTCGCCAGCGACGGTCGGGTGTCCTCGTGTCGCTCACTGTAGCCGGAAAGGTAAAGGGCCCGGAGGGAACCGTGGCGGTCGAGGGCCTGCCGGAGGAACCAGAGCAGGCAGGCGGCGTCCCGGGCGGTTTGAAAGCGGTAGGCGAAACCGCGGAGGCGATCGGCGTCGCGCCTGGGGTCGAACTGCAGGAGAAATTGGGCGGGGTGCGGCCCCAGCGCCTCGAGGAGGGTGTCGATCGGAGGGGTGAATCCCTGCACCCGGCCGTACGCAAAGCAGCTAGCGATCAACCCGACCACTTCGATGTCTTGGGGTCGGTGATAGCGGCGGGGAAATTTGAGGGCCGACGTCGGGAGAAAGCTCAGATCGTATGTGGCGTACAGGCGATCCAGATAGGGCTTGAGGTCACCCACGCCCTTCGACGCGCGCGGCCTGACCTTTCCCGGGACGCGCATCTGCTAGTGCCGTTCCAACGTGCCAAGCCGAATTTGAACGGCCTGCCGCGTTGCAAGGGTCGTGAGCGAGGAGAGCGCACAAGTTGGCACAAATAGTTGGACCGGCACTATCGCTCCCGGAGCAGGTCTTGTCGCTTCTCCATGAAGCCGATGGCATACGGGCAGATGATATTGGCCTTTTCGACGTGATCGTTGGATTTATAGTAGGCGGCAATCCGGATCGAATAGCCGTTTACCGCCCCCGAGAGAGTCCCCCCCTTGACGTAGCCCCAGGGTCTCGGTTTGACGATATCGTTGATCGCCACCACGATCCCGGTGGTTCCATCACCGAAGTACTGTTTGTCCTCTGTTGAGAGCTGGATGGTGGCGCGGCTCTCCCCGTACATGGCATGGGAGTGATAGTCCCCGACGCATTCCCAGCGGGTGGTGCTATGGACCGCCTGCTCTACCCGCTGACTTCGCTTCCAGTCGATGTGGACTTGCCGGTACTTTCGATTGGCCGTCTGGTACGGGACGGCAAACTCGACAAAGACGCGGTCGGCGGTGCTGTGGCCCAGGAGGATGCCAAAACATTCCCGCCGGTAGACCTCAATAGTGGAGACCAGTAGCCCGATGAGGGCGTTTTCACTGAGGTAGACTTCCATCGCCGATGCCTGCCTGAAAATTGAGGCGGGTAATCCCGTCTCCTTCTCTTGGAAGTGAAGATTTCTCAGAATGCCAAGGGAGTGTGAAGGTTTTGATGCCCGCTGTTCGAGACTTGCTCGAGCATCCTGGAGTCCAAACAAGGATACCCGAGCCCTTGTGGGGTGGCAAGGCCAAATTTTGCTTGACGCAAGCAAAAAATGTGTCAAAATTTCAATAATTCGTATTTTCCAACGGAGGTTCTGATTGAACCGGGTAATCTTGAAGGATCGGGGACAGGTCACGATACCGGCAAAGCTCAGGAAACAGTTGATGCTCCGGCCAGGGGATCTCCTGGAGATCGGGGTAGAGGGGGGCTATATCATCTTAAAACCGCTGCAGGTCGTGGAGCGGGAAGTCGACAGAGGGGTGGAGGATTCCCCTGAGGAGCCGGCGACATGAAGCCGGTCATCGTCGTCCACGGTGGTGCCGGGCTTCTCGCGGAAGCGGACCGGGAGGCGCGGCAGGAGGGTTGCCGAGGGGCGGCCCTTGCGGGATGGCGATGCCTGCTCCAGGATGGGTCGGCGCTGGATGCGGTGGAGGAGGCAGTCGCCTTCTTGGAAGACCACCCTCTCTTTAACGCCGGGCGGGGTTCCGTCCTGAACGCGGCGGGGGGGGTCGAGATGGACGCCTCGGTCATGGAGGGGCGGGCCCTCCGCGCCGGGGCGGTGGGCGCGGTCGGGAATGTTCGAAATCCCATCCGGCTTGCCCGGCGGGTTCTCGAGGAGGGACAGTCCGTTCTGGTGGTGGCGGACGGGGCGGCCCAGTTTGCCCGTGAGGTCGGGATAGAGGTGTGCGCCCCGGAGGCGCTCGTGACCGACCGGCAGCGGGCAAGATGGGAAGCGGAGGCAGGGGAGAGGGGTGGGACGGTTGGTGCGGTGGCGGTGGATGGGTCCGGGGGTGTGGCGGCCGCCACCTCGACAGGAGGTCTCTCGGGCAAGCGGCCCGGCCGGGTTGGGGACAGCGCCGTGATCGGTGCTGGGACGTACGCCGATCAGGAGGTGGGTGCGGCCTCGGCTACGGGCTATGGCGAGGCCATCATCCGGGTGGTTTTGGCCAAGACGGCCGTCGATCTCTTGAGGGGTAACCGCCATCCGGTGGACGCCGCGGGGATGGCGATGGCAATCCTGGCCGAGCGGGGCGCGGGCGAGGGCGGAATCATCCTGGTCGATCGGAAGGGACGAACGGGACATGCGCACAACGCACCCTGGATGCCCTGCGCCCTGATGGATGAGACCAAGACGGCGCCAGCGGTGATGTGGTAGGTTACAGGCACTTACACGTTTGCTACCCGATGTGTCATGCTATCGGGCAAGGGCTTGGACCACCGTGAGTACGATGTCGCCCACCTTTCCAAAGTTGGGTTGGGTCACTTCGACGAATTCCAGGTCGAAGGCGGCGGATTCTCCCGGCGGAAGCTCCTTGGCCATGACAGGGACCACCTTGGTGGCCAACAGGTTTCCCTCCGTGTCGAGGACACGGCCCTCGACCTGAATGGCCGTGAGGGTCACATCCGCCGTATTCTTGGCGTATCCGGGAACGTGCAGGTGGGTCATCCCACACGCGTACGTGTCCTGTTGGCTGAGCTTGACCTTACTGGTATAATCTACGCCAAGCGCCGGATGGGCAACAAGGAGCAGAAGGATCGCGCTGGCAGCAGACCACAGATTCAGCCTCATGGCCTGTTCCTCCTTGTGTCGCTTATGGGCGTTCGATGAGGATGTCGGCCCCCTCGACCTTCACGCGGTAACTCGTGACAGGCTCGGGGGCGGGTGGCCCAGTGACCTCGCCGGTCTTGACATCGAACTGGGCCCCGTGCCAGGGACAGGTGACCACGCTCCCCTCCAACTCCCCCTCGGACAGGGGCCCGCCCGAGTGGGTACAGGTATCGTCAATCGCAAACAAGGTGCCGTCCACGTTGAACAGCGCGATCCGCTCTCCGTTCAGTTCCACCAGGATTCCCGTTCCGACAGCGACATCTTTGGTTTCAGCGACCTTGACGAACTCGCCCATGTCTCCTCCCTTTCGGTGTGATGTGCGAAATGCGCAACGGAAAGCTCATGAAGAACGATAGCAGAGGGATCCTGCTGTTGACAAGGGGGTTGCATGCGGCTTGAGGGAAAGGTGGCCCTGGTCACCGGAGCCAGTCAAGGCATCGGCAAGGCGGTCGCAGCTGCCTATGCGCGGGAGGGGGCCGCCGTCGTTGTGACGGCCAGAGGCCGAGAGCGGCTCGAAGCGGCGGCGGCCGAGATCCGGGAAGGGGGGGGACGCGCCGTGCCGCTTCAGGTGGATGTGGCCGATCGAGAGCAGGTTCAGGGGATGGCTGGCGAGATCAAGAGGCAATTCGGGCGGTTGGATGTTCTGGTCAATAACGCGTCGCTCCTCGGTCCCCGGGTACCTATCCTCGAATATCCGGAAGCCGACTGGGAGGCGGTGGTGGCCGTCAATCTCCATGGACCGTTCTTCGTCGTCAAAGCCTGCCTGCCGTTGATAATTGCAGCCGGCGGGGGCTCGATCGTCAATGTGAGCTCGGGCGTCGGTCGCATCGGGAAACCGCGCTGGGGGGCCTACGCCGCTTCCAAGTTTGGACTCGAAGGACTGACCCAGCTGCTGGCGGCCGAATTGGCGCCTCGCCACATCCGCGTGAACGCCGTCAATCCGGGTGGGACCCGCACTGGCATGCGGGCCACGGCCTATCCCGACGAGGACCCCCTCACCCTGCCGACGCCTGAGGAGATCACCCCCGTCTTTCTCTATCTCGCCTCCGACGCCTCCCGTGACGTGACCGGCCAGTCCCTCGAGGCCCGCGATTTTGTCAGTCGCTAGTCCCTCTTTAGTCGGAAGATGAGGAGGAGGGTGGGCTCGCGTTCGGCGTCTCCGGTGAAACGCCGGTTCCAGAAGGCGTTATTATCATTGATGAGATAGAGCCGTCCGGTAACTGGATCGAAGTGGATCCCCTCGTAGTTCGTTCCCCCTTCTTGCCGAAACGACGCGGGAAGATCCGCCCGCTCCCTCGCCGTTGCCTTCACCTGGGCCAAATCGAGCAGGCAGGCTTTGGGGGTGGGATCGTCTCCGTGTATTTCGCAGATCTTGTGGAAGCGCGTCCACCATCCCCAGAAGGTGTTCAGGACCAGGAACCTGGTCCCTTGGGGATCGAGCGAGGTCAGGTCGGGTGTTCGCCCGCTCAAGACGAGGGAGAGCAGGGGCGTGCATCGGCGTTTCGGGAAGCGGCAGCGGTAGAGTCTCTTCGTCGGCCAACCCTTTCCCTCTTCCAGGGCGAGCGTCCCTCCGGGAAAGCCGCTCAATCCCTCCACGCCATCGTTCCTGCTTTGATTGTGCCCGGGAATGCAGAGGATCTCCTGAACGGTGGCTCGCGGGGCGGGGCCCCTCGGGTCATCCACCCGGGTGATGAGCACGGCCCGGTACGATTCCGAGAGGAGAGAGAGGAAATCACCCGGACCCGCCGCGATCCCTTCCAGATCGAGGCGGCCTCGCCGACGGTCCCCGCACCGCCGCACCGCCTTGCGGTTCGGTGGGGGGATGGCGAGCGGGACTTCCTGGGCGGTGACCACTGTGTCCCGGCCTGGAAGCTTCAGCCGATAAATGGCGGCGTCACTCTTATCTGCGACCGTCCAGAGCGTTCCGGCGAATTGTGTGAGCCCCGAGGCCTCCCGGAGATACCCGCCATGGGGCAGCCGGACCTCCTGAGCCGCTTCCAGGTGAAAGTCTCGGTCGCAGGGCTGCCCCTCGCACGAGAGGGCTGTCCCCTGGAGGCTCAGCAAGAGGGCAACGAGCAACGAGCAACCTGTTGCCGCGGCGAATCGGGCTCCTGCAACCGGGGCAAAAAAGCATGGTGCCCGGGATGGCCGTCCCGGGCACCGATGCGGCGGTCGTTGTTGCCCGTTCATGAGGAAGACGAGGTGAGCTTCGTGCGTTCCCGCTGAAAGGCCTCCTTTCCCGCCTCAAAAGCGGAGAGGATGGCCTCGCGGCCCTGGTCTACGGCCTCGTCAACCCGCTCTCGAACCTCTTCGGCGACGTCAACGGCCCGCTCTTGGAGATCGTCGGTCAGGCGGCGGATGCGGACGCGGGTGCGCTTTCCCGATTCCGGAGCGTTGAGCAGGGCCACGAGCGCCCCGAACGCCCCGCCCAGAAGAAAGGCCAACGTCAAGGCCGCCCCACCGAATCCACGGTCCTCACTCATTGGAGATCACCTCCTCTTCAAAAAGATTTTCCGTAAGAGGTACCAGCTTCCCGTCTTGAGTCCGACGAGGAGGGCCCCGAAGGAGAGGAGACGGGGATGAATGGTGGTCCGGATAATGTCGTTGGTGTTTCGGAGTGTCTCGCCGAACCGCTCCACCGATTCGACGGTGCCGCTCAACTTGCCCATGTCCTTCTGGACCGCTCCCGAGATCTGGTTCAGGTTTTGAACTGCCTCCCGAACCTCGGCCACGGTGAGGCGGACATCGCCCTCTGCCGACTGGATCAAGTTGTCTAGCCGCCGCAGCGTCTCGCGGGCCTGGCGGAGCAAGGGGAAGACGGCGAAAACCGCTGCTGCCACGGCAATGGCGATGAGGCCGATCGCGATCGCAATAGCAATGGCAACAGGTTCTGACATCAGATCACTCCGTCCCCGCGCAGCTCGTGAATCTCCGCTGCGGACATGCCGAGCCAGGCCTGTAAAACCTCCTCAGTATGTTCCCCCAAGAGTGGGGGCGGATGCTTGATCTGGCCTGGAGTGCCCGAGAGTTTCACCGGCACCCCCGTCACCTTTACCGTTCCCAGGGATGGATGGGGAACCTCGAGAATCATCTCTCGGGCTTTCACCTGCGCGCTGGTGAAAACCTCGGCTAAAGAGTTGATGGCCCCACAGGGGATGCCCCCTTCGTTCAAGATATGTAACCATTCTTGGACCGAGCGGGTCTTGAACTCTTTCTCCAGGATCGGCCGCAGCAGTTCCCGGTTTTCTACCCTTTTCGTCCCCGTGGCAAATCGGGGGTCGTTCATCAGATCCTCCCGGCCGAGGATTCGGCAAAAGCGAGCCCAGAGAACATTGTTGCCGACGGCCACGTTGAAGTAGCCATCCTGGGCCTCGAAGGGCTCGTAAGGGGTGATGGTGGGATGGAAGTTTCCCATTCTGTTTGGACTCTGGCCGGTGGCAAAAAAGATGCCGGCCTGATAGGTCAAGAGGGAAATCATGCTATCCAGAAGCGCGATGTCGACTTTCTGCCCCCTTCCACTCCGCTCCCGGGAAACAAGGGCCACCAGGATTCCCTGGACGCCGTACATGCCAGCAACGATGTCTGCGATCGAGACCCCCACCTTGACGGGGGGGCCGTCTGGAAAGCCGGTGAGGCTCATGACCCCGCTTTCCCCCTGGACAATCACGTCGTAGCCTGGCCGCTGCGTCTCCGGACCGGTGTGTCCGAAGCCAGAGATGGAGCAGTAGATGAGGCGGGGATTCAACTGTTGGACTGCTTCGTAGCTGAACCCGAGCTTGTCTAATGTGCCCGGGCGGAAGTTTTCCACCAGGACATCGGCCTGTCTCAGTAAGGCCTGCAGGATTCCTTTCCCTCGATCGGTCTTGAGGTTCAGGGTGATACTCTTTTTGCTACGGTTGATGCTGAGAAAGTACGCACTTTCGGCGTCGATGAAAGGGGGGCCCCAGCCTCTGGTGTCATCTCCTCCATCCGGGTTCTCCACCTTGATGACCTCGGCCCCCATATCGCCCAGGGTCAGGGTGCAGAACGGTCCCGCAAGAATCCGAGAGAGATCAATCACCTTGATGCCGTCCAACGCCTGCATCGAAAACCCCGTTCGTGGTTCAGGGTGGATCGTTCAGGGTTGAGGGTTCAGAGTTCAGGGTAGTAAATCCCACGTCTTCCAAGAGCCATGAACCATGCACCCTGAACCATGGAGTGCAAGCTCTCCAGCCTGAACTATGAACTCTGAACCAAGTTGGCCTTGGTGAAGGCCACTTGGTCCTGTTCCATATCGACGAAAATGTGGTCCCCTTCCCTGAACTGCCCTTCCAGGATCTTTGCGGCCAGCGGGTCCAGCACCAGCCGCTGCAGCGCTCGTTTGAGGGGCCGGGCCCCGTAGACCGGGTCGAAGCCGACCTCGGCCAGGTGGCGCTTGGCGGCCTCCGAGAGGGTAACCTCGATCTTCCGCTCGCCGAGCCGCCGCCCGAGCTGCCTAAGCTGAATCTCCACGATCTGCGTGATCTCGGCCATGCCCAGGCGGTGAAAGATAATCACTTCGTCGATCCGGTTTAAGAACTCCGGGCGAAAATGACTTCGGAGCGTCTCCCAGATTCGTTCCCGGATCTCCACCTCGTCAGACAGCTCCTGGAGGAACTGGCTGCCCAGGTTCGAGGTCATAATGATGATGGCGTTCCGGAAGTCGACGGTCCGGCCCTGCCCATCGGTGAGTCGCCCGTCATCCAGAATCTGGAGGAGGAGGTTGAAGACGTCGGTGTGCGCCTTTTCGATCTCGTCAAAGAGGAGCACCGAGTAAGGACGACGCCGGACCGCTTCGGTCAGCTGCCCGCCCTCCTCGTAGCCGACATAGCCGGGCGGGGCACCGATCAGCCGGGAGACGGTGTGTTTCTCCATGTACTCCGACATGTCGAGCCGGACCATGGCCCGCTCGTTGTCAAAGAGGAACTCGGCGAGCGCCCGGGCCAGTTCCGTCTTGCCGACGCCCGTGGGCCCCAGGAAGATGAACGAGCCGAGGGGGCGGTTGGGGTCCTGCAGGCCCGACCGGGCCCGGCGGATGGCGTTGGCCACCGCGCTGATGGCCTCGTCCTGGCCGACCACGCGCTCACGGATCTTGGCCTCCATCCGGAGGAGTTTTTGGGTCTCGCCCTCGAGGAGCCGGGTCACCGGAATGCCGGTCCACTTCGCCACGACCTCGGCGATGTCCTCCTCGTCCACCTCTTCCTTGAGCATCATGCCTTCCTGTTGCATGGCTTCGAGCCGCTCGCGCTCGGCCTCGAGCTCTTTCTGGAGCTGGGCGATGACCCCGTAGCGAAGCTCGGCCAGCTTGCCCAGGTCGCCTTGCCGCTCGGCCCGCTGCTCCTCCACCCGACTCTGCTCCAGGCGCTCCTTGATGGCGCGGATCTGTGTGATGGCCGCCTTCTCCCGCTCCCAGCGGGCCTTGAGCGTCCCCGACCGTTCCCGTAGATTGGCGAGCTCTGCCTCCAGGTGCCCCAGGCGCTCGCGAGCGCCCGGGTCGGTCTCTTTCCGGAGGGCCTCCCGTTCCACCTCGAGCTGCCGGATTCGTCGCTCGACCTCGTCGATCTCGGTCGGCATGCTGTCGATCTCCATGCGGAGCCGCGAGGCCGCCTCGTCGATCAGGTCGATGGCCTTGTCCGGCAGGAAGCGATCGCTGATGTACCGATGGCTGAGGACGGCGGCGGCCACCAGGGCCGCATCCGTGATGCGCACGCCGTGGTGGACCTCGTACTTCTCCTTGAGACCCCGGAGGATCGATACGCTCTCTTCCACGGTCGGTTGTCCGACCATGATCGGCTGGAACCGTCGCTCCAGGGCCGGGTCCTTCTCGATCCGCTTCCGGTATTCATCGAGCGTGGTGGCCCCGATGCAGCGGAGCTCCCCGCGGGCGAGGGCCGGCTTGAGCATGTTCGAGGCGTCCACGGCACCTTCGGCGGCCCCTGCCCCGACCAGCGTGTGCAGTTCGTCGATGAAGCAGATGATCTGCCCCTCCGCCTCGGTGATCTCCTTGAGGACCGCCTTGAGCCGGTCTTCAAATTCCCCGCGGTATTTGGACCCGGCGACCATCGCGCCGATGTCGAGTGCGACCACCCGCTTGTTCTTGAGGGACTCGGGGACGTCCCCGTTCGCGATCCGCTGCGCCAGCCCCTCGACGATCGCGGTCTTCCCCACGCCGGGCTCACCGATCACGACCGGATTGTTCTTGGTGCGGCGGGACAGCACGTGGATCACCCGGCGAATCTCGTCGTCGCGGCCGATCACGGGGTCCAGCTTTCCCTTCCGTGCCAGATCGGTCAGGTCTCGGCTGTACCGCTCGAGCGCCTGATACTTCTCCTCCGGGTGGGGGTCGGTGACCCGCTGGCCCCCGCGCAGGGCGGCGAGGGCGGCCAGGAGACCGTCCTTGCTGACACCGGCCTCTTTCAGGATCTGTGCTGCGGCCCCACCCGCCTGTTCCACGATGGCGAGGAGGAGGTGTTCGGTCGAGACGTACTCGTCCTTGAGGTGCTCCGCCTCTTGCAGGGCCGCCTGGAGCACCTTGTCGAGCCGGGGCGTAATATACGCCTGCCCGCCCGCCCCGGTGACCTTCGGGCGCCGCGTGAGTTCTTCGTCCAGTTTCGTGCGCAGGAGGTGCAGGTGGGTTCCGACCTTTTGCAAGAGCGGCGGAATCAAGCCCTCGGGCTGCTCCACCAACGCAAGCAGGAGGTGCTCTACATCGATGGCCTGGTGCGTCCGCTCAACCGCCTGCCGACGGGCGACATCGAGCGCCTCCTGGGCCTTGACCGTGAACTGATCTGGGCGCATGGGGGGTCCCTCTCAACAGAACGAAAAATAAGGCTAAAACCACGATAGCATGGTGCCTGAGCGTTGTCAATCCGCCCGCTCCGCCCATTGCTCGACCGTATTCCTTCCCAACCGAGGCATTGACAACCCTTCCGGGCCGTCTCTATGATACATTGGGATTTATGAAGGATTGAGAAAAAGCGTGTTCTCAATTTCCTTTGGGCATGGGAGGATGATTGCTGAAGGCTGATGTCTGAGAGCTTGGCCGGCGGACTAGTGCCGCACCAACTGTTTCTCACTAGCATTCCACGCTGGTGCGGCACTTCCGCTAGGGGGGCAGGCCCCCCTTCGGCGCTCGGCGTCCGCCTCGCTGAGCACCCCCAGGCGTAGGGGAGCCTCTCCCCTACAACCCCTCAGTGCCCCTCGCGGAGCCCTGGGGTCCTTAGGAGGAGTTAGTTGGAGGGGCACTGGCGGAATGTGCTGACCAAGGCAGAGGCGAGATGACAAAGGCGGAGCGGATCCAAAGGGCGCTCGGGCGAAAAGCGGTGGACCGAACCCCGGTGAGCTTCTGGCGTCATTTTCCCGAGCTCGACGAGGACCCGTCCGCGCTGGCCCAGGCACTCCTCAGCTTTCACGCGCGTTACGATCTGGATTTCATCAAGGTCATGCCCACCGGGGTCTATGCAGTGGAGGACTGGGGCTGCCGGGTCGCGTACCGCGGGGACGTCGGCGGCTCCCGGGTCTGCGTCGATCACGCGGTGAAGCGTCCCGCCGACTGGGGGCAGATCCGTCCCCTGAATCTTGAGGAGGGGGCGTTGGGTCGGGAGCTTCAGTGTCTTCGTGAGATCGTGAAGGGCCGCCGGGACGACGCGCCGGTCCTTCAGACGATCTTTAGCCCTCTCTCCATCGCGAGAAAGCTCGCGGGGGATAAGCGATTCCTGGCGGACCTCCGGGACAAGCCTGCACTGATTGAGGGAGCCCTCGAGGTGATCACCGAGACGATGAGTCGGTATGCAGCCGCCTGCCTTCAGGCGGGAGGGGACGGGATTTTCTTTGCCACGCAGGTGGCGGCAGCCGGTTTCCTGACCGCCGACGAGCATCGGAGGTTCGCGGAACCGTACGACCGGCAGGTCCTGGGGCAGGTCGCCGGGCGGAGTTCCTTCTCGGTCTTGCACGTCCACGGCGTGGACATTCCGTTCGAGGTGATGGGAACGTATCCCCTTCCGGCCATCAATTGGCACGACCGGCGAACCGCGCCCTCACTCGGGGAGGCGCAGAGGCTCTACCGTGGTGCCGTGGTAGGAGGCCTCAACGAGGTCGAGACCCTCCGGGACGGACCCGAGGAGGCCGTGCGGGCCCAGGTGAAGGATGCCTTGGCGCAGACCGGGGGCCTCGGCCACATTCTGGCCCCGGGATGCGTGGTCCCCCTGGACGTTCCCGAAGCCCACCTCCGGGCAATCCGGGCCGCTGTCGAGGAGGGACCGTGACCGACCATTTGGTGGAAACGGCAATCGGGGCCGTCCGGGAAGGGCGGATGGTGGTTTTGGCCGACGACGAGGCCAGGGAAAGTGAGGGGGTGCTGACCCTGGCAGCCGAGCGGGTGACCTCCGATGCGGTCAACTTTATGGCCCGGGAGGCCCGGGGGATTATCGGTGTGGCCCTCACCGGGGAACGCCTCGAGGCTCTGAGGATCCCGGTCATGGTGCCGGATCAGCCGGTCTCCGGTGACATCACCTACTGTGTCTCGGTGGATGCCAGGGCGGGGACGACGACCGGCATTTCTGCCTATGATCGGGCTGTAACGATCCAGACGCTGGTCGATCCGAAAGCTCGCCCCGAGGATCTGGTGCGGCCGGGCCACATCTTTCCGCTTCGGGCCAAGGAGGGGGGGATCCTGACCCGCGCCGGCCAGGCCGAGGCGGCCCTCGACCTGTGTCGCCTGGCCGGCCTCTACCCGGGAGCGGTCCTCTGCGCGATCCTGACGGACGATGGGGCAGCCGCGCGCCTTCCCGAGCTCCACACCTTTGCCGAGCGCCACGGCCTGGCGAGCCTGACCGTCAAGGCGCTCATCGATTTTCGGATGCGGCGGGAGAAGCTCGTCAAGCGCATCGCGAGCACCACCTTTCCCACCCGGTTTGGCACGTTCCGGGGCATCCTGTACGAAAGCCAGATGGACGGGCGGCATCATCTGGCCATGATCCTCGGGGAGGTGACGGCGGCGGAAGAGATCCTGGTGAGGGTTCAGTCGGAGTGTCTGCTCGGCGATGCCCTCGGGTCGCTCCACTGTGATTGCGGACGGAAACTCGAAGCCTCCCTCGAATGCATCGGCAAGGCGGGCAAGGGGGTGCTGGTGTATATCCGGGAGGCCTCGGGCGGCGTGGGATGGACCAGTCATCTCACGGAGGCCGGAGGACCCAAGTCTGCGGGGACCCCACAGGCGCGGATGGACCTTCGGGAATACGGAGTCGGCGCCCAGATCCTGGTCGACCTGGGGCTGAGTCGGATCCGGCTCTTGACTAGCAACCCTCGGCGCATCGTGGGCCTCGAGGGTTTCGGGCTGCAGATCGTGGAGTGGGTTCCCCTCCACGTGGGGGAGTTGAGGGGGCGGAGCGCAGAGTGACCGGATGCCTCTTTTGCCAGATCGTCCAAGGGAAGCGACCCGCGCACACGATCTATGACGGCGAGGGGGCGGTGGCCTTCCTCGACATCTTCCCCTGCACCCCGGGGCACACGCTGGTCATCCCCCGCGAGCATTACGCGACATTGACCGAGATGCCAGCCGAAGCGGCGGGGCGGCTGTTTCAGGTGGCGGCCCTGGTGGCGGGGAAAGTGCAGCAGGCCATGGGCGCGGCGGGCTTCAATCTGGGCGTCAATAATGGCAAGGCGTCGGGGCAGGAAGTCTTTCACGTCCACGTCCACATCATCCCCCGGTATCCGGCCGACGGAGGCGGGAGCATGAAGAGCATCGCCCGGATGCGGGGGACGGAGAGTCTCGAGGGGCTCGCCGCCACACTCCGCCAGGCCTGTACGCCCCCCTAAGTGTTCATCTCAGTCGTATTTTCGGTCCAACCGCAAAAAAGGGCATCACAAAACAGCCTGTCCCGCCGACTCTTTTCGGGCTGTGCGCGAGGCCGCTCTAAGACTCAAAAAGACAAGGGGCGAAGAACCTTTTGAGTTCTCGCCCCTCTCTTTGTGGGAGCTGGGTAGGGCTCCCATGCACCTACGG
>JBHIAH010000046.1:0-20422 GCA_046758505.1 Methylomirabilales bacterium (SeqCode) | reverse complement strand
AGCCTGTCCCCTTTTCTTGAAGACACCGCCCAAACGCTTTGGGATGCTTGCAGTCCATTGAGCCCCCCCCTGAAACAGCCTCTTACGGGCACACAGGGGCAGCTGCGAGGCACAGAGAAAACTACGATCGGCGCTGGATGCTGTCCAACATGGACTCTCAAAGAGCTATCTTGGCCAAGACTGGGCCTGGGCCCTTTTCTGTTGGTGCACTCAGTAGGAGGCGGATCGGTCGTACTCGACCAGCAGTTGGGCGCACCGCTTGACGTCAATCTTTTGCACCACCGGGATACGCTCGAGGTCTGCGTCCAAGACCCCCCGGGTCTGGGCTCACCCCCCTCAGACGTAGATCGGGATCTTATGGTCCACGGCGAAGTTGAACAGCTCCTCGAGCGGCGGCTGGCCGAACGGCCTGATGTGCTGCCGGAACTCAGGCTTGACGAGCACGGTGGCGTCGAGGGCCAACACAACGCCGACGTCGATTCCCACCTCGTTGGCACCCTTGGCTAAGAAGAACGGCATCGTCGCGCGGGTGGAGTCATCGTATCCGTACGTGGCCGTAATCAGCAGTCTTGCCATGGCTCCCTCCTTTTCACGGTTCGTGCCGGGTATCTCATAGTGACTATGTGATGGGGGGAATGAGTGGGGACCGTATAGGTCATTCCTACAGCGGGCTCTGTCAAAACGCAAGAAGATTGTCAAGATATCAACGCCTGATCCCACTTCGGGTCCCGTAGCCTCGTCCCCGACCGTCGCTCATAGATAATATTCTTCCTCCTCGTTGTGCTCATCCGTCCCTTCCTTCTTGCGGGCCCCGCGCATGAGCCTGAGTTCCTCATGAATATTGTGCAGCGTCCTGGCCATCTCGTCGAGCCTGAGAAACCACCGAAGAAACAGGGCGACGATGCACAAAACCAGCAAGGCGCCGAGCACCAGGACTATATCCCATTGCCTTAGCCATTCCATCTTCGTTTTCCTTCCATACCGTTCGTCCTCAGGGCCGCCTCACGTCCCGGGCGAGAATTCTCATGGTGCGCTCCGGATGACCCTCCCCTTGGCATCGGTTTACCCCCCCGTCTCCTTTCCAGCTTCCGCGGGACCGCCGTGGCTTTCCCGGCCCCCCGTTGTCATCGGTCGGCCGTTGGCACCGCCATCCTCCAGCCAAACCAGACGGCCAACCCACCAGAAAATGGGGCTAGCGGTGAATTGCCCCACTCCCCGCGGCCGCGTCGAGGCTCAAAGGGCGTTGCCGCGCAAGGCAAAGGCCCGCAGTGAATATCTCGCCCACGGACCGCGTTATAACGCATAACTGGCCGAAAAACAAGGGCGGCAAGGCCAGCTACCCTGAGCCCACTGGGCACAGGCTATTCACGTGGGGCTTCGGCCGAGGGCGGTCAAACGCAAGATGGTCCACAACTTGCACCCCATCCGCTATAGCAGCATATTTGCTGATGGAAGATGGAAGGAGGATGTGAAGGAATGTCCCCGCTCTTGCTTGACACATTACCGGTCGAATGGATCGAGGCCGACTCAACCGCGAAACCATTCACCGCGAAAGAAATAGAGGATCTCGAAAAAACCTGCGGCCTGCACGTGAACCATCTGCTGCGCTTTGTGGAATCGGTGATCAATCAGGCCAAGACGCAAGAGGCTGTGGTCTCCTGGAACAACGTGAGCCAGACGTTTCATCTGGAACCATAATACGCCTCACGCGCGGAGGTTGTCGTGGTCGAGATCGAGATCACGTGCATGAAATGCAATCAATGCCGCCTCGTCTATATGGCGATTCAGCGATTGCATGGTGAGTGTCCGGTCTGCGGGTTTCCGTTCAGGAACCTTCTCCCCGTGGAAGCGTTTGGCGACCTCTGGATGCAGAGGCCGGAGGGCTGACCGCGCCGCCCGACGATGAGGCGTCTTACCGCTTTCCCTTCTTTCCCTTCTTCCCCGCAGCCACCGGCTTCCGCTCGCACGCGCGGCACAGACCGATAAGCCATTGCCCCTCTTCGAGGGGCTTCCCGCACTGATCACACTTGTCAATCCCGTTGTAAGGCACATGTCCTCCTGTTTTCCAAACCGGCCGCACCGGGCCCATCGTTCCCCATGCATGTGAGGTGCCAAGATGGTTCCGTGCGGCTCGGACAAAGGGAGAGAGGCCGGGACGCGGATGGTTCGGTCGCAGCCTTTCCAGGCCTCCCGTGTGTGAACGTCGGCGCGCAGGCCGCGTCTAGCGCTTGCGGATGAAGTTGCGGATGGCGGCATTGACCGGCGCAGGCGCTTCGAGCGGAAGCATGTGCCCCGCCTTCGGAATGAGCACAAACGAGGATGACGGAATCTCCTCGTGGAGTCGCGCGGAGTGCCGCGGGGGCGTGATCCGATCTTCGCTCCCGCACAGGATCAGGGCAGGGAGCGTCAGGTCCTTTAGTTGGCGCCTGAGATCAAAGTCACGGCAGGCGGCAAAGTCGCCGAGGACCGTCTCCAGGCCGCAGCGTCGCACATCGTTTCGCGCGATGGCCAGTGCTTCCTCCCTCACCGTCTTCGAAAAGAACATCCCCTTGAACTTGTGCGGCACGGCCGCGGCGGCCCACAGCAAGATGTCTGGCGTCAGCGCCAGCGTGTCGAGGTAGGCCGTCGTCGCAACCAGGATCAGGCCCTTGAGCAGCTCCGGATGGTCCAGGGCGACCTGCAGCGCCACGGCCCCGCCCATGGAATGGCCGCCGAGAAAGACCCGTCGCCCTCCGATGTGCTGGAGGAGGTCTGTAACCGTGCTCGCGTAGCGCCGGATGGAGGGATCCGGCACCGGCTTCGTGCCGCCATGCCCCGGTAGATCGAGGGCGATCACCTCGAGATTCCGCGAGAGCCCGTCCACCTGGAACCGCCAGGCGTCAGCGCTACACCCGCTGCCGTGGACCAGGACAAGCCGACCCCTGCGCAGCGGCCATCGCCTGCCTGCACGCGCGTAGGCGAGGCCCAGTCCGTTGATCGGGAAGAAGTTTCTGGCAAGCCGCTCTGGTGCCTGATTTCGCATCAAAGTCCCCATGTGTCATGCAGAGCGGGGGGTGCAATAGCAACCTCTGTGCCAATCGTGAGGGAGGGCAGGGTTCGGTCTGGAATTGTGACGTTGGGCAAGGCGTCTGAGGCTCTCTCCCCTGAGCCAACTGCGGTTCGGCCTTGACAGGGGGTAGGCCTATCGCGGTAGAAGAGAGGTAGCTCCAGGCGACTCTTCGGGTTGTCGCGTTGGTACCTGCCCGTTGGGAGAGCGGTGAGCCCCCAGTAGATAGCGCAACCATGGAACCGGGGTGAGCATAGTTCACGGCCCAGCTCCGACACAAGCCTTGCCGCACAAAGCATTCAGACGCCCTCCCGGGCACAGTACGGCCCGCGAGGGCGTTTTATTTTTTGCATCTTCCGTCGTTCCATCTGGAAGAACGGATTCTTCCGGTTCGGGATACCAATGGTCAGTACGGGGGGTTTCGTCCGTTCAAGGGGGGTGACACAATGCGAACGCTCATAGCGACTCTCATCGGCTTAGTGCTCTTGGGGATGCTGGGACCCCGAGAGGCCGAGGCTATAAACATCCGTGTCCGAGAGGTCAGGCAACAGAGACAGGCGGAAGGGCTCTCTGTAGTCTACGAATTACAGAACGCCTCTGTGGATCGCTGGGACCTCCGCCGCGTCGAGGTGCACGTCTTCGACCAGATCGGTCGGCGAATTGAACTCCTGCGTCCCGTCACGACGCTCGGCCGCCTGGAACGGGAGGATGTGGAGTTGATCCGGGCTCGGATTCCGTCGATGCTGGTGCCGGAAGCCCACCACCTGGAGCTTCACATGTTCCTGGAGGAGGTTCTGGGCTTCCCGCTTGCCGACCCTCCTTTGAAGCGCCTGGTCTATTCCTTTCCCCTGCGGCCACGGCCGACTCCTGCCCGCCTCCTCCGGGGAACAGGGACGCTCCGAGTGGAACCAGCCGGGATGGTGGAGAGGTCCGGAAATCTTCGGGTGATCTTACTCCGCCTGGTCAATGGAGGGCGCGCGACTCTTTCAGAGGTTGTCCTCTTGGGAAAGATCACAGGGATCAGTGGGCCACTTCAGAAGATCCGGCTTTCTGTGACGCCCACGCACCTCCCACCAGGCGCTGAGGCGTATGTTTCCATCGCAGTGCCCATGCGCATCCTGGAGAGGGCAAGAGGACTTTCCCTCCAGGCCTTCTATCTGAAGGAGGAAGGAGGGACGGCCTTCAGGTATCTGGAGGATCTGAAGGTCCGGGGGAGAGGCGGGAGGTCCACGCCACAGGGGACGCGCAAAGGAGGGGGAGGGGGGTCGGGCTCGGATCGGTAGCCCGATTCCCGGCACATCCGCCGGTCCCCCGGCAGACTCAAGATGGCATTCTCAGGGGATTCCTAACGCGGCAAGTTGCGCCCGCGCTTGCACCGCGGACAGACCCACACGGCCATCATCGTGCGGGAATGCTGACCGAGAACCATGTAGGTCCGCCTGCAGTTCGAGCACCTCGCGACAGTGGCCATCTTCTTCTCCTCCTCTGTTTGGTGAACAACGAGGTCCAGCCGGCCCCAGTGGTAAGCTCAACGGGTCTGCGCGTTTGCAAGAGCTGTTCCAGCGGATGATCAGTAGATGGAAACAGGCGTGACTATTGGACAGGAAGGGATTATCAGGTGAATGTGCGACGCGTACTGTCCTAAAAGACGTGGGGAGGTCGAACGAAAATCGATCAGCAGGTCAGCGGCCAGGGGGCCGAATCCGCCACACTGCTCCTCCCCACGCTTCATCAATACCCCGACCCAACGGCCAACTCCGATCCGGGCTACACCGGCCGACCCTCCCCCCGGCCGAGGCGTTGAAGGCTCGTGTCGGTCTTGCCTAATCCGCCTAAGGCGTCGGCAAGCCTTTCTAAAGAGCCCGACTGATCTGAGGGATCCCGTTCGCTTCTATCTCCTATCTTCCTCGCCGGATGATATCCTCATGTGGACCATCGGCAACGAATCCCGCTATACGTCCTGCCATGACCTTCTAATTAGCGAGACGGCCCAATGGTTCGGGTGAGCCACACGCAGACGCGGCCGCTGCTCTTCAGTAAGAGTCATCAACACGGTCACCGCATGTACCAGCCGACCAACGAGAAGAGGCATACACTGATGAGGACCATGCAGACAATGACGATAAGCTTGTCAACCTCTGTCCTCCACGCCACGCGTTCCTCCACCGTCGCACCCTCCTGGGGGACTTTCACCTCCACGATTCTCACCGCGGCAAGCCCCGCCCCTAATGCGCTCAGGCCAACAATCGCGACGCCGAGCGCCCACAGGGAGAGGACTATCCATGCGCTCGGGATCTTCTCGTACCGCAGGGCGATGATCGTAACGGCAATAAACAGCCCCGTGCCATAGAAGGCGATTTGCGCCTTGATGTTGAAGGTGAGGTGCTTCATCCTCTCGGCGCCTATGGTATGTCTTCTCCCGGGGTTGTTTCGCCTCCCGCCTCAGCCATTCCCGCGCCACCCGGACGACGCAGGCCTTCATGGAACGCAGAGATAGCGACCATGATTCGTGCGAGGAAAGGTCGGGGCGATCGATCGTTCTTCAGCCGGAACATCCCGGGGCGTATGGTATCAGAATGCACAACGGCGTCGGGGCACAATGCGCAGATGGAAAGCGGATGTTGGAAATCCCCGGCGTGAGGCGTGCAACACCAGAGCGGCCCCGAGGTGGCGTGGGAACGGGATGAATCAGACAGGTCCGGGACAATCAGCGTGCGGGCGTGCCTCATTCGACAACTGTGCGATGCGGCACATCCCCTCGAAGATGCGATCACTGTCCCCCATGTACAGGAACCGGCCCGTGAGTGCGTGGCCTTCGAGTAACCCGGTATCAACGTAGAACTCGTAGAAGTGCATTCCCTGGGGCCAGGCAGGGTCCCAATCGAGCCGACCAATGCCGACCACATCCTTCGTCTGGCCGTGGTGGTACACCGCGTACGTGTGTCCCTGATGCTTTACGAACACGAACACCACGTGCACCCCGGACGGGAAGGACAGGTGCAGAGGAATAGTTGCGATATACCCCTTCCCGGCCACCGCCTGATCGTTAAAGTCGGGCATCCCGCGCTCGACCACTTGGACCCAGGTATACAAGGGGTCTGCGACACTCATCCTCCCGAGCCCAAGCACGACGAGCATAATCAACCCGAAAAGCCGCTTCGTGCGCATATCCGCTCGTCGGTGAACGTCAGAAGCTTCTCGACCCGTCCTTCCGCACATGCGAAGCACCAGAACAGGACCGCAAAGCCGTCCCGATTCCCGAAGAGGCAGGTCCGCGTGGACGGGATCGCACCCAGGCATCGTCCACACTAACACTTTCCCGCTCGCGAGGGCAAGCTCGCTCCCGGTCCCGCCCGGTGAAGGGGACCCTGGATATCGCCTGCTCAAAAGGCTGTCACCCGCACAAGGCGAAACGGATCAGCCTTGAAGCAGACAGAGCTTTTCCGGCACCTCCTCCCTCCTCAGGACGACCCCCCTTGGGATCAGGACGTCCCGCGGGGCCCCCTCCGCGTGGAGGATCGGCGAGAACACATTCCCGGAGGTCGCCCCCGGGCTTGGAGGGACCTTCTCTGCCCTGAGACGCACCGAACGAGACCAGCACTTGGCATTCATGTTGCACGGTCCGGCTTCCCAGGACAATCAACTACGACGGAAGGCCATCAATGAAACTCGTGACGCTTTTTCGCAATCTCATCCTATGGGCTGCAGTCGGCTGCACTGCATTTGGGCTCGTATCCCTCTTTATCCCTTATTCTTCCGGAAGCCTACTCTACCTGGTGGGGTTCCCCCTTCTCTGCCTGATGCTCTTCGTGTTCTAGGACCCAGCCAACCCATTGCTCCTCAGATTCACACGATACAGCCAGGGGCACCGAGGGGGGGCCTGCCCCGTACGGGTAGCGGTCAGCTTCAAGTATTTCGGATTTGGAATTGCGGATTTGGAATTTTGTAGGAGCGCCCCTCGTTTTTCAAATTCGAAATAGGTTGATAGCTGACAAGAGACCGCTGACTGCTTCTGTGTTGGGTGGTGCAGCACCAGGCGAGGATCTCTTCATGTCCCGGCGAAGTCGGTCGGGCCGCTCCAGCTCCCCGCGGAGCGGCGTATCCACACGGACCAACAAGAAACCGGGCCATGTCCGGAAGCCGATGCGGCGAGGCTGAGTGATTGGAACTGGGCGATCTTAGAACGATACCGCCGGAATAGCGGGGCAGTCCGGACCGGGCAGGCTCAGCGATCGACCGAAAACCTGTGACACCCCTTCTGGCCAACCGTGTCTTGGCGCCAGATCCCCATGCTGCCGCACGGGGCGGTTGCCGCGCCCCTCAGAGCTCAGTGGTGGGCATGCGCCGGCGGACCCGTAGCTGGTCCTCCACTCCCCGAACACCGGGGATATTCTCAACCAGGACCCGCAGGGCCCGGCGGACCTCAGTGTGGGTGACGAAGCCCACCAGCCGCACGAGCCCGTCAGCCACCGTGACCTGCACGGACGGCCACTCCAGCCATTCGACACGCCTGAGCTCCTCAGAGACCTGGCGATCGATCTCCGCGTCGGTCAGAGACCCTCCAACCGGGGCGGCTGCGGGGCGCATGGCGAGAGCACGGACCAGGTCCCGACGGCTCACGATCCCGACGAGACGGTCGTCGCGGACGACCGGCACCCGCTTGATCCTGTGCTCCTCGAGCACCCGGGCGATCTCCTCGACCGGGGTCTCTTCCGTGACGGTCACCGCCGGCTGGTTCATCACGTCCCCCACGCGCTTCCCGTGGCTTCGGACAAAGTCCCGCGCCATCGCCTCCCGGTCGACCAGGAAGGCCAGCCACCATTTGCGACGCTGGGGACCGCGCAACCGACGGACCAGGTCGGCCTCGCTCGCCACCCCCAGGACCGCGCCGTCGGCCCCCACGACCGGGACCGCGCTCACCCCCTTCTCCAGCAGGAGCCGCGTGAGAGCTTCCACCGGCATCTCCGGCGTGGCCGTAACCACCTCGTGCGTCATCACATCCCGTGCCAGCATGCTCCCCCTCTCGGCGTCCGCCTCCCGAGGAAAGCAAAAGCCCTGTAGGGCGCCCGTGCAACCCCGCACGGCTTCCGACGATCCCCCGCACGCCTCGACGAGCGCGCCTGCCACCCCCGGGGTCCGTTGCTTCCAGCCGTCTCCGTGCACGCCTCGCGAACCGATTTTTTCTAGCATATGGCCGAGGTGCGGTGGGTGTCAAGGACGCAGTGCAGGTTCCCCTTTGTCCCTCCAGGCTCAGGGATCCCCTCAAGGGGCCCGTGGAGGTGCCCTCCGGATCTCTTCGGGTCTCTCGCACGGGGGTACCGTGTCTGAGACCTCGCTATGGTTCGTGCCGCTGATCAATGGAATGATCGAGATCCTGAGCGGGAAGGAGGGGAGCAGCGGTTCTGGCGCGGCGGGCGCACCTACAGCGCTCCACCCACGGCTATCTGGCTGAGGTAGCGTCTGTACCCCACGAGGCTGGAGTCGTTGCCAAAGCGGAGAAACTGAATCCCATGCCGGAGCCTTCCGTCGACCATCAGCCCGGGGTCTTGCCACACCACTTTCCCCTCGGCAGGAACTGTCCGCTCGGGGAGCGCGAGCCGGAGACCACACACGGTCCCCGGTGCCAGCTCTTCGGGCAGCAAAAGCATCAGGCCGCCAAGACTCACGTTGCTCGTCGTGGCTGAGACCTCCCGGGACGACCGCACATCGGTACCCACCACACACCGGACAGCGACCCCGGCCTGAAAACGAGGATAGCGGCGGTGATGACGCATCGGGGTTCCCCGCTTGACCTTCTCCACGGCCAGCTCCACCACGCGGACGAGGCTCGTCCGACTGAAAGGTTTCGCCACGAAGAAGTCGGCTCCGGCGCGGAAGGCCTTTCCCGTGTAGGTCACGTCTGTCGAGGCCGTCATGCCAACGACGGGGATATCCGCGAGGACGGGATCCCCTTTCAGGCGCTGCAACGTGTCGATCCCGTCCATGCCAGGCATCATCATATCGAGGAGGATGGTGGCGGGCTGCGCCACGCGGGCCTGTTCGATCCCCGATGCCCCGTCAGCAGCCGAGCGGACCTCGAATCCCGCGATCGTGAGAATGGCAGCGACGAGCTCCCGGGTCCGGGGATCGTCGTCAACAACCAGGATCGGGCGCTTCCGCATCCATACCCCCAAAGAAGCGGTCGGCCACGACGCGTGTGACCCCGCTCCACATGTGGCCCGGTGGCATGCCCCCCTTGGCCCGCATTGCCGAGAAGGGAAAGGTCGGCTGGAGCGCGCCACATGAGGCTCTGAATCGACCAATGAAGCCCGAACGGCCTTTCCCCGAGCATACCAAGAGCGACAACTGTGCCAAAAAAGCGTGCGGTGACACCAACGAGGCAAGCCCTTGAATTCCCTATCTCGACTTCCTCATGCCGCCCTACGCTCACACGAATCTGGCTCCCGGGAGGTGGGAAAACCCCGCCATATTGACAGGAGGTCTCTTGGGGACGGACAGTTTGTCACATGGCGCGGGCGTTACGGATCGGGGTCAGCCCTTGCAATCCGACCGCACCTCTGTTACGCTCCCCTCACGTCTCGGCCCCCTCGGACAGCCTATTCTGGTCGCGTCACCCATCTTCCCGGTCGGGGTAACGCCAGGTCCACAGATCTCAACGATGCGGATCGCGCGGTCTTCGGATTCCGCGGACTCGGACTCCCGCTCGCAGAGGCCGGATGGCAGCCTGAGAAGCGAGCTCGCCCCGCGCACGGAGCGCCAGCCATGATCCTCCCCCTGGGCGATGCCCCCAATCCACGTGGGACGCCTTTCCTCACGTATGCCCTCATCCTGGTGAACTGTGCCGTCTTCGTGCTCATCACCCTGCCCCTCAGTGGGCGGGCGCCCGACCCGAATGACCCGGCACTCTGGGAGTATCTGCGCATCGTAGCGCCGAGCCTGCCACGCCCCGTCCCAGTGGAAGAGTTGATCCGTCACACGTCCGCGTACGATCTCTTCGTGTTTCGGTACGGCTTCCAACCGGCAGCCCCACACGTGGCCTCGCTCTTCACGGCCATGTTTCTCCACGCCGGTTTCCTCCACCTCTTTGGGAACATGCTCTTTCTCTGGATTTACGGCGACAACGTGGAGCACCGCTTGGGCCGACTGCCCTTTCTGTTCTGGTATCTGGCAACGGGGGTGGCAGCCACGGTGTTTCACACGCTCTTTGCCCTCGGTTCGCCCCTGCCGCTGATCGGGGCGTCCGGCGCCATTTCGGGTGTGTTGGGCTTCTATTTCGTCTGGTTTCCGCGGAATACGGTTCGGCTGCTCTTTGTTTTCTTCCCCTTTTTCGTCAACGTGATCACGGTCCCAGCGCGCCTCGTGCTCGGCTTCTACCTGCTGGTGGACAACCTGCTGCCGTTTCTCATCACGCGCGGCATGGACGGCGGGGGGATTGCCCATGGCGCCCACATCGGGGGCTTCCTGGCGGGGGTGGGCGTCGCGTGGTTCATGAAACGACAGGAGATCACCGCACGCCCGCACGAGTATCGCCGGAGGGTACACCCTACCCCGGAGAGTGCTGAAATCCCCGCCCACGCCATCGCGCGAGCGCTGGCCTCTGGCGACTTTCCTGATGCGGCCAAGATGTACTTTGCCCTCGCCCCGGACGAGACGCGAGGCGTCCTGATGCCGGCAGACTCGCTTGCACTGGCCGAATGGCTCGAGCGCGCCGGACACCATCGTGCCGCGCTCATTGTCTATCGACGCCACCTGCGCGACTATCCTCAGGGACCGGGCGCCGCCGAAGCCCATCTGGGAGCGGGGCTCGTGCATCTGATGTCCCTCGGCCAGGCGACCCCCGCCTACCAACACTTCCTCGACGCACTCGACCTCGATCCGTCGCCGGAGACCGCAGCACGCGCCCGTGCCGCTCTCAATACCATCGCCGCACGACAAAAGTTTCAGATCGGGCGGCCGCGGCCGTAGGGAACTTCTGTGAATACCGCGCGAATCCGCGGAGGTGGGACCACGTCCGGGGAACAACATCGCAGGGGAAGATAATCACCACATCGGGACAATCGACACCGGCTCGCACCGGCACTTCTCATTCCTTTTCTCCTCCGGGCTCGATCACCGGCGGCCCGAACTTGGGGACGATCACGGTGCCTCTCCCCGCTCTCGCCATGACGCCCATGACATCCCGTGAGTCGAGCTCTCGCTCAATCTCGTCCCCGTGATCGGCGAATTCTTCCGGCAAAACCAGGGTGGGCCCGCGCCGGCCGTCTGGACTGCACACTTCCAATCGCACGTGACACGGCATGAAACCTCCATGCGGCGCGATCGTACACCCTAGGGGGTATCGTGCCTCCAGATAGGCCTTCACCCGCGATTCCATGCGCGACAGTTTCTCCACAGGGTCCACAGCCCTCCTCCTCACCTCACCTGGGCATGGGGAACGGAATTACAGCTCGACATGGACCACACGCATTCGATCACACGAGCATCCCGGTCACCACATCCGAGCCACCGCGTGTGGTCCGTTTCTGGCGCGATACGTCGAGCGGCGACGCGAATCCATCCCTTTCTCTTTTCCGCTAGGGGGCGCTCCAGAAGGTCTTCCCATCCTTTGTCCGGAATGCCAGGAAAGGCTCACCGTCTGGAGTGACAAGCAACATGGCCCGGTGATTTTCATCTTTGTCGTTCAACGCCACCAGGGGAATCCCTTTCTTGTGGGCCAGGACCACAACACGGTCTTCCCCGCTGCTGCCTTTGAGAATTATCTTATCCGCAGCGATAGCTACCTGATGCTTGCTGTCATGAGCAAAGAGGTTGACGCTCATCATGTTGTCTTGCACGGCCACCATGAACCCTGGCGCTCTTCTCCTGCCTACCGCGTGATCAAGAAACAGCATCGGTGTCCCGTCCCGTCGAATCTCGAATCCGCCCAGCACTTTTCCCCGGGGATTGCTCAGGACGAAACGTGTGGCCTCAATCTGAACAGCTCTGATGACGCGAGGTGTCGGCCGGGCCTGCCCCATCAGCACCAGAGCAACGACCCCGGCGAGGGCCGCCAGTCCCATCTTCTTCAGGCGGCGATTCTCGCGCTCCACGCGCTCCAGCCCTCGCGCCAGAGTCTCCATCGTTGACTCGCCCATCTTGACTCCTCCTTACGTGTGAGAGAGACCCCGTCGGTTCTCTCCTTTTTCGCCATACCCCCATGAGTACGCCTGTTTATATGCTTGCCGACGCAATATGTCAACCGCTCATGACGGAGCGTATCATCATAATACTGGCCGCGACCCCCCGGAAGAATGGTGCTGTAGCGCCCCTCGCACGACCCCGCGTGAAACGGGGCAAGGTAATCGCCCCCCTCGCCACCCCGGCACGGTGGGTCCGGGAGTCCAGCACACCCATGCCAGCCGAACACATTGCGCAGATCACCCGTGGGCGCCGTTGTGCGCCCGGGCCAGGGTGACACGAACGAGCGGGGATGAGCGTCAGGCCTCGCCCCTGTCCCGTCGCGGGGTCCTGGTGAAGCGGGAGGTGTCAGGCGGTGTTGTCTTGACTTTTGGGGAACAGGGGGTGGGGGCCGACGACTTCATGCTCGGGGACGTGGGGCCTTGGGAGTGGGGATGTGTCCTGAGACCGCGTGGATCACGCGCTCCCCGGACACGCCGCATGGCGGCGCGCCTCATTCGACAAGTCGGCGATTTGGCACACCCCCGCGAAGACGGGATTATTCCCCGCGATGTGGAGGAAACGTCCCGTGAGGGCGCGTCCCTTGAGCAGCCCGGTATCAACGTACAACTCGTAAAAATGGAGCCCCTGAGGCCAAGAAGGATCCCGATCGAGGCGGGTAATGCCGACCACGTCGTCGGTGTCGTAGTCGAGGTAGACCCCATACGTCTGTCCCGCATGGTTTACGAACACGAACACCACGTGCACCCCGGACGAAAAGGAGAGGTGCAGTGGGACCGTTGCCAGGAGCGCGTTCTGGGCCACCGTCTGATTGTTGAAGTCGGGCATCCCGCGTTCGACGACTTGGCCCCAGGTGTACGCCTCTCCCGCAAGACCGACCCCCGAGGCCCCTAGCACGATCATTGTGAACAACCCGACAAGCCAGCTCTTCCTCATTATTTCCACTCCCTTAGGAACGTCCGATCTCCCTTAGACTGTCCCGCCTGCATTTTTGGTACCAAATCCGGCAAACTGGCCACCCCTATTGAAAAAACAAGGAAAAGCGAATCCGGGTTCGCCGCGCCGGCCTGGATACCCCCGCGTTCCGTCAGGCGCTCAGGACCGTCAGAACAACCGCCGCAGAGCCGAATGGGATCGTCGAGGCGCTCCTCCCGCCAATGACATGTCTGCCGCTTGACACCCCCCGCAGAGTGGAAGATACTTGAACCCTCCGCACGGGGGCCTTGGCGTCTTTCTCTCTGCCCCCACCGGGGGGGATCACGCCTGCCCTGCCCGACGATCAGCGGAGAGGCACCGGCGACGGAAAGGAGGAGGGCAAGGGGATGGCCTTTGTCTTTGGAAAAGGATTGGTCCTTCGGGGTGAGCTCACGGGTGAGGGGGATCTCCAGGTACAAGGCCATTTGGAAGGGAAGATCAACGTGACGGGGACCGTCGTCGTCCTGGAGGAGGCGAGCATCCAGGCGGATATCACGGCCACCGCAATCATTGTGGCCGGCGTGGTTCGGGGAAATCTCCTGGCCGCAGAGAAGGTGGAGCTTTCCTCGACGGGCCACCTCGTGGGAGATATCCGGAGCAAGACCCTCGTCGTCCGTGAGGGGGCGGCAATCAATGGAAGGATCACCGTGGAGGAACCCCTCAGTCCCGCCGGAGTGTTCGCCGAAGTGGCGCGGATGATTCAACAAGAGGAGACCGGGAATCTATAACGCCTCCCCAGCCCTGGCCTGCTCGCCGAGGGCCGCGGCGATAAAGAGCTCCAGGGTCAACTGATCTTGAAAGTCGAGCCTGGTGAACTTCAGTCTATGCGGGTATGAGGTAGGCGCCTCGGGGAACGGGTCCTGCGACGAGACGACTTCGGCCTGCGCGCGGACGGACCTTTCACCCAGGAAGATAAGAAGCTCGAGCGGAGTCCCGAGGGGGAACCGCTCTGCGAGGGCGACCATCACGCCGCCTTCGTTCAGGTTGTGAATCCTGCCAGCATTGACCGGTCCGATCTCCCGGTACATCATCGGCGCGCTAAAGGCGTAACGGGGATGTTTCCTCTTCTCCTCCATCTTCTCCCCCCTTGCCATCTCCGCCCTCGTGCAGGACCCTCTCCCAGATCCGCCCACCAACATCCCCGAACAGAGTTGCGAGTAAGCAGGGGTTATGCCAGGTGCCTCGATGGGACGTAACGCTTTGATTTTCCGATGCACAATCCGGCATGGGGGTAACGGCGAAGCGGAGGTGCACAGGGGAAAGTGGGCCAATCTGGCAGTGGGTCATTCGAACTGGCCACATTGTCACGCAGGATAGGGATCATCAGCCGCCCCAGGCCCCCCGCGGTGTCCCGCAATGCCTCCGGCCGAGGGAGAGGTTTTCCCTCGCGCCCCCTCTCCCATCGCTGCCCATCTTCCGAGGGCAAAGCGTCCCCGCCTCTCTCACTCCTCCCATCTCGTCCCGGGGCACAAACGCTCGGCTCGCGAGCTTGACCCCCCTTCCGGCGATACGCCTCTGTCTTGGAGCGGCCAGACCCTCACGCCAGTTCAAATGCGTGCCTATTTCCCGGCAGCCGTCCAAAATCCGTCAGGGCGCCGGCGCGCTGTGACGTGCACACATCTTTATTTCTCGAAGGTTGCGGCCCACACGCTGTGGCACGCAGTTTGCGAAGGGAAAAGGTGGCTCCTCAGGATTGGAGGCGTACGATGGTAGAGACCAAGGACATCGTCGAATGCCCCACATGCCTCGGTGGGACCAACCCGCACTATACCCTGAACCCCTGTCCCCGCTGCTGGGGATCCCAGAAGATACCGCAGATCCCCTCCCCCACGCGGAGAGCGGCGGCTCGTCTGCACCGATGGCTGGTCACACGAGTGACAAAGCTGCGAGGACGGACGGGAGAGAAATAGGCCGGCCTACTCCACGACGACGGTCCCGGCCATATCTACGCCCCCCCGATCACCGTGAAATATGCAGTAGTAGGGGAAGGCCCCCGCTTTCGTGAAGGGGAAGGAAAAGATCCCGCCGCGAGACAGATCGCCAGAGTCGAACTTTCCGTCATCGGCCGTGACGGTGTGGACCTCCGCCTCTTGGTTGAGCCACACCACGGTCGTCCCCTTGTGAATCGTCACCTGCGGGGGTTGAAAGGCAATCTCGTCGATCACGACGATGGCCACGGGGGGAGCACCGGATAGTAACTTGGCGATCCCCCCGCCCTCTACGCGCTCTGCGAGGGGGACTACTCCCCCGACCGCCACCCGTACGGAACTGAGATCCGCCGCCCTGATCACGGCCGAGGCGTCCTCCCGGATTCTCGTGAGCCCGCGCTCTACGTTCATGGCCAGTGCGGAAATCGGCGCGTCCCGCGTGGCGTTCCTCACGGCCCGGAGATAATTCAGAAGGCCGATGCCGTCGCCCGGATCCTCAATCGATCCATCTTTATCAAGATCGCCATAGTGGGTTCCGGTTCTCCCTTCGATCAGGTTGATCAGTCCCTCCGCGGCGCGCCGGGCAGCCTTGTCATCCCCCCGACTCGCCGCAGTGCGGAGTTCGCCGGCCTGGACCACGAGTGCACTCCCGGCCCGGCGGAACTGTACCAGGGACGCGGTGACGGCTGCCGTGGGCTTCGGGAGCAGGTAGCGGTAGTAGTACACGGCGATCCCCAGCACGAAAACCACGGTCCAGAGCGCAAGCGTCCAACGCATCACACGTTTGAAGTTGCGCACGCGAAGCCGCGCCGGAATGAGTGGTGTGCGCATGCGCAAGATAAGATAGATACCGCTGAGTTGCGCGAGAAGGCCGAGCAGCCCGTGCAGTAGCATCAATCGCGCGACGGTCCCCCCGGTCGTGCCGCCCAGGATCACGTACTGGAAAAAACTCGGGACCATCACCAGGAAGATAAAGATCACATTTGCCAGCACCATCGTGGTCTGCATATTGGCATGCCTGGAGATCTGGCCGGTGCGCGCGAAATACACACCGATCCAGAGCCCGATGAGTAACACAATCTGTGCGACCAGATTGATGTCGGCGGCTAGGCGCGTGCCGAGAAAGGCTTGCATGGTCACCTCCAGAAAGAGCGGGTGAGGTTCTTGGCCAAAGATTCAAATGCAACCCGCTGGGAAGGGCTCGATTAGTAACGCATTTACGGAGACTCCCGAGCCCTTCGCGCCTGGCCTCTCGGGGCGACCCTGTTCCGGCAATGTCGCGCAAGGCCCGGGAGTCTCGTCTACGGCCCCGTTCATTCACATCAGGACCCCGAAGCCGAGAGAGGGGCGGATCCTCGAGGAAAGCGGAATCTGGTTTGCGTCCGGCCGGGGGGTACCTCCCGCCGGAGCGAAGCGGCGGCGGGGGATGGCCGTCCTATTGCCTAGCTGAGTGGATTGTGCGGAACATCTCACCTCACGAACTATTGGCCAGTGGAATTTTCCGCTGACGAGCGGAACGTCCCTCCCCAGGCCGAAAATATATGAGGATCGGGGCCTCGTCCTCCGTTCCGTCCTGGTCTCATGCTCCACCGGCTCTGGGTCCATCTCCCGCCGCCGCCGTGCACACATTGCGGTTATCGGGAAACCGTCATCGGAACACCCTGGCCAGTATGTGAGTGGCTCTCATCCTTCATGGGAATCCCTTCCCAGGATTTCAGTCTGGTACCACCGCGGCCGGCATGACGCCCGTCCTGTTCTCGTGCCCCACCGGAGGGGACCGGCCCCAAAAGAAATTGACAGGCCCCGGGAACTATGCCATACAAAATAGAGTCCCTTGTGGTGGAATGCGCTACCGCATGAGATAGGACAGGCCAATCCGAGAGGAGGTGAAATTGGTGAAACGATACCTGGTCCTCTTGCCCGCCGCCGCCTTGCTGGCGGCAGGGTGTGCGAGTAACTATCGTCCGCCGGTCGACCCCACTTTTGCCACCGACAGTGCGAGGCTTCAGAAGGACCTCTTCGAGTGCGAGCAGATTGCAAAATCGCACTCTCGCGATAAAGGCTCAGAAGCCGTCGAGAAGGGAGCCATCGGCGCCCTCGGAGGGGCAGCGCTCGGGGCGGCTACCGGCGCCATAGCCGGGGGTGCGGGAACCGGAGCAGCCATTGGGGCCCTGGCCGGCGCCACCGGTGGCGCCATCTTCGGCGGTACCTCTGCCCAAGCGAAGTACGAGAACGCGTACGACGCCTGCATGCGCAATCGCGGTTACAAGCTCCTGAAGTAACTCTCCGGAAAAGACGGGCGTAACGGCCCTGGTACGCCCCTCCCCTGCTCGACCCGGGGAGGGGTGTTTTTGTGCCTACCCTTGGCAGAGGCCCCGTCCGTGCCCACCACGTCGTGTCATCCATACAGTCGAGGGAATGCGTTACCTCATCGCCGATGGCGCAGGGCGCCAGGGCAGGACCGGCGAGAGGGGAATGGAGGCGGTGGCCGCGGCGACGCCGACAGGGCGAAGCGGTGAGGCGTCTCCGGTCCGTCAGCGGAAGGCCACCAAGGCATCCAGGAGGGTGACGGTGAACAGGGTGATGCTGATGAGCCCATTCACATTAAAGAAGGCGACCTCCAGCCGCCGCAGGCCGTTGCGACGCACCGTGGCATGCTCGTACCCGAGCAAGACCACGATCACGAGGAGTCCCAGGTAGTAGAGAGGACCCAAGTGGAGAAGCTGACCAACAAGCCCGAGCAGGACGGGAACCGCCGCATGGAAGAGCAGGCTCACCCGCATTCCCGCTTTCTCTCCCAGTCTCGCCGGAATCGAGTAGAGCCCGTGGGCGCGGTCGAACTCGATATCCGCCAAGGCATACAGGATGTCAAAGCCGGCCACCCAAAACAGAACGGCCAAACCCAACACCAGGGGCGGCAAGTCCACGCGCCCGAGGACGGCGATCCAGCCCCCGATGGGGGCAGCGGCGAGGCAGAGTCCCAGCACCAGGTGCGAGCACGCGGTAAACCGCTTCGTGTAGGAGTAGAAGACGGTCAGGCCGATGGCGACGGGCGAGAGGAGGAGACAGAGGCGGTTCAGTTGGGCTGCCGCGAAGACCAATAGGGCAAAAGAACAGATCGCGATGACCAAGACGGTCACGGGTTGAATCAGACCCCGGGAGAGGGCGCGAAGGGCGGTCCGGGGGTTCACGGCGTCCAGCTCCATGTCCACAAGCCGGTTCACGGCCATGGCCCCGGTCCGGGCCCCCACCATCGCCACCAAGATCCACAGGACCTTCTCGCCTTCCGGAATCCCCCGCGCCGCCATCACCGCCCCCGTAAAGGCAAAGGGGAGGGCAAAGATCGTATGGGGAAATTTGATCAGCTCCAGAAAGAGGCGAAGCTGCTGGAACAGACCGCCGGGTTTTCGCTGTTCACCCATGACGCGCAACTTTCCTCCCCTCGTGGATTGTCACGATCCCGAAGGTCAAGGGGTGAACCGAGACCTGCGAGAATCCCGCCTCCTCCATCAGGGCCCGGAGTCCCTCGGGCAACGGAAAGCCGTCCACCGACGCGGGAAGATACTCGTAAGCCGCCCGGTTCCCCGACACAAGACCGCCGATCCACGGGAGGAGCCGGCGGGAGTACAGGCGATACAGGGACGCGACGAGGGGAGATGCGGGAGTCGAGAACTCCAAGATGACTGCCCGGCCACCCGGTCTCAGGACCCTCGCCATCTCCTCCAGCCCGCGCCGCCGATCGGCGACATTGCGGATCCCAAAAGCCACAAAGGCCCCGTCGAAGGTTTCGTCGGGAAAGGGCAGGTGCTCGGCCGGCGCGACCGTAAAGCGGACCCGATCCACCGCCCTTGCTCGCCTGACCTTCTGGACACCCCGGACCAGCATCGGCTCACAGTTATCCACGGCGACCACGCGCGCCCCCGAAACCTGCCGGGTGATCTCCAACGCCACATCGGCCGTCCCGGCGCACAGGTCCAGGACGCGCCCCCCGGGAACAACCTGGCCCCGCGTGACGGCGACCCGGCGCCAGTAGATATCACGGCGAAAACTGAGTAGGCGGTTCAGCAGATCGTACCGGGGGACGATGGAGGCGAACATGCGCCGGACGTCTGCCCGCTTGCCCTCGTTCGGATCAGGTCTCATGGCGGCCATCCCCCACCACCGGATCGGGCCTCGCCTTTTCCATCCCGATCCCGTGGCGGAACAGGTACCGTGTATTGCCGCGAGAGAACGCGTGAGGAGAAACGGATGCTGCTGGCGGCCCCTTGGACGGGTCGTGCCATCTTCGGTACGGCGGTTTTCCCCCGGGGGAGTCCGGCAACTTCAGCAGGCGATGTCCCGACGCTCTGCCCTCAGCAGGAGCCGCGCACGGGCCTGTGGTCGACCGCGGCCTCCACGCGCTCGAGGACGACTTCGCAGAGCTTGGCATGGATCCCGAGGGGTTCGGTGATGGTCCAACGCACCTCGGGATGCCTCGTGGCCGCCTCGGCCACCAGCCGCGGGACAGTTTCGTTATAGTGGTCCCCAGGGGCCAGAAAATACGGGTGGACAATGACCTCGCGGGCCCCGTCGGCCACACAGGCATCGAATGCCTGGGCGATCGTCGGCTCCGCGATTTCCATATGGCCATAATGGACCACCGCAAAATCCGATTGATGCCGGATGATCTCGGCCACCTGGACGAGCACGGCATTGGCCGCGGGCCGCCGGCTGCCGTGGTCCACCAGCAAGAGTGCGCGCGTCATGGATCCCTCCCGGCTGGATGGAAGCAGACAATTTGAGTAGCTAGCACACGCCGCGGCTCCGGTCAAGGAAATCCGGACCGCACAGTGCCCCGTTCGCACCAACGGTCACCGCAGTCCGGGCAGAGACTGAGCGAGGGAAAGTCAGGGGGGGTGAATCCAGCGGCCGAATGGCTCGTGGGGGAGAAAGCCGGGAGGTCCCGGGTCTATTTGGACAGTCTCCGTTCGAGTTCCTGACTGATGCGGATCGACGCCTCCTTGTCCCCTCGGCCGACCTCGATCTGGACGAACGTCATCGCGCGGCCTCGCGGCCTTAGCGTAACCGTCACGTCGGTGCCATCAGCCCGCTTGGCGAGCACGCGCCCGCCGAGCTGGTCCTTTGCCCGTCGGACGATGGTGAGTTCCAGGGCTTCCAAGGCCTCAAGGGTGGTATCCCACGTGTCGTCCAGCGACGCGGCGAACTCCTGGGTAAAGTTCCCGGTGACAGAGTTATACTCGCCGGGACTACTGACTCCCCCCGTACCGGAATAGACCGTCGAACAGGCGGTCACCCC
>JBHIAH010000045.1:0-21102 GCA_046758505.1 Methylomirabilales bacterium (SeqCode) | reverse complement strand
TCTTGGCTGACATCAGCCCCAGATACTTCAGCACCGGATGATACTGCCCCCCCACGAGGATCTGCTCCTCAGAGCTCAGGGGAAGATTGTGGGGCGTCAACCAGACGGCGAAGGCAAGGAGCAGAACCAGATTGATGTACTTCACGTATTTCTGATACCGCTCCGCCCCGGGGATGCGCCCCATCCCGAGCCAGAGATAGTAGTTGCTCATGATAAAGAGCACGCCGACCTGGAGCGCCTGGATGATGAAGGTCCAGGAAAACGTGCCGCCCATCATGTTGTTGCCCATGATGGGGCTGGCGCTGTAGACCTCGCGCCCCAGGTAGTAGCCGGCAAAGGGAAGGAAGATGAGGGCGGAGATGGCGACAAAGTTGCCCGTGTATCCCATCCAGTCGTAGTGGGCCCGCTCCTGTTCGGTCTTCGCCCCGATGAACTTGATGGCCGCGTATGCGCCCGCCACCAGCCCCCCGAAGACCACGTTGCCCAAGATCCGGTGGAGGTTCAACGGCGTCCAGAGGGGATTCATCACGGCCTGGAGGGTCGTCCCGACGAACTTCCCCGTCTCCTCCTCGATCCCCACCGGGCTCATCATGAAACTCGCCCAGGAGTTGGAGATCATCATGATGGCCGTGCCGACGAGATTCAGAAGAACTCCGAGCCCGATGTGGAGGCCCTTCCGATGCTGTAGCCGGTCCCAGGAGTAGTAATAGAGATAGAGGCAGAAGGTCTCCGCAAAGAAAAGGAGGCCATAGACATAGAACGTCTTGTGGAAGACGCCCGTCAGGTAGCCCATGAACCGCGGGTAAATGGAGAAGAGGGTGAAGGCCAGGAGGCCCCCCAGGGCCGCTGTGGTCGCAAAGGCCGCTGAGAGGAGCCGGGTGAAATCCCGCGCCATCCGGTCGTATCTCGGGTCCTTCGTCCGCGCCCCGATGATCTCGACGATGACGGCGAAGATGGGAACCCCGAGGACGAAGGCCCCGAACATCAGATGGAGCTCGGCCACTATCCAGATGACCGTCCGCGGATCGGCCAGAATGCCTCCCCGGTACTCCACCTCCTGGGCCATAAGGGGGGAAGAGACCAAAAGGAGGGACAGGGCAGTGAAGAACGAGACCATCCGCGCCCGACCGGGGCCGCTCACTCGCGTCGTTCCGCTTGGAACTGCTCGGGCCGGTGGACTTCAAAGTGACCCCCGGACCTCTCCGTCGTAGCCCCAAGAGGCTGTCGCCACGGAAATTGCCCGATCGGGTAGAACTCGTAGCGAACCCGGATCTCTTGGACCGACTCCGGGATGTCATAGCTCACCCGAAACACGACCGGCAACCTCTGCTCCTCTCCCGCAGCCAGGGTCTGCTCGAGAAGGCAGAAGCAGGAGATAACCTCGAGGTATCCCGTCTCCTCGGGGGGATTGAGGACGTGGCGGGACTTGGCCGTGATCTCCCGGTCCGAGAGGTTCTTCACGCGGTAGTAGGTCTGGAGGGTCTCCCCCGGGGTGGCGCGAACCACGGGCTGGACCGGGACGAATTGCCACGGCAGTCCGCTCTTCGTCACCGCCTCGAAGTGGACCGCCACCGCTCCCGCCCAGTTGAGAAAGACCCGCCACGATCCGTCGTCGCGGATCAGCTCCCATTGCTCGTTCCCCTCGATCACCGGCAGGCGCCGTGTCCTCGCCATCTCCCGAAGCTGATCCGACCTCGCCCGGCGGTCGCCAGGAGAGAGGAGGGCTAGGCGCTCTTCGTTGAACCCCAGAAGGAGGTCGTCGACGGCGGGGTCGTTCACGTTCGGGACAACCGCTCTGAACGTGATCGTGGCGTGGTGCTGCTCAATCTCCGTCTTGAGATCCTCAAACCGAATCAGTGAGGCGAGAGCCTGGGCCATTTCGAGGGCCGCCCCTGAGAAGGCGGCGTTCTCACGCAGGTATTCCTCTTTGGTCTTGAGCTTCCGGTCCTCCTGAGAGATCCAATCGTACGCCCCTGAGTAATCCCGGGCGTAGATGGCCTTCAGGTAGGACTTGAGAACCTCCGCGGGAGCGGCGGCGGCAACCGGGCCTGCCCAGGAGGTCGTCCAGAGCATGAGCACTCCCGCCACGGTCCCGACCGGTCTCGTGAAGGTTGAGCACCGTCGGAGTGATCTGAGCAGCAGCCTGACCCTACGCGCGAATGCAGGCTGGAGACCCATCACAAAACCCCACTCACCCCGCTCTGCCCCTTTTTGATGACCTCCTCAACGTAGTAGGCGAGAGCCCAAGCCTGTTCAGCGGTCAACACGTCGGCGTAAGACGGCAGAGGGCGCCCCGTCAGGCCGATCATGAACGTGTACATGGCACGGTTCATTTCTCAGCCGAAAATTCATAAGAGACCTCCGCCCCTCCATTTGGTGGAACGGTTACCGTCCGCTTCTGGGTTCCCAGGACGGGATGCCAGGCCTTGACGGTATAGGTTCCCGGGGGGACCTGGTCGATTCGAAACGAGCCGTCCACGCTCGTGACGGCGTAGTACGGGCTCTTGGCAGCAAACATCCAGGCGTGCATGAAATTGTGCGCCTCGCACTCAATCTTGATGCGACTGCTCCGGATGGGGCGGATCTTCTGAGGGACCCGCTGCCCCTGCCGGGGTTGCCCGAAATTGAAAAGGGTCCGCCGGGCCCTCCCGATGAGCTCGCGCACATGGATGTTGTGGAGCACCGGGTCGCTGTTCTGAATGATCATCGTCTGCCCCTTCGGAACCACTCTGAAGTACGGGATAAACCGACATCCCTTCTGGTTGAGCAGGTACTCTCCCCCGTCGGCGTTCGCCCACGCCTTCCCCTTGCGGATCTTCTCGATATACACCACAGTCTCTTGGAGACCGCCTTCCGCTGAGACGACCACCTCCGGGATCTCCCTCTCTCCCCTCCCGCACACGTCGAAGTTCTTCGTGATCAGGATCCTCCGGTTAGGAGGGGGAGCGCCCTTGAACTTCACGCGGCCGACGATCGCCCCCCCGTTGGCCACCGGCACCACCTCGTAGGCGACGGCCACCGATGGGGCGAGCAGCAGAGCCGCCAGCATAAACGCCCTGAGATACCTCACGCCTCTGACCCCCCTTTCGCTAGCCCCAAGTCGGGGCGGCGACTGTGCGGATCGTCCGGACGAGTGCCCCGGAGTCGATCTCCTTGAGGAGGATGGCGCGGGCACCGGCCCCCACCAGGTCGTAGCGCTCCCGCTCGGTGAGGTACGCGGTGAGGATCACGACAGCCAAGCCGGGGGCGTCAGCCACCAGCCGCCCCACGAACTCGGGCCCCTTAGGCTCCATCCGCCGGACGTCCATCACCACCACCTGGGGCCGCTGGTCCCGGACCATCCTCAGGGCCTCCTCAGGATCCTCCGCTTCCCCCACCACCGAGACCCCATGCACCTGCCCGAGCTGCCGCACCAGCGCCTGGCGCGCTCCGGCATTGCCATCCACCACTGCCACCGCGACAGACCCTTCCATAACTAGTACAGATGATCGATCAACGGCAGAGTGGACAAAAGTGCCGAACAGGGAACACGGACAGTTTTTTTTGGCCCTGGGGTAATAGGGCCAAATGGCTTCCGGAACCCCCCCTCCTTTAGCTCACCGATGGGGAGCAACCGATCATGCGCAGGAAGCGGCGAGAGGAGTTCCTGGGGACTGGGGATCACCTTGACCGGAGAAACGCTGATTTGCATCTGCCCTCTGTGTCAATGACCGGAGACACCCGCTCTGTTGCTGGCGAGAAGATCAGGTCGTACATGTGAATCGCGTGAAATACCTTAGGCGCAATTCCGGCGTAGCGGGGGCTAGGGAAATCAGCAGAATGAAGTTATGGCGGGTTAGAATTCTTCCTCCTGATCGCCCTCGTCGCGAAGCCAGAAAAGATAGTCCACCAGGTCATCCGCGAGGTCGAAGAAGGCCCTGCTGACCTTTGCCTCCCTGTTTGCCAGGATGTAGGGAGCGGCACCGGCCTGGATAGTGGCCAGGGCGGGCTCATGGGGGAGCCCCACGCGGAGGGGGATGCCAAAAGTCTGACCCAGGTCCTCCACCTCCTCACCCTTGAAGCGTCCTTCCATGTTCGACACCAGCCCAATGACCGGGATGCTGCTAGCGTCGAAGAACTTCCAGGCTCTCCTGATACGATCCCGCGCGCCTTCGGTGGGCAACGTGACAATGCAGGCGGCATCCATCGCAGGGAAGAGTTCTGAAAAGTCTCCCACGATCCCGATCCCGAAAGGCAGCTCGACTAGGAGGAAATCAATTCCCTTCCAATCGACCCGGGTGAGGGACTCCTGCACTACCCGCCAGTCCGTGCTGACCCCCGTTTGCAGGGCGAGCGGACCGCCGAGAAGGGTCTCCAGGGAGAGAACCTTCATCCCCGCAGGGTCGAGAGCCGGCTTGGGGGCCACTCCCAGATGGAGGATCCCCATTTGGGGCTTCTTTTGCACCGCGCCGGCGTGACCGTCTCGATCCGCCCGAGCCAGGGCCAAGGCAAGGTTCACCGCGACAGTGCTCACGCCTGCTCCGCGCTCCGTGCCGGTGATGGCCACCTTGAACTGCACTGGCGCCATTGCGGCCTTGAGCCTCCTCAGTGACTCCGGCTCGTCCACCTGAAGGGACCTTGCAGCAGGCGGGATCCAGGTCTCCCTCGCCGCAACGCCTCCGATTCCGCGCTCTTGCTTTGCCATTCCCTCATCCTCCCGCGAGACACCTCAGCCCCCCCTCACCCTCCCCTCTCCCCCGCTGGGGGCGAGGGTCTCAAAAGGTCTCCCTCAAGAGGGAGAGCGTCGGGGCGAGGGTCTCAGGCGCGCTCATGAATGATGAATGATCCGCCCTACACGATATCTCTCCGCGCAAAGCTCATGGCATTGAGCGACCTCTTGTACGGCGATTCCCCGATCTTCTTGACCTTTGCCACCGCCAGCATGAAGCGATAGTGGTTGTTGAAGGGGTCGGTTACCCGCGGAATGAGGTCATTGACCGAGTTGGTCATGTCGAACTTCAGGGCTGCCACGACCCCTTTCTTCACCGCCGGGGTGACGATCGCCACCGCGGAAATGGACGCTCTGGTCATCTTGATATGGCCGTTCTTCATCAGGCCTGTGAAGCTCGCGTCATCCGCCATGACCCCGTAGAACCCTCCCGTCTGGACGGGAATCCTGTCATTGGTGAGGCTGACCGCGTCCCCGCTCTCGATGCCCCGGGGCCGGGCATCGTCCGGGTGGATCTCTACGAAGATCTCGGGCCAGCGCTGGGCGATGTACGGCTTCCTTATGTCGTCGAACATGGTCTGCCAGGTCTCGTTGATCCGGACATTGCTCAGCCAGAGCTCGTCTCCCCTGGGCTTCAGCCAGTCATAGTAGTCAGCGAAGAGGTCCCATGGCGACCGCATCCAGTTGAACTTCCCGGACTGAGATTTGGAAGCAGTGAGCCATTTCCGCCAGACCGTCGGCCCCTGGGGACCGGTCTCGGGAAGCTTGAGGGTGGAGTCGTGGAGTCTCACGGTCCCAACGAGGTTCCCATCCTCGTACCGGATGGGGCACTGGATGCCGTGGGTCCCGTATGTCTGCAAGAGGTCGTGGCCCCGCATCCCATTCTTCTTGGCGAGCCAGACCAGGGGATGGTAGTTGACGCGGCTTCCCCTCCTGAACCGTGCGCCCTCCTCGAAGACCTCATTGGAATCCTTCCAGTCAAAGCCCTCGAAGCCCATCCGCTTGGCAAACTGGGCCGCGATCCACCAGTCGGGCTTCGCATCGCCCGGGGGATCATAGAACTTCTGGTAGAGGCGGAGTCTTCTCTCTCCGTTGCACCGGGTGAAATCCTCTTCACCCCAGGTCGCGGCCGGCAGAACGATATCGGCATACTTGGACCCGATGGGATCCCGCAGGTAGATGTCCTGTTCGACCACCACCATCCCGCCGCTATCGACCCGTTTCTTGAGCGTCTCGATGGCCCGCGCCGTATCGAAGCCTTCGATCTGGTAAGGGTTGCGTCGGGTCATGGCGTCAAAGACCTTACGCAGCTCGGCCCCCGCCGCCATGGACTGGATCCAGGTGGTCCCGATGACCCAGGCAAACCTCACGTTTCCGGTCTGAACCCATCGGTCGAGATCAATCTTCCTCTTCCTCCGGCCGGGATACTTCTCCGGCGACCTCTCGTTGGGATATCGCCCCGCGGTGTTGCCTCCCCGCTGGTGGCCACCAAACCTCCCGATCATCTGACCGGGCCGGTTCCCGGTCCCGCAGAGAAGGGCTAGGGTCGCAATCGAGACCGTATTGAGATAGTTGTTCGACCAGTAGTTTCCCTTCTCAATGCCGATGGTCGTCTTGGGGCGCTTGCCATTGACGGGCTTCGCCATCATCTCCGCGGCCTTGATGATCTTCTGCCGGGGCACGCCGGTTTCCTTTTCCGCGAAGTCCAGGGTGGATTCCTTCTGCGCGAGGAGCCACTTCTTGTAATCCTCGAAGCTTCGGCCCTCGAGCTTGCCCCAGGTCGTCCTCCACTGCCACGGAGTGTTCCGTGTTCCCTGCCCGAATCCGGAATCGGTTTCCCACTTGTTGGAGGTGTACTTGGCAATCCAGTCCCGATCCTCCCAGCCGTTCTCGAGGATGACCCTGGAGATGGCCATGTGAAGGACGGTATCGCTCCCCGGCTCGACCTGGAGGAAGAGGCCGCCGTGCTGTTCGGAAAAGGCCGCGCCGGTGGTCTTCCGCGGGTTCGCCATGATCACCTTGAGGCCGTGCTCCAAGATCCCTGGCAGGATCCAGGCGGTGAAGAGCACCGTCTTGGTCTCAAAGGGGTCCGAGCCCGAGCAGAACAGGACATCGGCGTTCTTGAAGTCTTCGTAGGCCGGGCCGAAGTTGTCGAACCCCACATCCCTGAATCCCGGGGTTGAATTGGTGTTGGCGGTTCCGGTCCAGTGCGAGGCCCAAGCCGGGGTCTTGATGTGCCGGAAGGCGATCTTGGTCAGGGCGTATGTGTTCTCAAAGAACTGGTAGCTGAACATCTTCATGGCCCAGGCGTGGGGCCCATAATTCTTGATGACGTGCTTAGAGACCTCGGCCATGATGTCCAACGCGGCACCCCACGAGACCATCTGGAGAGAGCCACCGACCCTGAGCAGGGGATGTTGGAGCCTGTCGGCGGTAGGCTTCTGGGGGTTGTAGCATTTCTGCGCGATGCACCCCCCCCGGATGCTGTGGGTCCCCCCGACGTTCACCACCTTCGAATCCGCATCGGGGATCACGATGACGTTGTGGGGCCGGCCCTCATGCATCACGACGTTATGCATGTTGGGGCTCACCCACTTCCCGGTATTGACCGCCACGGGAAAGTCAACCCGCAGGGCATTCTCACCAGCTCTCGGCCCCCCTTCCCTCCCCACCGGCCACCGGTACACTTTGTACCCGCAGGCCACCACACAGTAGTCGCAGCATATGGTCAAGACATCGGCATCCTTGGGAGGCAGAGGAACCCGACCTTCAGCGATGTAATACGGTGTCGCCATAGTCTTACACCTCTTCAGCTTGCTTGTTCGCCCAACATCTCCACGTTTGTGTCCAATTTTGGTAGGACGCCACTGGCGCCGTGCGGAGAACCGAGCAGATCAAGGACGCAGGGAGGTGTCCAGCACCCCACTCGGCTCCGCCTCGTGGGGACCCCGGCCCACCGGAGGCGTACTCCCCGTACGTTGAGGATGGGCGACGACCGCCAGATGATGATTGGCCGAAGGCCATCCCTGGCGGGCACCCACGAAGTGGGTCGTGCGACGGTTATCGGCACGGCGCTAGGCTTTCGCCAGGTTATCGCTGTAGCCATAGATCAGCCCCACGATCCCCGTGGCATAGATGTCCTGCCGCCTGACCTCGAGAACAACCTGTGGCAGAGGCGCGGTGGCGTGACCTGCCGCCACCATGCCGTGCCTGGTCAGGTCAAAGGTGCTCAGATGGAACGGGCATGGACCCATGACCTTATCCCGCGCCTTGTAGGCGCCCATCAACGGGCCTCCCATGTGGGTGCAGAGGGCGTTAAAGGCCACGATATCGTGGTTGGGCCCGACGCCCCCTCCGGCTGGAAACCCCAATTTGACGACGAAACTGTTCGAGTGAAAGTCATCATAGGGATACCTGAACGTCGTCAGGACATCGGTCTTGAGCTTACCTAACGTGACGATCTTCTTCTCCGGGTACTTTGTGAGCCGGACCTTGAGGGCCCCGAGGGCAGTGCCCGGGAAGACGCTGGAGAGCAAAACAGTAGCTGTCACCCCGCCCCCTGCGATGAGGAACTGCCTTCTGGACGGACAGAGGAACTCCCCACCTTTCTTTTCCATGCTGTCACCCCTCGTCATGTTTGGCCTCCCTCTACTTCGTGATCATGACCGCGTAGTCGGGCAGCTTGGGAGGCTCGATGACAATCTCCTCCCCTGAGAGGCTCTCCAGGAAGGCCACCAGGGCTTCCTTCTCCTCGTCGCTGAGCTTGAGCTTCTTCAACTTCTTGCTCTTGGTGACGATGCCGTGGTTCTTCAGGGCCTGATCCTCACCCCCGCCCTGGTCGTAAAAGTCGATGACCTCCTCCAAGGTGAAGAAGGCCCCGTTGTGCATGTAGGGGGGCGTGTACGCCAGGTACCGCAGGGTGGGCGTTCTAAACTTGGACATGTCCTCTTTTCTCTTGCTCTGGTAGAAGAGGCCGAGGTCGGTCTTGGTGGTTCGGTAGATCTCCTCGGGCACTCCCTTGGCATACTGCTCGTAGCGGAAGGTGATCTGCTTCTTGGCGTCTTCGGCGAAGGCAGGATTCTCGGGTACCCCCAAGTTGTGGTACTTCTGGTCGGTCAGGAAAGGCCCGTTGTGGCACTGGATGCACCCGCCCTTGCCCTTGAAGAGCTTCAACCCCTGCTTGGCCTCGGCCGAGAGGGCGCCTTTGTCCCCCCGCATGAACCGGTCAAACGGGGTATCTCGTTGAACAAGGGTCCTCTCGAAGGCGGCGATGGCCCGCCACGCATTCTTGAGCAGAGGCCATTCATCCCCAAACACCTCTCTGAACATCTTTCGATATTCGGGAACCTGATAGAGACGCGCCTCCATCATGTCCCGCTCGCCGTTCCCGGCCACCGCACCCCTGTTGGCTGTCTCTGCCTGGGCTTCAAGGCTTCGGCTGCTTCCCGCCCAGAAGAGCTTGTTGTAGTACGCGGTGTTGATGACCGTCTGGATGTTGCGCCAGTGGGAGGTGCCAGGGTAACCCCGGCCGATATCCGCACCGTCCCCCCACCCGAGCGCGGGATCGTGGCAGGTTGCACAGCTCAGGCTCGCATCTCCTGTGAGCCTGGTGTCGAAGAAGAGCATCTTCCCCAGCTCGACCTTGGCAGGGGTCATGGGGTTGTCGGGAGGGATCGGGGCAGGACCGAGGGGCCCGAGCTCAGGAACCTCGCTCCCGCCAGCAACCGCCGACCTCCCCACAGTGGATCCAGTGGCTAGCACGAAGGCAGCAAGGAGAATCAGGAACGTCCTACACCTCGTCATATCCACTTCTCCTTTGGAGTTCGCCCCATAGTTCCTCGTGCCCTAGTTTCTGGTGTTGTACCAGTCTTCGATAAGGGCGTAGTCCGCCGGCATATCGGCAGGGCTCGCCGCCTTGATTTCGTCTCCGCTCAGACTCTTCAGGAACTCCACCAAGTCATTGATCTCTCTTTTCGAAAGCGCCACCGGCTCAATGTCCGGGCCAACACCCTTGGCGTGGAACTCGATAACCTCTTCCAAGGTGCTGAGCATCCCGTTATGCATATAGGGAGCCGTCCGGGAGACCTCTCTCAGGGACGGGGTCACGAACTTTCCGATGTCTTCCTTCTTCTTGCTGACAGCGTAGTACCCCACATCACGCTCGGCCCGCTCAAAGCCAGGAACCCCCATCCCGAGCAGGAACGATCGCAACGTGAAATGCCTCATGGGATCCCGCCAGACCTTGAGGTTCTCAGGAACACCGATGTTATAAGGCTTGTAATCGGAGAGCATCGTCCCGTTGTGGCACCGGAGGCAGCGAGCCTTCCCTTTGAAGAGCTCGACCCCCCGCTTCGCCTTGCGGGACAGGGCCGTTCTGTCCCCCTTGAGGAATCTGTCGAAGGGAACGTTCGTGGACACCAGGGTCTTCTCGAATTCCCTGATCGAGTTCCTGATCTTCCCGAACGAAGGCTCCGCGTTCCATGCCTTCTTGAACATCTTGACGTACAGAGAGATCTGCTTGATCCGCTCCAGCATCAGCCTCCCGTCCATGTTCAGAAAGTGAGTCTCCGTGAGATGGTCCCTTACGTGAACTTGAAGCATCGACTTTCCAGGAAGGCGCCCATCCCAATACACCGTCTCGGCAAAGACCACATTGACAGGCGACTTGGCGTTCCGAAAGTACTTGGAACCGGGGTAAGCGTCTGAAAGCTCCTCGTCATTCTTCTGGTTGTTCGCCCACCCCTTGCTCGGGTCGTGACAGGTAGCGCAGCTGATCCCGCCATCCCCGGAGATCCTTTCGTCGAAGAAGAGATACATCCCGAGTTTGGCTCGGGACTCCTTCACCTTTGGCGGCTTAGGCAAGGGGGCAAGCTCTTCTCCTGAAAAAGCCTTATCAGAGGACCCGACCACGAGGGAGAGGGCGACGACCATGGACGCGAATACCCGCACTCTGACGCCTTTCATCCCTTCCCCTCCTCCGGATGTCTATCGAGAGAGCTCAAAGTTCACTTGCTCTTCCCCCACCGCGACGGGCCGCTTCATAAGCCCATTGTCGACCGACGGCGACAGCCAAGAAAAGTGCCGGAAGGGGGGCCAGTTCAAGTATTTCGGCCCTGAAGGGAATAGGGCCAGATGGCCCTCCGGGGACAAGCCGATCCCCCTCACGCTAACCTTCTGGCACAGGGTGGAGAAGGCCAGGCCGAGTCGCCCGGTCCCGAGATTCAGTTCTTCTCGAAACAGGTCAGGGCGAGAGGGAGCGACGGCGGGCGAAGTAGGCGGCGGCCTCGGCCCGGCGCGAGAGGTTGAGCTTCTCGAATATGTGAGAGAGGTAGTTCTTCACCGTCTTGTCGCTGAGCCCAAGGGCGGCGGCGATTTCCTTGTTCGTCTTCCCGTCCGCTACGAGGGCAAGCACCTTGCGCTCCTGGGCCGACAGCGCGGCGATCTCGTCGGGCTGCGAGCTTGAGGCGAGCTGCTTCACGCGGTCCAGGACCTTCTGGGTCACGGCGGGATCGAGAAGGGATTGCCCCCCCGCCACGGTCTCGATGGCGCGTACCAGCTCCTGTCCGCGGATCTGCTTGAGGAGGTACCCTGAGGCCCCGGCCATAACGGAGGAGAATACCGCCTCATCATCCGCGTAGGAGGTCAGCATGATGATCTGGATCTCGCGGTCCGCCGACCGGATCTCCCGGCAGGCCTCGACCCCGCTCCGGTCCGGGAGCCTCACGTCCATGATCACCACGCGAGGCCGCAGCCGATCGGCCTGGGCCACTGCGTCGGCAGCGCTTCCCGCCTCGCCGACCACCTCGATTCCAGGCTCTCGGCTCAAGAGCGAGCGAAGGCCGACACGGACGACCTCGTGGTCGTCCACCAGCAAAACGGGAATCTTCCGATTCTTCATGCGGGCTCCGCCAGCGGGATCTCCACCCTGATCCGTGTCCCGCGGCCTGGCGCGCTCTCGACGCTGAGCGACCCGCCCAGGCGTCGCGCCCGCTCCCCCATGTTGCGCAATCCCTGGCCCCCGCCTCCCCAAAGGTCGGGATCGAACCCCGCGCCGTCGTCCTCCACCGCGAGACAGACCACGCCGTCCGCCCTCCGCAGGGTCAGGATGACCTGAGAGGCGCCCGCGTGCTTCACCACGTTCGTCAGCGCCTCCCGAGAGATCTGGAAGAGGTTGGCGGCTTGGTCGGGGCTGAGGGCCTCGTCAGTCCCGGGCTCCACCTCGAGCTCAGCGTTGAGCAGGGCGTTGAGAACCAGGCCTCGGCTGAGATCGGCCAGGGCACCGCTCAACCCGCGGCCATGAAGCTCCTCGGGCTGGAGGCCCACCACATAGTTCCTCACATCGCGGATCACGACGTTGAGGCTCTGAATCGCTTCCATGAGCTTCGGGCCCACTTCCTGTGGCACCCCGCCGACGAGCTTCAGGCACTCCTCGAGGCCGAGGCCCGTGGCGTAGATGGACTGGATAATCCCATCGTGAAGATCCTGGCCGATCCGTTCCCGCTCCTCAAGCCTCGCCAGCTCCCTTACCTCTCGGTGGAGACGGGCTTTCTCGATCGCGATCGTAGCCTGGTTGGCGAGGCCGGAGAGGAATTCCAGCTCGTCGGAGCCCACCGGCCGGGTCTCGTGGTGGCCCACGCAGAGGTAACCCACCACCCGTTCTTCACTCCTCATCACGACTCCTACATGGCTCCCGAACGCCGCGCCAGAGACAACCGGGCACCGAGCCTCCTGGCAGCTGACCCTGTCGCATGTGAGGGCCGGGATGAGATCCCCGGGGTGGAACTGGAGTGCCTCAGCTGATCCGCTCACGGCGCCCAACCGGAGCCCGTGGTCAGACTCGTCCAGGCAGAGGATGGCCAGATCTCCCTTGAGGAGCTCCCGCGCCTTGTCCACCACGAGCTGGAGGATCTCGGGGAGGGAGAGAAGCGTCAGCACCTCCATCCCGATACGGTTCAGGGCCTGTGTCTCCTGGGCCCTTCGCTCGGCCCGGCCCCGCGCCTCCCTGAGCTGTCGCTCGTGCTCCTTCAGGCGGGTGGCCATCTGAGTGAACTGATGGCTCAGGTCCTCCAGCTCGTCGTTGGTCTCGACCCGGATGGGGCGATCGAAGTCCCCTGCAGCGACGGCCTCGGCGCCTCTGATCAAGGCAGTGATCGGGCGGGTAAAATGCCGGGCGGCGGCAACGCCCGCCACGAGAGCCACGACGAGGACTGCTCCGCCCAGCAGCAGCACGAGGAACTGGAGGGCCCGCAGGGAGGAGAGCACCTCTAACTTCCGGTACGCGTGAACCGCCACCCAGAACTCCTCCTGGCGGTCTAGGTGAGGGAAGATCGGGGCAAACGCCACGATCCGGCCACGGAGGCCAGGCTCCACAGCGGTCCCGATCTCCCCCGAGAAGATGGCGGAGGCCAGGTCTGAAGGGTAGTCCTCCATCACCGCCCCGTCAGGCAGGCCATCCGAGAACTCCTCGGGGCGAAGTTGCTCCGAGTAAGAGGCCAACCAGGAGGGGAAAGGAAGAGAGTCAGCACCTGAGGAGGTGCGGCTCTCGCCCACCCAATTGGACTTCAAGAGGTAGAAGCCCGTCGAACTGGCCAGGGACACCTCTCCCTTTTCCCCCAGGGCCAGGACGTGACTCAGGATGCGGGAGGCATAGATGTTGAGAATCACGATCCCTCGCGGCTCCTCCCTGGCGCTCCGAAGGGGGACGGCGTAGCGGACGACCGGCTTCCGGGGGAGTTCCACGGCCCCCCACTCGATGTTGAGGTCCATGGGGGAGACATAGATGGCTCCGGGAGGTGTCGCCATGGCCTCCCTGAAATAGTAACGATCTCCTTTGTGTTGAAGTTGGTCGGGCGGCACCAGATGGTGACCCTGCCCGTCGAAATCGGCCCGGACGGCTTCTCTCCCGCGCTCATCGATGTAGCGGACCTGGTAGTAGACCGGGTGGGAGCGAGAGAAAGAGAGAAATTCCTCGCCCAGGCGGGCGAGCAGACGCCGCCGTTCCTCGTGGGCTTCCGGCTTCAGGTTGACGAGAGCCTGAAGGGTGGGCAGACGGCTCAGGAAGAGGACGTCCCCTTTCACCCGGTCGAGGAGGCGCTGGATCTCCTCGGCCTTCATCGCGACCCCGGCCTTCAGGCCCTCCTGGACAGCGTCGTTCAGCAGCCAGAACGAGTGGAAGGCGCCATACCCGCCCACCACCGACACGGGGACCACCCCGAAGAGACAGAAGGCGATGACCAGCTTGGACCGGATGGAGAGTCGGCGGAACAGCTTATTGACGTTGATCATCGAATGGGGTGACTCGCAAAGACGTTGCGACCTCGCTCAACCCGTCCCGTTCAATCATACCAATAACTTATGCAGTGAGGCACTCGATCTCTCATGTGCCTTCCAGCCCGCGGACCTGGTTAGTGAGCAGCGGTCAACCACCCGTCAACAACCGCGACAAAGCCGGCCGGGTCGTCCAGCATGAGGTGATGGAAGGTTCCCGTAAGGGTGACCACGCTCCCGCGCCCGACCGCAGCCGCCACGCGCTCAGCGGCCCGCCGGTCCATGATGGTGCTTCCCTCCCCGTGAATCACCAGCGTGGGGCACACGACGGCGGGGAGGAACGGCCAGGGATTGACCGGCGGGTGCAGAAACACCGACCGGTCGAAAGCAAGCTGCCACACGCCCGGCGCCGTCTGCTGGACACTCGCCTCGGCCAGGTGCCGGATGCGGTCGCCGGGGGCGCGGGTTGCCGGCGGCTGGAACTTGAAGCGATCTCTCGCTTCCGCCCAGTTCGCGAACTGGGGTGCCGGGCGAGCGGCCTGGCGTTTCGCCCCCTCTGCCTGCTCCGGGGTCCACCCCGTCAGCATATCGGCGATGACCAGTGCCCGGACGCGCTCTGGGTGGAGGGAGGCCACGTAGGCAGCAACATACGCGCCCATGGAGTGCCCCACGACCACCGGATGGGCGAGGCCGAGAGCGTCGAGCGCCGCCAGCGTGTCGGCGGCGTAGTCGTCAAACGCGTACACGGCGGGAACCGCGTGAGCGCTGGCACCGTGGCCCCGGAAGTCGAGCGCAATTACGCGTCGCCGGCCTGCCCAGAGTGACGCGGCCCAGTCCCACCAATGGCTATGAGCTGCAAGCGAGTGCAGTAAGAGGAGGGGCGGGGCCTCCGCCCGCCCCCACTCGAACAGCGCCAGCGTGAGCCCGTTCGCCTCCAGGTTGCGTCGAGCGCCGCAGGACATCTACCGGGAGGCCAAGAGCACGTGCGTGGCCATGATCTCCATTCCATGCAACACCTTGTTGTCCTCGAAAAAAGTGCGCTGGGCCCCTCAAGTCACGGACCAGGCGCCGAAACCTGAATGGTCGCGAGCGTCGTGGCGCCCCCTCACCGGCTCACTTCGAGATCTAGCGTGAATTTGAAGCGGTCCGCCCGGTAGTAAATGCAATCCAGGTCGACGACCCGCTGGCGCTGATCGTACACAATACCGGAGAAGAAGAGGATCGGGCTGAGCAGGTCCACCTCCAGCGGCTTCGCAACCTCCGGGGGCACGACCTGGGCTTCCACTGAGATCTGGACCTCCTTGAGCTTGACCCCGATGACGTCCCGCAGGATCTTCAGCATCGGATAGCGCCGGAGGGCCCCTACCGGAATCTGGTGCCCGTACTGGGGAACGACGTAGTTGAGGGCATAGCTCAGGGGGGCTCCCTGCTCCTGGCGGAGCCGCCGGAAAAAACTCACCTCGCGCTCAGCCCCAAAAAGAGGAGCGAGATGCGGAGGGACAGAGATGAGGCTCTGCTCCAGCACAATGGTTTCCTCGCTGAACTGCTGCGCAATCACTGTCTCCACGGTGCCCATCAGCTTGAGCTCCTTCCGGGGAGGGCATTCGGGGTTCACGAAGGTGCCTCGGCCGCGCTGACGGGAAATGAGCCCTTCCTCCTCCAGTGACTTCAGGGCCTGACGGACTGTCACGACGCTGACTCGATACTGCCGTGCCAACCGCACCTCGGGAGCAACCCGGGAGGCCGGAGGGAACTGCCCCCCCAAGATCCCCGCCCGCAGGATCTGGGCGAGCTGATACCAGAGCGGGAGTTTTCGACTAAACATGACCCCCGCCTGCTTCGTCGGAGGCGAGTCCCCCCCGTGCCCCTGTAAACCGTCCAAGGTGCTCTCCGTCATCGCGCGAGAGCCACGGGCGGGATATACCGCCCCGCCTTGGCGATCGAGAGCTTCACGTAGAAGTCACCCACCAGTGAGAAGGCTCCCACCAGGGCGAGCATTCCCAGCGACACAGGCGTGATGACGTTCCAGACCCCGATGACGACCGGCACCACAAATCCAGCCAGGACCACGCCGACGTAGAAGAAGGTGGCGACCCGTCCGCGCAGGAGGTCGTCTACCGAGCGACGCCCGTCGAGGGACGAGCCCGCCATGATCGTCAGGTAGAAGAGGATGCACATCCCAACCGACACGCCAACCCACAGCTCGAGTATCTCGAGGAGTCCGAGATGGACGCGCACCCCATCCCAAGGCAGGAAGAGCATGAGCAGCGCCACGCCCCCCCGGATCGCATAGGCGACGTAGAGGACGGGCAGGAGAGGGGAGTTCCAGAACGGGATCGCCCGGCACACCGCGTAGACGTTGCCCTTGTAAAGCATGATCACGCCCGCCCCGATCAGGGAGAGGATCCAGAGTATCCGACCGGGCATCCCGAGAGCGCCATCTCCGCTCAGCGTGAGGACCAGATAGGCCGTCGCCGCCAGCAGGAAAAGGGTCATCCCCATGAACCCGCGGCTCACCCACGACGACTGCACCCGGACCATCCGCCAGAAGCGCTTCGGCCGACCGAGGAAGAGGAGATGAGCGAGTCCGCTCAGCGCCACGAGGCAGATGCTGGCCACCTCACCTGGCAGAAAGTCGAGGATGCTGGAAAAGACCCATCCTCCGGCGCCTACCCCGGACAGGAAGTGGCCGCTGATAAGCAGGATCCCCCGCCGGTCCACCCACTCCCGCTGGGGACGGGCGGTCTCCTGAAAGTCCTGGAGGAGGACGTCGAACGGGTCTGTAAGCAGTTTCATGGGCGGCCTCCCCGTCTACGCCGGCAGGTAGTACACCGACGGAGCAGTCCCGAGTTCGGGGTGGAGCGGTGCCCCGCCACGATCCTTAATGAGCCGGTTGACCTCGCTGTTGGGGTCGTCCAGATCACCAAACGTCCGCGCGTTAGCCGGGCACGTCACGACGCAGCTGGGCAGCTCTCCCCGCTCAAGACGGTGGACGCAGAAGTTGCACTTCATGACGACGCCCGTCTGATGCTGCTGGTAGCCCCGAGCCTCGTACTCGGTCGGGCCCTGCCGGCCGAAATAGAAGCGCTCTTTGGCATGGTAATACCGGGCCTCGTAGGGGCAGGCCTGGATGCAGTAGCGGCAGCCCGCGCAGATGTCATGGTCGATCTCAACAATACCGTCGGGACGCTTGAATGTCGCTCCGGTCGGGCAAACCTCCTCGCACGGCGGGATCTCGCAGTGCATGCAGAGCATGGGCTGAAAAATCTTCCTCACGTTCGGATAGGTCCCGCTCTCGCGCTTGACCACCCGGGCGAAGAAGACGCCGGGGGGAGTCGCGTACTCCGCCTTACAGCTGACCTGGCAGCTATAGCAGCCAAAGCACCGCTTGAGGTCGATCACCATTCCATATCTCATTTGAAGACCCGTACCTTGGCGCAAAGATCCAGGTTCAGGTTCACCGGGCTGGTGTGCTTGTAGTCCACCTCTAGGAGGTCGTTGAAGAACACCCCCTTCCCCTGAGCGATGGGCTGGTGGCGGGTCCAGTGCCCGGCGCAGGCGCTGATGCCAACCCCTTCGGGGTGGATCCCCTCTGTCAGCTTGGCGCGTCCGCTGACCCGCCGGCCCGCGGAGGACTCCACGCGGATCCGATCCCCATCGGCGATGCCACGCCGGCGAGCCGTCGTCGTATTGAGGGAGATCCTGTACGTATACGGGTCCATCTGTGAGGCCTCGTCCAGCCACGGGTTCTGCATGGTGAAGGCGTTGGTGTGGAGGACGTCCCGGTAGTAGAAGGCGAATAGATCATAGCGGGGATCCTCCACCGTGTGGGTCGGACAGGGCAGCCACTCGGGCAGCGGGCTATAGTAGGCTGGGTCGAACGTCATCCCGCGGGAGCCGGCGATCTCCCGGATCTTCCGGCCCAGCTCGATCATGAACTCCCAGTAGATCGGCACGCGCACGTCCAGGAACGGCCGCCAATAGACCTCCTCCACCCGCTTGGGCCAGGTGATGACGCCGTGCTCCTTAAACCACGAGAGCCCTCGTTCGGGGCCGAACTTGTGCTGGAGCTCCCGGTCGGCGATCTCCTCAAAGGTGTACGCCCGCTTCGGGTCAAGCAGATACGCGCCATCGAGGCCATAGAAGACGTTCAGCGCCATGTTCATCTCGGGCCGGAGCCCCAGACGCCCGGCGAGGTCCAGCAGCACCTCCCGGGCGCTCCGGCGCTCCTGGGTCAGCGGGACCACTGGCTGGCGGATCGGCCACCCCCACTGCCCCGGTCCGGCCGGATGGTTGAAGATGAAAGGGAAGTTCGGTCGCGGGTCTAACACCTCCAGATAGCTGCCGTCGGGCAGGATGATGTCAGCGAAGTCGGACGTCTCGTTGAGAAACAGGTCGAAAGAGACGACGAAGTCAAACTTCGCCAGGCTGGCGGCCACCGTCTCCTTGTTGCCGACGCTCATCAGGGAGTTGGCGCCGTAATTCAGCAGCATCTTCGGGCGGTACGGGAGCTCGAACCGTTGCCACCACTCCTCCTGGTCGGCCGAGGCCATCAGAGGCGAGACGTGGGAGAGGGGGAAGAGCTCGATGAACCCCATCGAGTCCGGGTGCCGGGGCTCCGCAGGCGGGTACGGCAGGTGCGGCAGCATCCACGTCCCGGGGGTCAGCAGGCCGTCCCGGTCGGCCCGGGGCGCGTAGCGGGGACGGCCGGTCTCCGGGTGGCCGTAGCACACGGGGTTGAAACCGAGCGCGCCACCCACCACATCAGCGGCGCCGACTACCTGATTCAACAGGTCTACCGCGAAACAGTTGTGGGAGGAATTCTTGTGCCCCTGGGCTCCGCGGAAGTAGATGGCCGCCGCGGGCCGGTACGGAAGCCGGACACCGTCGAGGACGATGGTGCTCCCCACGCGCGCGGCCTCCCCGAACTCGCGGGCCAGCCGCCGGACCACAGGCGTCCGCACTCCCGTGATCCCTTCCGCCCGCTCGGGCGTATAGCGGCGCACGTGCTCCTTCAGGAGCTCGAACGCCGGCCGGCAGAGCTCTCCCGCCACCTCGCACTCGCCGAGCAGGGCCGGGTCCTTCACCGTCGGGTCATCGTAGGTCTTCGTAGAGCCGGTCGCCGAGTCCCAGACGAGGGGCTTCCCGGACTCGGGTTCCCGGGCGTGGGTGCCGTCAGGCCGGACCAGGTAGGAGCCGTTGGTCTTCGCCTTCAGGTATTCCGCGTCGTAGATCCCGAACTCATTCAGCAGGCAGTTGACCATGGCCATGGCGAGGGCGGCGTCAGTCCCGACCCGGATCGGCACCCATTCGTTAGCCTTGGCCGCGGCGAAGTTGCACATGGGATCGACTACGACCAAGCGCATCCCCCGGGCCCGGGCGTCGGCGGCCAGTTCCATGTTCGGCGTGGAGGCATGTCCCGCGGAGTGGCCCTTCGAGGCGCCGAAGTAGATGGCGTAGTTACACTGCTTGAAGTCTGGAACGAGGGACCACGAGCCGTGCATGATGCCGCCCACCGAGTGGGCCCCGTTGCCGCAGTGGATTCCGCCCCCGGCCACCCACATATTGGGGGTGCCAAAGGCCCATCCAAAGGTGAAGAAGAAGAGCGATGAGGGCGCCAGGGTAGTCGTCACTTGGAGCGAGAGCTGGCGGGGATCCTCTGCCCGGATCTTCTCCAGGCGGACCGCGATTTCCTCGAGCGCCTCGTCCCAGCTGATCGGCCTCCATCCTGGGTCCACCCCGACTCCTTTCACAGGGTTGGTGCGCCGGAGCGGGACATTGAGCCGGTTCGGATCGTAAAGGACCATAATGCCGCTCAGGCCCTTCGCACAGATCCGGCCGTTCCCCACGGGGCTCTCCGGATTTCCCTCGATTTTCACCACGGTGCCGTTGACCCGGTGGACCCGGACCGAGCAGCCGCCGTAACAGATGCTGCAGGCGGACGGAATCCACCGATCTTCCCGAATCTCACGAGCATTGTTTGCCTGACCACGCATGGCTCCTCCTGTCATCCACCCGTTGCAGCTGGCATGAGGTAGATCAAGACCTCTGGGCACCCGGCCTCGCCGCCGTCAACCGGCAGGGGCTCATCCAGCTTTTCCTCGTCCGTCAGGTTCCCGTTGACGAAAATCCGGGTGTGCATCTGCAGGGGGCGGGGCGGTACCTGCGAGCGGAACACCCGACGGCCGAATTCTGGTCCGTACCGCCTCTCCAGGCTGTCAAGGACTTCGCGGAGCGTGACGCCAGGCGCGGCAGACAGTCCGACATCTGTCTCGCGGGTCACTGTCCTCATCACCCCCATGAACGAGACCCGGATAGTCATCTTCTTCTAAGTATGGGAGAAACTTTCCCTCACGCTAGGCCGCAGGACGAATCTGGTCAATAAGTCATTTGGCCCATTTTTGCTAAAGCCGTCGGGGAGGGGGCCGCTCGATCACGAGCGACGGGCTGGCACTGCTGATTTCGACTCCGGATTCATCTAGTCCACGGATCTCCCATCGGCCGTGGGCGCATTGCTGTTGACCCACACGAAAAGGAGATAGGGGACAACCCCAGACTCCACCGCTCCGATCTCCTCGCCGCCGTCATTTTGGCCCCTGGTCATATCACCCGTTGGCGGGCGCAGGTGCGAAAGCCGCCAAATATATCGCGCCGGTAAGGTTGAAAAAAATTCCGATACGTATTGCAAGCGAGTCGAGAGCGCGTGGCCCACGCTCCCCCTTTCAGCACCTTGCGATAGCCAAACCATGGCGCCGAATATTCCTTATACGGCGAATCCACAATAAATCCTGGATAGGGGTAAAAGGCTGAAGCTGTCCACTCCCAAACATTCCCTATCATCTGGCGACAACCAAAAGCGCTATCTCCAGATGGAAATGCTCCGACGTCAACACACCCCAGAAAGCGAGAATCCAAGTTAGCGCGGTCGGGCGAAGGTGGTTCATCTCCCCAAGGATACCGTCGTTTACGCTCTGTAATACCTTTGGCGCCGGGGGCGGGTTCTGCACCGGCTGCCATTTCCCACTCCGCCTCAGTAGGAAGCCGTCTACCTCCCCAATTGCAATACGCCTCGGCTTCATACCAGTTCACATGGATGACAGGGCTGTGCTCTTCCACTGGAACAAGCC
>JBHIAH010000044.1:0-21570 GCA_046758505.1 Methylomirabilales bacterium (SeqCode) | reverse complement strand
CATCTGCGGGGCAAATATACGCGAGCCTGCAACCCGAAGGCAAGCAATTGGTAGTGTCGAAAGAGCCGAGAGATGAAGGGCGAGGCGGTTGTTAGGAACTATTGGGGGATAAGCAGGGTGCTCGGCAATTTTTCCCCTACAGGAATGAGAAAGTCTATCAGCTTTCGGATGTCAGCAGTGTAACCCTGTCCTTGAAGGGTATCTCGCGCTATGGCACCTGGCCCCTGTCCATGGTTTCCCTTGTGGGCCCAGCCTTCTCGCTGAAATTATTCGACACCACCTCAGAGGAGAGGGGGGGGAAGTACTCGCGGGAGCTGGCAGGGTTTCTCGGATTCGAGTTTGTCAATCGAACCGCCCAATGGGAGCTGATTTAATTCATCACGTGGAAAGTGGCGGTGGGGAATGCGATGCGGAGAGGACGAGACATGGCGGGAGGGTAGCAGAGCAGGTGAGTTCCGTGAACCAGCGACTTGACCGCCCTGCTTTCACCCGACCTCAGAGTACAACATTCGGGGTTTCCTCGGAGGCGGATCGAATGGCAACCAGTTGATTCAATGTCTGTGCGAACAGCTCGAAGGGGGCCCTGAGCCGCTCGATATTCTTGACTATGCCGGCCACATGAATATACATTCGGAGAAAAGGGGATAAGTACAATTACTACAAGGGTGGAGGCCAGGGTTCATATTTGGCACGTCCCTCTCCATGTGGTCCAACAGTGACGCCATCTGGGCCCGCCGTCTCCCTCCCAAGCGAGAAGGGGCCGCCGACCCCCTTTCCGCCTAGCCTCCTACGGAGCACTCCAGATGGTCTTCCCGGCCTTATTCCCATCGTTGCTGGCGGTCCTTGGTTCCAACCGCACTGGCGCGGTCCAACTAGGCCGCGTTCACCAGATGCTTCCGAATGAACTTCTGTATCGCATCAACGACCTGGTCCTTGAACGGTGACGGGCTCTGCGCTACCCACACCGTGAAATTGTAAAGTTCCTGGGTGTCGACGTGTATCCACTTGCCGTTGGAGAGGAGAAATACGAGCAGAGTGGTGATGGCGATTCTCTTATTCCCATTCTGAAAAGGATGATTCTTGATCATGAGATAAAAGAGAATACCGGCCTTGGCAATAAGCGATCGGTACAGAGCTTTCCCCGAAAATGTCTGAAACGGAGTGAGGACGCAGCTTTCAAGTATATGAGGAAACCGGGTGGAGAAATCGGGAATTGGCTCATTGAAAGAGAGGTGTTCCTTTGCGAGTCGGAAGGCAAGGTACTCTACGTCCGATACTGTAATAATTCTCACTATTCTTTGCCCAACCGCTTGAGCACTTCTCCATATTCGCGTACTGTCCTGTCAACCGCGGCATCGATCCGTTTCCTCCCTTTGGCTGTTACCTTTCTGCCGAGGATGTCTGCTACGGTCTTGTCTGTAATAACGTAAGTCCGACCTATCTTTGTGGCAGGAATCTGCCCCTTCTTGACGCGGTTGTAGATCGCGATCCGACTGACCCCGAGGAGCCTTGCCAGTTCAGGAATAGTGATGTAATTCTCTGTGGTCATGGTTCTAAGACCTCTCTCGCAATGTTAATCTAACGTAAGCATGTTAACATGTGTTAACGTATAGTACAACGGTTAACATAGGTTAACTAGGCCTGCTCCTGTTAACACAAACCTCTGTATTTTATGGACTGTGAAGGCCTTGGGCCGCGCGGGGCGGATGAGTTCAACGAAGGTTGCTCATAGGGTGCGTTTTCGGGTCACGCAATGGAATGTCTTGCCGCGTCCTGCACACCCAAGTGACTGAAGGTGCTGATATCGTAATATCCGGTCTGAGCTGGCAGCCACGAGGTCCGGGATTCGACTCGGGGGGCTTTAATGCCGGGCTTTTCCTTTCGACTCGCGCGTCATTACGTTGACCTCGTCAGGCAGTTCCCCCTTCGACACCAGTCGCCTCTGGGCCAGGACGGGTAGCAGGGCTTCCCAGATGTGCGCTGACGAATAAACTGTCGCTGTGGGGTAAAGGGCAAGCGGATCAGAGGGAGCGGCCGACGGCCCTGGCCACTGGCGCGAGCTGCCGCATGAGTTCCTCGAACCGGGGGGGCGTGAGCGACTGCACCCCGTCGGAGAGGGCCTCCTCGGGTTTCGGGTGGACCTCGACGATGAGGCCGTCGGCCCCGGCGGCGACGGCGGCCCGGGCCATGGCCGTCACGTACTCCGCGTAGCCCGTCCCGTGGCTCGGATCGACGATGACCGGCAGATGGGTGAGCTTCTGGAGGACCGGGACGGCGTTGAGGTCGAGGGTGAAGCGGGTCGCCGTCTCGAAGGTCCGGATCCCCCGCTCACAGAGGATGACGTCGTAATTTTCGTGAGAGAGGATGTACTCCGCCGCCATCAGGAGGTCTTTGACGGTGGCCGACATGCCCCGCTTGAGGAGGACCGGCTTGCGCGCCTCGCCGACCAGATTCAGGAGGGCGAAGTTTTGCATGTTGCGTGCCCCCACCTGAAGAATGTCGGCATAGCGAGCGACCAGCTCGACGTCCCGATCATTGAGAACCTCGGTGACGATCTTGAGCCCTGTCGCCTCGCGGGCGAGCGCGAGCAGTTTCAGCCCCTCCTCGCCGAGTCCCTGGAAGCTGTACGGCGAGGTGCGGGGCTTGAACGCCCCCCCGCGGAGGATGGTGGCCCCGGCCGCCTTGACGGCGCGGGCCGCCTCGAGGAGCTGGGCCTCGCTCTCGACCGAGCAGGGCCCGGCCATCAGCGCGAGGCGCTCGGCCCCGATTTCCACCTCCCCCACCTTGATGACCGTCTTTTGGCGTCGGAACTCCCGGCTGGCCAGCTTGAACGGCTGGAGAATCGGAACCACGCTTTCCACGCCCGGTAACGCCTCGAGGCTCTGGAGCCTGGCCTTCCCCCGCTCGTCGCCAACGGCCCCCACCACATTGCGGTGGGTCCCCCGGATGAGGTGTGAGTGGTAGCCCACCTCCTCAACCCGCCGCAGGACCTCCTGGAGCTGCTCTTCGGACGCCCCGGCCTGCATCACGATGATCATTGCCATCCTCCAAAGGAAAAAGCCACGGGATCACCCGTGGCCTTGAGCAGGAAAGGAATGCCTCGCATCCACCGCTGGCTTCCTTGAAGGGTCGGGACGGATGTGCTAGGGTACTTACCACCGCTCCTGAGGCTTGTCAAGCGGATTTCACGGAGAATTCCCTTTACAGCGGCGGGCCTTTTCTGTACCTTTCCAGGCGAGGAGGCAGAGGAATGTCCGGACATTCGAAGTGGGCCGGCATCAAACACAAGAAGGCGAAGGTCGATGCCCAGCGGGGGCGGGTCTTTACCAAGGTGATCCGGGAGATCACGGTCGCAGCCCGTCTTGGCGGGGGGGATCCGGTGGGCAACCCGCGCCTCCGCGACGCCGTCGACAAGGCCAAGGCCGCCAACATGCCCCAGGACAACATCACCCGGGCCATCAAGAAGGGGACCGGGGAGCTGGAAGGGGTCACGTACGAAGAGTGCGTGTACGAAGGCTACGGTCCCCACGGGGTGGCGGTTCTTGTCGAGGCGGTCACCGACAACCGGAATCGGACGACCGCCGAGATCCGAAAAATCTTCTCTCGCCTCGGTGGGAGCCTGGGCGAGTCGGGGTGTGTCGGCTGGATGTTTCACAAGAAGGGGCTGATCCAGGTCCCGGCGACCGGGGTGGATGAGGAGCAGCTTTTGGCGGTGGCCCTCGAGGCCGGCGCAGAGGACGTGCGCACCGGCGAGCAGACCTTCGAGATCGTGACCGACCCCAAGGCCTTCGAGGGGGTCAAGGCGGCGTTGGAGCAGGCGTCCGTCCCCATCGAAGGCGCCGAAGTCACGCTCGTCCCGCAGTCCACCGTTCGCCTCGAGGGGAAGGTGGCAGAGCAGGTGCTCCGTCTGATGGACGGACTGGAGGAGCACGACGACGTGCAGCATGTCTATGCCAACTTTGATATCCCCGACGAGATCATGGCGGCCCTGACAGCCTAGGGACATGGAGCGAGGGGCGACCAACGGGCTCCGGGTGCTGGGGATCGACCCCGGGACGGCCGCCACCGGCTATGGCGTGGTGGAGGTGCGAGACCGGTCCCTGATCTCCGTCGCCCACGGCGTGATCGCCACCTCCCCCCGTCAGGCCTTTTCCCGGAGACTCCAGGTCATTCACCAGACCCTCCAGGCGGTCATCGGGCAGCATCGGCCCGGATGTGCGGTCCTGGAGGGGCTTTTTTTCGCCAAGAATGTCCGGACCGCACTGCAGCTCGGGCAAGCCAGGGGGGCGGCCCTGGTGGCCGCGGTCGAGGCGGGCCTTGACGTCTTTGAGTATAGCCCGTTGGAAGTCAAGAGTGCGGTGACCGGCTTTGGGCGTGCGTCGAAGGCGCAGGTCCAACGGATGGTGGGCTCTCTCCTCAGCCTCTCGTCGGGACTCCCGGCCACCGATGCCACGGATGCGCTGGCGCTGGCCATCTGTCATATTCATGGGATCGGTCTGCAACGGCGGATGGCGAGGGTGTAGCCTCGTGCTCCTCCTGCCGGCGCTCTTGGGGGCGGCGGATCCCGGGGAGGTCGCGCGGGCCAAGGCGGGGGCCACCGCGGCCCTCGTGGAGATCTTGAACCTGTGGCATGCGGAGGACTATGGCGCCATCTATGACCGGGGGACGGCGACGACCAAGCGCCTCTTCACCCGGGACGAGTTCATCGGCCGGATGCTGGGCCTGGGCTGCCGGACGACGTGCTGTCACACCACCTTTGCGCTGCAGTCGGCGGACTATCAGTCGCCGAGGCTCGTCGTCGTGACGGGGGAGGTCGGTCTGGAATTTTCGGGTCGCGGCGTCCCCCGTTTTCAGTGCGCCCCGGGTGTCCGGAGCTACCCGATGACTCGGGAGGCGGACGGCTGGCGTGTCGATCTCACCCTCATCCTCCCCTTTTACTAGAGGGCGACGGTGATCGGGCAACTCAGGGGGCGGTTGATCAAGCGGGACTCCACCCAGGTCATCGTGGACGTGAGCGGGGTGGGGTATCGCGTCTTCATTCCCCTCTCCAGCTTCTACCGGCTTCCGGAAGAGGGGACCGAGACCCTCCTCTACACGGCGACCCACCTGCGGGACGACGCCCTGCACCTCTACGGGTTCCTCACCGAACGCGAGCGGGCCCTCTTCGACCTGCTCCGGGGGGTCACGGGGATTGGGCCTCGCCTGGCCATCAACATCCTCTCCGGGATCACGGCGGAAGAGCTCATCCCCGCCGTCGGGCGCGGGGATCTGGTGCGCCTCAGCGCCGTTCCGGGGGTAGGGCGCAAGACGGCGGAGCGGATCATTCTGGAACTCAAGGAGAAGGTCTGGTCGCTTCTCGAACCGGCTGAGGCAGCCGCAGCCCCCGGACGGGACCGGGGCGAGGAGGTCCTGCAGGATGTGGTCTCTGCCCTGCTGAATCTGGGCTACAGCCGCGCCGCGGCCTCCAGGGCGGCCGCCGGCGCCGTCCGCGCGCTCGATGGAGATCAGGATTTCGAGGCGGTGGTCAAGCAGGCCCTGCGGCTGTTGGCCGAGCAGGCCAGGGGATAGGCGATGACCGAGCGCATTGTGAGCCGGCGCCCGCTCGAGGATGATCAGCAGTGGGAGCCGACCCTCCGGCCAAAGATCTGGGAGGAATACGTCGGGCAGGAAAAGGTCAAGGAGAACCTCCGCGTCTTCATCGAGGCGGCCCGGGCGAGGCGCGAGCCGCTTGATCATGTCCTTTTCCACGGCCCCCCGGGCCTCGGCAAGACCACGCTGGCCTATCTCATCGCGACGGAGCTCCAGGCGAGTGTCCGCGCCACCTCGGGCCCGGTGATGGAGCGACCCGGGGATGTGGCGGCCATTCTGACCAATCTCGAAGACCGGGATGTCCTCTTCATCGATGAGATTCACCGGATGAACCGGGTGGTGGAGGAGATCTTGTATCCCGCCATGGAGGAGTATCAGTTGGACCTGGTCATCGGCCAGGGCCCCCATGCCCGGACCATCAAGCTGGATCTGCCCCGCTTCACGTTGGTCGGGGCCACCACGCGGGCCGGCCTCCTGACCGCGCCTCTGCGCAATCGGTTTGGCGTGGTGCACCGGCTCGACTACTATACCGATGAGGAGATCACCCGCATCATCCTCCGGTCCGCGCGGATTCTGGGGGTCGAGATCAGGGCGGAGGGCGCGGCGGAGCTGGCCGGCCGGTCGCGCGGGACGCCGCGGGTGGCCAATCGGCTGCTCCGGCGGGTCCGGGACTTTGCCCAGGTGGTGGGCGATGGGGTGATCACCGAGGAGCTGGCGCAGATGGCCCTCGAGCGGTTGGAGGTGGACGAGCGGGGACTGGATGACATGGACCGGCGGATTCTGCAGGCGCTCATCGAAAAGTTCGATGGGGGCCCGGTGGGCGTCGAGACCCTGGCCATGGCCGTCGGCGAAGAGAAGGATACCCTCGAGGACATTTACGAGCCGTTTCTGATCCAGGTGGGATTTTTGGCCCGAACGCCCCGGGGCCGGACCGCCACCCGGTTGGCCTTCGATCACTTCGGCCTCACCCCGCGGGCCCGCCCGCAGGGCGATCTGTGGTAGAGGGGAAAGGCCGGGACCGCGCGGCGGGCTGACAGATGCCGGCGGAGGGTGGTATACTCGGCCGAGGTGGGCGAGCGGTGAGCGAGGCATGCAGCGGGCGACGACCATGTTCGGCGTTGAGGGATTGGCCAAACTCCTGATCCTCTTCGGCATTATCCTGGCCCTCCTCGGGGGCCTCCTCCTCGTGGTGGGAAAGATCCCGTTCGTCGGGCGGCTGCCGGGTGATTTCTCTATCCGCACAGGGAACGTGACCTTCTACTTTCCGCTGGCCACCTCCATCCTGATCAGTCTCGTGCTCACCCTCCTTTTTTCCCTCTTCGGTCGCCGGTGAACGGGAGACCATTGATGGGCAAATGGTTGATCAGTGGCATCCTCCTCCTGTGTATCCCCGGGCTCGCCTGGGGCGAGGAGTGGCCGGTGCGCGTCCTCGTCAAGGAGGGAGCCTCTTCCATTCACCTGATGGGCGCGGGACCGACCCGGCTCGAGGAACTCGATCGCCACACGGTGCAGGTCCTCCCCCCGGGGAAAGAGGTGCGCGTCGCGTGGGAGGGAAAGCCCGGGACCACCTTCCGGTTGCGGCCGGATTCGGGTCTGTTCTGGATCAACGGGCGGCCCTATCGGGGGAGTGTGGAGGTCTGGAATACGTCAGGGGGTCTTCAAATCATCAACCAGGTGTCCCTCGAAGATTACGTTCGCGGGGTGATGAAGGTCGAGGCCAATCCCGAGTGGCCCGTCGAGGCGCTGAAGACCCAGGCGGTGGTGGCCCGGACCTTTGCGTTGTATGAACGCCTCGGGGATCCCAAGGCGCTGTATCATCTCCAGGCCACGACCGCCTCGCAGGTCTACCGCGGGGTGAGCGGTGAGGATCCCCGGTGTGACGTGGCGGTGTGGGCGACCCGGGGCGAGGTGTTGACCTACCGGGGCCGCGTCATTCCGGCCTTTTACCACGCCGCCTCGGGGGGGCGGACCGAGGATGCGGTGGAAGTCTGGGAGAAGAAGTACCCGTTCATCGTTGGCGTGAAGGACCCCTTTTCGGCCATCGCGCCCGTTCATCAATGGGAGGTGGCGATCCCGCGTGCCGAGATCCGGCAGGCCCTCGAACGGTTCGGCTGGCGTTTGGGCGAGATCCAGCGGGTCGAGGTCGTCCGGCGGACGCGGTCGGGTCGGGTCAGTCGGCTCCGAATCTGGGATGGCGCAGGCGTGCTCGACGTCGACGGAAAGCAGTTCCGGCAGCTCCTGGGCCCGGACCGGCTCCGGAGCACCCTGTTCAGCATCTACCCCCGCGACGGCGAGATCGTCTTTATCGGTCAGGGGTGGGGGCACGGGGTAGGGTTGAGCCAGTGGGGAGCCAAAGGGATGGCGGATCTTGCGTATGACTACAGCCGTATCCTGAAACATTATTTCCCCCTGGCAACGGTTATGCGCCTTCCGTCGCAGCGTTCACGGTTCCCGGTTCACGGTTCACAGCAGATGCGGCGGCAAGAAATCCCGTCGCCCGTGCCCCCTGAACTCAATCGATGACCGCCGATCGCAGGTAGTTGCAATTGCGAAATTCGAATTTTTGTGAACGGTGAACTCTGAACCCTGAACGAGTCTTCCGATGTTCCTTTCTGATTTTGATTATCACCTGCCGGAGGGACTGATTGCCCAGTACCCGTGCCCCGAGCGGGAGGCCGCTCGCCTGCTGGTGGTCTGCCGGGAGGACGGGGGATTCCGCCACCGGCGATTTTGCGATCTGGGCGCGTGGCTCCGGCCGGGGGACCTCCTCGTGCTCAACGATACCCGGGTGGTCCCGGCCCGGCTGCACGGACGGCGCGACGGGGGAGGGACGATTGAGGTTCTCCTCGTCGAGGAGGAGGCGCGGAATCGCTGGTGGGTGCTGGGGAAGCCGGGCAAGCGGCTGTGTGTGGGCCGACGGCTGACGTTTGAAGAGGCCGTGGGCGCTCTCGTGGTGGATCGGGATGGTGGAGGGAGGCGGCTGCTCCAGTTTGACGGGCCGGAGGACATCCGCACGCTGCTCCCTCGCATCGGCGTGATGCCGCTCCCGGCGTACGTCAAGCGCAGGGCGAGCGGCACAGGGCCCACGCCGGACGACGCCATCGATGTCGAGCGCTATCAAACCGTGTATGCGAGGGCGGCGGGGGCCATCGCAGCCCCCACAGCCGGGCTGCATTTTACCGAGGCCCTGCTGAGCACGCTTGAGCAGGGCGGGGTCGAGATCGCCTTTCTCACGCTGCACGTGGGGGTGGGGACGTTCACGCCGGTCACCGTCGAGCGGGTCGCGGAGCACCGGATGGCGACAGAGCGGTACCTCATTCCCGAGCGGACCGCGGCCGCGGTGAAGCGGGCGAAGGCCGAAGGCCGGCGGGTGGTGGCGGTCGGGACCACGACGACCAGGGCCCTGGAGGACGCCGCGCTCCCCGGGGAAGGGGTGCGGGCCGGGCAGGGGATGGCCTCGCTCTTCATCACGCCGGGTCACCCGTTTCGCGTGGTGGACGGTCTCGTGACCAACTTTCACTTGCCCCGCTCTCCGTTGCTCATTCTCGTGTCTGCCTTTGCGGGCCGGGCCCTGATCCTGAAGGCGTACGCGGAAGCGATGCGCGAGCGCTACCGGTTTTATAGCTACGGCGACGCCATGGTGATTCTGTGAGGGGATGATGTTCTGCAAGCTCTGTGGAACACCTCTCGGCGCACGGGAGCTTACCTGTCCGAACTGCGGTCACATGGCGCGGCCCGGCGGGCGCGAGGGGGACCGTCCAAAAGAGAAAGAGAAGGACGCGGGGCGGGCCAAGGGGGGGGTGCGCTTGCAGGAAGGACCCGAGCTGGAGATGGAAGAGGGCGCGGCGCCCGGAGCGGACGGGGGGGTGGAGGAGGAGGGAGGGGAAGCGATGACACCTTCGAAGGGTCTCGAGGCGCCTACGCCCCTGTTCGCCCTCGACCCGGCGGGACTCCGAAAGCTGTTGGCGAAGCAACCCGAGCTCTTGGAGTCGGGCCTCAGCGTGTTGAGCGACGACAAGGGGAAGCCGGTCGGTGCCGGGTATGCCAGCGGGGTCGGCGGGATCGATCTCTTGGCCCGGGATGAGAGCGGGAGTTTCGTGGTTGTGCAGGTCGCCGATCGGGGACAGGGGGAGGAGCTCGTGGCAGAGACCCTACAGCGGATCGGCTGGGTGCGGAAGCACCTGGGGAAGGGAAAGCAGAAGGTTCGGGGGATCGTCCTGGTGGAACATTCCCCCGAGAACCTGAGCTACACCGCCTCCGCCGTGGCGGGGACAATCACCTTTAAGACGTACCGGGTCGAAGTGACCTTCGAGGACGTGGAGATGTGATGGCGTTTGAGCTGCTCGGGGTCGATCCCTCCGGGGCCCGGCGCGGGAGGCTCACCACCCGCCACGGGACGGTGGAGACCCCTGCCTTCATGCCCTGCGCCTCCGCGGGAGCGGTCAAGGCCCTCTCTCCCCGCGAGGTCCGGCAGGCCGGCGTGGAGCTCATCCTCTGCAACACCTACCACCTCTACCTCCGGCCGGGGACCGAGCCCATCGAGGAGATGGGAGGCCTGCATCCCTTTATCGGATGGGATGGCCCGATCCTTACCGACAGCGGTGGGTTTCAGGTCTTCAGCATGGCGCCGCTCCGGAAGATCACCGAGGATGGCGTCCTGTTCCAGTCCCACCTGGACGGGGCGCGACACTTCCTCTCCCCGGAAAAGACGATCGCCATTCAGCAGGCGCTTGGGGGGGACGTCGTCATGCCGCTCGACGAGTGCCCCCCGTACCCCCTCTCCCATGGAGAGGCGAGGGATGCGCTGGAGCGCACCCTCAGATGGGCGGAGCGGTCTCGGGACGTCCACAAGGGAACCGACCAGCTCCTCTTCGGGATCGTTCAGGGGGGGGTCTTTCCCGATCTCAGAGAACGTGGGGCTCACGAGCTCTCCCGGCTCGGGTTTGAGGGGTACGCGGTGGGGGGCCTCAGCGTGGGGGAGAGCAAGGCCGAGATGGAGGCGGCGCTACGGGCCACGCTCCCGTTCCTCCCCCCCGATCGGCCGCGGTACCTCATGGGGGTGGGGACCCCCGAGGACCTCCTAGTCGCCATGGCCCTGGGCGTCGACCTCTTTGACTGCGTCATGCCCACGCGGCACGGGCGGACCGGGAATCTCTTTACGAGTGCGGGCCGCCTCAACATCAAGGGGGCACGATACGCTCGGGATCCTTCGCCGGTAGATCCTGCCTGTCAGTGTGACACCTGTCGCCATTACTCCCGGGCCTATCTGCGCCACCTCTTTGTCACCGGGGAGATCCTCGGCCTCCGTCTGAACACGCTGCACAACGTGCACTTTTACAGTCATCTGATGCAGAACGCCCGTCGGGCCATTGCAGAGGGGCGCTACGCAATTGTCCAGGCGGAGGCGCTCGCCCGCCTGGCGGGCGAGACGCCATCCGCATAACCGGGGATCAGGGAAAAGGAGACAAGACCGATGATCGAGCTGGCCTACGCGGGAGGACAGTCGCCGGGCGGCGGCGGTGGGGCGGGGAGCTTTTCAATGTTGATTCCGCTGCTGCTCATGTTCGCCATCTTTTACTTTATCCTGATTCGCCCGCAGCAGAAGAAGCAGCGGCAGCACCAGGAAATGCTGACGGCGCTCAAGACCGGGGATCAGATCGTGACCACGGGCGGAATCTACGGGACCGTCGTGAGTCTCGATGAGAGCAAGGTGAAGCTCAAGATCGCCGAGAACGTCAAGATTGACGTCTCCCGCGCCTCTGTCGCCTCTCGGCTCGGCTGGGAGGGGGACAAGAAGGGGAAAGAGGGGTCGTGAGGGCGAGGCATGCACCTGGAGCTGAGAGGGGTTCGGAAATCCTACGGCCGGGTGCCGGCGGTTCAGGACGGTTCTTTTGGGGTGGCGCAGGGGGAATTCTTTACCCTGCTGGGGCCGAGCGGCTCGGGTAAGAGTACCATCCTCCGCCTGATCGCCGGCTTTGAGCTGCCGGACGCCGGAGAGATTTTCCTCAAAGGAGAGGTTCTCGGGACAACGCCCCCCTATCGCCGACCGGTCAATACCGTCTTTCAGCAGTACGCCCTGTTTCCGCATCTCACCGTCTTCGAGAATGTGGCGTTCGGCCTCCGCATGCAGCGCCTGCCCCAGCCGGAGATCCGCCGTCGGGCCGAGGACGCGCTCACGATGGTCGAGATGGGTGCCGCCGCGGCTCGGCAGCCGCACCAGCTCTCCGGGGGCGAGCAGCAACGGGTGGCCCTGGCGCGGGCGTTGGTGAACCGTCCGGAACTGCTCCTGCTCGACGAGCCCTTGGGCTCTCTGGATGTGAAGCTCCGGCAGCAGATGCAGGCGGAACTCAAAAGTCTGCAGCACCAGATCGGTATTACCTTCCTGTACGTCACCCACGATCAGCAAGAGGCGCTGGCCCTCTCCGATCGGGTGGCGGTGATGGACCGTGGGCGGATCCTGCAGGTGGGGCCTCCGCGGGAGGTCTACGAACGGCCCCGGACCCGGTTCGTCGCCGAATTCGTCGGGCGCGCGAGCTTCCTTCCGGGCCGGGTCCACGCTGCCGGGGAGGGGTTCGTGGACGTGGTGGTGGACGGTGGTCTGGCCCAGCGCGTCCCCGGGTCGGCGGCTCCGGTGGGGACGCAAGTCGCCCTCCTCCTCCGCCCGGAGTGGGTAGAGCTCACCAGGGACGGCCATGGCCTCCCCGGTCGGGTCATCCGAGTCCTCTATCAAGGGGGGGAAACCCTCTGCACGGTGCGTCTCGCGATGGACGTGGAGGTCGTGGCGCGATCTCCCCTCAGCGGCCATCAGGTCGGTGACGAGGTTCGGGTCGGCTGGGACCCGGCTCGCCCCCACCTCCTCCCCGAGCCTGCGTGACGGCGGGAGTCCGCGGGTGCAGAGGGGGCGGGAAAAAAAATCGACCTGGCAGACGGGACTTCTCCTCCCCCCGCTCGCGTGGGTGAGTTGCCTCTTCCTCCTCCCCCTCATCCTGGTCGGGGTCTACAGCCTGGCCACGCGGCGGCCCTATGGGGGGGTCGACTGGATCCTGAGCGGTGGGAGCTACCTCCGACTGCTGGAGCCCCTCTATGCGGGGGTCGCCGTCTGGTCGGTGGGCATCGCGGTCCTGACCACCACCCTCACCCTTCTCCTCGGTGTGCCGGTCGCCTACACCCTCGTGCTGCTCCCCCGGCGGCGTCGCTATCTGACCCTCCTGCTCCTGATGATCCCCTTCTGGACGAATTTTCTGGTCCGGATCTATGCCTGGATGTTTCTCCTGGGACGGGAAGGGCCCCTCAGTCCCCTGTTGACCTCGCTGGGACTTCCCCCCCTCACCATCCTCTTCACGCCCGGGGCGGTCCTCCTGGGCCTGGTCTATAGCTATCTCCCCTTTATGGTCCTTCCGGTCTACGCCGCGATGGAGCGGATCGACCCGGCAACCGTTGAGGCGGCCCAGGACCTCTACGCCAAGCCGGGCCGGCTCCTCTGGCGCCTCTGGCTTCCATTGAGCCTCCCGGGCGTGGCCGTGGGGACCGTCCTGGTCTTCATCCCGTCGGTGTCGGCGTTCGTGATCCCGGACCTGTTGGGTGGGGCGAGGGACCTCATGGTGGGCAACCTGATCCAACAGCAGTATTTGACCGTCAGGGATTGGCCGTTCGGTTCCGCCTTGTCGATGCTCCTTCTCTTCTGTACCCTCGTGGGAGTGCTGTTCTGTCGGCCCTGGGCCCGCCGGGACTGGAGACGTCCGCCGCTCGTCACCGGCGAGAGCCGCCCACCTTGGACGCTGACGTCGGGGCCCGTACACTGGGTTGCGCGCATCATCACGGGGGGAGTCTTTCTTTTCCTCTACGCCCCGGTCGCTCTCTTGATCCTCTATTCCTTCAACGCCTCCCGATTTACCGCCGTCTGGCGGGGATTCACGCTGGAATGGTATGCTCGACTGGTGCAGGATCAGGCCATCATTGCGGCGGCGTGGACCAGCCTGGAGGTTGCCCTCGTGTCGACCCTCCTCTGCCTGCTGGTCGGGACGGCGGCGGCGCTGGCCGTGAGACGGCCCGGCGGGTCGGGGGTGATCCTGACGACCATGTTCCTGATCGTGGTGATTCCGGAGATCACGTTGGCTGTCTCCCTCCTCCTCTTCTTTGTCACCGTCGGCATCCCCCTCGGTCGGACGAGCATCATCCTGGCCCATGCCACCTTTAGTCTTCCCCTGGTGGCGCTTCCGGTCCGGGCCCGTCTGCAACAAGTCGGGCGGGATGTCGAGGAGGCGGCCATGGATCTCGGTGCGGACGAGGCGCGGAGCCTGCGGCACATCCTGCTTCCCCTCCTCCGCCCGGCGCTCTTGGTCGGCGGCCTGTTGAGCTTCACCGCGTCCCTGGACGACTTTGTGGTCGCCTACTTTGTTTCAGGACCCGGGGCCACTACCCTGCCGATCCGGGTCTATTCCCTCGTGAAGTACGGCGTCACCCCCGAGGTGAACGCCCTCTCGGCCCTGCTCCTCGTCCTCTCGATCGGTCTGATCACGGCGGCACTCCTCTGGCAGGGCCGGCGCATCGGGGTGGAGATATGAGATGCATCACACGCATCCGGACGCTCGCCCTGGGGCTGTTCCTCGTGGTGGCCGGGTGTGGTCGCGGCCCGTCCGGTTCGGGGCTGGACCGGGAGATCTATCTGTTCAATTGGGGGGACTATATCGATCCCACCGTCCTCACCGACTTCACCACGGAGTTCGGGGTGCGGGTGGTCCAGGACAACTACGCCAGCAACGAGGACCTGTTGGCCAAGCTCCAGGCCGGCGGCGTCGGATACGATATCATCGTCCCCTCCGACTATATGGTGGAGGTGATGATCAAAGAGGGACTCCTCCACGAGTTGGAGAAGGCGGCGCTCCCCAACCTTCGGTACATCGGGACCCGACATCTCGGGCTCCCCTACGATCCCGAAAACCGTTATTGTGTCCCGTACCTCTGGGGAACGACGGGGGTAGCCTACGATACCGACAAGGTGCCCCGGCCCGAGAGCTGGTGGGTCCTGTGGGATGCGCGCTATCGCGGGCGGATCAGCATGCTCAATGACCAGCGGGAGGCCCTCGCGGTGGCCTTGCGTCTCTTGGGCCACCCGATCAATTCCACCGATCCTGAAGCGTTGGAGGCGGCGAAGGGCCTCCTACAAAGGCAGAAACCGCTGGTCCGGACGTACAACAGCGAGAATTATGATCAGCTCCTCCTCCAAGGGGAGATCGCCTTGGCCCAGGCCTGGAACGGGGATCTGGCCAGGGCGGCCGCAGAGAAACCCTCCCTCGCGTATGTGATTCCGAAGGAGGGGGGAACCGTCTTTCACGACAACCTGTGCATCCCGCAGTCGTCCGCGCGCCGGAGGACCGCCGGGGTGTTCATCAACTACCTCCTGAGGCCGGAGGTGGCCGCCCGGATCGTCCGCTACACGATGCAGGCGTCGCCGAACGAGGCGGCCCGTTCGCATCTCCCCCGCGCGATTCTGGAAAACCCCGCCGTCTACCCCTCGCCCCCGGTGATGGCCCGCCTCGAGGCGCTCCGGGACGTCGGGCAGGCCCTCATCCTGTACGACCGGGTCTGGACCGAGGTCAAAGCCAGCCGATGACCGAGGACCTTCACAGCGTATCGGTTAGCACCCACGTCTAGGCAGCGCCTTCGGTCCCTCGTTCCGGGCCTCGGATTATGTGAGCCTCGCGAGAGGCATCCCGCTCGTCAGCGGAATAATTCCACGGGTCAATGGTTCGTGGAGTGCATAGTTCCGCGCAGGCTCTCACGGCCAGATACCGGGACGGCCACCCCCACCTGCGCTGCGCTCCGGTGGCGGGACCCCGGCCGGCCGCAAACCAGATTCCGCTTTCCTCGCGGAGCTGCCCCTCCCTCGGCTCCGGGCTTGATGTTCATGAGCAAAAGCGGTTCTCGGCAGCGCCTGCAGGTCCCGAGCGACATGCCGGGAGTCCGAAGACTTTCGGACCGACCAGGGTCGCCGCGGGAAGCCCGGAGCGAGGGGCGTGCAGGGGCTGCTCCTCCGCTTTCTTCCTCTCGCCGGTGCCACTGCCGACGTGCGTCATCGAATTCCGGTCGTCGGTCTCCCGTCTTCGGTCCAGCTTCACTGTTTGCGCGCGACCACGATGGTGGAGTAACCCAGCGTATAGAGGGGGAAGAGCTGCTTCAGGCGAAAGTCGCACTGGCCGATGGCCTGGAGGATGCGGGCGTAGTGTGCCTTGAGGGGGAGCCGTTCCTTGGGCGGGTCCTGCAGGTGCTCAGGGATCAGTGAGGAGAGGATGTGCATCCCGGCGCGCTCGGTGACGTCGAGTCCGTACCGGTGCAGGAGTGAGTGCATTTCCGGAAAGGTGAAGGTCTTGTAAGTGAGATTCACCGTGGAGTCGTGGGTGAGGTATTCATAGGTCCACTGCCGCAGATTCCCCCGCCGCCGGGTGGTACAGGCGTGCCAGAGGTCGCCGGGATGATACAGCAGGCCGAGGTGCCACTTGTTATCGTATTCGATCGTCACCGTCCCACCGCGGCGGCAGACCCGGGCCATCTCGGCAATCGCCCGCTCGTAATCCGGGATGTGGCCGATCACATCGCCGTACGCAGAGACGAAATCGACCGAGCAGTTCTGCAGGGGGATCTGGGTTGCGTTGCCCTGGAGGAGGGTGACATTGGTCAGTCCTCGCGGCCTCAGCTTCTCTTGGACTTTGCGCATCAGCGCGCCCGAGATATCAATGGCCACCACGTGTTTTGCCCGGGGGGCAAACTGGACGGTCTGCAGCCCCGACCCGCAGCCGACGTCCAGAACGATTTGGCCGTGCCAGCGGGGGATCAACCTCTGGACAAAATAATCCAGGACCTTGTACCCATTGACGTAGAAGGGGTTGATGCGATCATCGAGGATGTCGTACTCCTCGGCCATCAGGTCATATGCCTTTTGGACCAGCTTCAGCTGGTCCGCGTCAAATGCCGTCTCGCTCATGAATCCCCCCGCTGCTGCTCACGCCGTCAGAGCCGTTCCAGGAAGACGCACTTGAGATAGTTCGTTTCGTGCACCCCCAAGAGGGACGGGTGGTCTCTCGCCTGGGTCCGGACCGCCAGGATCCGACAGCGGACTCGGGCATCGGCCGCCGCATCCTCCAGCATCGCCAGGAAGGCCGCCGCGGTCAGGTGATACGAGCAGGAGGAGGTGACGAGGATCCCGGCGGGGCGCACGAGCTTCATGGCCCGGAGGTTGATCTCTTTGTATCCACGGAGTGCCCCTGCCACTGCCTCCTTGGACTTGGTGAAGGCGGGGGGGTCGAGGATGATGAGATCGAAGCGGCGTCCCGCCCGCTCGAGCTCCCGGAGCTCGTCAAAGACGTTGCCGCGTCGAAAGGTACAACGATCCGCGAGGTGGTTCAGCGCCGCGTTTGCTGTTGCCGTGGCGACTGCCTCTTCGGAGATGTCGATCCCTTCCACCTGCCGCGCCCCCGCCTTGCCCGCGTGCAGGGCGAACCCCCCGGTATAGCAAAAGCAATCCAGGACCTGGCGCCCAGCGGCCAGCGGACGCACGGCCAGGCGATTCTCGCGCTGGTCGAGGAAAAACCCGGTCTTCTGACCCGTGGCGACGTCCACCCGGAACCGGAGGTCTTCCTCTTCGATGGTCACGATCGGCTCGAAAGGCCCCTCGGGGAAATCCTGCTCCAGCGGGAGGCCTTCCAGGAGGCGGGAGGGGACATCGTTCCGGAGCAGGATCCCGCGGGGATGGAAGAGTTCCTGGATCGCGGGCAGCCAGACCCCCCGGAGATGCTCCATGCCGGCGGTGAGGATCTGCACCACCACGATGTCCCCGTAGCAATCGAGCAAGAGGCCGGGGAGGGCGTCCGCCTCGGCGTACACCATGCGCATGGCGGTGGAAGGGATGGCGAGTCGCCGCCGGTACGCCATGGCGGCTGCGATGCGCCGGCGGAAGAAGGGAGCATCGATCGGCTCCTGCTCTCGGGTGAGGAGGCGCACGCAGATCTGGGAATCCGGATTGATGTAGCCCCGGCCCAGGAAGCGGTGGCCGGCCCCGTAGAGGTCAACGAGATCCCCCTTCTCGGGTGCCCCTTCGGTTCTCTCCACGTCCGCCTGGTAGATCCAGGGGTGCCCTCTCAGAATTCGCTGCTGCCCCCGGCGGCGGAGGAGGACGTTCGCCATACTCGGACTCTTCCGTGGCTCCGCAAAATTGTCACTTATGTAATGGCGGCGGGGGAAAATTGCAAGGGAAAAAAGACGCGGCGTACCCTGTTACCATTCCGCCATCAGGGGGCGTCCCACCTGGGCTTCCCGGGAGGTGGGGTGCTGCGTGATCAACGTGCGAAGCAGCCGCGCTGCCTCGCGCGTCTCGTGAAGGGCATGGTAGGTGTGGGCCCCCTTCAACAGGGCCCGCGGGACTTCGGGGCTCCGCGGAAAGTCTCGGAGGATGGTCTCGAACTGGAGGAGCGCGTCGGCGTACTCCCGCTGGCTGTAGAGAGATTCTCCCAGCCAATAGAGCGCCCTCGGCTTCTCCGCGGGGTCGGGGTGGGCCGCGAGGTATCTCCGGAGATGTGCGATCGCGGTCGGGAAGTTCCCCTGCACGTATTCGCGGATCGCCGTCTCGTACGTCTGCTCGAGGGTGAGGGTATCCTCCGGTTTTCTCCCGAGTATCCTGGCTTTTTGCGGCGCCTGTCGGCTGACAGTGAGCGGCACCGCCGGCGGTTCTGGGTTTGTTGCCGCGGGCAGCGGCCCGATGGGGGTTGGGGATTGGGGGGGCGGGGGTTGCACGGTCCTTCCCGATGACGTCGAGGGTAATCCGGGACCCCGGGGCGGTCGATCCTCTTCGATCACGAGTGGAGAGGTCACGAGGGGAGATGTCCGGACCATGTGCACGGCCGGGACCGTGCGCCCAACCCTGCTGGTCGGGGAAACAAAGAGCTGGGGAGGAGGAGGGGACAGGGTGGCGGCCATCTGATTGATGATTTCGAGGCCGGTGGCTTTGTCCCGGTCCGGAAGGGAGTCAGCCTTCACCGAAACCTTGGTCGCCTTCGGCGTGATGGGGGTGATGGTGATCTCGACTTCGTACTCGTCGGACGCGAGAGCCAGGATACGGTATCCGTTTTTGCCAGTCTCTTCCCGTTGGATGGTGAAGGCCATCTCCGTCAGCGCGCGACGGCAGGCCTCCTTGACGGCTGGCGTCGGTGCGACGAAGGTACGTTCCACGGTTTGACTCCTCACGTAAAGTCTTCCGCCCACAGCCGTGGTGGCGACGGAGGTCGCGGCCCCGAGGGCAGCGCACCCGGCGAGAAGCGCGGCAAGGAGGCCGAGGCCGAATGCCATCTTTCGGTGTTGTGTCACGTCAAGGCTCCTCCCGAGGGGGGATGCGAAAGATTAGAAAGTCAAACGTCTTATTTGTCAAGTAGTTTTTCAGTTTTTCTGAAGTATGAGTTTAAGGATTTGCCCCTAGTGATCTGCCAGCATGGAGAGAATCTTGGGGAGGATCACGCCCGCCTTACCCGGAAAGTGGGCGTCAACAAAGGGAGTGATCTGTGTGGGGGCGGGATTGATCTCGGCGACGAAGGCCCCGTGATCCCTCGCGACCATGGGGAGGGAGGCGGCGGGGTGCACGAGGGCGGACGTGCCGACCGTGAGGAAGACCGCGGAGGACGCCGCCGCGGCGAAGGCCCGGGCCTGAGCCTCGGTGGGAAGGGGCTCGCCAAACCAGACCACATCGGGGCGCAGCAGGCTTCCGCAGTTGCAGCGGGGCGGCAGTGCCCGCAGGGGGACGTCGCGGTTTTCGTGGACCGTGCCCTCCGCCTGGCACCGGACCCGCCAGATACAGCCGTGCAGCTCGATGATGTGTCGGCTTCCGGCGATCCGGTGCAGGCCGTCGATATTCTGGGTGATCAGGACGAACCCGGCAACGATGCGTTCCATCCGGGCCAAGGCCTCGTGGGCAGGGTTCGGGGAGGCGCCGGCGATTTTCTGGCGCCGCCAGTCGTACCACTGCCAGACCAGTCCCGGGTCGCGCTCGAACGCCTCCGGGGTGGCGAGCTCTTCCGGCCTATACTGCTGCCACAGGCCCCCGGCGTCGCGAAAGGTGGGGATGCCGCTCTCTGCCGAGACCCCTGCTCCCGTGAGCACCACGACCGACGTGGCCGCGTCGAGTCGGCGGCTCAAGGTCCGCATCGCCGAATCGATTTCCCGTGGGATGTCTTCGCTCTTGGTCACCGACTCTCTGCCACGGTCCCGCCTCACACATCACGACGCTCTCTCCGGGGACCCGGATCTCTTCTCCGATCCGATTGTAGCATGCGCATACCGGGGTGCCATGGCGGAATCCCGCCCGACCGCCATGGCCGGCGGCTCCGTCGATGCCAGGCATGCTTCGATGGCGTTGGCGAGCAAGGCATGAAATTTGCACCCCTTGCTCAGGGGATTCCTGCCGAGCTCACGGGTTCCGCCGTGGGTCTGCCTGTCGACGCTGCCGAGGACCGATGCAGGTAAACTCGGGCGCGGGTGTTCTGTAAAGGGGTCCTGATTGGACCCAACAATCAAGAGGGGGCACCGATGCTGAGACGCACAACACCCCAGCAACATGAATCATCCGAACTCCCCAACAACAGCAACCCCTCGAGCCGGTTCCCCCTCCTGACCGTGATGGGAAGTGAGGCCAAACTCGAGGGCAAGTTCGACATCACCGACTCGATTGAAATCGAGTGCAAGGTGGGCGGGGAACTAAAGGTGGGCGGCAAGCTCGTCATTGGCGAGCGGGGCTCCGTGCATGCTGACGTGCGGACGGTGGATGCCGTCGTTCACGGGGAGTACGAGGGGAACATGGTGGCGACCGGCAGCGTGGAGATTACTCCCTCGGGGCGGGTGGACGGCAACATCGAGACCAATTCGCTCGTGATCTCCAAGGGTGGGTTCTTCAACGGCAACGTGGTCAAGCTCAAGGAGGCCGAGGGGGCGAGGCCTCCGGTTCACCTGGTGAAAGAGAAACAGGTCACCCGGGAGAGCTAGTGTTTCGATTTGCCAATGCTCTGCCGTATGCCTCCACGGATGATGAACATCTGGGTTCACTCAGCACGACGTCCTGGGTGCAACGGTTCGTCATCGCACGTATGAATCGAAGGACGAGGCGCAGGGAGGCCTGCCCCTGCGGGAGGTGACTTTTCCCATGCTGTGGAAATCCACGCGTAAGCCTTCAAGCAAGCATTCAGGGATCATGGCCTTCATCGACGAGCGCTCCAAGATCGAGGGGAAGTACACCTTCACCGGCACCGGGACTGTCCTGCTGAATGGCACGTTGCAGGGCGAGGTCGTGACGACGGACACGCTCATCGTGGGGGAGAAAGCGGTCATCAACGCCACGATCCGGGCGGAGTCGGTCGTGATCATGGGGGAGGTGGTGGGGAACGTCCAGGCCAATGCGCGCGTGGAGCTCAAGGGGTCTGCCCGCGTCTTCGGGGACCTGGAAGCCCCCGTCGTGGTCCTCGAGGAAGGTGTCCTCTTCGAAGGGCAGTGCCACATGGCCGCGACGAGGCCCGATGAGGCGGCCCGGGATTCCTCGGTGGTCCCGTTCGTGCGCTGACAGGTCCTGAACCGCCGCTGCGTCTCGTTTGAGGATTCCCACTGTGACCAAAGCCACCCTGCGCTGCCTCTCGAAGGGCTCCACGCAATGGAGCCCTCCGGCCTCTACCCGCAGGCAAGTCGGCCGGTTAGACCGAGTCCACGCAGATGGATGGGACTTTTTCACGGAATAGCGCGGCGCAGGCGTCTCTAATTTCGCGCGGCCTGAGGAGCGGATGATCCACAAGGTGTATACCGTTGTCGTCCTCACCAGGGAAACTTCCAGTCCCTTGCAGCTTCGCGTGACGCGGCCCTGGATCGTGACGGCCCTCTTGGGGGGCGTCGCTACCCTCGTCACCCTCGGCTTCCTCACCTATGCGTATGTCATGCGCCAGGGCGATCAGCAGGAAC
>JBHIAH010000043.1:0-21877 GCA_046758505.1 Methylomirabilales bacterium (SeqCode) | reverse complement strand
GGTGCCTCTCAGCTCTCCTTCCTTTTTTGGGGCTGTGGCGCAGTTGGGAGCGCGCGTGACTGGCAGTCACGAGGTCACGGGTTCGAATCCCGTCAGCTCCACCAAGTGTCATTTTTGCCCCTGGCGGCCACGAGGCGCCAGGGGTTTTCGTATGCCAGTCGCACGGTTCGGCCCGCCAGCCTGTGGTTCGAGCCAATCCGGCTCGTCCACTCCTTGAGCGAGTCCAGATTTCCCCCGACCGCCACCGAATGGGCCTGGTTAGCCCTTGACACGAACTGTGTCAAGGGTTCGAGCCAGTGATTCCCCTGCCGCTCAATCTGGCCAAGCCGCGCCGTGACGGCCGACTTCTGCGATAGGAGTTTTTCCTTCTGCCCCGCGTATTCCTCGCGTGCGATGACGCCGTCCAGGTAGCCGTCGAGGAGTCGGCCGAGCTTCGCCTCCAGCGCGGCGAGCCTGTCTTTGAGCGGTTGAGCGGCAGCGCCCGCCGCCTGGGCTTCAGTCTTTTTCCATTCCTCGATCTTCCCGAGCATCTTCTCTGCCCAGGCGTCGGGCAGGGAGGCTGTTTGAACGGCTTGGCGAAGCTGGATAGGGAAAATGGGGATAAGTACAATTATCTCCGCCACCACCCCCCGAAAAAGTTGAATGTCCCCTTTTCCCCCCTCTATTGCTCGATTGTCACAAGATGAAATGCGTTTGTATGAGCTAAGCGGCAGACGGGGTACAGGGCCACGAGCGTCATGTCGTGCCACCCACCCGTTTACCTGTAGGATCGAGAAGGAGGGAAGTTTGGCCGACAAGTGACTTGATCCCAATCTCAATCTTTGCTGCTTCGGTTTGGTCACAAATTCGGCGCTCTCCCCGTTTTCTTCTCCGTGTACCGGGGGAGGACGATCGACTATGCCTTCCCCGGCTCCCCCTTGCTCCTACCAAGGGGCCTGGGTATCGTTCAGCGAGGGAAGGCTGTCAAAGACCCAGCAGAGTGGGAGGGGGGGTGAGTGGCTCGCGCGCCGTCTCTGGCCGGATTGTGTGGATAACAGTTCTCTTCGAGGGCGGCCTGCTTGGGCTGGCGCTGGGCCTGGGCTGGTGGGCGGGACATCCGCCGTTTGCTCGCATCTCCCTGGGGTGGCAAGCCGTTGTCCTGGGGATAGGCGCCATCTGGCCGCCGCTTCTGGGGATGTGGTGGTGCGCCCGATCGTCCTGGGGGCCTTTGCGCCGCCTGCAGCACGAGGTGTTTGAGACGATCGTCCCCGTCTTTGCCGAGTGCTCGTATTTCGAGCTGACCCTCGTTGCGGTCGCGGCGGGCCTGGGAGAGGAGATCCTCTTCCGGGGCGTCATCCAGATCGCCCTGGCCGATTGGCTGGGCCCGTTCGTCGCCCTCCTCCTTGCCAGCGCCCTGTTCGGGCTGGCGCATCTTCTCACAGAGGCCTATGCGGCCATCGCAGCCCTTTTGGGCCTGTACCTCGGTGGGCTGCTGATGGTCTCTGACAACCTGCTGCCCGCCATCTTCGTGCACGCCGGCTACGACCTCGGGGCCTTGCTGTATCTCGTTCGGATCCACCACGTCCGGCAGCAGTCTCGCTGTGCACCATAGCCCGATGAAAATGAAAATGGGGATAAGTACAATTATCTGACCGGACCATCGGCCATGCACCTCCTCCGCACCCGACTTGACCTGCCCGCGCTTGACAGCCCTGGGCCGGGAGGGCATACTTAGGCCCTCTCCACAGGAGTTAGGGATGGACCCGGGGTAGGCATAACACCGAGCCCACCTCCGGCACAATCGGCGGCGCACCAACTACTTATTAGACGACCTCTCGGATCCCAAAGCCGCACCGGTGATCCCGCAGCCAAGCCGACGAAAAAAGCGAAAGGGCCCCGGGAATCTCGAGGCCCTTTCTGCCCAGAGCTGCATTCGACCACCTATCGCTTGGTGACGTTGGCCGCCTGCTCGCCCTTCGGTCCTTCCACGACATCGAACTCAAGCGACTGCCCCTCGGACAGCGTCTTGAATCCACCGCCTTGGATCGACGAATAGTGCACAAATACATCGGGACCATCTGGTCGCTCGATGAATCCGTAGCCCTTGGCGTCGTTGAACCACTTTACGGTGCCACTGTATCGCATGTTCCTGTCTCCCTCCTTTCTGTTGAGGATCCCCGGGGACTGCCCGGGGGTGAGGTCTCGTCGCGACGAGACCCGACGGCATAAAAAAACCGCACGGGCTCTCCATGAAGCCCTTGCGGTTCTCGTTTCCACAACAAGCCGATCACGAAAGCTGGATGGACAATAACACGTCCCCCTTTTCCTGTCAAGGAGTGTTTTCTTCTGCTATACGTGAAAGAGTGGAGGCGGGAAAGGATACGCAGGTCAGCATCCACCGTGACCTATTCGGCGCACTTGACACCCCTTCCACCGTGGGGGGATACTTGAACCCTCGGAGGCGTGGCAGGCATGCATCAGGCTAGCCATACTCCAGAACAACCGAAAAGGAGGGAATGATGAAGGTGAGCCGATTGGCGAGCATGCTTCCACTGTTGGTGCCGGCAACTGCCATCCTCATTGCCATGGTGATCCTGAGGCCGATGCTCCGTGAAGGCCTCTTCACTGACCCCCGGTAGCCTGCTTCGGAAAACCGGGCAGCCATGGAAGTGGCGGAGGCATCCCCCTTCGTCTCCCGCTGGCACCATTAACCGCACACTGACAAGAGGTGGGGGATGTCCTACCCGCAAGAGTGGGTCTGGGCTTTTATGCGGACCAAGATAATCGACGGACAGAAGAGGGAACATCCCACTGTTTCAGACGTACAACACCCCCTTGGGGATGGTGTCCCCTTTCGGTGTGTCCGTCAAACCGGGGCAAGTTCCGCCTGACTCCCACGCTTACTGTACGTATCCTTATGCATGTACGTCGTGGTAAAGCTGTTCCCCCCGCCATCGCAGTGGTATGCGCAGAGGACCCCACCCCTTTGGTACGTGCGGCGCAAATGTTGGCCCCTGATCGGTCACCATTAGGCCCCCAAATCCAAACACCAGTGCTTGCCACATACCGCCCAACGCGGCGATGTGCACTCCTCCTGCCGCCGTCACGCCGTGCTCAAAATCTAAATCGATGCTAGCCGCTTTTCGAAAATAGCGCTCCGCATCGTTGAGGTCCCCCAGTCGGGCCGCCATCAATGCGTGCATACTCGCACTCAATGAACTGTCATGCGACGTGCGCGGTTCATAGAATCGATAGTTTGCTTCCCAGACGCTGCGGGAATAGTGATGTCCTAACAACACGAGCAGCATCACCACATCCGCCTGTTTGATAATCTGGGTTCTGACCAGCTCTTGCCAACCCAATATCACGTCCATCGTCTGCTCGCGTGGCTCATAATCCCCTAAATCGACTGGTACCAAATCAAAGTACCCGCGGTACTGCTCGAAGAGACCGGTGTGGGGGTCACAATTATCAACCAGCTTCTCCGCCACGTGTGACCACCTGTCAATCTCTTCATCCGCCAATCCAATCTTCTCCGATAATGCGACCCATTGCTCGGCGTGATGGATTCGCAGCCATCCGGCCGCATCCACCGCGCGTCGCAATACCCAGCGCGCCATGCAGTTTGTATACGCATTATCTGTGACTGTCTCATGATACTCATCCGGCCCGATTGCCGCCTCGATATGAAAACAACCATCTTCGCGCTGCACGACGCGACTCGCCCAAAAGCGGGCAATTTCACACAGCATCTCGGCTCCAGCGTGGACAAAAAACGCGGTATCGTCTGTCGCTTTCCAATACTGCCAGATGGCGTAGCCGATATCGGCCGAAATATGGTGTTCCTGCAAGCCCGTGAGAATCTCAAGCCGCTCGCCTGCCGCATTGATCACGAACGACGGCGTCACGTCTACCCCGGTATCAGTCGATTCCCATGCATACAACGCGCCCCGATAACCAAGTGAGTGAGCCTTATTCCGCGCGGCGGGCAAGGTGTGGTAGCGATACATCAACAGTGCCCTCGCCGTGGGCGGGTGAGTGAAAATGAAAAAGGGAAGAACAAAGATTTCCGTGTCCCAAAAAACGTGCCCTTTATACCGTTCACCCGTCAATGAACGAGCACCTGGGGATGCATACTCATCGGCGGGATTGGCACACCCAATCAGATGGTAGAGCGCAAACCGCGTCTGGTGCTGGATGATGTCATCTCCATCAATGCGAATATCAGTGCTTGCCCAACGGAGACCCCACGATCGGGTACTCGCTGTGAGTATTGCAGGGAATCCCTGTACGACGGCTCTATCTAATTCTTTGGACACTCGCTCTGCGGGCTTTGGGGAATCACGGGAAGTAAAGAGTGCGCATAGTTTGTGACAGGTATACGATTGGCCACGTTCTGCCTGAAAGACCCAGCGATGGATGAGAGCCTGTTGTGTACATTCCTGGACACCATCCATTTGGGTTCCATGTCCAGTCGTCAGCCGAGCCCACGCCCCCAGACAGATCGCAATACCCTTTTCTGATGTGACAGCCGTTAACAGTAGTCGATCTGAGTCTCGATGCGTTTGCAGGCCGATCAAATGACGTACCCCTCCCTCGTTTGTCACATCGTCTTCAACGAGCATTTCAAGCACAATCTGCCCCGACCAGTCCTCCGGCGTGATCTCAAGAACCTGTCCTAACAGATGGCGATCGTCCAGGGAAGCGAAGCGCAGTGAACGGAGAGACGTTGTGCGTGTCCCGTGACGTACCCGCCACTCGCGGACAAGGACACCACGACGCATATCGAGGATCCGCTTGTGGTGCAGCAAGTGATCCTCGACGACCTGCAACGGGACCCCTTCGAGCATGACGCGGATGCGCGACCAATCTGGGCCTTTGACAAGCTCCGGCGTGGGTGCGGCGATCACCTGATGCTCCGGTGTTGCAGCAGACTGAGCGACCATGTCGTGGGCCGCGTCAAACACGCCATTCAAAAACGTCGCCGGGTTTGAGACGCTGCTCCCTTCCTCCACAGCCGCTCGTACGCCACAATACCCGTTCACGAGGGCGCAGAGCGACTCGACCGCAGGCTCATGTTTCGGAGTCCAGCCCTCAATTGTCACAAGCCACCGCGGATCGTTCTCGACTCGAAAGATATCCCCTGTCACTCGATTCCCAATCATTGCTTATGTCTTTGGTCGCCGCTCGAGCCGGCCACGGGTCAATGGCTCCAGCGCGACGTCGTCGAGTGAACTCACGACGAGGTCGGCACCCGCCTCGCTGAGCAGGGCTTCATCATCCAGTCGAGCGACCCCCAGGGCAGCCATCCCCCCTGCCCTTGCTGCTTGGATTCCCGACGTCGCATCTTCGACAACAAAGCAGACTCCGGGGGATAGGCCCAAATCATTGGCTGCGTTTACAAAGATCTCTGGATGCGGCTTACCTCGCTCAAAGCGCCCACAGACATTCGCATCAAACAGCTCGAGCAAGGTCATCCCGGGAAAGACGACGCGATACCTCTTCCCCTCTGATTGAGAAAATACATCGAGTGGTATTCGTTCCAAGAACAGATGGGCATTCTTCGATGATGATGCCGCCGCAACACGGACTCCCATTTCTTTTACCGCAAGAACAAATCGCAGGCCATCGGGAAATGGCCTAAATTGCCCCGCCGTAATCAACTCAATCAAATACGCTTGCTTGCACTCGCCGTAACGTTGTGAGCGCTCAGCGGCATCTGGTACGCCAAAGTAGATTAACGCTGCTTCCGCTCCGCTAAACCGCGGCTTACCGGCCACATGCTCCTGATACACCGCGGTCGTAAAGCGTTCTGGCTGATACGTCGTTTGAGGGAGAATGCCTCGCCACTCCGTCTCGAAAAGGCGGTCGAGGGTCTCACGCCACGCCCGTTCATGTGGAGAGGCCACCAGCACACCATCCACATCACAGATTCCGCCGTGAAAACCCGTACGCCCTTCATTCATTCTTCGGCTCCATACTGGTACGATACAGGACCATCGGGTTTCCAGCTCCATCTCTGAAGCGCTGAAGCTGAAGCCCGCGCATGAGGTGTGAGTATCGCCGCGCCCGGGGCCGAAGTCAAGACCATCATGCAACCCATTCCGGGTGGCGCTGGCAGGCCCTCAGGCGTGTGGGAAAAGAGCGGGGAGCGGGGTCGCGTCTCGACAATTACCATTTATCTTCGAGTGCGAGTTTCTCATGGTAGCCACCGCGTTCACGGCAGTTGTGTGAAAAACATTTGCCCTTATTTTTCCTATGATAGGTGAGCGGGGAGGTCCAGAGACGGTTCAGTGTTCAGGGTTCATGGTTCAGGGGGGAGAGTCGAGGTGTTGGAACAGGTCACGGCTCTTGTTGGCGAGGCCGGTGTCTCAATCCGGCGATCCGCGTCGCCGCCGCCGGTTAGCGCGCGCGTTGGCCGGCCGGGCCTTCGAGGTGCAGGCTGCCGTGTTCCAGCGGCTCGAGCGGGTCTGCTGCGGTCGGGGGGCCTCCGTTCTCATGCTCGATGATCGACTGGATGTAACTGGTGATGACCTGTCGCATCTCGGTGGAGGGTTGGAGAAACTCTAACCCCGTCCGGTAAATCAGCTTCCGCCCCCCGTCTGCCTGCACCTCTGGCCGATGCACCGTCGACCGCACCACGCGGCACCGGAGCTGTATCCTGCATCCTTGCAGGGTGAGGATCAGATCGAAGATAATGCCCGGTTGGACGACCTGGGCATGCTCGATGAGTGCCCCCCCCAGACTGATGTCCAGGAGCGACACATCGTAGACGGCGTTGACTTGCCCCTTGGTCCTGCCCGCTACGCTGACGCGGGGGTATTGTCGTCTGTCGGGCCGTTCGTCTCCCATCGGAATTCCTCCTGCTGCCTTTCAGTCCGGAAGCTCGCCCCCCCGGATCTGGATCACCTCGGCCCGCTCTCTGCGATACCCTTCGTATCCCGAGGGCGAGCCGTCAGGGGCAAGGGCCGGGATGCGTCTCTTGGTCCCCGGGTTCGTTCCTCATCGACGTCCGACGTGCATCATGGTCCGATCAAGATGGGATAGCAAGGGATGTGCCAGAAAGCGGCACGCTGGATTTGTAATGAGTTAAGGGTCTTGTCGGATGTCATTGACCGATTTTCGGCAGGGAAGCGCGGCACCGGCAATGCCATGGCGGGGTGGTCTTCAGGCGGTCTCGACCCTGCATCTCTGGACCCCCACTGGGTAGGTCGGTCACCATGCCGGAGCGGGAGGAGATGCGGTGTCAGGCGGGGGATGGAAGGGAAACAAAGAGATGAAGCCGGTAAGAGAGAGCCTATCGAGGGGAGTGGTGAAACCAGCCCTGGCCCTCACCGTCTGGAGAGGAAGATGTCTTGGCCGTGAAGGCACCCGTGCGGCTCAGCGTCGGCGATCGACCCAGTTCGCGAGCAGCAGGACACCGAATGCCGCTGTGATCAACCCCAGGATTTCAAGACTCACTGCCTCTGATCCCCCTCCACCCGCATCGCTTTAGGGGGATCTCGCCTCTCTCTGGCCTCCCCAATTTCTTGGGTTGGCCATGACGATACATACAAGATATAGTATTCAGATGTCAAGCACAAAATGAAAGAAAGCGCCCTCCCGGCAGTCCGGGAAGGCGCCTTTTCTCCGGCGACGTCGCACTCGTGAGGGCGGGAAAGCGGGGACCGGGCCTGTAACCCCTATCCCTCACCGGCAAAAGCCTAGGCCGCTTCCGGTGTCGCCTCCGCTTTCGCGGCGGCCCCTTGCGGTTTGCACTTGATACAGAACTGTACCGGGAAACTCAGCTCGTTGCTCCAGCCGTAGCCCGTCAGGACGGACCCGCACGTCATGCAGGTCGGTGGATTTGCCATCGTCTTCACCTCCTTCCGGCCCGGTCCCGTGCTCTCCCCGTGCGGATTTTCACGCGCGTCATCGGTGACGTGATGGTTCTTCCCTGAACAGTCTGCGCGCACCGATCTGGTGCAACGAGAAGGAAGTTGCATTCGGCTTTGCCAGCATGCTATACGTAACAACGCTCGGCCCCGGGACAGAGGCCATGCCTCGTTCCTCGGGCGGGAGCGGGCGGCTTTACCGTCTCTGCCTGCCAGCGGGTGCGGTCAAGCCGCCTCGATTATTTGTCGTGGTCCCGAAGGGACGGTGCTTCTTTCTGCGCCCGTTTCCTCTCCCTGGGGCCCCACCGCTTTTTCCGCTTTTTTCACCCGATGGTAGAAAAGGAAAACGCCTTCGCGGGCCGTGCTCCGCCCGGAAGGCGTCTGGGTCTCAAGTACACCAACGATTGTGCCAGCGGTGGGCCGGGGGTTATTGTCACCCCGGTTTCATCTCTCTCCGCCCCGTGGGGAGCTTTGCACTCCCCCTCTCTACCGGTTGCGCACGCGACCGATCACCACGAAGTGCTGTCTTTAGTATCCGACAGGCATGCTCCGTGTCAAGGGCGAAGTGCAATTGTCCCGCGGCAGCGGGGGCCGGGAGGTGGACTCGCTGGTGCCCGCGTGTCGCCTCTTAGGCGAGGCCGAGGAGCTTGGCGCACCGTGTAGCCGAACGATACACCACACCCGCTGTTCGAAGACCGGACATCCTTCTCCCGAGCCTCTTAGGGGTTCCATTTTTTCAAGGGGTTAGCAATATCCAAATCTGGCATGACGATTGCGACGCTGGCCCCTCGTCCTCTTTTCGCCGCTGGTCGGGGTGGAGGGAAGCCATGACTATCCATGGAGCAATGGGCGGCCACGCCCGGTTCGAAGCGTACGTGCCCGTGCTGTGCACCGCGCCTAGTCCCGAACGACCCGTGGCGAAACGGCTCGCCGGCAAGACCCGGAGCGTCGGTGTCGGCGGACTCGCACTCCTGCTGCCCGAGGCCCTTCCCGCCGGAAGCCCCCTGGTGGTCCGGGTCTGGCGAGGGGACCCACTGCGGGGCCTCATTGTGTGGGTCGGGCGAGGTACCCGGGCCGACCTGCGGACGACGTTTCCCCACGGAGTGGCCTTCCAGCAACCGGTGGACTCCGCCGTGGTCCGCCACTGGTTGTCTCAGGCCAAACGGCACCCTGATATCCGGGTCCCGGTCCGGTTCGCCGTCGAGTACGCCGACGCGGGAGTGCCGAGTACCGGGACGTGCCTGAATCTGAGCCGGGGAGGGATGTTCGTCGCAACCACCCACCCGGCCCCGCCGGAGACAGAGGTCACGCTCCATTTCACGCTGCCGGACCTGCGCAGCCCTCTCCGGGTGCGAGCGCGGGTCGTGTGGACGCGTGGAAAAGCAACAGGGCCGGGGCTCCTCACCGGGATGGGAATCCAGTTCCTCGGTCCCACGCCATCACAGGCGGCCTTCATCGGGGATGTCGTGGATCGCCTGTGCAGGGAGGAACTCCCCTCACCGGATTCCTTTCGAAATTAACGAGTGTCCGTGACGCGCTCCATCCGCCGATTGATCCCAACGTTCGCGCCGCCTGCACAAGAATGTACCATCGGTACAGAGGGGGAACGCCGACGGTGGAGTCCCTAATGCTTGGCAGGGGCGAGCTTCGGCACAGACTGGCGCACCCAAAGCCACGCCGCCGGGTGAGGATGGACAGGGCACCGGGGGAACCTTCCCCCTTTGTTGACCGTGATCTCGTACCCGCAGTCCATGCAGCGGTACTTCCCTGGACGTGAGTTGATTTGATTTGGCGATGCCATGACCTTCCGTCTCCTTTCCTCACCTGGCCCCCGGGCAGCGGGGCAATGGAACTCGGTGATTCCGGCATCAGGGCCCGGTCCGGCGGATGAAATCATCTTGGGGACGGGGCGTCTGCTGAGCAAGGAGAATGCCAACACTAAACCCTTTAAAGTAGAGGAGCGGCCCCCAAAGAGGGCGGGAATGGGGTGGGCATTTCCATCACCAGCGGTGAAAATACCCCCAATCGAGCATTCCGAGCGCGGCGAATCGAGGCGGCACGATCCCACGACGGATCGCCATTCTTGCCTTCTTGTCACACCCCCTCCCACTGAAGCAGTGGATTGCAGTCCTCCTGAATCTCCGTAGTTGGGATTTCGTGCGTCACAGATTTGCAGGAACATCTAAGCCTTGGAGCGGCTTACCGCGGGCCGTTGAACCCGCACCCGTCATGGCCTATGACTCGCGTCTGGCACAATCGTTGCCCGATGTGTGGCAAGCATGGATGAAAGTCACGGCAGTTCACGAACGGAGTATGTGGTTGGGGCATTGAGCGATGAGAGTTTTTTGGATCATCTTTGTCTTCTTGATCTTCATCGCGATTGCCATTCCGTGAATGTTAACTCGCGGCGGGTCCAGAGGACCTGTTGAGCGCCCTCGGCCCCACGTGTTAGCTCTGCTGGTAAAGGATCGGCTTTGGGAGGCGACATGGACGCCCTCACGCATGCGTGTTCCGGCATCCTGATCGGCCAAGCCCTGCGTACGCGCCCGGCCGTGTGACGGCAGACCCTGGTGGTGTTGGGCCTGGCCGCCCTCGCGCCGGACATCGATGTTATCAGTTATCTTTGGGGGGCCGAGGTGTATTCTCGCTTCCATCACACCTTCACGCACACGATATGGGGTGTGATGATCCTGGCCGTCGCGCTGGCCGGGATCGAACGCTCGTGGGTCAGGCAGATCCCATTCCCGCGACTGGTGGCCCTGAACCTGGCCGGATGCTCGATACATATGCTGGGAGATATGATTGCGCTGTGGCCCCTGCAGTTGTTGTGGCCGTTGAGTGACCAAGACTTCGCGCTGCGATGGACCGGGGACTTTGACCTCGTGGTGTTGATTGTCGTTGGACTCGCGACGGGGCTGGCTGCGACGGATGGCTTACAGGGCCGGACTCGCTGGATCCTCGGCGGCGGCGTTCTCATTCTTGCTGCGTACTTCTGGTGGTTTCCCGGCGCGGCAGGACTACGGTGACAGGATGCAATGAATCGTTCAAAGTCCTTCATGGTTTCCGTAAAGATCCTGATATTGGCCTTCCTGGCGGATACGGCGTCCACGTTGGCGGCTGGCCCCGATATGCTTGCGTACGACCTCAATCCGATGGTTCACCGTCTTTCCGTGGACGGATACGTCGCCTGGTCCGTCATCCGTCTGATGATCGCGGTGTCGCTCCTCACCCTGTACTGGCCCGGTCTGCTCGTGATCCGTGAATGGATAGCGCAACGTGGACGGTGGATAGCCCTGATCTTGCCATTTTCCTATCGGGCGGTAGGTTCATACATCGTGGCGGCCTTGATCATTGCAATCGGCCCACTGAAACTCGTGGCTGCCTGTTCCAACCTGGTCCTTCTCACTACTGGTCGCAGACTATTGCAAGAAGAGATCACGATCGGCCTGGGGATCCTCCTAGGTCTTCTGACCGCCAATATTCTCCTGCTGTGCCATCACACGCTCTTGAGCCAACCCGAGCGAGTATCCTAACCTCTGGCACAGGCGTTGCACCGCCCCCTTCGGCCGCGAACAGCCCGGAGGGGCGGTTTGCTTTTCAGAAGGAGTACATACCGATGAGTCCCGCGACCCACTTTCTCGTGGGATGGCTCGTTGCCAATAGCGCGGATCTCAGCCGGAAGGAACGAGCGGCTGTGACACTGGCGGGTGTCGCGCCCGATGTTGACGGCATTGGGGCCATCGCGGAGAAGCTAACGCGGGGGTGGGACCATCCGCTCTTGTGGTACTCAAAGTATCACCATATTCTGGCACACAACCTGGGATTTGCCCTCGTCGTCGCGGGGGTGAGTTTCCTGGTGGCAACCCGCCGGTGGAAGACGGCCGCCCTTGCGGTTGTGAGCTTCCACCTGCATCTCTTGGGAGACCTTGTCGGCGGTCGGGGACCGGACGGGTACCCGTGGCCCATTCACTACCTGCTCCCATTTTCGGACGGTTGGCACTGGACGTGGCAGGACCAATGGGAATTGAACGCCTGGCCCAACTTTGTGATTACCTTTGCAGCGGTCGTGGTCACCGTTTACCTTGCGTGGAAGCGGGGATACTCGCCGCTGGAGATGTTCTCGGCCTCCGCGGACCGGACCTTTGTTGAAACCATCCGGTGCCGCTTTCCCCACCCGCGATTGCATAGGGACTGACCGTGTCCCCGGGGACGATGGCTGAAGACCAACTACTTCGCCTGCTGGCGATGATCGAGCAGGCAGGGGTGTGGCTGTCTGTCCTGGCGTGGTTCTCGGTGGCAGGTGGGACGGCGGCCATGTCCTACGTCCTGCGCACCGAAAAGCGGCGTGGGGTTTGGGTGGCGGCGGGGATCGTCGGCGGAGTGGCACTGGTTGCGAACCTCGCGGACTATGTCGTTACCCTCTATCGCACCCCCAATCTCGGTCTCGAGGCGAATCCACTGTGGCACAATGTCGTGGAGCACTTTGGAGTTTGGGTGGCGAAGTGGTACGGCCTGACCGGGAAAATCTTCGTCTCGATCCTTGCCGGGCAGATGTTTGCCTTTTATCTGGCGAACCGCAAACGGCTCTTTCCCGTTCGGGCCGGGTCGCTCACCGAGTTTCTTTTCCGCATCGGTAACCGTTCTAAAACGCTCCGCGAGCGACTAGCGGCGCTGTTCACAGTGTTCGCCTTCTTTTTTGCCGGGGTTCAGCTTTTCTACTTCTACATCGCGTACTTGAACTGGCTCTTACACTCGGAGCTTCGCAACCGCCTGCCCTCGGTTCCAGTCGCCCTTTCCCTCCTCCTCTGTGCCCTCGCCATTGCGTTTGTGGCGGTCACCTATCGGGGGTTTAGCGCTTCGTCGCCCCCCGAGGCACGAAAGGATTCTCAAGAGCGGAGGTGGGGAGGCCAAGCTTAGTCTCTGGGGCAGGGCGAAAATTGTCTATGGGAGCGGAACTAAAAGCGCCCCTTTTTGTCTGAGAATACGGTGGGGGCTACGAGTCTCCTCGCCGTGTGGAATGTTGGCCCCCGTCTTGCTAGCTCGAAAAGGGATATGCAGGCGAGCGACGCGGGTCACGGAGTGAGGGCGCGGGGGAAGGAAAGCGAAGGGAGGAGATCAATGCGGAAGTGGATGGCGCTGGTCGGATTGCTGGTTGTGGCGTTTCCGTCACCCCACGCGGGAGGGGCCGAATCTCCCGTGCCGCTGCCCGTGCGCAAGGTGGTCCTCTACAAGAACGGCATGGGGTACTTCGAGCACCTGGGAAAAGTGCGAGGTGACCAGGACGTGGAGATCGTACTCCCCAGTGCCGAGTTGAACGACGTGCTCAAGTCGCTCACCGTGATCGACCTGGGAAAAGGCCAGGTGGCCGGCGTGACGTACGATTCGGCGGCGCCGCTCGACCGGCGGCTGGCCCGACTCCCCATCGACCTGCGCTCGACCCAGGGCCTGGTGAACTTCCTGAATCAGGTCCGCGGCACCGAGGTGGAGATCCGGGCGCCGGGCGGCCCGGTGGCTGGCAAATTGATGGGGGCCGAGGTGCGGCGCAGGCAAGTGGGGCCGAACGCGGTGGCGGAGGCCATCGAGGTTGTGGTCTTCACGGCGCAAGGTGAAGTACGTACGGTGGAACTGGCCTCGGCGGGGGCCCTCAAACTGCGCACGCGGGAACTGGCCGGCGATGTGGGCCGCTACCTCGAGCTCCTCGATTCGGCGCACCGGCGCGACGTCCGCCGGCTCCACATCCACACGGTGGGCTCGGGCAGCCGAAAGCTCTACGTCAGCTACACCGCGGAGGCCCCGATCTGGAAGACGACCTACCGAATCGTCCTCGATGAAAAAAAACAACCGCTCCTCCAGGGGTGGGCCATCGTCGATAACACCACGCCGATGAACTGGGACCAGGTGGAGCTGTCGCTCGTGGCCGGGGCGCCGGTGAGCTTTGTGCAAAACCTCTCGCAGCCGCTGTACGCGCGGCGTCCGGTCGTGCCCCTGCCCCAAGGCTTTCAGGTGACGCCGCAGACCCACGAGGCGACACTGGAGGTTCCGGCGGGCCAGGCGGCGGTGGCCGGGCGGGTGACGGACGCGCGCGGCGCTCCCGTCCCCGGGACCGTCGTGCGGGTGCTGGGCCGGACCGGCGCCGTGATGGGGGAGGGGAGGACAGACGGGAGCGGCCGCTTTCAGATCGGCGGCCTCGCGCCGGGGACGTACACGGTGCGGGCGGTGCATCCCTCGCTCGGTCAGGCACGGTATCGGGAGATTGCGGCGCACAGCGGGCGCGTCACCGCGCTGAATTTTTCCCTCGGCGGTGTGGTGGAAGAGGGACGTGTGGCTGAAAAGAAAGCGCGGGACGAGTTCCGCGCGCGACGGCGAGGGAAGGCCGAGGGACTCGCGGCGCCAGGAGCCCCCTCTGTCGCGGCCGAAGCCCCGGCCAAGGTGGTGGCTGGCCGCTTGGGTGCGGTGATGCGTCAGCGGGCGCCCGAGGGCGCGCGGGCGCAGGCCCTGGGAGAGCAGTTCGAGTACGCACTCCGGCAGCCGGTGACGATCCGGCGGAACCAGTCGGCGCTACTCCCCATCCTGCACACCGGGGTTGAGGGGGAGAAGGTCTCCCTGTATAACGAGGCCTCTGGAGGGCGACGCCCCCGGCTGGCCGTGTGGCTCAAGAATACGAGCGGACTCACCCTCGACGCCGGCTCGTTTACCGTCATTGACTCGAACGCCTTCGCAGGCGAGGGGCTGACCGAAACCATCAACCCCGGGGAGCGCCGCCTGTTGAGCTACGCGCTCGATCTGGGGGTGCAGGTCACCACCAACCGGGGGACGGAGCGCGAGCGGGTCGAGCGGGTGCAGATTCGTCGGGGGGTGATGCGGCTCCATGTGAAGGTGAGGGAGAAAAAGACCTACGTGATCCGCAACAACGATGCGAAGGCCCGCACGGTCGTGGTGGAGCACCCGGTGCGGGCCGGGTGGACAGTGGTCGAGACCCCGCCGGCGGCTGAATCGACGGCCAGCTACCACCGCTTCCGCGTGAAGGTCGAGCCAAAGACCACGACGGAACTGGCCGTGCGCGAGGAGAACCCCCGCCAGACGACCTACGCCATCCGGAACGTCACGCCGGAGCAGATCACCCTCTGGGTCCGGCAGAAGACTATCGATGCCGAGATCGAGCGCGCCTTGCAGCGGATCGTCGCCAGGAAGAATCGGATAGCCGAACTAACGAACAAGATCGTGGCCCTGGAGAAGGAGCAGAAAGGCATCTTCAGCGATCAGGAGCGGGTCCGGAATAATCTCCGGCGGCTGGGCCGGACGCCGGAGGAGGCGACCCTCCGCCTCCGCTACATCCGGCAACTCGAAAAGCAGGAGAACCGCCTGGGGGCACTTCGCGCTGATCGCGCGCGGTTGGAAGAGCGACGGGCCCTGGCCCAGAAACAACTCGACGAGATGCTCGAGAAACTCGCGTTTGATCGCACGCTCTAGGAGTGCTCAAATACAGCTATCAGCAGTCAGCAATCAGCCATCAGCAGGGGTAAACCAGAGCTCTTCGCTATCAGCAGTCCGCTATCAGCAAAATACGAACTGTCAGCTGTGAGCAACAATTCAAAGCGACCAAACGACATTAAGGCTGACTGCTGACTGCTCCTCACTGCTGACCGCTGACAGCTGACTGCTATTCGTTACCGGCGTCGCCGCTGATCCCCCGACACCGCCTCCTTGAGATACCGGTAATAGTCGCTGTCCGTGGTCAGGATGAGGACGGAGTTATTGTTCTGTCCTTCCTTATACGCCTCCAGCGTACGGGAGAAGGCGTAAAATTCTGGATCCTTGTTGAACGCTGTGCCATAGATCCGGGTGGCCTGGGCATCGGCCTTCCCACGAATCACCTGGGCCCGGCGGTAGGCAGTGGATCGAATCTGGCGGAGATCTTTCTCCATGGTGCCCAGGATCTCGGCGCTGTCCCCCTCACCTTCCGAGCGGAACAGGGCGGCCTTTCGCTTCCGCTCGGAGATCATCCGGGCGTAGACCTTCTCGCGGACGCTCTGGATGTAGTTGAGGCGCTTGATCCGCACGTCGATCAGCTCGATGCCGTACTGGGGGACGACCTTCTGGGCCTCGGCCACGATCGCCCGGGTGATCTCCTCCCGCCCCAGGCTGATCTTCTTCTTGAGCTCCTTCTCCAACTCCTGCGGGACCTCCTTAAGTACCGCCTCCTCCGGCGTCACCCACGAGGCGCTGCGCACCAGCTCCACCAGTTCGTTGCCCGAGACCTGGCTCCGGACCGCGGAGTCGATGATGTCATCGAGGCGGGACTGGGCCCCCTGTTCCGTCGCCACGCTCTCGAGGAACTTTTTGGGGTCGGTGATCCGCCACCGCGCCGTGGTGTCGACCAGAATGAACTCACGTCCCTTAGTGGGGATCTGGTTCGGGTCCCCATCCCAGATGAGGAGCCGTTTCTCAAAGCGGCGGACATTTTGGACGAACGGAAGCTTGACATGGAGTCCCGCCTCGGTGACGGGGTCCCCGACGGGCCGTCCGAACTGCAGGACGATGGCCTGCTGACCCTCCTCCACGCGGTAGAAGGCACCGGAGAGGACCAGGAGCACCAGAATTGCGAGGATGCCAATGGTGATGGTGAGAGTCCTCTTCATGGCTTTGTCCCTCCCGCCGCCGGCTTCATGCCTGATTCCAGGGAGAGCCAGGGGATCAGGGCCTTTTGGTCAGCGTCGACGATGTACAGAGCCTTGGCTTCGGGGAGGATCTGGGTCACGGCCTCCAGGTAGAGCCGCTTCCGCGTGACCTCGGGGGCCCGCTGGTACTCAGCCAGGATGGCCAGGAACCGGCTCGTCTCGCCTTTGGCCCGGTTGATCCGCTCGAGGGCAAAGCCCTCGGCCTCGGCGATGGTCCGGCCCGCCTCTCCCCGCGCCTTGGGGATCTGCTGGTTGCGCTGCTCCTGCGCCTGATTGATCCTTCGCTCCTTGTCCTGCCGCGCCTCGTTCACCTCGTTGAAGGCCGGCTTGACGGGGTCCGGGGGTGTCACATCCTGGAGCTTGACCGCGGAGATGCGGACCCCGACCTCGTACGTGGTCAAAATCTTCTGCATTTCTTCTTTCACCTTTTCTTCGACGGCTTCCCGGCCCACGGTCAGGACCTCGCTCCCCAGACGGTTGCCCACGACCCGCCGCATCACCGCTTCGGACACGTCCCGGATCGTTTCGACCGGCTCCCGAACCTGGAAGAGGAATTTTACCGGGTCCCTGATGCGGTACTGCACGATCCAGTCGACGTCGATGACGTTCAGATCCCCGGTGAGCATGAGGGACTCATCCTGAAACTGCCTCGCCGAGTAGCGCGTCCGCCGTCCTGGTTCCTCGGTCCGGAACCCGAACTCCTCCTTGAGGACTCGCTCGGTGGGGACGAAGCGGGCCGTCTCGACCCCGTAAGGAATCTTGAAGTGGAGGCCCGGGCCTACCGTGCGGACAACCCTTCCGAAGCGCTGCACAAGGGCGGTTTCCTCCGGCTGGACAGTGAACCAACTCGACCAGAGAAGGGCCAGGGCGAGCACCAGGACCACGATGCCGCCGATCCCCCCCAGGTTTGGCAACTGCCGCCCACGCCATTGCCCACGGAGCCGGTCGATGAGGTCGCGGATGTCCAGGGGAGGCCTCCCGCCTCGTGGGCCCCAACCCTGTGCTGACATAGAGCACCTCCTTCGATGAGGATGAGATTGCGATGAGATTGAATTTAGCCTGACCCTAGCACAGTCCCCCGCCCCATGCAACCTGCCCATTGCTTGGCGTCGGGCCTTGGGTGGCTTTGGACGTGTGGTGACGGCCCGGGGCGGGCCGATGGATCGGTTCCCGACGATTCGCCACGAATCCCGCGGTTACGAGAGCGGGAGCTCACCGGGGGGGGTCTCCTCGGTGCTCAACGCCTTGAGGGCGGGAAACTGCTGAATGAGGGTTCTCGGGACCTTCCCGACCGGAAGGCCTAGGCGGTGTTTCATGATGTAAGCGTTGGCCGCCGCCTTGCCGCGGGGGTGATTGTTGAAGAAGAGAAAAGTGACGCGGGTCTGCGCTGCCAGCGTCTGGATCTTCGGCACCCACTCTTCCAACTCCCCCTCGGCATACAGGTAATCGTACCTCTCTGCGGCCTCGGTATGGTCCCACCACTTTGCTGCCGCGCGGCCGTGGAAGCGCACGTAGCCGACCGCGCCCGTCGCCTCAACCACCCGGGGCGGGAGATTGGGGAGGTCCGGCTCGTCGACACAGCAAAACCCGATGGCCTGCTCCCGCAAGAAGGCGAACACGGGGGAGGTGTACCAGGACGCGTTGCGAAACTCGATCACCAGGGGGACCCCCACCAGGGCCTCCCGGAGGCGGAGGAGATGCTCCCGGTTCGGCCGGGTGTTCCAAAAGCTGTAGGGAAACTGCGCCAGGACGCACCCGAGGGCCTGTCGATCCTCGAGCGCCCGGATCGCCTCGCGGAACGGGGGGGCCGCCGCCTGTAAGTTTTCCCGCCGGTGGGTCATATCTCCGTGCGCCTTCACGCTGAACGTGATCTGGCCGCCCGCCTTTCGGGCCATGGCCTCGAGCGTCTTCGGGCTCGGCATCTGGTAATAGGTGTAGTTGATCTCGAGCGCATCGAAGCACTCTGCATAGAAGCGGAGCATGTCCCGGTCGGGAAGCCTTGCCGGGTAAAAGGCCCCCTTCCAGTCCGCATACTTGAATCCCGCGGTCCCGATTCTGATGCTGCCGGGTGCCAGGGCGTTCCTCCTCACTCTACCCGGACGTGCCAGCGCTCGACCAGGTGTTCGGGAATCTCCTGGAGGAATCGGGACGGCTTCAGGATCAGCTCCCGCTTCCGGAGATCGGTCGCGCGTTGCGGGTGACAGAGGGTGAGATGGTCCTTGGCCCGTGTGACCGCCACGTAGAAGAGGCGTCGCTCCTCCTCGAGCCCTCCCTCTTCGCGCAGTCCCGCGGCGGAGGGAAACCATCCGTCGACCAGCCAGATGAGAAAGACCGCGCTCCACTCGAGTCCCTTGGCCTGGTGCACGGAGGAGAGGATCAGCAGTTCATCGCGGGGCTCGTCCCAGAGGACGTCCTCCCCGGTGAGCACGCCGAGGAGGGACAGGTCGACGAGAAAGGCTTCCAGGGATTCATAGCGCAGGGCAAAGGTGGCCAGTTGCTCGAGATCCTCCGCCCGGGAGGCCCAGTTCGGGTAGCGGGCCTTCAGGGTCTCCCGATAGCCCCCCTCGAGCGCCGATTCGATCATCTGTGCCGGGGCGTGCGGAAGGGCGAGGAGCTGTTCGAGCAGGGCCAGGAACTCCTGAAACCCCCGCCGGGCTCGGGGTCCCAGGCGCGGCAAGAGCCCCCGGAGTGCCGCGAGATCCACCTGCTCACCCTGTACCGGGATCCCCTGCCAGATCTCATCGGCTGTGGCGTTGCCGATGCCCGGGTGGAGCTTGACCGCCCGCTTCCAGGCCAGCTCGTCCCGCGCGTTGGCCACGATCCGGAGATACGCGAGCACATCCTTCACATGGGCCTGCTCGTAGAACCGGAGCCCGGAGCGAATTTCGAAGGGGATGCCGCGCCTCGTCAACTCGAGCTGCAGCTGGATGCTCTGGAAGTGGGCGCGGTAGAGGACGGCCATCTCATGCAGGGGGATGCCCTCGTCCCGAAGCTCCAGGGCCCGTTGGGCGACGAAGGCCGCCTGTTCTTCCTCGTCGGTAAGGGGGGCCAGGGCCGGCGTGGGCCCGGTGGGCCGGACCGGCCTGAGGGTCTTGTGATACTGGTCGACGTTGTGGGCGATGCTGGCATTGGCGAGATCGAGCACCTCGGGGGTACTCCGGTAGTTGGTCTCCAGCTTGTGGACCTCGGCGTCGGGGTAGCGGTCGGTGAAGCGGAGAATGTTCGCGTAGTTCGCTCCCCGGAACGCGAAGATCGACTGCGCGTCATCTCCGACAACCATGAGATTCCGGTGATGCGAGGCGAGGAGGTCCAGGATCTCGCCCTGCAGGGCGTTGGTGTCCTGATACTCGTCGCAGAGGACGTGGAGAAACCGCTGCCGGTAGCTGTCGAGCACCTCCGGTTGCTCCCGGAGGAGGCGGAGCCAGTGGGCGAGAAGGTCGTCGTAGTCCGCCAGGTTGTCCCTGTGTTTCCGCTCCTGGTAGCGGCGGGCGATGGCGAGAATCTCTGCCTCAAAGAGAGTGAAGAAGGGATACCGGTCCTGCAGGACCGTGGGGACCGAGCGCTCGGTGTTGACGGCGGTACTCAGGATGTCCTGGAGTACATCCCCCCTCGGGAAGCGGTGTTTCGTCGCGGCCATTCCCAGATCGGTGACACAGGCCTGGAGGAGTTCCTTGGCGTCCTCGCGATCGAGGATGGTGTAGCCGCTCGTGAGGCCGACGAGGGGGGCATGGCGGCGGAGGATGAGATTGCCGATGTGGTGGAAGGTGCCCCCCCAGACCTGGCGGCTGTCGCCTCGGGCGAGCTCGGCCACCCGGCGAAGCATCTCGCGGGCCGCCTTGTTGGTGAAGGTGACCAGGAGGATCCGGGACGGATCCGTGCCCTGGTCGATAAGATAGGCGACCCGGTAGGTGATCACCCGGGTCTTGCCGCTCCCCGCGCCGGCGATAACCAGGTGGGGGCCGCGGCCAGCCGTCACCGCCTGAAGCTGCGCGGGGTTGAGGGCGGCCTCGTACGCGGAGAGGTCGACGGGGGTTTTCGGCGTCTTCAGGACGTATTCCTTCATCTCACCTGGCCCTCGTCGTGTCATCGCGTGCTCGTCGGGCGTCCCGGCCTCAAGGTTTCTTCCGCAGGCCTTTGAGCTGCTTGCGGAACTTCTCGCAGGGGTCGAGATCATCGACCCGCGGTGTGAACCAGACGTAATCGAAGGGCGCCGGACCGCGTCCGAACCGGGAGGCGTACGCCGCGGGCTCGGTGTCGCCTTTGCCGACCTCGACAAAGGCGAGGCTGACCACCGTAGTTCCCGGCAGCGGGGCGGCGAGGTACGCCGGGACGCCCCAGTCGGTGCGGACGTGCCCCAGCCCCGCGATCAATACCGCACCATCCTGCCGGCTCGCCGCGGCGAGCCGTTCCGCCATCTGCGCATCCCGGGCTCGCTGTACGGTGATCATCGCCTCGACCATTGGTTCGGAGGCGTAGCCACAGTGGGACTCCCGGATCTCGGCCGCCATCGCCGCGTGCGTGTCGGGAGCGAGCGGTCGGTCGAGGCCCAGCCGGGTCACGAGGCCTGCCTCCACGCCGTCCGGGCCGTGCTCCCTCAGGGCCCGGGCCGTGGCACGGGAGAGGTTCGTCGCGACAATCGGCAGTCCCGCCTCGAGGGCGACTGCGGCGATCGGTTGATAGAGGGCCCAGTCCGGCCAGCCGGTCCGATCCCAGTGCACGGCGTCGGCGAGGCCGGCCGCGTCGGTCGGTGCGGTGGCCAGATGCCGGGCAATCGCCTTCTCCTGGTCGATGTCGAACATCTCGAATCCGACGGCGGGCTGACGGCCGGCGGCGACCAGGGCCCTGAGCAGCCGGGCCTGGAGCCGGTGGTGATCCGGGTTGTCGTGTTTCTCCCCCAGGAGGACGAAACGGCTCCGCGCCAGTCGGCCGACGAGCGTCGTGGCGTCGATGAAGCTGGCGGTCCCCACATCCCAGATCTGTCCTGCGAGTGGGTGATCTCGCCCAGGGGAGCTGTGCCACGTCTCCCCTGGCCTGCTGGCGCACGCCGATGCGATCAGCAGGGTAAGAGTGAAGAGACCGATGGTGACCATATCGCTCGCGCGTGGGACATCCACAAGAAAAGCCTACCACCTTCCGCCGTGTTTCGCTACTCGGAGGTTTCATCCTTCGTGACGCGTCACGGGGCAGGTCCGGGGTTCCGAGGGGCCGGAGCGTGATCCGGGCACTGAGACCTCCGGGCCGTCAGGGTACACTCGGGAGGGGAAAGGAAGGAGGGGTGGCGTCACCGCTTCCGGAACTGGTAGACGATTTCGCCGGGACGCACCAGCCCCAGATCCTGGCGGGCGA
>JBHIAH010000042.1:0-22219 GCA_046758505.1 Methylomirabilales bacterium (SeqCode) | reverse complement strand
CCTGCGGGTACTTTGTCTATCTGTACGCGACGATGCCGTCGAAGTTCTCCGTGCACGACACGGCGGATCACTAGTGCCGCACCAACTATTTCTCACTAGCATTCTGCACTGGTGCGGCACTTCCGCTAGGGGGGCGGGCCCCCGGTACTCAGTGTGGACCGACGACCATTAGCCGATGACCCAGTTCATGGTTCATAGCAAGAACCCAGATTCCCATTCTTAAACCATCAACCATGAACCCTGAACCGCTTCGTCGGTCAACGGTCATCGCTCAGTAGTTGGAGGGGCACTAGAATCTGTCCGGAGGTGATGAGCCATGGAGGAAAAGGGGGACCTGCAGTCCAAGATCTACGAGACGCGTGATCAGTTCTTTCGCTGGCTCGGATTGGGCGAGGATGCGATCTATCTGCTCGCCGGAGGGTTGCTGGCGGCCACGGCGGTCTTCCTGCTCGTCTCCACGGCCGGGATCTTTCTCGAGGCCACCAAGGTCGGCAACCTGCGATCACACTCGATCGAGATCCTGGACAGCCTCCTCCTCATCCTCATGCTGGTCGAGATCCTGTACACCATTCGACTCGCCGTCCGGGAACATACCCTGGTGATGGAGCCGTTTCTCATCGTCGCCCTGATTGCCTCGGTCCGACGCATCCTGATCCTGACCCCGGAAGCGGCCGAGTTCACCCGGACTGATCCGGGTGCCTTCAGAAACGCGATGCTCGAGCTCGGGCTGCTCACTCTTTTGATTCTCGTCCTGGTCATCTCCATCGCCATCCTGCGACGGTACCCCCGTAAGCCTCAATGACCTTTGGCGTGTCCTTCATGGCCCGTCGCCCCTGTGGGAGAGGCGTCGGGCTTGATGTTTTCGTTCGGGGCACATCTAAACGCTCAAGGGAGTCTGGTGTGGGGAAGGTACTGGGCCTCAAGTGTCCGAAGTGCATGAAGGGCTACCCGATCGGGATCACGGAGCCTCGGTGCCAGCAGTGTCACTATACACTTGAGGTGGTGCTGGACCTGAGTGATGTGAAGGAGAAAGGCCCCGATTATTTCTTGGGTCGTTGCGAAAGGAGCATCTGGCGGTGGCGGGAGTTTCTCCCGATCGAGCAGGAGGAGAGCATCGTGACCCTCGGCGAGGGTGGAACACCGCTCTTGCTGGCTGAAAGACTCCGAAGAGAGGTTGGCGGAGCCGAGCTCTACCTGAAAAACGACACCCTGCTCCCGACCGGTTCGCTCAAGGATCGTTCCAATGCCGTGGGGATCTCTCGCGCGATGGAGGAGGGGCGAAAGGTCGTCGCGGTCGCCTCGACCGGCAACGCGGCGGCCTCGGTGGCCGCTTATGCCGCCCGGGCGGGTCTGCAGAGCGTCGTATTCGTTCCGGAGGCGACGGCCCCCGAAAAGATAGTCCAGGCCGCATCCTATGGTGCGCGAATTGTCCGGGTGCGGGCGGACTACGACGAGACGGCGCGCCTCTATGGCCAGGCCCTTAAGGCGTTCGGGTGGTACAACTGCCTCTCGTCCAACCCCTTTCGGAATGAGGGGAAGAAAAGCTACGCCTATGAGATCTGGGCGGACCTCGATGGCCGCGTGCCGGATTGGGTGATCCATCCGACGGCAGGGGGGACGGGGGCAGCCGCCTGCTGGAAGGGCTTCAACGAACTGTACCGACTCGGATGGATCGACCGGCTCCCGAGGATCGTGGTGGCGCAAGCGGCAGCGTGCGCTCCCATTGTTCAAGCGTTTCAAGCAGGACTTGACGAGATCCGGCCGGTCGAGCCAGGTCAAACCATTGCCGAGAGCATCAGGGTGGGAAGTCCCTCCACCATGGCATGGCGGGCCCTTCGGGCGGTTCGGGAGTCGGGCGGGGTGGCGGTGGCCCTGTCAGAGGCGGAGATCGAGAGAAGCCAACGTCTCGTCGCGAGAGAGGCCGGGATCTTTGCCGAGCCGGCGGGGGCGATCTCGGTAGGGGCGGCGATTCGCCTGGCGCAAGACGGGTGTATCGAACCGGGCCACCTGGTTGTGGCGGCGCTTACCGGCCACGGCCTGAAGCAGCCCCCAACAGATCTCACCCTCCCTGCCGCCATTCCACCCGACCTTGCCGCCCTGGAAGAATCCTTCGGGGCCGACGACCGATGACCGATGACCGCTGGAAGGGTTCATGGTTTACGGCAAAAGCCGCCTGTCGGTCAGGAAACAGTCAACTCGAGCCCCTGAATCTCCATTCCTTCCCTGACTGCTGGCAGAGGACCCACACCGATGAACCCTGGGCATGTCCAATTTCGACTTTCGGATTGTGAATTTCGTTACCTGTGAACCACCAACCAGCAATCACCTCTCACAACCCACCACATGCCATCAATACCGTAGGATCCTCGTTAATTCTAGGACATGATGAGGATCATGCTGCTTGTTAACACACGTCATTGTCGTAGGGAATTGGCGCGTTTACATTTTGTAATAAGGCAGCCTTACTGATGGGCTATGGATTGGCTTAGCAATTTACTTTGGAGGCAGTGCTACCCGCAGGATAGTTCGAGTGCGTACTGGATAAACGTGAGAATGGGCGGCCTTGTGGAAACGCGTAACGTTCCAGAGACGGCGACGAAAACTCTGGCCTTGGTCGGTCAGCCGAACGTCGGCAAGAGCCTGATCTTCTTCCGGCTGACGGGCCACTATGTGAGTTGCTCCAACTACCCGGGCACCACGGTGGAATTATTTCGGGGTACGGCCCGGATCGGTGATCAAACCTGGCAGGTGCTGGACACCCCTGGCGTGGTGGATCTGGCTTCCTCCGCGGAGGCCGAGCAGGTGACGCGCGACCTCCTGCTCTTTGGCGGTGTGGACGTCGTGCTTCAGGTGGCGGATGCAAAGAACCTCGAGCGGTCCTTACTCCTCTTCATTCAGCTGGCGGAGCTGGGTCTGCCGGTGGTCCTCGACTTGAATCTAGCCGATGAGCGCCGCGCCCGGGGCCTCGACTACTCCATGGTGGACCTGGCCCGGCAGTTGGGGGTTCCCGTGGTGGAGACCGTGGCAACGACGGGGGAGGGCGTGGAGGCCTTGCGCGAGGCGGTGTCGCAGGCGCGAATGCCGCGGCTCGAGGCGGACTATGGCCCGGAGCTGGGGCCAACCATTCACGCGCTGGCAGGGGTCGTGCAGGGCTGCGGCTTGACAGGACGTGACGTGGAAGGGCGAAAAGCTCCTTGCTGTCAGGGCGGCGCGGAGGTGCTCGGCGGAAACAGCCGCACCCGAATCCACGCGCCTGGCCTGGCTACCTTGTTCTTGGCCCTGCCGCCCCAGGATCTTCCAGGCCTGTTGGGAAACTTGGATCTGTCCCCGGACGGAAGGGAGAGGATCAAGCGTCTCTCCGCGGCAGTTCATGCTCAGACCCCCCGGCCCTCCTACAGGATGACCCTTTCGCGACAGCAGGTCGTCGCTCGAGTTCTGAGGGAAAGCCCAGTCCGCCGGAGGGAAGATCGGACAGGCACGGCGAACGTCGTCGGCGGATCGGGTTTCCACTGGCGCGAGTGCCTAGGCCGTTGGACGGTGCACCCCCTGTGGGGCACGCTCATTTTGGTCGCCGTGCTCATCGGAATGTACGAGTTCGTCGGAAACCTGGGTGCCCAGGTCCTGGTGGACTGGCTGGAGCGGATAGCCTTCGGCCGGTACATCAACCCCGCGCTTGTCGCCCTGACCGGGCGCTACGTGCCCGTCCCGTTGTTGCAGGAGCTACTCGTGGGGCAATACGGTGTCCTTACCATGGCGTTGACGTATTCGGTAGCCCTGATTTTGCCCATTGTCACGACCTTCTTCCTGGCCTTTGGCTTCTTGGAGGACTCGGGCTACTTCCCGCGCCTCACCGTCATGGCCCATCGGGTCTTCCGCGGGATGGGCCTGAGCGGCCAGGCGGTGCTGCCCATGATCCTGGGGCTCGGCTGTGACACCATGGCGACGATGACGACGCGCGCCTTGGAAACGCGGAAGGAGCGGGTGATCGCCACGCTCCTCTTAGCTCTCGGTGTCCCCTGTTCGGCGCAACTGGCGGTGCTGTTGGCGATGTCGGCGGCGGTGTCACCTTGGGTTTTAGTCGGTGTACTGGGGAGCGTGGGCTTACAGCTCTTCATCGTCGGCCGCCTGGCCGCCCTCCTGTTGCCAGGGGAGACTTCTCCGTTCATCATGGAGCTGCCGCCGCTCCGCTGGCCGGCGTGGAGGAACATCGTCGCCAAGACCCGGTTGCGGCTGGTCTGGTATGTCACGGAGGTGGTGCCGCTCTTCGTGCTGGGGACCGTGGCGCTGTTTGCGCTCGATAAGACCGGGGTTCTGATGGCCTTTCAGGCCCTGGCGCGCCCGGTGGTGGAGGGCCTGTTGGGTCTGCCCGCGCAAGCGGCAACCGCCTTCGTCATGGGCTTCTTCCGCCGGGACTATGGCGCCGCCGGGTTGTATCAACTGCAGCAGGCGGGCGGCCTGGACGCCGTTCAGGTCCTGGTGAGCATGGTGGTGATCACGCTGTTTGTCCCGTGCATCGCCAATCTCCTGATTATTGTGAAGGAGCGTGGCTGGAGGACCGCCACGGCGATTGTAGCTTTTATCCTTCCCTACGCCGTGTTGGTGGGTGCGCTGATGAACGCCCTGGTCCGCGCCGTGTTGCGGGGGTAGCGCATGCGATGTCCGATGTGTCGCGCGCCGCTGGATGAAGCGGCCCAGGTGCAGGCCTGCCGGAACTGCCCGCTCTATCACTGGACCCGGGGCTGTCGCCTGCAGTTGATCCGGTGCCCCCGGTGCGGGTACCACAGCCTGCCTGGGGAGGGCACTGCCGCGTCTCAGGCTGGCGCACCCGCTGTCCCGCCCTGGCCCTGTGTCCTGAAGGAGGGGGATGCGGTGTGCGTCCTTGGCGAGGTGGCGGTGGGTGCGCAGGCCCGTGTGGTCGGCTTCGACTCCGACCATGAGAGAGACGTACAGCGCCTGGTGGCGTACGGGTTGGTTCCGGGGGTCCGCCTCACGGTGCTCCAACGCGTCCCGGCGACCATCATCAAGATCCACGAGACCGAACTGGCTTTGGAACATTCCCTTGCCAAGGCAATTTACGTCCTGTCCGACCACCAGTAGGATCGCTGTCCGCAGCCAGCCATCACCTATCAGCAATTGAATCGCTTTCAGGGGTCCGCTATCAGCTGTCAGCGAGAAGATCCTGCAACCGACGGCTGACCGCTGATTGCTGGCAGCTTGAAATTATGCTGACTGGCGACTGTCGACCTGCCTCAAAATATTTGACCGGTGAGCGACGCGGTTGGGTGCGGCTCGGAAAACGCCTCCTTGTCGTCGGCGAAACAGCTCAAGCGGATTCATCTTTCCTAGGCTTGGCGCACCGGGACGGAAGCCAGGCTTGTGATCGAGAAGATTGGTGGCGCCCGGCACCTCGGATGGGGATCGCCAATGTCTCGCGGTCCGGGGCTTTTCCACGGAGGCGCGAGCTTCGCCTTCCCCCGAGGTCGGCCTTCCCCTCGCCGCCGAGAGATGGACTGTGATAATTTGCGGATAGCGGACACCAATCAGCTAACAACTCGACGTTACCGTGAACCATGAACCGTGAACTGTGAACGGTGAACTTAGCTAGGCGGGGAAGGCCATACTGCAGAAGCTTACCACTCCCTGCGGGTCGGCCGCCTGGCCGTAGTGGAGGAGCCGGCCGGGCCGACTTTTCATCACGTGGAGCAGGGTGTAGATGGGGGGGAGGCCGCAGATCCGGCGGCGATCGTCCTCTCTGCTCACAAAGCGAAAGAACCCGTCGGGGTCGCCAGCGGCGACCGGTTCGAGCATGTGTCTGTCCTGGGCCTCAATCCATTGAAGAAAGTCAGGCGTGATCGGATCGGGATCGCCGAAGCGGGCACCCACGTGGGTCAGATCGGCGCCGGCAATGAGGCAGACGGGACTGCCCCGGGCTTCGAGGAGCGCGCGGAGGGTCTCGAGAAAGCTCTGAACCTCCGGGTCATCCGAGGGCGGCGTTCCATTGAGGACCCAGTCGTGGAAGGAGCCGCACAGGATGGGGAGGATGCGGATGGAACGCGTGGCCCCGAGGAGGTGCTGGAGGAAGATGACCTGAAATTCGATGGAGTGCTCTGCCCGATGGGCGGTGTCGTCCACGGCCAGGAGGGTGGGGCAGCGCTGCTTCAGTTCGTGGAGCATGTCGCGGTCTGTTCGAACGGGGCCGAGCGGTGTCTCGAAATCTTTCGTGCAGGCGGCAAAGGGTCTCGTGGTCCCCGCATGGGCCGTCCCCAGGATGACGAACAGGTCGGCATCCGTCCTCGCTTCCAGCCCACGGTAGCTCCAGGCGTATCCCACTTGCCCGCGCATAAAATCGATATGGGGCGCGATCAGCGCCCGGACGGAATCCTCGACGGGATCCGCCGCACCGTCCGGACCTTCGGGATGGCGGAGCATCTGGTCCAGGGTGTGACGAAGTTCCACGGGCTCCGAGGGGTAGGACTTGCCCGCGAGAAAGGCCGGGCGCGTTGCCCCTTGCCGAAATCCTTCGTCCAGTGCCTCCTGATAGTTGGCAAAGCGATCGCTCTCGAGGAAGTAGTGCTGATCGAGCATGGCGATCAGGTCTTCCACCTGCTCGCGGAAGAGGAGCTCTCCCCGACGGCGGACATACTCGGCCTGGATGTCGAGGACGGAGTGGTTACCGTCGAAGTGGCGGAGGATGTCGACGGCTGCGAGGGGGATAAAGAGGACCGCCTCGGCGTAGTGAGTCGGGTCCCGGAGGCAGACGACTTGTCTCCCGTTCACCTGCGTCGGAAACGCCTCCACAGACCTGAGCTTGGGGTACACCACGATGCGCTCCGTGAGAGGCTCAGGGGTTCATCGGCCCCGATGGCCGCCCGTCTCTTGTCATTGCTGCAACCTCAAGCCGGGCCGTGCGGTCATCGAGGCGCGGGGGAAATCCATCCGCGCCCCTGGAAGCTGCCTCGCCGGTCGAGCTCGACCTGAATGGCGTTGAGGGTCTGCCATTTGCGCAGGGCCCACGGGGGGGCGAGGAGGAGGCGTCGAGGGGGGTCCCCGGTCAACCGGTGGATCACCATCCCTGGCGGGAGGAGCTCCACAATGTCGCAGACCGTCTCGACATACTCCGTCATCTCCATCGGTCGATACGATCCCTGCAGGAACATGTCTCCCAGCACCGTATGCTTGAGGACGTAGGTGAGGTGGATCTTGATCCCGTCGAGGGGGAGGCCCGCAATCGCGTGCGCGGTTGCCCGCATGTCCGCCCGCGTCTCTCCCGGGAGGCCGAGCATAACGTGAACACAGGTATGGATCCCCCGCCCCGCCGTCCGGTGTACGGCGTCACAAAACTCGGCCGAGCCGTGGGCCCGGTTGACCCGGGCAAGGGTCCGGTCATGAATCGACTGCAGCCCGTATTCGATTGAGACGTAGGTCCGTTGCGCATACCCCTGAAGCAGGTCGAGGACCGGATCGGGGGCGCAGTCGGGTCGCGTCCCGACCACCAGACCGACGATGTCCGTGACCGCGAGTGCCTCGTCGTACAGGTGCCTGAGGGTCTCGACCGGGGCGTAGGTGTTGGTGTACCGCTGGAAGTAGGCCAGAAACTTGTCCGCCTTGTGCCGCCGGCGGACAGAGACCTTGCCCCGCTCGAGCTGCTCGGAAATGGTCTCGGCGCCGACCGTTGAATGCCCAGAACCTTGATGGCAGAAGATGCAGCCCCCGACCGCCTTGGTGCCGTCGTGATTCGGGCAGCTCAGGTGGGCATCCAGGGTGATCTTGTGAACCCGGCAGCCGAATCGCTGCTGCAAGAAGCCGCGCAGATCGGTGTAGCGCTTGGTTTGTGTCGCGGAAGCTGATATCATAATCGCTGTATCTTATCCCGACGCTATGCCGGATTGCAAGCAGCCAGCTGTCGGCTGTCAGCGGTCAGCAATGAACCAACAGCTCCCAGCCGTCCGCATTCAGCAGGCAGCCTTGGTTGGGCTGCGGTCGCTTCGAATTCTTGCTGGCAGCGGACCGCCGACTGCTGATAGCTGACATCTTGCGGACAGTGGACTGCTGGCGGCCGACAGCCCTGTTCTTCCGTGCTGACCGCTGATTCCTGACAGCTATCAGGAGAGAGTCACGGTGCTTCACACGGCGTACGATGTGATCGTGGTGGGGGCGGGACACGCTGGCTGCGAGGCGGCGTTGGCTGCGGCCCGTCTGGGCTGTCGGACCCTCCTGATCACGCTAGACCTGGATACCATCGCCGCCATGCCGTGTAGCCCCTCGATCGGCGGGACCGCCAAGGGCCAACTCGTCCGGGAGATCGATGCCCTGGGGGGCGAAATGGCCCGGGTCACAGATCGGAGCGGGATGCAATTCCGGCTCCTGAATGCCTCCAAGGGGCCGGCAGTCCGGTCCTCGCGAGTCATGTGCGACAAGCGCGACTATCATCTCGCGATGCGGCGGGTTGTGGAGGGACAGGAGGGATTGGACCTCGTGCAGGGAAGGGTGGAGCGTCTGATCATGGAGGGGGGACGGATCTTTGGGGTCGAGGGTCAGGAGGGGACCTTCGTCGGCGCCCGGGCAGTCCTCATCACCGCCGGGACATTCATGAAGGGGCTCATTCATATCGGATCGACGAACTTCTCGGGCGGGCGGATGGGGGAGCGGCCCTGCCATACCCTCTCCGATTCTCTCCGGGAGCTCGGTCTTACGCTGGGCCGGTTCAAGACCGGGACCCCGCCCCGTCTCAAGCGAGATTCGCTGGACTTCGATCGGATGGAGCGGCAGGACGGTGATGCGGAGCCGCGCCCCTTCTCCCACGCGACGACGCGGCTCGATCTCTCTCAGGTCCCCTGTTACATCACCTACACGACGGCGAGGACGCACGAGATCATCCGGAAGAGCCTGGACCGCTCGGCGCTGTACGGCGGAGCCATCAAGGGGACCGGGGCGCGGTACTGCCCCTCCCTCGAGGACAAGGTGGTCCGCTTTTGTGACAAGGATCGGCACCAGGTGATCGTTCAACCGGAGGGGCGTCACTCGGACGTCATCTATCCCGGCGGCCTGGGGAACAGCATGCCCTTTGACGTGCAGGAGGAGCTCGTCCGCTCGGTCCCGGGGCTGGAAAAGGCGGAGTTTCTCCGGCCGGCTTACGCCATCGAGTACGATTTTCTGCATCCCCATCAGCTGCAGCTCACCTTGGAGACCAAGCGGGTGCGGGGGCTCTACACGGCCGGACAGATCAATGGCACCTCCGGGTACGAGGAGGCGGCGGCCCAGGGGTTCTGGGCAGGGATGAACGCTGCCCTCGCCATCCAGGGGCGTCCCCCGTTCCTCCTCGACCGCTCCGAAGCTTACATGGGGGTACTGGTGGACGATCTGGTGACCCGAGGGACCGATGAACCGTATCGGATGCTCACCTCCCGGGCCGAGTACCGCTTGCTCCTTCGCGAGGACAACGTCGATCTCCGCCTGATGGAAAAAGGGTACCGTCTTGGGTTGATCTCGCGTGCGCAGTACGAGCGTCTGGAGAAGAAGCGGCGGGGGATTCGGGAGACCATGGAGCGGATCACACACCGAAAAATCTATCCCACCCCGGCGGTGAATGCGGTGCTCACCGATCGTGAGACCACCCCCTTGACCGAGGTCACCCCGCTGATCCAGGTGCTGAGGCGGCCCGAAGTTCGCTACGCGGACCTCCTCGCGATGGGCGGGGAGATGGAGCAGGGGGACCCCGAAGTGATCCACCAGGTTGAGGTCCAGGTCAAATATCAGGGGTATATCGACCGGCAGCTCCAGGAGGTGGAAAGGTTCAAGCGTCTCGAGGCCAGGCGGGTTTCCGAGGATATGGACTACCGCGCGATCCCGGGGCTCTCCAATGAGGTTAGGGAGAAGCTCAGTGCCATCCGTCCGACATCCATCGGGCAGGCCTCTCGCGTCTCTGGCGTGACCCCCGCCGCCCTCTCGATCCTCCTCGTGTATCTGGAACGTCGCCGACGGGGGGGGAGAGCAGTCAGCAATCAGCGGTCAGCAATCAGCAAATTGAGAAAGCCGCTCTTAGCTGACTGCGAATAGTTTTTGGCTCTTTGCGGACAGCGGGCAGCTGATTGCTGATGGCTGGAAGAGGGTGCCATGCCGGCCAATCTCCCCCCACAGTATCTCGACGCCGAAAAGCGATTCCGTCAGGCGAAGCACCCCCTGGAAAAGATTCGGGCGCTCGAAGAGATGCTCGGGGTCATCCCCAAGCACAAGGGGACGGAGAAGCTCCAGGCGGATCTGAAGCGGCGGATCTCCAAGCTCAAGACTGAGCTCGAGCGGCGCCCGGCGACCAAGCGAGGGACCGGGATCTTCGTAGAGCGCGAAGGGATCGGGCAGGTGGTGCTCGTCGGCGGGCCGAATGCCGGGAAGTCCGCCCTGGTGCGTCAGCTCACCAACGCTCGGCCGGAGGTGGCGGAGTACCCATTCACCACGAGGAAGCCGCTTCCCGCGATGCTCGCGTTCGAAAACGTGAAGATCCAGCTCGTGGACCTGCCGGCGGTCGCGCCCGGCCTGGTCGAGGGGTGGGTCTTCGGTATCATTCGGAGCGCGGATCTGATCCTCTGGGTCGTAGATCTGGGATCTGAAAACCTCCTCGAGGACGTGGAGGCGACCGAGAAGATCCTCGTCCAGGCCAAGATCCTCCCCGGGGGCGCCAGAGAGCACATCACGGAGCCGGGACAGGTCGTGAAACGGACCCTCATGGTGGGGAACAAGGCGGACCTCCCCGGAGGGGGGGATCGGTTCCTGCTCCTCCGCGAGCATGCGGGAGGGCGCTTTCCGGTCCTGATGGTTTCGGCGCTCGCGGGGACCGGTTTGGCGGAGATCGGGCAGCGGCTCTACGAGGCCCTGGAAGTGCTCCGGATCTACACGAAGGCCCCGGGTAAGGCAGCGGATTTTTCCCATCCGGTGACGCTGCCGAGGGGGAGCACCCTTCTGCAGGCGGCCGAGGGGGTCCATAAGGACTTCGCCGCCAAGCTCAAGTTCGCCCGCGTCTGGGGGGCGGGTAAATTCGACGGGCAGAAAGTCCACCGGGAGTACCTGGTGCACGAAGGGGACGTCATCGAATTTCACATCTAACAAACCAGCTATCAGCGGCCAGCAATCAGCAATCAGCAAATACTGCGGCGAGTATTTTTCCCTTATTGCTGACAGCTGATCACTGACTGCGGACAGCTTCTTCAAGCGGAGGACGGCGGTGAGTTTTTCTGGGTTGCTCTGGAAAAAGGCGGAGCCGATCTGGCAAAAGACCCTGCACCATCCCTTCGTCCGTGGGATTGGTGACGGGACGCTGGCGGTCGACAAGTTCAAGTTTTATATCCGCCAGGATTACATCTTCCTCATTGAGTACAGCCGGGTCCTCGCGCTGGCGACGGCCAAGGGGTCCGACCTCGCCACGATGGGGAAGTTTGCCGAGCTGCTTCATGCGACCCTGCACACCGAGATGGCCCTCCACCGGGGATATGCAGAGAAGTTCGGCATCAGCCGGGAGGAGCTGGAGCAGACGAAGCCGGCCCCGACGGCCGTCGGCTACACCCGCCACCTCCTGCACGTCGCCGCGTTGGGAAGCCTCGGGGAGATCGTCGCCTCGCTCTTCCCCTGCCAGTGGGGGTATTGCGAGATCGGTACCACCCTGGCAAAGCAGGGAGAGCCCGAGGGCCAGCCCCTCTATGGCGAATGGATCCGGACGTACGCATCGCCCGAGTTCGCCGCCCTGGCTCAGTGGATCCGCGCTCTGCTCGATACGACGGGTGAAGAGGCGGGGGGGCCGGAGCGGGCCCGGATGGAGGAGCATTTTCTGCGGAGTGCCAGGTACGAGCATGCGTTCTGGGAGATGAGCTGGCGCATGGAGACGTGGCCCGTTTGAAGCCAGCCATCAGCAATCAGCTGTTAGCGGTCAGCTTCTAGTATTTCGGATATGGAATTGTGGATTTCGAATTTTGTAACCATACACCTGCCTTCCATTTCGAAATTCGAAATTGGCAATGGGAAATCAGCTGGGTGTGGACAGCGGACTGCTGACAGCTCGGTCAGCGACTGGGGGATGCGAATGGCGCGGCGGCATCGGCTGACGCAGTGGCAGGTGCTCACAAGGTCTGTTGCCTTTTCCTGTCCGTGGTATCGGATCGCCCGCGAAAGGATTCGCCTCCCCACCGATCAGGTCATTGAGTACTACTACGTCACGATCCCCGCCTCGGTGATGGTAGTACCGATCAGTACGGACGGACGGATCATCCTCCTCCGGCAATATCGGTACCCCAATCGGGCGTTTACCTATGAGCTTCCGGGAGGGAATACCGGGGGGAAGTCCCCGCTGGCGACGGGGAAGCGGGAGCTGCTTGAAGAGACCGGCTACCGGGCCCGGCGATGGAGGCGCCTGGGGTCCTTTCACCCGTACTCCGGGATGAGTGACGAGGTCTGCCATGTCTATCTGGCGACGGGACTCAGGCCCGGCAAACAGCAACCGGAGGATCGCGAGTTTATCCAGGTGATTCCGATGCCGATCCGCGAGGTGTACCGGCGGGTCGAGCGCAATCGCATCCAGGATGGGATGACGCTGGCCAGCCTTCTCCTCGCCCGGTCCCTACTGGGAAAAGAGGCCCGGTGAAGATCGGAGCGTACCTCTTCCGTCAGATCAAGGCCCGGGGAGTAGAGCACATCTTCGGGATTCCCGGCGACTTTGCTCTTCCCCTCTGGGAGGCCCAGGAAGCGGCAGGCCTCCGGCCGGTGGTGGTGACCCACGAGCCCTCTGCGGGGTTCGCCGCGGACGCCTACGCGAGGTTGCGTGGCCTCGGGGTGGCCCTGGTCACCTTTGGCGCTGGCGGTCTCAACATGGTAAATCCCATTGCCCAGGCCTACGCCGAGAAGTCGCCGGTCCTCGTGCTGAGCGGGGCTCCGGAGATCAGAGACAGGGACCTGGATGCCCTCTTGCATCATCGCGTGAAGACCTTTGAGTCCCAGTTGCACGTATACCGCGAGGTTGCGGCAGCAGCAGCGGTTATACACGATCCGACCACCGCCCTACGGGAGATCGATCGGGTGCTGGCCACCATCCTCCAGCTGAAGCGCCCAGGCTATCTGGAGGTTCCCAGAGACATGGTGGAGGTGACTGGTCGTGCCTCGGGGAGGCCGCCGGGGGCCGAGCGGCCCGGCCGGGCAGCCCTGGAAGAGGCTATGGGCGAGGTCGTTGATCGACTGAACCGGAGCCTGCGGCCCGCCATCTATGCTGGGGTCGAGATCGAGCGGTTTGACCTACGGGAGCAGCTCATCGCGCTGGTGGAAAAGTTGAACGTCCCAATCGTGACTTCCCTGGAAGGGAAGACGGTCTTCCCGGAAAATCATCCGCACTTCGTCGGCCTGTACATGGGCCGGGCCGGGTCACAGGGGGCACGGGAGATGATTGAGAACGCCGATTGTGTCCTCATGCTGGGTGCCTTCCTGACCGACGTCAACACCGGTCTCTTTACAGCGAAGATCGACCGGGCCAAGCTCATCTCCGCCTCCTCGGAGGAGTTGGTGGTGAGTTATCACCGCTACCTCGAGGTGAATATGGTGGACCTCATCGACTATCTTCTGGCCTCTGAAGAGGTACGATCGCATCCCTTTGCCCCCTTGCCGGAGGCGGGGGGGCCTACGGGGCATCCGGGGGGGCGACTGGATCCCCTCACCATTATTGAAGAGATGAATCGCTTTCTCCAACCGGGGAAGTACATTGTCCTCTCGGACGTGGGGGATTGCCTGTATGCCAGTGTTGACCTTCGGACCGATCACTTCCTCGGCCCGGGATACTATAACAGCATGGGTTTCGGGGTTCCCGCGGCCATCGCGGCGGGGTTGGCAATGCCGGAGCAGCGGGCCATCGCCTTTGTGGGTGACGGCGGATTCCAGATGACTGGGATGGAGCTCGGGACAGCGGCGCGGCTCGAACTCAACCCCATTATCGTCCTCTGGAATAATGGCTGCTACGGGACCCTGAAGGGCATCGCCGGTCCTAAACCGTACTTTGACCTTCGCTCTTGGGACTATGTGGGTATCGCTCGGTGCATGGGGGGGGAGGGGACCCGGGTCCATACACGCCGGCAGTTCCGCCAGGCCTTGGAACAGGCGGCCGAGAGTAAGACATTCTTCCTCATCGAGGCGATCCTGCCTCCTGATCGGACCTCGCCTGTCTGGCAACGCATCGCTGCCGAAGTGAGCTCCCGTCTTCACCCCTAGCAGTGACCGCTATCTGCTATCAGCAGTCAGCAAAAAAGCAAACAGCAATCGGCGATAGGCTATCAGCGGTCGGCTTTAGTATTCTTCGGTGGGTCCGAATTCTTGCTGACAGCCGGCTGCCGACTGCTATAAAAGGGGTCGCTCGGCCTCTGGGACGAGAATCTGGCGGTACAGGGCTTCCGTGAAGCCTCGAATGAGGATGGGGCCCCGGGAGAGGACCGGGACCCGCAGTCTGCCATCCCGATGGACGAGGTAGCGAATGATTTCCTCGTCCGTGATCTCGGTGTGGCGACGATCCCACTCTTGGATTGCTGATCCCACTTTGACCCAGAGCTCTTGGTGTTGCCGCACCAGCGCCCGGGTCTCTTGGGGGCCCAAGGGGCTTGTTGAGATTTCGTGGAGGGTGATGGGGATCCGGTGTCGCGAGAGAAACTCCCTCGCCTCGGCGCAGGTGGGTCACCCCTCCAGATTGTAAAGAATGGCCTTGACCATGCGATGTTCCCTCCCGTGTCCTGAGAGTATCTTACCATGGGTGTCGGTGGTGGAAAAGGGGCGCGCGGTGTGGCTGGGCCGGCGTGAGCGTTCCGGTCGTGTGCCGGGAGCGTCCGGCCGGACACGGCGGAGAACCCGGAGGGGCGCCTTCCGGGCAGCGCGCGTTGGGGGAGCACTACCGGAGACGGGCGAGAAGGCTGAGCGACGCCGGGGTCGCTACGGAGAAATTGCGGAACGGCCTCGTCGTTTGGTACAGTACACCAGGACATCAGAAACGCTGGAGGGATCATGGATGATACCGGGTTCCGCCTGACGACCGCACTCTCTTCGGCCTTGCCATGCCTGAGCTGACCGCCAACAACGCGCGCTTCCGGCACTGCCGGTCGGTCCACTGGATTCTACCGGGAGGGCCCCTCCGAGCGGAAGCCTACCTCCCCGTTGTCCTGGATGACGAATGTCCCGGGTGTCTGGTGTGCCAGCGAACCATCGGCTGGTTTATGGAGTTTGCCTGCCTTGCTCGAGATCTCGTCGGCGCCAACCTCAGAGATTGCGTCCACTGGCGGAGCCTCTACGACAACCCCCAACCCCTTATCGTCCCCGTCTCCAACCTCGAGCAGGTCAACCGCCGGACGGTCGTCGAGCTTCGGGAAGCGTACTATGCGATTCCCGAAGAAGCCCGGCCCTTCCTGGAGGAGGTCTGGCCGCATGATCGATCGCTCTCCCAGAGCGAGCGTTTTGAGGATCGTCTGTCCATCGTGGAGCGGATGGTCGAGCTCTGGGAGGATGGCCAGTACGTGGGCTGGCCCCGGTAAAGTAAACGCACTTTGTGCGTTTACTTTGGACGAATGGAGCGGTGGAGCAATAGAGTGATCCTGAAGAAATGCTCCATTGCGGTCTAATGTTCTATTGTTCCATTATCGCAAGATCTAATACGTTTGCATTAGAGCCGTACCAACTATTTACCGATGACCGATGACCGTCGTCCGAAGACCGCCACGAGACGGGGCAGGGGAGCAAAGCCAAGAAGGGCGGAAACTGGTTTGCACGCCGTCGCGCAACACATGCACGCCCCTCGCTCCAAGCCTCCCGTCGTATCCGTGCCCGGAAGGGCTCGGGGAGCGGGGCTTCCCCGGCGGAACAATTCCATGGGTAGTTCTGGCGGGTGCCGGTACTTCCACGCCGGACGGGTCGAGCGGGCTGCAGGACGGCCACCCCCACCTGCGCTGCGCTCCGGCGGCGGGACCCCGGCCGGACGCAAACCAGGTTCCGCCGGGTCCAGGCCCAGCTCCCCTCGCCCTCCCGAAGACACGCCCGACTCTCCAGTCGCATTTTGTTCTCAGGCAGCACGTGGAGGCCCCGAGCGACATGGCCGGGAGCGGCGGGGTCCCCCGGCGAGCGGCGGCCTGGGAAACCGGGGCGCGATCCGTGCCGATCTTCTTTGCAGGGATCGTGAACACGGAGGGACCCAGGGCGTAAGCCGCCGACAAGGGTCGCCGCGGGAGGCGCGGAGGGAGGGGCCGAACGTGCTACCGTCTTTTCCGCCGTCCTCGGCTTTGCTGTCGTCCTCGCTCCAATGAGGGGGGTTGGAATGCTGATCGCTGGGCCTCTCTTGCTGCGGACTGCTGACTGCTGTCAGCTTCGGACATGAAGCCTACCTTTCAGATGCAATTGGTCAACGGCCCATGGGGCGATCCGGCTCTCTATGTCCGGGTCCGGTGGGCCCGGCGTGCCCTGCTCTTTGATCTGGGATCCCTTACCCCCCTGCGATCCGGCGACCTCCTCCGCGTGAGCGAGGTCTTCGTGTCCCATACCCACCTCGACCACTTTGTCGGTTTTGATCACCTCCTCCGGACGGTCCTCGGCCGTGATCGTATCCTGAGCCTCTTTGGGCCCCGGGGGATGATCGGGAACGTGGAGGGGAAACTTCGCGGTTACACCTGGAACCTGGTCCAGGGCTACCCCCTCTGTCTCGAAGTCTTCGAAGTTGATCTCGACTCTATTCGGGGAGCGCGCTTTGCCTGCGCGGAGGCCTTCCGGCGCCGCGACCTGGCGCCGCGTGCCTTTGCGGGTGACCTCTGGGGTGAGCCTGGCTTCCGCGTCCGGGCAGCGCATCTCGATCATCAGATCCCCTGTCTGGCTTTCGCCGTCGAAGAGCCCTTTCACATCAATATTGACAAGACGCGGCTTGCGGATCTCCAGTTGCCGGTCGGACCCTGGCTTTCAGACCTCAAGGCGAAGATCCGGGCGGGGGTCTCTGACAAGGACCGGATCGTGGTGGAGTCGCCGGGGGGCCGGCCAGAGACCTTTGCGCTCGGGGAGCTCAAGGCCGCCCTGGTCAATATCACCCCGGGGCAGAAGCTGGCGTACGTGACCGACGCCCTCTACGCCCCCGAGAACGTGGCACGCATCGTGGCGTTAGTCAAGGGGGCGGACGTCCTGTATTGCGAGGCGGCCTACCTCGACCGGGACGCATCGCTGGCGGCAGAGCGGTCTCACCTCACCGCGAAGCAAGCAGGACTCATCGCGCGGGAGGCGGACGTTCGGCGACTGGCGCTCTTTCACTTTTCTCCGCGATACCAGGGGGAGACGGAGGCCTTCTATCGGGAGGCGCGGGAGGCCTTCGGAGGATGGGTGACGGTACCCAAGGGCCACTGGAACTGAAGGGTGCACCTGTGAGGCCTGGGCCGTTCAGCGCGACGCGCAATTCCGATGTCTCGGCGGCTGCCGGTTACGTGATCTGACCCGCGTAGATCTTCATGATGGTATTGAGGAGCTTGAGCGCCTCCGGCCGTTCCCGCTGAAACGTGTTCCGGCCAATGATCGACCCGAAGCCGCCCCCATCGCGGATGGCCCTGATCTCGTCGAACAGCGCCTCATCCGTTTCCTTGGCCCCGCCCGAGAAAATGACGATCCGCCGCCCATTGAAGGCGCTCTGGACCACGTGCCGCACCCGATCCGCGAGGGTACCGGTCGCAATGGGGTACTGCTCGTAGGTCTTTTTCGCCGCGGCGAGCTCTACCCGCTCGGTCGGCAGCTTCACCTTGATGATGTGGGCCCCGAGCTGGGCGGCGATATGGGCGGCGTAGGCGACGATGTCGACGGCGGTTTCCCCCGCTTTGCTCAAGCCAGAGCCGCGGGGGTAGGACCACACCACCACCGCCAGGCCGCAGGCCTTGGCCTCTTCGGCGATGGCTCGGAGCTGCTCGTACATCTGCTGGCGTGCGGCCGATCCCGGATAGATCGTAAACCCGACCGCCGCGCAGCCCAGCCGTAACGCGTCCCGCACGCTGCCGGTGACTGCCGGCGCAGGGTCCTTCTCGTCCAGCAGCACGTCGTGGCTGTTGAGCTTGAGGATCAACGGAATCTCGCCCGCAAAATGCCCGGCGCCCGCCTCCAGAAAACCCAGCGGGGCGGCGTACGCGTTGCAGCCCGCCTCGACGGCCAACTCGAAATGGTAGAAGGGATCGTAGCTCGGAGGGTTTGGGGCGAAACTGCGGGCCGGACCGTGTTCAAAGCCCTGATCCACGGGCAGAATCACCAGCCGCCCCGTCCCCCCGAGCGTCCCATGGTTCAGGATGCGGGCCAGATTGGTCCGCGTGCCCGGATTGATGCTGTCGTACCAGCCGAGGATCTCGTGGATGCGCTTATTCATGGGATACCCTCTCTGTGATGGCGCTGTCTCTGATCGGCTTTCTCCGGGGCGGATGCGTCCACCCCGGTGACATCCCGCGGGCCGGCTCATCGTGGGGGGCCCGTACTTCAGTATCGCCCGTCTCTCCTCCCCAGTCAAGGCTGGGCCTGCAACGGTCTCGCGAGGGTGCGGGGCTTCCATGTCCTTCCCATCGCTGCCATCGGTATCCGGTGTGGGCCGCATCTCACGGAGGAACGGCCATGCGTATCTGCGGGAACAATCGTGCCCGATCCTGCCCGTTCGCCTCCGCTGCATCGACAAAATGTCTTGACACCCCATGAACGGTTCAGAGTATCATTCGCCGAGCAAGGAGGGATGGGGAAACGGCACCTCCCCGCGTGCTGATGTTCCCGTGCGGTTCGACGTGGAATGACTGGCAGGCCTTCCTCCCGGGCGTGTGCGCCTTGTGAGCCGGAATCGTTGCCGGGCCGGATCACCCCGAGGAGCGTCGCAATCACGGTGACTCCCGATGGCGGGGCGAAGGCCAACGCCTCCGGGATTACACAGCGCGAGAAGCACCGAGAGCCCATCGCCAGCCCTGCTGCGGCGTTCTTCTCGCCTCCCGATTCTGCCCACCCAAGGGATACGGACGCCGACAGAAGGGGACTTCTTTGTATCGCATTACTCGAAGTGTCTGCATTCGTATTTTGTGGGGCCATGCCCCACCGATGCATGCCCTCTTGATCCCTGACGCCGGGGCCGCGAGGCCCCTGAAGGTGCCGCGGGTCCGCCGGTCGGCGCCTCTGGCGGTGCTGGGCATACTGGCATTGAGCTGGCTTGCTGCGAGCCCCGCGCTTGCCCAAGAGGAGCACTTGCACGCGGCGACCCTCGACCCTGTCCTTCACCATATCGGCGACGGGCTTTACGGGGACCAGTGCGGCTTCGCCGAGCTGAACCGCATCGGCCTGTGGGGCGGTCGCTATGCCATCGATTTCGTCACCTCCCGGCAGATCGGCCTTCAGATCCAGCTCGAACGCGTGTGGGGGGTTGCAGCCGGCCGGGTCGACAGGGTGCTCGTGGATGGCAAGGAAGTTGGGTGGCTCCCCCCCAATCAGTCCCCCAATCATCCCCGCTGCGGTGCCTCCTGGACCTCGAAACCCTTCGCCCTCGAGGCGGGGCGCCACGTCCTGTCGTTTGTCAGTGGCAGGCTCAAAAAAGGCATCGATGATGTTGCCTTTCACGGTGTGATTCTCCTCGCCAAGCGCGAGGGGGCCGTGCTCTGGTATGGAAAAGGTCGGGTCTCTCATACCGCTGTGGGACGGTCCGCGTCCCGCGGCTGGATGGAGGTGCTCATGGACACGACAACGCTCGTGGCGACGTTCGGACTCCTCGCGTTCATGGTCGAGCGGTTGACGAACGGGATCGCGATCGTGCTGGGCTACTGGGGATGGTGGCGGGAGCGGATGGAGGTGTCCGCCACGGTCGACCCGCATGCGCAGGGCCAGATAGAGCGGAACCGCCGGGTGGTCCTCTTCGCCCTGAGTGCGCTGCTCGCGGTGGTCGGTGCGCTGCTCGTCAAACTCAACCTGCTTGCCTCGCTGGGCCTCGGAAGCGCGCAGAGTGTCGGCGGGCAGGTCCTCACCGGGCTCCTGATCGCCTCCGGGGCTGACCCGATTCGCGAGGTCTTGAAGCTCCGCGAACGCGGGCGCGAGACACCATCGCAGTCGCCGCCGATCCAGCTCACCGGGATGCTTATCCTTCAGCAGGCCCCGGTGGCCTCCGCCGAGCAGGGTGAGGCGGAGAGCGGATAGGGACGGCCCCGTGGCGCTCCATACCCAGGTGCATGATGACTGGGGACCCAATATGAAAAACCTGTGCGTCGTCGATGATCTCGGTGTGAAGTCCCCGATCTCATCACAGAGGAGGATCACGTGATGACCGTCAAACACCCCGCTACCCATCTGAGGGTCCGTTTCGCTCTTGTGATGTTCTCGCTGCTCACCCTCGTCGTGTCGGGATGTTCGGTCAAGTTCATCAGCGATTACGACGAGGTCACCGACAAGTCGGCGACCGCGCTCCACAAGAACGTGGAAAGATTCCTGTTGAAGATGGAGGCCACGGCCGGGAGCAGTGCGGGAACGTACCGCAAGAACAAGACCTTCTACGACGAGGCAAAAGTGGCGTTGAGCTCGATGCGGATGCGTGCCAAAGCCATACCGAACAATAGGCTCACGGTACAGCACATCGAATTACTCGAAAAGAACATTGATGCGCTCCGCACCCTCCATGAAAAACGCGGCCCGAAGGGCCTGGCGAAGCCCCTCGTCGACCCCGTACGAGATGCGTTGGATGCCCAGTTCACGGCAATTATCAAACTGGAATTGGCGAAAAAGCGTGGTGAGTAGGCACCAGAGAGTCGCCGATGCATGGCCTCGCAACGGATGCGTCACGGGAGGTGAGTCATGCCAGACATTGACGTGGAAAAGCTGGTCAAGCGGATGGGAAGCGCAGCCCTACGCGTCCTGAAAAAAAAGTATCCGTCCGTCCAGAAGTATGCGGAGGTCGAGTTCAGGAAATTCGGCGTGACAATCGTGAACATCCAGAAGATGAAACTGGCGGGTGACATCGACAAGGAAGAGGCGCGTCTGTTGATGGAGATCCAGAAGAACGCCATGCGGTCGGTGATGGTCACCGTTGAGGGTCTAGGGATCATCGCCGTTGAACAGGCGATCAATGCCGCCCTGCGCGTGGTGAAGGACACGGTGAATTCGGCCATTGGCTGGAAGCTCATCTGAGCCGCTGCCGCACAATCGCCGCGCGCCGATGGAAGGGCTGAAGGGGGCCGTTCGATGCGGGCCAACGTTTCCCTTGACCGTGGCAGCCAGTGGAGGCGATGCATTTCGGTGCGACCCAGTCCGTCTCTGCGCGGCGCGTTAAGGCCGTGTGGCGGCATCGGTCAGCTTGTCAAGGGCTCGCGACATCTTATTGACGACATCCGTTTGATCGCGAATCCCGTGGCGATCTGCGAGGGAAGCCGGGGCGTTGTACGTCAGCCACACCTGTCCGGTCTCGTCTTCCCAGGCAAGGGCCTTTAAGGGAAGATCGATGCCGATGGTCTGATTGCTCTGCATGAGTGGTGTCCCCAGCTTCGGATTCCCGAAAATCACCACTTCCGTTGCTCGCAACGCGAGACCAACTTTTTTCGCGCCGGCCGCGTGATCGATCCGAGCGAAGACGACAATCCCCTTTTGGGTCAGAGCCTTTTCAAGGCGGTCCAGTGTTTCCGCCACGCTGTACGCGCTTTTCTTGTTGACGAGGCCCGCCCCAGCAAAGGCTGCGGAAACAGGTATCACAATTGCCAAAAACAGGATTACCCCTTTGCGCATGTCGGACCCTCCCTGAAATATCGCTTTGTCTGTTTGGAGACCGTCTGAGTGGTTCCCTCGGTGCGATGTCGTTCGGCTGGCCGCCGAGATACGAGCGCCGGCTGGCCCAGCCTCGCCCGGGGCCTCGGGTGTTCAGGGGGGAATCTTACCCGGGCAAGGGCGGGCCGTCAAAACGGAATGTAGGGGAGGTGCTTAGGACGCATCTCCCGGTTTCGTGGGAGAGACGGGTGTGACAGCCTGGATGGCCGGGGGGCTTTGTGGTACACTTCTCGGTCGATGCGGGTCTCAAGGGGGAGATTTCGTTGCGAGAAGCAACAACCGGCTAGGGGTATCACCGCGTGGCGACCTTGGGCTGGATCGACGTCCTTATCATCGTGGCCTTCATCGTCTATTCGGTCTCATCAGGCATTCACTCCAGCAAGATCGCCTCACAGAGCCTGGAAGAGTACTTCCTGGCCGGGCGCAGCCTGAGCGGCTG
>JBHIAH010000041.1:0-22250 GCA_046758505.1 Methylomirabilales bacterium (SeqCode) | reverse complement strand
CCAGGCCGACGAGGGGCAGTCTTTTCCCTTGACGTGGTTTTTCATAGGTGACCCCTGAGGGCTCCGCTGACCCCCGAGGCCTTAACGCCGGTGGTGGTCGATCCCGATGTGCGCGTCGATGAAGCGGACGATCCGCTGCTCGTCGAACGTGTCGAACTTATCGAGGCGCTGCCAGGCGGTCAGCGCGATCCGATGATCCATGCCGGGGTAGGGGGCCAGAATCAGCGTGTCGTACCGTCGCGCAATCGCTTTCAGTTTTTCCAGCAGGTCGGGGCAGCCGTCCGGACAGTTATACTGAAGGATCACCCCGCCGTCCTCCAGGTTATGGACCTGCTCCTCTTTGGGGACCGGCCCGGTATGAATTCCCCACTTCGCAAGGTATGGGGTATGCGGGCCCGAGGTGGGCGGGTCGCTGTTATAGGGGAGGTGAGGCGTCGAGGGGGTGGAAACGTGGGCATTCCCGAGACTCGGAAGTTCCTGCCAGGTGACCGGCTCAGCGATCCTGCCGTAGACCCGGTAGCCGAGGTATCCAAGAGCGAGAACCACGAGAGCGACCAGGGAGACCCGGGTGACTGTCCGACGCCTCTCCTTCCGCTGCCGCTCCTCGACCCTGCGTGCCTTTGCCTCGTGCTTCCGCTCCCGCTTCGACCGCCTTCCCATCGACGTCTTACCCCTCCCACGGGGCGATCTGCCATCGGCTTCGCGCCTCGATGAGCGAGATTCCCCGGCACCATCTCCGACCGGGAACGCCCCGATCGAACTCGGACTGAAACAACCGGTGCCCCTCCTCCAGGGCCTCCCGGTAGCCACCGGGCACCCCGGCGTCGAGGAAGGCCGTCTCCAGGAAGGCCACATCATCCCGATCCTCATGCGGCTCAAACCCCACGAAGGCGTGCCCGCGGGTCAGGCAGATCCAGGGACGAAGACCCAGGCACTCACAACAACTGGCCATCAGGAGGCTCACATCGAGGCAATGGCCTTCGCCCGCCTCCAGCGTCTCCCGCGGCAATCGGAGGGATTGTTCCTCCCATCCCTTCCCCGTCCCCCACACGATCTCCTCGCCGGTACACCGGAGCCCTCGCGCCTCTTTGAAGTATCGAAAGAGTGCCTCCACCTGGGCGTGGGTGGCCTGACTCGGCTCCTCCGCGGTCCCCGCCGGGGGATACCCTGACATCCGCATGGGAGGATCGCCCGGGAGATATTCCGCCGCCTCGGCCACCGCCGCCTGAACTGCCGGATCGCCCGGGATGACGTACGCCGCCACAAAGGGACTGAGATCCCGCCGCCTGCCGTCCTCCGGGCTCATCAGGACGCGCGGCAGCTGGGACCGGCCCACGAAGTATATCGGGGCGCTGCCGGACTCGAGGAGGACTCCGTCGCGGACGCGGACCACTTCCCACCGCACTGCCGCGACGGCGGCGTCTTTCGGACCGGGCAAGAGCTCGGGGGCGTGGCGGATCTGGCGTATGCTCCCCGGTGGCAGGGTGACCTCTTCGACCTGGGGATGAGACCAGCCGAGCAAGTCCGTGCGCACCCGAAGCCGCTCAGCCTCCTTCCCGAAATTCGCCAGCTGGTAGACGAGCACGCCGAACCCCTTCCAACCTTCAAGCACCCGGAGGTGCGGGTAGACCGCCACCGGGAGCGATGACCGGAGCGGCCGCACCGCCACCGCCACGGGATCGGAAGGTTGCCACGCCCATGAGAGCACCAAAAGCGAAAAGTCCTCGAGCGCCACGGGCTGCGTGAGCCTCCCCTCTCGGAGCAGGCGTCCCCCTGCAAGCGGCTGCCGCGGCGGCCCGGCCTCCGCAGAAACCTGGAGGCTGGGCGTAGAGGCGCGAAGCAGCTGATGCAGGATCTCCTCGTCCGCCTCCCGGATATCCTGCCCCACGAACGGGCCCCATGCCTCCAGGCGTGGTCCCTCTCCGTCGAGATCCGCAGGGGAGATCTGCGCGCGGCCGACATGGACCCTTCCCCCAGGCACGAAGAGCGACAGGCGCCTTTCCCGTTCTCGTTTCCCCGCCAGCTCGCCGTCCCTCGGATAGCCCTCGATGACTACCCTGAGCCGATATGTCATCCCGGCGACTGCGGCCCACGAAACCACCACCCCCTTCCCCAGCAGATACCGGTACCGCTTGCAGAGCGGCAGGACATCCCCCCGGGTCTCACCGGTGAGGTGGTCAAGAGGCGTCTCGCCGAGGCGCGGGTAGGAGTCGGGGAGAAAGATGGTCCACGGGCGGGCATCTGCCGAGGCGGGGATGAGGTCCCCTCGGGCTCCGCGCGCCTCGACCCCCAAAACCTCCTCCTCCGGCTGAAGACCCAGGATCAGCCCAGGAAATTCCGCCGGATTTTGCCCTGTGAGTTTCAGCTGTGCTCGCTTCCATTCCTCACCCTGAGTGAGTTCGGTCAGGCGTGCCGGCGCCTCGAACCGCACGCAGAGCTCAACCTCCCAGGCGAAGGGACCGCGATCCCGCACGCGAAGGTCCGAGACGACCGCCGCCGCATCCGCCAGGACCCTGGCGAGGTGAAGGTCATTGTGGAGAAACCGGCTCTCCCAGCTCAAAGAATCCACGTAAATCGGTGGGACCTTCACCCGAGCCACGCGATCCCCCTCGATTCGCTCGATCAGCCCGACCGTGGCCTGCAGCTCCGGACCCCAGACGGCCTCGACCCCCGGGTCCCGGACCATGGCCTGGGCCCGCGCACACTCCGCACGGGCGTCCGAAAAGCGGCAGCAATGGGCAAAAAGGAGCGCGCGCAGCCAGCGCACCTGAAGACCGCTCGCCACCGCGCAGCCGTCCCCGGCAGTCTCCAGGGCAAAGCCGAGAAGCCGTTCCGCCTCCGCCACGTGTCCCGCACGCGCCTCGACCCGGGCGAGCTCACACGTCACGTTCACGCACTCCTCACGGTGCCGCATTGCGGTGTCTGCCGGCACCGCTCGCAGCGCGTCCACGGCTTGCCGCAGGTGTCCCTCGGCCGAGCCGACCCGCCGCTTCCGAATATCCCGCTTTGCCTTCAGGAGGCTCTTTTCGGGCATCCCTGCCTCACCACCAGGAGCGACGTGCCGGCACTCGGGGCTGATCGTGGGACCTCCCCGCCGGACCACCGCGGCGGGACATCACTCAACCAGCTCGCGAAGGCGCCTCGCGTTCGCCACCGCGTACCCCCGCTCGTCGTTGTTGAAGTAACTGTACACGTCGAGGCCGTCCCCGAGCCACTCCCGGATCCGTCCGGCCCACGCCTTGAGTTCTCCCTCGGAATACTTTCCACCGTACCGGGCGCCCGGCCCGTGCAAGCGAAGATAGACAAAGGGAGCGGTAATCACTGCTGGGCAGGAAAGGTCTTTCAGGCTGAACACGCAGAAGGCAAGTCGGCGTCTTTCTAGGACGGCATAGACCTCCGGCGCAAACCAGGTGGCATCCCGAAACTCAAAGGCGTACCGGTGCCTCGGCGGCAAGCAATCGGCGAAGGCGGCCAGGCGCTCTGCATTGCGCCTGAAACGCGGCGGGAGTTGGAAGAGGACCGGCCCCAGCTTCTCCTTCAGGATCGCAACGCGGCGGAGGAACCGCCGCAGGGCCGCCCGGGGCTCATGCAGTTTCTTCATGTGCGTAATGTACCGGCTCCCCTTCACCGCGAAGACGAAACCCTTGGGCGGTTCACGATACCACTGGCGAAACGTGGTCGCCTCCGGCAGGTGGTAGAAGGTGTTGTTGATCTCCACCGTCTCGAAGACAGTCGCATAATGATCGAGCCACGCCTCCCCCGGCAACGTCTTCGGATAAAAGACACCCCGCCAGTGGGGATAGCTCCAGCCCGACGTTCCGACGTAAGCTTTCCCCCCCATCACTCCCCTGCCGCACTGAGTTGCTCCAGCTTCTCGTTCTCCCCGATAATTACGAGGATGTCCCCCTCCCGAATGACGTCTGCCCCCGAGGGGTTCGCCACGATGTTCGGCTGCTCGCCCTTGGAGGCCCGGCGGATGGCGAGGATCGTGACGCCATACTGCCTCCGCAGCTCAAGCTCAGCCAAGCTCTTGCCCCAGAATGTCTGTGGCGCGCCGACCTCGGCCACCCCAAATCCCTCCCCCAGCTCCAGATAGTCCAGGATCGACGGGGTGACCAGGCTCTCCGCCACCCGCCGGCCCATATCCGCCTCCGGAAAGACCACCCGGTCGACCCCCAGCTTTTTCAGGATGCGGCCATGGAGGGGGCTCACCGCCTTGACCACCAGCTCCTTCACCCCGATCTCGCGCAGTGCCATGGCGGCCAACAGGCTCGCCTCCATGGCTTGGCCCAGGCTCACCACCGCGCAATCCACCTCGGCCACCCCCACCTCCCGCAGGGCCTTCTCATCGGTTGCATCCGCCTGGACCGCATGGGTCGCGATCTCGCGGACCCGTTCCAACCGCTCCTCCCACCGGTCGATACAGAGGACCTGGCGTCCCTTTTCCGCCAAGGTCCTGGCCACCGCGTACCCGAAGTTCCCCAGGCCGATCACGGCAAACTGCGACTGACTCATCCCTGCTCCTTAGTGCCGTTCCAACTGCTCTCGCCAAGCATAGAGGTGTGTGGTGCCAAGTGCAAGCCAGCTGGCTTCCTTGGCCCGTTCCTTCGTCGGAACCGGCCTTGCCCGTATTCGGCGCAACAAGTTGGAACGGTACTAGCCAATGAGAACCTGCTCTTCCAGCAGCCGATAGCTGGGCGTCGGCTCCCTGGACAAGAGGGCCGCCCCCAACGTGACGGGACCGATGCGGCCCACGAGCATGGTCACGCCAATGATGATCTTACCAAAATCGGTAAAGATACTACAGAGGCTGGTCGGCAGGCCCGGGACGCCCGTGGAAAGCCCGATTGTCCCGAAGGCCGACGTCACCTCGAAGAGTGTGAACAGATACGGATAGCCCTCGGCCAGCATCAGGACCAGCGTGACCACCACCACATAGACGAAGGAGAGGCTCGCGAGGATAAAGGCGTCGTTGAGGACCTTCTGGGGCAGGCGACGGCCCAACACGTTGACGTCCCGATCCCCCCGGAGGCTCCTCCAGAGCGTGACCAGGACTGTCCCGAAGGTCGTGGTCTTGATCCCGCCCCCCGTCCCGCCCGGAGATGCCCCGATGAACATCAGCACGAGGAAGATAAAAAGCGTGGCCTCGCGGAGAGACCCAATGCCGACCGTGTTGAACCCGGCCGTCCGCGGCGTCACCGCCTGGAAGAACGCGGCAAGCAGCCGTTCGGGAACCGCCATCGAGCCAAGCGTCGCGGCATTGTTCCACTCCAGGAGGAGGAAAAGCAGGAAGCTGCCCCCCAGGAGTCCCGCCGTCACCCGCAGCACCAACCGGGTATGGACCGAGAGGCGCCTGGGGGTACCCTCGCGCCGCCGCTCCAGGAACTCGCCTATCACCAGGTAGCCTATCCCGCCCAAGATGACACTGAAGGCCACGGTAAGGTTCACCACCGGGTCGGCCACATAGCCTGCCAGGTTGTTGGAGAACAAGCTGAACCCCGCATTGTTAAACGCGGAGACGGCGTGAAACAGGCCGAGAAAGAAGGCCTCGCCGATCGGATGTGCCGTCGCAAATCGGAGGGTGAGAATCAGCGTCGCCACCCCCTCCGCCACGGCCGTAATCAGGAGGATCCGCTTGAGGAAGTGGGTCACCCCGTCGAGCGTGAGCATCCCGACCGCCTTTTGCAGGACAACCCGCTCCCGCAGGGAGACCCGCTGCCTGAGGAGCAGGGCAATGAAGGTCGAGACGGTCATGTATCCAAGTCCCCCCACCTGGATCAGGGCCAGGATCACCCCGTGACCAAAGGGGGACCAGAACCGGGCGGTGTCAACGACGATGAGGCCGGTGACGCAGACGGCGGAGGTCGCCGTAAACAGCGCCTCGATCAGACGAGGACTCTCCCCCGCCGCCGTGGCGTACGGCAGCATGAGGAGCCCGGTCCCCACCAGAATGCAGACGCCGTACCCCAAGGCGAGCGTCCGGGGCGGGGACAGCGGCCGCTCCGCGACCTTGTGGATGCCTCCGGTAATCCGGCTCAACGCTCCCTTGTCCTGATTCACGGCTTATATGCCCCGCCCTCACCCGTGTCAAGATTTTTTGCCGCCACAACGCCACGTTTCCGCCTCCGCCCTCCCCAACGTCACCCCGCGCACGATCGACCCCCGACATGTCTGCTCGGTGAACCAGGGCGGACGGTCTCGCTCGCGAAGGTGACTGTCGCCACGACCCGAATCCGGATGGCCCTCCACAGGAGTACCCCCCTCTTGCTCGGCCGCCACACCTCCCCGCTCGAAGGGAAAAGGAACATCCATGCTTGACAGTCCAAACGGGAACGCGTAATATACGGATAACCGAATCTAACTCATTGGGGGCATCGTGTCATCACTCAGCAATAGGCTTCCGGCCGGTGAACTGGAGCAGCTACAGCTGGAGGCCAAGTTCTTCCGTGGCCTCGGGGATCCGAGCCGCCTGAAAATCCTCGAGCTGCTCCTCGAGGGTGAGCGCACCGTCACCCAGCTCGTGGAAATCCTCGGCATCCCCCAGGGGCGCGTCTCCAGCCACCTGGCCTGCTTGAGCTGGTGCGGCTATGTGACCGCCTCCCGGGAGGGGCGAAACCGGTATTACCGGGTGGCCGACAAGCGGGTTCGAAAGGTTCTGGAGCTGGCGCGCGACATGGTGGCGAATAACGCCGAGCACATCTGGGCCTGTACCCGAATCGACCGACGCCGGTAGGCCTCGGTGCTACGTGAGTCTTTCCCCTGCCGTTATCGACCAGGAGATTCACGATGCTGCTCCCTGATAGCGTGAAGACCGTCGCGGACCGATTGAGTGCCGCTCGGCTTACCGTGGAAGAGGACAACGTCCGGCGCCATATCCTGCAAATCTTTGCCTCGGGGGCAATCCCAGAGGTCTCGAGCCTTCAAAATCACTGTGGACTCTCTTCTGTTCGAGTTCGGGAGATCCTTCGCCGACTGACGGATCTGGACCTCTGCTTTCTCGACCAGACAGTGGAAACGGTGCTGGGATCCTATCCGTTCTCTGCGACCCCGACCCCGCACCGGGTCCTCCTCGCCGGTCGAGAGGTGTTTGCCCTGTGTGCCGTGGATGCCCTGGGGATACCGGCCATGCTGCAGGAGAGCGCGGGAATCTCGTCTCGCTGTGCCCACTGCGAGTCGCCCGTCGAGGTTCGGGCAGAGCCCGAAAACCTGGCGCGATATCTCCCTTCCGGGATCGTTGTGTGGTTTCCCACACCGGAAGAAGACAACTGCTGTTCCGTCGCCCAATCCCGGTGTCCGCACATCAGCTTCTTCTGCACCGGTGACCACCTCGAGGCCTGGCAGCGGGGACACGGGGAGCCCTCCGGCGTCGTCCTCTCTCTGCTCGAGGCCTTCGAGGCCGGGCGTGAAATCTTTGGCTCGCTCCTGGTCGAGCCCGAACCACCAATGCGATGAGGCCGATGCCCACACATCGGAGGAGCCCGCAGACGCCCTCTCAGGACACAAGGAGGAAATCATGGCGAAACAGGTGATCGTCTATACCCAGCCCGGCTGAGGCGCCTGCGACCAAGAGAAAGAGTTTCTTTCTCACAAGGGTGTCCAGTTCATCGCCAAGAATATCCGGGAAGACCAACAGGCGCTCGACGAACTGGTCAAGCTGGGGGTGCGGGCGACCCCGGTCACGGTCATCGACGGCGAGGTGATCGTCGGCTTTGACCGGGGAAGGATCGAGCGGCTGCTCGGGATCGGCTAGCCCCGATCCGAAAAAAGGTTGACCGCTAGAATTTCGGAAATTGGCATTCATCCCCGAAATCAGGAGGATTACATCGTTAGCTGCGTACGCCCCAGGAGTGGGGCAGAAGCGGCTGCTCGCAATCTGGACACACAATTTCTCCAAGGCCATTCAAAGGGTCGTGGTCGGGGGACAATTTCGGATCGGGGCTAGCCCCGGGGGAGAAGAGCGATGCCGACAGCACTCTGCAAGGGCTGAGGGCAAGAGATCGGGATCCCGGTTGGGATCACACGCGGGGACGTCTTCGACTGCCCCAACTGAGCCGGCCTCTCGCTCCGGGCGAGCGAGGAGGACGGCGTCTGGTCCGTGACGGAGGTGAAGAAGGCGAGCTGTGCCGTCGGCGAGGAGATGGTGATCTTGCCCGACGATGTGCAGCCGGGCGACCTCATCGAGTGCCACGGTGCCAAGCAACGCGTCACCTACGAGTTCGGGGCCTATGCCCTGGAACAAATCAAGGATTGAGCAACGATGCAGAAACAACCATTGGTCAAAACAGGGCTGTGGGGGACCATTGTCACGGCCGTGTGCTGTTTCACGCCGGTCTTGCCGTGGGTGCTCGGCCTGGTCGGCCTCACCCTGCTGGTCCCCTACCTGGACTATGTGCTGTTTCCCCTCCTATCCCTGTTCCTGGGAATGGCCCTGCTGGGCTGGCTGCGGTACCGGACACGACCGGGGGGCGATCGGGATGCTAGACCGTAAGGTGGTGGTCATCTACGATGGCGACTGAGGGCTCTGACGGCGCTTCGCTCGGTGGGTCCACCGGCGGGACGGTAGCAGGCGCCTCGAGCTGATTCCTTTCCAGGAGCCCGACCTCGAAGCGCGTTTCCCAAGCCTCTCGCGAGAGCGCTGCCGCGACGAACTCCACCTGATCGACGAGCGCGGACAAATCTTTACGGGAGCGGCTGCCGTCCGCGAAACCCTGGCGAGACTCCCCAACGCCGCCCTGACGACCCTCCCTTTTCACGCGCCGGGCGGCATGTGGGTGGCCGACCGGATCTACCGCTGGATCGCCCGAAACCGCACGTGGCTGTCACGGTGGCTCGACTCGAATGGGCTGGAACGCTAGAAGGCTCAGACGAGATCATTAAGAGCCCTTGGCTTCAGGGACTCCTATCGTCCTAACCCTCGAGTCTCTCTGCTTTCTCGCATTTTAGCGTGCTAGCGTCCCAGCGTTCTCGCGTCCGAGCATAGATAGGAAGTTGCGGATGCGGGACTCGAGGTCGTCTCGCGCTCGGCGGAAAGCCGAGAGCACCTCCTCAGGGGTGCGGTCGCTCACAAGAGCGGGGTCTTCGATGGGCCAGTGGACCTTGCGGGCGCCGGAGGGAAGGGCCGGGCAGTGGTGATCGGCGTGGCCGCACACGGTGACGATGACATCGGCCTCCTGGACCATTTCCTCGGTCAACGCCTTGGACTCCTGATGTGAGACATCGATCCCCTTCTCCGCCATCACCTTGGTCGTGAGCGGGTGAAGTCCCTTGGGATCGAGGCCGGCACTCGATGCCTCGACCCGTCCCTTCCCGTAGTGGCGGGCAAAGGCCTCGGCCATCTGGCTCCGCGCCGAATTGCCCGTGCAGACGAACAGCACTTTCATCTCAGGCTCGCGGCCAGTACATGATGACGGCCACGCCCGCCAGGCAGATCATTCCGCCGAGCAGATCGGTGCGGTCCGGCGCTCGACCGTCAATCGCCCAGCCCCACAATAACGAGAGGACGACGAAGATGCCGCCGTACGCGGCGTAGACCCGGCCGAAATGGGCGGGTTGGTACGTGGGAATCACCCCATAGAGGAAGAGGACCGCGCCCCCGAGGAGACCGTAGATGAGACTCCAGCCGTTTCGATACCATTGCCAGACCAAATAGCCGCCCCCGATTTCACAGAACCCGGCCAGGACAAAGAGGGCCATCGACGTGCCGATCAGCACCATGGTACCTCCCCCTATCGTGAGAGCTCAGAAGCCGAGGACCCGCCGCTTGAGGGCAATGGCCTCCATCACGTCAGAGACGTCCTCGCAGCGATCAGTGGTCGTCTCGAGGGCGTCGTAGATCTCTTTCCACTTGATCAAATCCGCGGCGGGGCGATCCTCCCGGAACAACGAGGCGATGGCCTGACGGTAGGCGTGATCCGCGACGTTCTCCAGCCGGTTGATTTCCACGCACATCTCTTCCACGTCCGCGAACCGAGGTAACCGGTCCATGGCCCGCACAATCTGCTCTGCAGAGACAACAATGAGGCCGGCCAGCTCACGCGCCGCCGGCGTGGGCTCGGGTATCGCGTAGAGGACCATCCGCGAGGTCACCGCCTCGATCCCGTCGAGCACATCGTCGAGACGCGAGGCGAGCCCGTGGAGGTCCGATCGATCGAGGATCGTAATGAACGTCTCGTTGAGCCGTCGGATGATCTGATGGGTTAGTTCATCTCCCCGCCGTTCTAGCTGCTCGATGCGGTCCCACTGCCCCCGGGGATCGGCGTATCGCTCGAACAACTCCTGTAAGGCTTTGGCCCCCGCCAGAACGTTGGCGGCCGCCTCTCGGAACAGACCGAAGAGCTCTTCCTCCTTCTCACGGGCCCGAGCGACCGGACCCTCACCAGAGAAGGAGGAGGGATGGGCCTTGGCCGCCTCCTCCGGGGACCGGATTCCCTTCCGGATCTCTTTATCGCCTCGCTCCCGCACATCCTCCCCCTTCGCCATATAGATGACATCCTCGGCGACGTTCGTCGCATGATCGGCAATGCGCTCCAGATTCCGAGATATCAGCATCAGGTCCAGGGCCCGCGGAATCGCTTCCGGCTCGTGGGCCATGAAGCCTACGAGCTCCTGGAAGAACCGATCCCGAAGCGTATCGACGGTATCGTCCGCCTCGATGACGCCTCGCGCCAGGTCCGGATTCCGGCTCACGAACGCGTCCAGGCTGCGCTTGACCATCTCTTGGGCTAGCTCCGCCATCTTTGGCATATCGATCAGCGGTCGGATGGGCGGCTCTTCGAGTAGGGCGAGCGTCCGCAAGGCGATATTGACCGTCAGATCGCCGATCCGCTCGAGTTCACTGTTGATCCTGATCCCGGCGACGATAAAGCGCAGATCGGAGGCGACCGGCTGGCGGAGGGCCAGCAGCTTGAAGCTCCGGTCATCGAGGTCAATGCACCGCTGATCCATCTCTTCCTCGTGCCGAAAGATTTCCCGTGCGAGCCTCGCATTGCGTTCTACCAGGGCCTGGACGCTGAGCTGAATCATGGTTTCCGCCAGTCCCCCCATCACCAGGAGCTGCTCTTTGAGTTCCTGGAGTTCCGCCTCAAAGGGCCTGATCATCCGTCGCCTCCTTAGCCGAACCGCCCGGTGATGTACGCCTCGGTCCGGGAATCCTTCGGCGTGGTAAACAGATCGCGGGTCCCACCGAACTCGACGAGCTGCCCCAGCAGCAGAAACCCGGTGAAGTCGGATACGCGCGCCGCCTGCTGCATGTTGTGCGTCACGATAACGATGGTGTAATCCTTCTTCAGGTCGAGCATCAACTCCTCGACCTTGGCGGTGGCCACCGGATCGAGGGCCGAGCACGGCTCGTCCATCAATAGGACCTCGGGCTCCACCGCGATCGCCCGGGCGATGCACAGGCGCTGCTGCTGCCCTCCCGAGAGGCTCGTCCCGGACTTGCGGAGGTCGTCCCTGACCTCATCCCACAGTGCGGCGAGTGTAAGGCTCCGCTCCACGACCTCATCAAGGATTTGCCGCTTCCGGATGCCGTTGAGTTTGAGACCCGCGGCGACGTTGTCGTAGATCGACATGGTCGGGAACGGATTCGGCCGCTGAAAGACCATTCCGATCCGCCGACGAACCTCAACCGGATCAACCTCGGCCGCGTAGATGTCCCGGCCGTCCATCAAAACGCGGCCGGTAACCCGGGCCTCCGGAACGACCTCATGCATCCGGTTGACGCATCGAATGAGGGTTGACTTCCCGCATCCCGACGGGCCGATGATGGCGGTGATCCTGCGCCCGTCAACCTTCATGTCAATATCGCAGAGGACTTGCTTTGCACCAAACCATGCACTGAGTCGATCGATGACAATCCCCTCAAACATGGCTACCTCACGACCCCAAACCGACCGCGACCAGCCGTCCGAGCCACGACGCTGATCACCAGGATGAGACACACCAGCACCAGAGCGCCCGCCCACGCCTGCGCATGCCAACTATCGTACGGGGAGATGGCATACGTAAAGATTTGCAGCGGCATCGCCGCGATCGGCTCGTCCAATCGAACGGACCAGAACTGATTCCCAAAGGCGGTAAAGAGGAGGGGAGCCGTCTCACCGGCGATACGGGCTACTGCCAGCATAATCCCAGTGATGATGCCGGCCCGCGCCGTCCGCAGGGCGATCCGGACGGTGACTTTCCACTGGGGAACGCCCAGGGCGAGGGCGGCCTCCCGGAGTGACGTCGGGACCAGTTTCAGCATCTCTTCGGTCGTTCGCAGGACCACCGGAATCATCATAATCCCGAGCGCAGCACCGCCCGCCAGGGCGGAGAAAGTCCGCATCGGCAAGACCACCAGCGTGTACGCGAAGATGCCCACGACAATCGAAGGCACGCCGTTCAAGACATCAGCCATGAACCGAGCTGTCCAGGCCAGGCGGGTGTGCCCGTTCTCGGCGATGTAGACACCGGCCCCAACACCCATCGGTATCCCGAGCAGCGAGGCGATGCCAATAAGGATCAGGGTGCCCACGATCCCGTTCGCCATCCCCCCACCCGCCTCGCCGACTGGCCGAGGCATCTTGGTGAAGAAGTCCCAGTTGATGTATGATATGCCCTGATAGATCAGGAAGGCAAGGATCACGGCGAGCGGCAGGAGGGTCACCACCGCGGAGAAAACCGCAAGCCCCTCCATCAGCCGATTGATCAGTCGCCGGCGTCCCTCACGCGCCATCAATCACCACTCCGGCGCCCCCGTCACAATGCCTCCGCTCCCACGCCACACTAGAAGCCGGGCAAGAACATTGACCAGTAGCGTGATGACGAAGAGGAGCAGGCCGATCTCGATCAGGGTGCTCAGATAGAGATCGTGGGTTGCCTCGGTGAATTCGTTCGCAATCACAGAGGCCATGGTGTAGCCGGGAGCAAAGAGGGAGAGCGCGATCTCGGGACGGTTGCCGATCACCATGGTGACCGCCATCGTTTCACCCAGCGCTCGCCCGAGCCCCAACATGCAGGCCCCCACGATTCCCGATCGACCGTAGGGCAACACCGCCACCCGGATCATCTCCCACCGCGTCGCCCCCAGGGACAGCGCGGCCTCGCGCTGCGCGTTGGGAACCTGGGCCAGCACCTCACGGGTCACCGAGGAGATGAAGGGGGTCACCATGATCGCGAGGATGATGCCCGCCGTCAGCATGCCCACGCCGTACGCGGGACCCTGGAACACAGGAAGAAACCCCAGCGTGGATTTGAGAAAGGGCTGCACGGTCTGTTGCATCCAGGGGGCCAGGACGAAAATCCCCCAGAGCCCGTACACCACGCTCGGGATCGCCGCCAGGAGTTCTCCCAGGAAGGCCACAGGTCCCCGGAGCCACCCCGGGCACAACTCGACGAGGAATATCGCAACACCGACGCTCGGCGGTACCGCGAGGGCCAGGGCCAACAATGATGAAACCAGCGTCCCGTAGATGAACGGAAGCGCGCCGAATTCCAACCGTACCGGGTCCCAGTCCGAACTCCAGAGAAAGCTGAATCCGAAACGTCCCAGGGACGGCCAGGAGATCCTGACGAGCTCGGTGGCCATCACCAGCATCAGTGACACGACAAGCAGTGCCCCCCCGGCGATGACGGATTTGAAGGCCCGATCGCCGAAACGGCTGCCTGGTCGCCGCAAGGCTGCAGAAACGCGCATGGCCCCGACTCCGGGGCCATGCGCTGCGCCCCGAGAAGGCTCGTCCATTGCTCTCCTATCTGGAAGTGAGGAGCCGCTTCCCCTTACAGGTTACCGTCTTCAGCGTTGTCTCCACCATCCGAACGACCTTATCGGGCAGCGGCGCGTAGAGGAGCTCCGGCGCGTACGTCTCCCCCTCGTGCGTCGCCCACCAGAGAAACTCCACAATCTTCCGACCGCGGTTGCAGTGCTGCTGTTGTTGATAGACGAGAATCCAGGTAAAGCCGGCAATGGGATAGGAATGTTTCCCCGGCTGGTTTACCAGCGAGATGCGGAAGTCCGCCGGCATCGTGGCTGCGGCACCGGCTGCAGCAGCGCTGGTGGTCTTGAGGCTCGGCGCGACAAAGTGTCCGGCCGTGTTCTGTATCGCCGCATAAGAGAGCTTGTTCTGCTCTGCGTAGGCCAGCTCGACATAGCCGATCGCTCCCCTCGTGTTTCTGACCTGACCGGCCACTCCCTCGTTGCCTTTGCCGCCGAGACCCACCGGCCACTTCACCGATTTGCCGTGCCCGACCTTTTCCTTCCACTCCGGGCTCACGCTTGACAGATAGTCGGTAAAGATACTGGTGGTCCCGCTCCCATCCGATCGATGGACCACGATGACATCTGCGCCAGCAAGGGACACTCGCGGATTTAGCTTGGACACGCGTGCATCATTCCAGCGGGTGATCTTGCCCAGGAAAATGTCGGCCAGGACCGCAGCCGTCAGCTTGAGACCCTTGCCCGTCCCCTTCAAATTATAGATCACCACCACGGCCCCCATGACCGTCGGAATGTGGAGCAGCGTGCTCGGAGCCTTCTGGAGTTCTGCATCACTGAGGGGCGCATCGCTGGCCCCGAAGTCGACGGTCCGCGCAATGATTTGGCGAATACCCCCCCCGCTCCCAATGGACTGATAATTGAACTTTACCGAGGGATCGACCTGCCGGTATTGCCAAAACCACTTAGAATAGATTGGGAAAGGGAAGGTCGCCCCGGCGCCGTTGATGAGCATCGCTGCCCCAGCCGGGAGAGCGGCGAGCGCCACACCCGCAACCAGAGCAGTGATGCTGGCACATCGAATCTGTCTCATGCTTCCTCTTGTGCCTTGTCGCATCGGGTTTCTCCTTTGCACGAATGATCTTCCTAGAAGCTTGCGGCCAGGTTACGCCTATGTTACAGCCACGTAAATTTTTCTCTTCCCCTCCCGCCATCGGTGCATCCCCGCACTGAATTCCTTTCCACCCCAGGATCGCTTTGCCCACCTCCCCACCTGTCTTTTCTCCCGTTCCCACCAAGAGTATGGCGGCGCGACATTACACGGGAAGGAGGCTCGTGTTACATCGGGGCAAAAATCGGAGGGAAGCTTATGCTGCGATGGGGAGGGTGAAACTGACGCGGGTGCCCCGGCCGAGCTCGCTCTCGATGTGCAGCTCGCCGCCGTGCGCATGAATCAGGTGCTTGACGATGCTCAGCCCGAGACCGGTCCCGCCCAGCTCGCGCGACCGGCCCCAATCCACCCGATAAAACCGCTCCGTGATCCGGGGCAGATCCATCGAGGGGATTCCGGTCCCGGTGTCGGTCACGGCGATCTCCACAAAATCGCTGGCCAGTTCATGGTTGATAGTTGATGGTTCATGGACCGGACCGATCCGGCTCTGAACCATGAACCCTGAACCCTGAACCGGCCGCGCAGCGACGGTGACGGTTCCGCCAGCAGGGGTGAACTTGACAGCGTTATCCACGAGGTTGATGAGGATCTGCTGCAGCCGATCCCGATCTGCAAAGACCGCGGGCGAATCTGGACTGACGTCAAGGCAAAGGGCAATGCCCTTCTTGGATGCCATCTCTTGGTGAAGCGCAAAGATTTGCTCCGCCATCTCCGTGAGCCGAACGGGTTGTCGCTCGAGCTGCAGTCGTCCCGTCTCGATATTCGACAGATCCAGCAGATCATCGACCAGGCGGTTCATGCGCTCCACGTGCCTCGCCACGACCTCCAAGAACTGTCGGCGCCGCTCCGGCTCCTCCAGTGCCCCTCCGAGCAGGGTCTCGACATACCCCCGGATTGCGGTGAGGGGGGTGCGGAGTTCATGCGAGGCATTGCCGACAAACTCCTGGCGGATCCGTTCCAGGCGGTGCAGCTCTGTCACGTCATGAAACACCAGAAGCGTCCCCGAAGCCTCGGTCCCGCCCCGCAGCGTGACAGCCTCCACCATGAGGTCCACCGGGGGGGCTTGCAATGTGATCTCCCGTCGGCAGACCGCCCCCTCGGCGCACTCACGACATTCCTGCAGAAGCGCTTTGACATGCGGATGCCGGACGACCTCCAAGAAGTGTTTCCCTTCTCCAATGTCCGGCGCGAGCCGAAAGATGCGGCGGGCACCGGAGTTCATCATGACGATCAGCCCGTTTCTGTCGACCGCCATTACCCCTGCAATCATGCTTTCCAATATGCTCGCCGTCGCCGCTTGTTCCCGCTCCAGGTCTCGGACCTTTTCCTGGAGCGTTTCTGCCATGACGTTGAAGGCTCGGGCCAGGGTCGCCAGCTCTTCCTCGGCGGGTATCGGCACCCGGCGCCCGAGATCCCCCTTGGCCATCTGATGCGCCGCTTCGACCATGGTAGTTACCGGACGGCTCACGCGACGGGCCATCCAAATGCTGAGGAAAAAGGCAATCGCAAAAGCCCCCAGAACCGCTAAAGCCACTGTGCGCTGAATGGAGGTCATGGTGCGGTCGATTGCTGACAAGGGGAGGGCGACCCGCAGGACACCCCTGATCCCCGCCCCCCCCTGCAGCGGGATTGCCACATATAAGAGATCCCGACCGACCGACTCACTGTGGCGAAGGCTGACCCCCGTTTGACCGGCGAGGGCCGCACGGACCTCGGGCCGGTTCGCGTGATTCCCCATGGTCTCGGGATCGCGATCCGACTCCGCCAGGACCTTCCCCGTACGATCGATCACCGTGACACGGGCCTCGCCCCGCCTGCGAAACTCTTGGGCCAGCGGCTGAAGCCGCTCCGGGACATCGAGAACCGGGAGGACGTCCAAGGCCATCAGGCGGGCCTGGGCCTCGAGACCCCGGGCGATCTGATTTTTCGCCAGATCCTCGAGAGGAGGCACGACAAGGAACCCAACCACCCCCATCACGACCACAATCATGACCAGGGTCATCAGGGCCAGCTTGGCCTGAAGCCGTCCGAAAAATCTCGGCACCTATCCCTCCGGATCAAAACGGTATCCAACCCCCTTGACGGTGACGATCCGCCGTGCTGCCCGCCCGAGCTTCTCTCGGAGACGACGAATGTGAACGTCCACTGTCCGCGACTCGATCTCGGCGGCCCGGTCGTAATCCCAAGCCCGCTCCAACAGGAACTCACGGGTCAGCACGCGGCCCTTGGCCCCGACCAACGCTTTCAGCAACTCCATCTCTTTGGCGGTGAGGGACACGTGCTGCCCTTGGACCGTGACCTGATGACGCGCAAAATCCATCGCAAGATCGCCAAACCCGAGCACTTCTTCGTCCGGGGCGGCCACGCCCCGCCGCAGAATCGCCCGGACCCTGGCAACGAGTTCGCGTGGACTGAAGGGTTTGGTGACGTAATCATCGGCGCCCAGCTCGAGGCCGACCACCTTGTCCATCTCCTCCGCCTTCGCCGTCAGCATGAGGATGGGGATCGTGGAGGTCCGCCTGAGGCGACGGCACACCTCGAGGCCATCCACGCCAGGCATCAGGAGATCCAAAATCACCAGATCCGGGCTGTCCCGACTGGCGAGCTCCAGGGCGGACTTGCCGTCTCGGCACCCGACCACCTGGTATCCCTCCCGTTCCAGGTGATATCGGACCAGATCCACGATGTCCTGCTCGTCATCGACCACCAGGACCTTGGTTTTCATGAAGTCCCTCCCGGCCATTCTGCCGGTATGATACGGCCTCCCCCCCAAAATACCAAGGCCTTCCCCGGAAGCCTGCCAAAGCCACGGCGACACCAGTATCCGCTGCTGAGTCCGCTTGACCGCGCTCGTCAGGCAGACGGCGCCCAAACCCACGTCGACCGGCGCGCCCGCCGGGCCAGGCGATGGCTGGACCCCTTTTTCAGGGGGGTAACCCCCATTTGGCACTGATTTTGCTCAGGAATTGTGATAGCCGAGGAAAGGCCAAGAATACCGCCTCCTCCCTGTGGTCTTCGGACGAGCCAGGGGGGTATCGAGGACGGACACCGCACCGTACGCCCAGGCGTGGCCTGCGCACATTGGGAGAACAATCGGGGGTGAAGACGGGCCAACAGCACGCCGCCCGGTCACTGAAACGCGAGGGGGACTGACCATGTTCCGCGCCCCGGACAAGACACCCAGAAGCCGGGCAATCGTACTTCTTCGCTACACGCTCATCATCGCCGTCGCCTACCTGTTGCTCGCCGAGCACGGATTCTTGAATCTCCCAACCAGCCTCATCCTGCTCATCGCCGCGGCGCTTGCCTCAAACGTGGTCATCACGCGCCTCCCCGCGCGGATCACCGATTCCACAGCATTCACGGCAAGCATGATCCTCGCCGACACCCTCTGGATCACGGCGGCCCTGCTCTACAGCGGTCACTTCAGAGCCAATTTCTTCTATGTGTATTTCTTTGTGCTCCTCCTTGCCGCGATCGGCGAGAACCTCACCCTGATCGCCGTCGGCGCCGTCGTGGCCTCCGGTGCATACGTCTACATCCTCTCAAAGACCACCACGACGCTCCCCGTCTGGAACTCGCCATCGCTCATTCGCATCCCGTTTCTCTTCGCGGCGGCCGCCTTCTACGGCTACCTTGTCGACCGCGTGCGTCGAGAGCAGCAACGCGCCCACGCGGAGGCGGACACCGTCGCGCGCCTGGAACACGAAATCGCCGAACGCAAGCGGGCAGAGCAGGATTCGCGGGTCGCCAAGGAGTATGCGGAGAACCTCATCAAAAGCTCCCTCGACATGATCGTGGCCACCGACGTGGATCGGAATATCGTCGAGTTCAACCGCGCCGCCGAAGAGGCCTTCGGATACAGCAAAGCGGAGGTGGTGGGAAAGCCCATTGACATCCTGTACGCGAACCCCTCCGAGGGGACGCGGGTGTACTCCGCCCGATCGCGATATCAGGAGTACACGGGGACGGTCACCAACAGGCGGAAAAACGGGGAAATCTTTCACTCGTTCCTCTCTGCATCGGTGATCCGTGATGCGAACGGCACGGTCATCGGCGCCATGGGGATATCGCGCGACATCACCGAACTCAAGCGGGTGGAGAGCGCGCTGCGGGAGAGCGAAGAACGGTACCGTAAGGTCGTGGAGCTTTCCCCCGATGCGATCTTGGTCCACAGCGAGGGTACGATTGATTATGTGAACACTGCCGGACGAATGCTGCTCGGCGCAGGTGACCCTGAAGAACTCATTGGAACACCGGTAATGGACATCGTGCACCCCGATTATCGGGAGTTAGTCAAGGAGCGAATTCAACAGAGAATAGACGAAGGAACGGTGCTACCTCTGATCGAGGAAAAAATGATCCGGCTCGATGGGAGAGAGGTGGATGTCGAGGTAACCGCCGCCCCTATCAGCTATGACGATAAGCGAGGGATCCAAGCCGTCATCCGTGACATCACCGAGCGGAAGCAGGCGGCGAACGCGGTCCGAGAACTCACGGACACCCTGGAGGCACTCGTCCACGCCTCGCCGGCGGCAATCGTTGCCCTCGATCTCGAGGGGCGCGTCAGGATGTGGAACCCCGCCGCCGAACGCACATTTGGGTGGAGTGCGCCCGAGGCACTCGATCGCCTCCCCCCTTTCGTACCTCAGGAGAAACAGGAAGAGTTCAACACGCTCCAAAGGCGGATACTGCAGGGCGAATCCCTCGGGACTGTGGAGTTGCGCCGACAAAAGAAGGACGGGTCGCTCATCGACGTGAGCCTCTCGACCGCACCGCTTCGCGACGCGAAAGGCAAGATCACCGGCATCATGGCCATCATCACCGACATCACCGAGCGCAAGCGGCGAGAGGATGAGCTGCGGGAGACGAGGCAGTACCTGACTCGACTGATCGAGAGTTCCGCCGACGCCATCATGGCAACGGACAAGGCAGGCAACGTGGCCCTCTTCAACAGCGGGGCCGAGGCCCTCTTGGGCTATCGGCGGGAGGAGGTCCTTGGCCGGCGCGTGACGCTCGTGTACGAAAGCGAGGACCGGGCAAAAGAGGTGATGCGCCGCATGCGGCAGCAGGGTGGCAGTACGGCAGGATTTGAAACGACCCTTCGAGCGAAGGACGGCTCCCTCATCCCCGTCCTGATCTCGGCCTCCGTTCTTTTCGACGCGGACGGGCACGAAGCCGGGACCGTGGGATTCAGCAAGGATCTGCGGGAACGCAAGCGGGCGGAGGCGCAGCTGGAAGCGCGGGCGCGCGAACTCGCCATCAAGAGCGAACGCCTCGAGATCCTGGGCACCTTGACCCGCACCGTCAGTGCCACCCTGGACCCCCGGCAGGTCCTGGACTTCGTGGCGGAGGCGACGGTCAGCCTCTTGAACGTGAACCTGGCCCGACTGTGGCTCTGGGAGGAAGCCGCCCAGATACTCCGGATTGCGACCTCGACCGGCGATCCCGATCTTCTCGCCTATCGCCGGCAGACCTCACGCCCCGGCCAAGGGATGTCCGGCCTCGCCTTTGCACGCCGGGAGACCCTGACCGCGGATGCGCCCGCGACCGACGCTCGCTTCGGGGACCAGGCATGGGCCCGCGAGAAGGGCATCCAGGCATACGCGGCTGTCCCCCTGCTGTTCGGCGAGCGCGCCGTCGGCGTCCTCACCGCCGCCCGGCGCGCCCCGGAGCCGTTCCAGGTGGAGGAGCTGGCCCTCCTTGGCTCCTTCGCCGCCCAGGCAGCCATCGCAATCCAAAACGCCCACCTGTACAGTGAGGCGCTGGAGCAAACGGAACGTCTTCAGGGACTGATTCGGACGGGCGCCAGGATAACAGGAACACTGCAGGTGGATGAGGTCCTCACGGGCATCGCCGAGGAGGCCGCAAACCTCCTCGATGTGGAGGGGGCGGGGTTCAGGCTCCTCGAGGGCGACCGGCTGGTGATCCGGGGCCGCTACGGCCTCGCCCATCACGTCATGCTCAACCCCGCGATCCGCATGGGAGAAAGCCTAACCGGACTCGTGGCGCAGCAGGCCCGCCCCATCGCTGTCCCCAATCTCCAGGAGGACCATCTCTATCTTCCCGAACACAAGGCGGCGGCCGTGGCGCATGGGGTGGTGGCCTACCTGGGGGTTCCGCTCCGCTACCGGGAGAGGATCATTGGTGCCCTCAATGTTTACGGAAAAGAGCGGCGCACGTTTCATCAGGGCGAGGTGGATCTGCTCCAAGCCTTCGCGGATCAGGCGGCCATCGCCCTCGAGCATGCCCACCTCTTTGAGGAAGCCAAGGAAAAGGCAACAAAGCTACAAGCCTTGAACCGTTTGAGCCAGATAGTAGCTTCCGCTCTGGACCCCCAGCAGGTGTTCGATGGGATCGTCCACGCAGCGGTCCAACTCTTTGAGGATGCAGCGGCGAATCTCTGGCTGATCGAGAAGGGTGGCGAGACGCTGGGCCTCCAAGCCGATCTAAGCCGCCACCCCAAGGCCAGGGTGCACAGGAGAATTCCGATGGGTCAGGGCTTGGTGGGCCGCATCGCCCAAGAGAAAAAGCCAGTACTGGTTGATGATGTCGAGAAAGACCCCAGATTCAAGAACGTGGAGTGGCGCCAGGCTGAGAACTTCCACGCCTTCATGGGCGTTCCCCTCCTTCTCGGTGAGAAGTGCTCAGGAAGCCTAACGGTCCTCCGACGCTCGTTCAAACCCTTCGACAAGGAGGAGCAAGACCTGCTCCAGGCCTTCGCGGATCACGCAGCCATCGCCCTCGAAAACGCTCGGCTGTTCGAGGAGAGCCTTCGGGCGAAGGACCAGCTCACCACCCTCCTGGAAATCAACACAAAGATCGGCACTGCCCAGGCCGGCGAGTTCCTGCAGACCATCACGGATGAGGCGGTGCGCCTGCTGGAGGCGGACGGCGCGGGGTTTCGCCTGGTGGATGGAGATTCCCTGGTGGTCGCCGCCACGAGCGGCGTCGCCGGCGACGTGATGCTGGCCCCCCGTCTCAAGATAGGCGAGAGCCTGAGTGGGTTGGTCGCGGCGGAGAATCGCCCCTTCTTCCTACCCGACACCTCCGCGGCCTCGCCCTGGGCCGAGGAACATCAGGCGGCCGGAGTCCGGCACGGGGTCAAGAGCATCATGCTCATCCCCGTCCGCATCGCCGATCGCGTCATCGGGGTCCTGAACGTCCTCACCAAGGCGAACCGGCAATTCACCCAGCGAGACGTCGACCTGGCCATGGCCTTTGCCGACCAGGCGGCGATCAGCGTGAACAAGGCGCGTCTCTACCGCGAGGTCACCGAGCAGAAGCAGCACCTCGAGGAGACGATCCGCGAGCTGAAGCGGGCCGAGGACGAATTAAAAACCACCCAACTCCAATTGATCCAGAGCGCAAAGTTCGAATCGGTGG
>JBHIAH010000040.1:0-22253 GCA_046758505.1 Methylomirabilales bacterium (SeqCode) | reverse complement strand
GTATCATAGCCGCGCCCGAGGGATCATTCAAAGCCCGAAGCGTGTGGGACTGAAGGGATCCAGGGGGAACGAGGGGGACTCGCCGAGAACCAGTTCGGCGACCAGACGGCCGGTGAAGGGGCTGAGCAGAATCCCGTTTCGGAAGTGACCGGTGGCGACGGTGAGCCCGGCCAGGCCCTGCAGGGGACCGATGACGGGGAGCCCATCTTTGGCGTGGGGCCGAAACCCGGCCCAGGCCCGGGTGAAAGGCTGCTCGGCAAGCGTGGGGACGAGCGAGAGGGCGAGCGCACTCAGCGAGCGGATCCCCTCCAGGGTGACGGTCTTTTCGAACCCGACGTACTCGACGGTGCTTCCCACGATCAGGCCGCCGTTCAATCGGGGAACCAGATAGCCCTCGCGCCCCCACACCGGATGCCGCAGGGGCGGTTCCTGGAGCTCGGCGTAGAGGATCTGTCCTCGGGCGGGCTCCACAGGCATTCGCCGACCGAGCAGTGTCCCGAGCTGTCCCGACCAGGCCCCCGCACAGAGAATGATGTGCGGCGCCGTGTACACGTCGAGAGGGGTACGGACGCCGGCGACCCGATCCCCTTCGTACAGGAACCCAGTGACGGGGCAGCCCTCCACGATCCGGACGCCGCGCGAGCGCGCGGCCTGCGCCAGGGCGCGGGTCAGTTCGGTGTTGTTCACATGGTGATCCCCGGGAAAGAAGAGCGCCCCCCCGATCTCCCGGGTGAGCCCCGGCTCCAGCTTCCCGACCTCTTCCCGCGTCAACCGCTCCACCTGGAGCCCCAGCTCGGTCTGCCAGCGGTATCGTCCCTCTGCCGCCTCATCTCCCTCCTCGTCGAGGAGATACAGAATACCCCAATCGAGATACTCGATGTCGATCTGGGTGCACGCCTTCAACTCCGGCTCAAACCGTTCGTAGTACCGACGGGCCGCAAGGCAGAAGTCGAGAAAAGGGCCCGGTCCCGCCGCCTCGCACTGCGGTGCGAGCATGCCTGCGGCCGCGCCCGAGGCCTCACCGCCGACCCGCCCCCTGTCCAAGACGACAATCCCCTTTACCCCCATTCCGGCGAGGTGGTAGGCCACGGAGCAGCCGACAACACCCGCCCCGATGATGATCACATCTGCCGTCCTGGCCATCGCTTCCTTCCCTTCTCAGCGGCGTCCGGGTCCCGATTCGGCTCGGGGAGTCCGCCGGTCTTCGCGGGGTCTCCGTCGCTGGGCGGAGGCCTTTTCGGGGCGGGCCACCGGCACTTGATTCTCTCCGGCCATAGCCCGGAGCAGATCGACGGTGGTGACGATCCCGACCAGGGTGGAGCCTCGCAGAACCGGCAGGCAGCCGATGCGGTGCTCCACCATGAGCCGCGCCGCCTTGGCGGCCTGGGTCTCCGGCGTCACCGCGAGGACCTGCCGCGTCATGACCTCGCCCACCTTAACATGGGCTCCGCGGGCACGCAATCGCTCCACCTCGTCGGGCGCGGCGAGGAACGAGGGGAGCAGCTGCCGCAGATCACGGTCACTGATCACTCCGACGAGTCGCTTTCGCTGGACGACCGGGAGGTGACGGATCCGATGGCTCTGGAGCAGCTCGGAGGCCTTGCGAAGGCTCTCGTCGGGCCGAACCGTAATGGGATTTGCCGTCATGAATCGCTCGATATCCATCTTCCCTTTTCTCCTCCTCGAGGCTGGACGGGGTTCAACCCTGCAGCGCGCCCCCGGGAGAGTCTCTACCCGCCCCCGCAATACCCGAGGCTGACGTCACCCGTCACGCACTCGCGTGTCCCGGAGAAAAACCGGACGGGGGGCGAGACGGGGCACTCTCTTGCACCGCTCGAATCACCAGCACCGGGTTTTCGGAATAGCGCATGACCCGGTCGACGACACTGCCCCGCACCCAGCGGTCTATCCCGGAGTCCCCATGGCTGGTCATGGCGATCAGGCAGTTTTCGACCTCCTGCGCCATGTCAATAATGGTGCCTGCGGGGTGGCCGTGCAGCACGCGCCGTTCCACCGCGACGACCCCCTGCTCCTGGAGCCGATCGCCGACCATGTCAAGATACTCCCGGGCCTGGGCATTCATCTTTTTCACCAGGTCTTGAACCTGGGCAAAGGGGTACTTTCCAAATTCAGTGAAATGCAGCGCGTAATCCCGCAGAGACGGGACAACCCTGACCAGGATCACCTTGAGCTCCAACGCCTTGGCGAGCGCGCCCCCGTAAGCCAGCACCTGCTCCGCAAGGGTCGAGCCATCGAGGGGAACGACCAGCGTGTCGGGCTCGATCTTTGCCCCGTGGGGCTGCCGCGCCCGACCCCGGACCACGAATACGGGTTGCGTGGTGCCGTGGAGCACCTTTTCGGTTGTGCTCCCTAAGACCCAACGGGTAATCCCGGACCGCCCGTGCGTGCAGAGGGCAAGCAGGGTATCCGGTACCGCCTCTGCCTCTCGCATGATCTGGGCGGCCGGACTTCCCTCGCGCGCCGTGCACGATACCGTCAAGCCGTCGCTCTCCAGGGATGCTGCCACGCGCCCGAGATAGTCCTCCGCGTGATTCCGCACGCTGGTGACGAGCCGGTCGAGGAACAGACCGTGCGCGGGATCCGCCAGGGTTAGTGCAACCGGCTCAAAGATCCGAAGCAGGTCAACCCCCACCCCCAATCCCTTCCCCAGGATACGCACGTAGGGTAACACCTGCTCCGCAATGTCCGACCCGTCCAGGGGAACAAGAATCCGCTTGGTCATCGCGCTTCACCCCCTTCACCCCCAGGCCTTACCGCGATTGTGTTCACTCCACCGTCTCGCGCCGTTCCTTGCCGATCCGTGCAACCCACGCCCGCCGGGGACGACCGGCATATCATTTCCTTCTCGTCGTCCCTCCTATCACGCACCAGCACCAGGGGACAGAATCTCCCGGAGCTCCGGACCCTCGATCACCTCCCGATCCAAGAGGCGCTTGGCCAGCCGATGGAGCGTCTCCTGCTTTTCGCGGAGGATCGCCCGCGCCCGCTCGAAGGCCTCCTCCACGAGCACCTTCACCTCCTGATCAATGACCTCGGCGGTCTGCTCCGCATACTCGCGGACGTTCGGGAGGCCCTCGGGCAGGAAGAGGGGGCGCCGCTTCTGCTCGAACGAGACGGGACCGAGCTTCTCGCTCATCCCGTACTCGGTCACCATCCGGCGAGCCATATCCGTGGCCTTAAGGAGATCGTCCTGGGCCCCCGTGGAGGATTCGTGAAACACCAGCTCCTCGGCGCACCGTCCCCCCAAGAGGACGGTCAGGCGGTCGAGCAGTTCGGAGCGGGTCAAGAGATACCGATCCTCGGTGGGAAGCTGGAGGGTGTAACCGAGGGCGGCGATCCCCCTCGGAATAATGGAGATCTTATGGACCGGATCGGCATGGGGGAGAGACGTGGCCACCAGGGCGTGGCCCGACTCGTGGTAGGCCACGATCTCCTTCTCCTTGACACTAATCACCCGCGCCTTTTTTTCCAGCCCGGCCAGCACCCGGTCGATGGCCTCCTCGAGATCCTCCATCTCGACCTCGACCTTGTTGCGCCTGGCCGCCAACAGCGCCGCCTCGTTCATGACGTTCGCCAGATCCGCCCCGGCAAAACCGGGGGTCCTCGCGGCAATGATCTTGAGGTTGACTGTGGACGAGAGCTTGACGTCTCTCGCATGGACCCGCAGAATCGCCTCCCGGCCTATAATGTCGGGCCGATCGACCAGGATCTGTCGGTCGAACCGGCCGGGCCTGAGCAGCGCCGGGTCCAAGATCTCGGGTCGGTTGGTGGCCGCCATAATAATGACCCCCTTCCGAGGGTCGAAACCGTCCATCTCGGACAAGAGCTGGTTCAAAGTCTGCTCCCGCTCGTCGTGGCTCACCTGGGGGCTGATCCCCCTGGCTTTTCCCAGGGCGTCCAGTTCATCGATGAAGACGATGCACGGGGCCTTGGCCACGGCCTGCTGAAACAGGTCCCGCACCCGCGCCGCCCCCACCCCGACGAACATCTCCACGAACTCTGACCCCGAGATGGAAAAGAACGGAACCTTCGCCTCCCCCGCCACCGCGCGGGCCAGCAAGGTTTTCCCGGTCCCGGGCGGACCCACAAGGAGGACCCCCTTGGGAATCTTCCCCCCGAGCACCTGAAATTTTTGGGGATGCCGAAGAAATTCCACCACCTCCCCCAGCTCCTCCTTTGCCTCCTCGACCCCGGCCACATCGTCGAAGGTGGTCTTGACCTGGTCCTGAACGTAGAGTTTGGCCCGGCTTTGGCCCACCGAGAGGAGCCCCTGGGGGGGGCCCACCCGCTGGTAGAGCACCCGGAGGACCCACACCACAAGAACGAGGGGAATGATCCAGAGGAGGAGATTCCCCAGCCACGTGTTCTCCGGGATCCCCACGAATTGGATGTGATGCGTCTCGAGATCCGTCACCAGGCCCGGGTCCTCCACCCGGTACGTGTAGAACGCTTTTCCCTTCTCCGACGGCTTTCCGGACTCCCGGATCTTTCCCCGAATGGTCCGCGAAGAGATGGCGAGATCCCCCACCTTCCCCTCCGTCATCAACTGCTTGAACTCGCTATAGGGGATCTGCTCACCCTGCCGCTCGAGGAAGAGACTCTGGACCACGAGAAGGATCACCAGGGGGATGAAAAGATACAACAGTGGAGACCACCCGCCCCTGTTCATGGTCACTCCTCAATCCTGCTGCCCGCCATCACGCGTCCTTCCCCCCAACACACCCTCGTGCTGATGCCCTCGCCAAACCCCGGGTGGCCGCACGCCGACATCGCTGAGGGCCCGGACTTACGCGCGCTCGGCGCATGTGAGCGCGGTCGGCGTGACCAGGCGCTCAAAATCCGCGAAATCAACCGCGATCACCTCGGTGTGGGTGCCGGCGCTGAACGCGATCTCCCGGTTCTCCCGCAGGCTCTCCGCCACGAGCACCGGCACGCCGTACAGGTTCCCGAACGGCGGCATCGCCCCGATCTCGCAATCGGGAAACATCTCTGTGAATTCTGCCTCGGGCGCCAACTCGACGGTGGACGCCCCGAGGGCCTTCTTGAGCAGATGGAGATCGATCTTGTACGTGCCGGGAAGGACCACCATGGTCATGCGGCCGTCCACCTTGACCATCACCGTCTTCGCGAGCGACTTGCCCGGGATATGCGTTGCCGCCGCCGTCTCCTGCGCCGTGTAGGCCGAGGAATGGCTCATGGTGCGGTACCGCACCTGATGCTCATCCAAAAACGCCTTGAGTCTTTTGACCGGCATGGCCAACCTCCTTTCCCTGTGCTTCATCCGCGGGGAAGCGAGGGCAAGCTCCACCTGACCTCCGGCGCGCCTGCATTTTTTAGGTGCCTTCACTCATGAAAATAGGCGTTTTCACAAGAACATCAAGAGCAAGAGATGTACCGCCGTCACGCCTACCGGGTGACTTCCTGCCCCATGATGATAACTAGTTGACAATAAAGGGACTTGTCAGCTTAGGGCTCTGGGAGAGGAGCGGGCCGATCCGGGCACCACATTGCAGAGTGGGGCACCGATGCCTCAGCGCCGTTCAGGCGAGAGTCTCAACCTCACGTGGAATGGACGAGACGCACGTTGAGACCGGGGTGCCCCAGGTCCAGCTGGTGCCTCATTCGGGGAGGAAAAGGGGGTCGAGCGGGACGGGGCTGATGACGACTGCGGCATGAGGCACGCGCCGTACCGTGGGACAAATGGGTCTCAGCGGGCAAGTCTCACTTTTCGGGAGGTTACGTCTCCACCGGGATCCAGGCTGCGGCATCGCTGCCCCTCCCGGAAGCCTACCTATCTCCCTTGGCTGGCCGGTCGTGAAAACGCAATCCCATTCATCCCTTCTATTCTAATAGGTTAACAGTCAGGCCTCCCATCTCAGATCCACGGGGGCGAAGCGGCACCCCTTTTGCTTCTGATCTGTGTCATGTGGCGTGATGCTTTTACGGGGCACTGCATCATCGCTGGCACCCATGAAACAGACAGACGGATATCTCTTTTCCTTCCCCGCATGGTTGCCGAAGGGCAGCCGACGGAATGCCGCATTCCATCTCCAGGCCGCCACCCGGCTCAAAAGATGCATACACAAACCACTCGAAACCCTTTGACGATCGCTGAGTTTTGCAGAGAAGGAGAGAGGTTCCGACGAAAGGAATGGAGGGACCGATGACTAGAGGCAAGGTAACCATTGATGGAAATGAGGCAGTAGCGGACGTCGCCCACCAGATCAACGACGTCATCGCCATCTACCCGATCACCCCCTCCTCCCCGATGGGCGAGTGGGCAGACCAATGGTCCGCAGAGGGCAGGACGAACATCTGGGGCAGCGTCCCCTTGGTGGTGGAAATGCAGAGCGAGGGGGGAGCCGCCGGGGCCGTCCATGGTTCGCTGCAAGCAGGCGCGCTGACGACGACCTTCACCGCTTCCCAGGGCCTGCTCCTGATGATTCCCAACATGTACAAGATCGCCGGGGAACTGACTTCCACCGTGTTCCACGTCGCCTCACGGTCCGTCGCCGCCCAGGCCCTCTCCATTTTCGGCGACCACAGCGACGTCATGGCCACCCGGGCCACCGGTTTTGCCCTGCTGGCGTCCAACGCGGTCCAGGAGGCGATGGATTTCGCGTTGATCGCGCAGGCAGCCACCCTGGAGGCCCGCGTCCCGTTCCTCCACTTTTTCGACGGCTTTCGCACCTCGCACGAGGTCATGAAGGTCGAGCGACTGACCCCAGAGGACATCCGCGCCATGATGGACGACGAGCTGGTGCGGGCGCACCGCGACCGGGCCCTCTCTCCCGATCACCCCTTCATCCGCGGCACGGCGCAGAACCCGGACGTGTTCTTCCAGGCCCGGGAGACGGTCAACCCGTTCTACCTGGCCTGCCCGACCATCGTCCAAAATGCCATGGACACATTTTCGCACCTCGTCGGGCGACAGTACCACCTGTTCGACTACGTCGGCGCGCCCGACGCGGACCGCGTGATAGTCTTGATGGGCTCCGGAGCCGAGGCGGCCCAGGAAGTCGTGGACCATCTGGTGGCCCACGGGGAAAAGGTCGGCGTCGTGAAGGTCCGTCTCTACCGCCCATTCTCGGTGGAGCACTTCGTCGCCGCGCTGCCCAGAACGGTCAAGACCATCGCCGCGCTGGACCGGACCAAGGAGCCGGGCAGCGCGGGCGAGCCGCTCTACCTCGACGTGGTCGCGGCAGTGAGCGAAGCCATGGCCAGCGGCAAGCCACCGTTCCGGTCGCTCCCCCGGGTCATCGGCGGGCGCTACGGGCTCTCGTCCAAAGAGCTGTCGCCGGCGATGGTCAAGGGCGTCTTCGACGAGATGGCGAAGGCGGCGCCCAAGGGCCATTTCACCATTGGCATCCACGATGACGTGACCCACACGAGCGTCGACTTCGACCCGACATTCTCCACGGAAGCGCCCGACACCGTGCGCGCCCTCTTTTACGGGCTGGGCGCCGACGGCACGGTGGGGGCCAACAAGAACTCGATCAAGATTATCGGCGAGGAAACCGACAACCACGCCCAGGGCTACTTCGTCTACGATTCAAAGAAGGCCGGCTCGGTCACCATTTCGCACCTGCGCTTCGGCCCCAGACCCATTCACTCCACGTACCTCATCGACCGGGCCAACTTCGTCGCCTGTCACCAGTTCTCGTTCCTCGAACGCTTCGACGTCCTGAAGGCCGCCGAGCCCGGGGCCACCTTCCTGCTCAACAGCCCCTACGGACCAGAGGAGGTATGGGATCATCTCCCCCGGTCGGTCCAGGAACGGATCATCAACAAAAAGCTGCGCTTCTTCGTTATCGACGGGTACCAGGTCGCCCGGGAGACCAGCATGGGAGGGCGCATCAACACCGTCATGCAACCCTGCTTCTTTGCCTTGAGCGGCGTGCTCCCACGCGACGAGGCCATTGCCGCCATTAAGGACGCCATCCAAAAGACGTACGGCAAGCGGGGGGAAGCCGTGGTGGAGAAGAACATCGCCGCGGTCGATAGCGCCCTCGGCCACCTGCACGAGGTCCAGGTGCCGAATCAGGCGACCAGCACTTTCGACGTCCGCCCCCCGGTGCCGGCGGAGGCACCCGAGTTCGTCCGGGAGGTGACCGCCGCAATGATTGCCCGGGAGGGGGACGCCTTACCGGTCAGCGCGCTGCCGGCGGACGGCACCTACCCGAGCGGGACGACCCAATGGGAAAAAAGCAATCTCGCGCTGGAGATTCCGGTGTGGGACGAGGAGCTGTGCATCCAGTGTGGCAAGTGCGTGCTGGTCTGCCCCCATGCGGTCATCCGCGCCAAGGTCTACGAGCCCGACCGGCTGGCCGGTGCGCCCGCGACCTTCAAGTCCGCGCCGGCGCGCTGGCGCGAATTTAAGGACCTCCTCTATTCCCTGCAGGTCTCGCCGGAAGACTGCACCGGCTGCAGCTTGTGCGTCCAGGTCTGCCCGGTCAAGAACAAGAGCCAGGTACGCCTGAAAGCCATCAACATGATGCCGCAGCCGCCGATCCGCCACCAAGAGAGCGACAACTGGAACTTCTTCCTCGGGCTTCCCGAGATGGACCGCCGGGTACTCAATGCGGCCCAGGTGAAAGACACCCAACTGCTCGAGCCGTTGTTCGAATTCTCCGGCGCCTGCCCGGGCTGCGGCGAAACCCCCTACCTCAAGCTGATGAGCCAACTGTTCGGTCACCGCACCCTGGTTGCCAACGCCACCGGCTGCTCTTCCATCTACGGAGCCAATCTGCCGACTACGCCGTGGACGGTGAACCGCGAGGGACGCGGGCCCGCGTGGTCCAACTCGCTGTTCGAGGACAACGCCGAATTCGGCCTGGGCATGCGACTCGCCCTCGATAAACAGATCGAATACGCCCATGAGCTGCTGACCCGGCTCTCGGCCCACGTGGGCGACGAGCTGGTCCGGGCGCTCCTCACCGCCAATCAGACCACCGAGGCGGGCATCCAGGAGCAACGGGAGCGCGTGACGCTCCTCAAAGAGCGGTTGGGCGGAATCAACACGCCCGAGGCGCGCGACCTGCGCAGCCTGGCCGATCTGTTGGTGAAGAAGAGCGTGTGGATCGTCGGCGGCGACGGGTGGGCGTACGACATCGGGTACGGGGGACTGGACCACGTGCTGGCGTCAGGTCGCAACGTCAACGTGCTGGTCCTCGACACCGAAGTCTATTCCAACACCGGCGGCCAGGCCTCCAAGGCCACGCCCCGCGGGGCGGTGGCCAAGTTTGCCGCCGCGGGCAAGCCCGTACCGAAAAAGGACCTGGCCATGATGGCCATGACCTACGGCAATATCTACGTGGCGCGCATAGCCATGGGCGGGAGCGACACGCAAACCATCAAGGCCCTGCTGGAGGCGGACGCCTACGAGGGACCCTCCCTCATCGTCGCCTATTGCCACTGCATCGCCCACGGCTACGATATGGCCCACGGGATGGAACAGCAAAAAGCCGCCGTCCTGTCGGGATACTGGCCCCTGTTCCGCTATAACCCCGACCTGGTCAAAGAAGGCAAGAATCCGCTCCAGCTCGACTCCAAAGCGCCCACCCTGCCCCTGGAGAAATACGCGTACAACGAAACCCGCTACACGATGCTGGCCCGCAGCAAGCCGGACCAGGCACGGTGGTTGCTGGAACAGGCCCAGGAGGACGTGCGGACGCGCTGGCGGCTCTATGAACACTGGGCACGCATGGCGGTGAATGAGACAACCGAGGAGGACCGCAATGACTGATCTCTCGACGAGCTACCTCGGCCTCACCCTGAAAAACCCGTTGGTGGCCTCCGCCTCGCCCCTGTGCGAGGATCTCAACAACATCCGGCGGATGGAGGATGCGGGTGCCGCTGCAGTGGTCCTGCATTCCCTGTTCGAGGAGCAGATCACCCTGGAAGGCCACGACCTGCACCGCTATCTCACGCACGGGACCGAGTCCTTCGCCGAAGCGCTCACCTACTTCCCCGACATGACCGACTACAACCTCGGGCCGGAAGGCTACCTGGACCACCTGCGCCGGGCCAAGGCCGCCGTGGACATCCCCGTCATTGGCAGCCTCAACGGCGTCTCGACCGGCGGGTGGATCCGGTACGCCAAGAAGATCGAGGAGGCCGGCGCCGACGCCGTGGAACTCAATGTCTATTACATCCCGACCGACCCGGAGATCTCCGGGGCCGAGATCGAGCAGGTGTACTGTAACCTGGTGCGCGACGTCAAGGCCAGTGTCCACATTCCCCTGGCGGTGAAACTCGGCCACGCCTTCACCGCGATGGCCAACATGGGCCGACGTCTGGACACGAACGGCGCGGACGCCCTCGTACTTTTTAACCGCTTCTACCAACCCGATTTTGACCTGGAAAGGCTGGAGGCGGTTCCGCACCTGACCCTGAGCCGTTCCTACGAACTGCTTCTCCGCCTGCACTGGGTGGCGATTTTATATGGACACGTCCGGGCTGACCTGGCGGTCACCGGCGGCGTGCACACGGCCCACGATGTGCTCAAAGCGATGATGGCCGGGGCGCGGGTGGCGATGATGACCTCCGCCCTCCTGCAACATGGCATCGAGCACCTGGCCACCGTGCGGAGAGACCTCGTGGCCTGGATGGAAGAGCACGAGTACGAGTCCATCCGCCAGATGCAGGGGAGCATGAGCCATCGCTCTGTGGCGCAGCCGGCCGCGTTCAAGCGCGCCAACTATATGCGCGTGCTGCGCTCCTACGCGCTCCGACCTCCGGCGCCCTGACATACACGGACACCTGCCAATCGTCGGAGACGCGCCGCTGAGCGCGGCCACGTGGCCTTGAACAGAGGATGGAGCGTCCCAGGGTTTATTCTCGCGGTGCCGCCTTCAGGGACGCGATGTACTCCCCGATGCGGCGCTGCGCGGCATCCGAACTTTCCAGGACCTCGACCCCCGTTCGATAGACGTAGTTCCGCTCGCCGGTCGGCCAGGCCTCTTGACTGTAGATGTCCGAGCGGACGACGCGACACTTCAGGCTGACCGTCTCTTCCGGTAATAGCAGGGTGAGAAAACAGACGGAACCGGGCCGGACGATATTCGGGTGTTCGATCAGGACCCCGCCCAGGCTGATATCGGCCACGAATACCTGCAGGGTGCAGCCAATCCAACCCGGCAGCAGTTCCCGGATCCGCCACCGTGGAAAGCGCCGCCTGTCTCTCGCCACTGCTTCCCCCCGCACGACTCTCCCCTCCGAAGGTGATCTCCTTGCTCCCACGCCCCGCTGAGGCCTCACCCTCAGCAGATCGGGTAGTGGCCCCGGGCCAGCTCTTCGCAAAAGACCGGCATCCGCGCAAGCGCCTCCTTTACCACCCGCTGGATTGGATCGGTTACGTCCGCGAGAACCACACGCGGCTGCAAGTGAACCTGCACCGAGACCATCTGCGGCCGATCCACGGGCTCGCCGATGCGGCTGCACAGCCAGACGACAACCTCCTGCAACCCGGGGACCTCGGTATGGATCCGGGCGGCCAGCAGGTGGCTCAGAATATTGTAAATCTTCCCGACGTGGCTGACCGGGTTTTTTCCGGCTGCCGCCTCCGAACCCCGGGGGCGGTTCAGCGCGATCAAGCCGTTCACCTGGTTGCCACGGCCCACTTCTCCGGAGTCGGCATCCTCCGCCGAGGTGCCGAGGACCGAGAGGTACATCCCCGCCATACCCGCACCCCGACGATCGAGGGTATTGAGGCTCACGGTGACGTCCTGAAGACGGTGGAGCCGGCCACGCAGATGGACCAGGAGGGCCTCGTGCACCGCCTGCTTGCGGCGGAAATAGTCCCCCTCGTGCTCCACATACTCGTCCAGCAGCGGCATGGAGATCGTGACCGCCAGCCTCCGGCCTGTCCGAACACCCATGACCTTGACATCCTCGCCGGTTTCGGGAAAGCGGGCCTTGAACGCGGAGGAGTTGAGAAAGCGCTCGGTCTCCAGCACCACCTCTTCGGTCTCGCTGAGCGGGGCGTAGCCGACTGCCGCCGAAGTGTCGTTGGCCCCGAGGACCCCCCGGCTTTCCATGAAAAGGCCCGTCAACTCTTCCGAGCCGGGCTTGAGCTCCACCTGGTACGTGAGGTGCCGGTCCGGATCCACCCGGCGGAGGTTCTCCCGGAACCAGCTCTTCGCCGTTTCCACGGCAATGTCGACTACGTCAATCTCCTTGTTCCCCACGGTCGCCGTTGCCCGGTCTCCGATTACCAGGCGCATGGGCTCCAGCACCCGTCCTCCGCCAAAGCGACGCTCCACCCGCCCCGCCACGAGAAGCCCTTTGTCGCAGTTATGATGCAGAATGCCCCCGAAACGCTCCATATATGCCCGCGACAGGGCCTGGGACACGCGCTCCATGACCGCATCGCAGATGGTATCCGGATGTCCCAGCCCCTTGCGCTCTACGATCTCGACGTCGAGCTCTCCAACGGTCAGGCCGCCCCGCGGCTGGATATGGATATCGTCCATCGCCCTCAGCCCGTCAGGTATCCCTTGTCCACGAGGGTAGCGACGATCTGCCGGGCAGCCAGGTTCGGCAACTCCCCGTCCCCCCGCACCAGCACCTCCGGGTGCGCCGGCGGCTCGTACACTGCCTGGACTCCCGGGACGGTGGTGGCGGCTCCCTCCCGGGCCCTGCGATAAATCCCCTTCGGGTCCCGAGCCATGCAGACTTCAAGGGGACAGTCCACGTAGACCTCGACAAAACGAGGGATCTGGCGCCGGGCGCGGTCCCGGTAGGCGCGACGGTTCCCCGTGGCATCGAAGATCACGGGGACCCCGTGCTCGGCCAACAGCCGCCCCACGTGGACCATGGCCCCGTAAAAGACGTCCCGCTCCTCGTCGCTGTAGCAGGGATGGGGCGTAAAGACCCTGCGCAGGGCGTCAGACTCCAACACGGCGACGGCCACCCCCCTGGCTGCGAGCTCCCGAACGACGGCCGCAGCCACCGTAGACTTGCCCGACGCCGGCAGGCCTGTGATCCACACGGCAAAGCCTGGCTGCACCTCAGGCCCCGCAGTAGGCGTTCGCCTGACCCGGATCGAAGGCCTCTGCGTCGAGGACCCGCTCGATGAAGGTAAAGACCTTCCGCCGGACCCCTTCGGGCAGGCTCGGATACCAGAGGGGGCTCGCCATGACCAGGCCCCGAAAGGCGAAGAAGGGCGGGACGACGGCAAGAATCTCCCGGTCCCCGCTCTTCTCGAGGTACCGCTCCCAGAAGCGGCGGAACAGGATCTCGAGCCCCCCCTCCAACCGCCCGCTCTGCTGCAGCGAGAAGAACAGGTAATTCATGGTGAGGCAGGCCACATCGTCCGCCGGGTCTCCCCACTCCCCCCGGGCGCGGTCCAGCACCTGGAACTCCACTCCCTCCTGAAACAGGATGTTCCACGGGTGGAAATCACCGTGGACCTGTCGCAGTCGGTGGGTCCGTTCCTTGAGGCGCCAACGCCACGCCACGCACGCGTGCTCGATGCGTTCGAGCAGATCCGAGGTGATGAACCCGTGCCGGGGGGGGTAGCTGTCCGTGACGCCCATGATGCACTCCCCGTGCCCTACGAGCTCCCGGATGCGTCGGACATAGAGGCCCGGATCGGTCCCGGGAATCCGGTGGATCTCCACCAGGTAGTCGCAGAGGGCGTCGGCCCGGGCCAGATCCAGGTCGGTCAACTCGCCACCGTTCCGCAGTCGGGTCAGGTCCTCGAAATATCCCTGACCGTCCACGTATTCCATGAGGACAAAGAGCTCCCGGACTTCCCCCAGGGAGAGGATCCCCCCTTCCCGTCGAAAGGCGGCTACATCCAGGGACCGGACGTGGCGGGGGAGCCGGTTGAAGGCCCAGTGGTCCCACAGGAGCACCTGGGCCCGGTCCGCCATGTGCTCATGGCCGAAGGGGCCCGGGCTGATGGTCTCTACGACAGCCCGGTGACGTTGGCCGGAGACGTCGTACTCCACCCGGACCGGAACCCCGTACCCGTAGCCCTTGATGGCTCCCGTTTGCAGGGGCTCTCCCAGGGGACTCAATCCACGGACCCGGACGGCCTCTCCCAGGAGGGACTCCAGGTACGTCGCAAAGATCTCGGGCTTCAGCTCGGGCATTCACAGCCCTCTCAAGCTAGAACGCTAGGACGCCAGGATGCGAGAAGGCTGGAATGCTAGAAAGCTCGGATGCTCGAACAGGAGAAGACCTGAAGGACAGGACGCCACGAGAGTAGGAAGAACTCTTGCATCCTTGCGTCCCAGCGTCACAGCGTTTTACCATTCTAGCATTCTAACGTATTAGCTTCCCCTGGATCACTCCCTCGATCTGTTTGGGAGAATTCTCTGCACGAGACCCAAGAGAGAATCAGCCCGGAAGGGCTTGGTCACATATTCGACGGCCCCCAACTCTGTGGCCTTTCTAAAGGTGGCCCGGTCGCCGAAGGCGGTGAGCAAGACGACCGGCAGATTGCCCTCTCGTCGCCGGATCTCGGACAAGAGCTCCAGCCCCCCCATCCCCGGCATGACCAGGTCGGTGAGGATCAGGTGGCACGGCTGCGACTCGAGGATGGCGATCGCCTCGGTCCCGTTCTTGGCCAGGTGGACTTCATACCCAGCACCGGCAAGGATGCGCCGGAGGTTCTCCCGCATATCCTCATCATCCTCGACCACCAGGATCCGGGGCAGCACGCCACTTTCGGTTTTCATCGGGTCTTCCCTCGTCATCCTTCTCGACCTGCCCTCCGTGCGCCAGCGGTATTGCGGAGCCCCCCTTTGCCAAGCACCCCCCGTTCCCGGGGAGCGGGGTCGCGGACGGCCTCACACTCCTCGTGCTTGGTCCGGTTCCGCACCGTCAGGCGCCGCCGGTCCGTAGCTCCGCTCCTCTCAGCCCACGGTGAGCGAGACCAGCTCCCCCCGCGCCACGTCCACCAGGCCCCGATCGGTCAAGCGGATCTCGGGGATGACGGGCAGCGCGAGAAACGACAGCGCCGCAAAGGGGTTCTGCGCGGCACAGCCGAGATCACGCGCCTTGCTCACGAGATCTTCCATGGCGGCCGCCACCTGCGCCGGTGATTCCCCGCTCATGAGTCCGGCGACAGGAAGCGCAAGGGATGCCCGGACTATCCCCCCGGCGGCGACCGCAAGGCCGCCCCTCATCGCCGCCACCCCCTCCAGGGCGGCGAGGAGGTCCCGGTCCTCGACACCCACCGCGATCAGGTTATGAGAATCGTGGGCCACGGACGAGGCCAAGGCCCCCCGTCGAAGGCCGAATCCATGCACCAGGCCCAGGCCGATGTTTCCGTTCCTGCCGTGCCGCTCTACGACCACGAGCTTGAGGATGCCCCGTGCGGGGTCAGGACGCACCTCCCCATTCGCGATCGGGGCCTCGAGCACGAGCCGCCGGGTGGTGATCTGTCCTGGGACGAGTCCGATGACCCGCACCAGGCGGGTGGGCCCAGACTGCATGCGGAGGCTTTCCGACGAGAGCCGGGGAATCCTGACCGTGTCGAGGACCCATTCATCTGGTAGCCGAGAAATCTCCCGAAGGAGCTTCCCCTCCTCCGCGACCAGCCGCCCCCCCTTGAAGACCAGCAGCGGCCTGAAGTCCCGAAGGCTGTCCACCACGACCAGGTCGGCGAGATACCCGGGCGCCACCGCTCCCCGATCCTGGAGACCAAAGGCCTCGGCCACATTGAGGCTCACCATTTGGACGGCGAGATGCGGCGCCAGCCCGCGTGCGATTGCCCGTCGGACGAGCGCGTCCAGATGGCCGTCGCCGACGAGCTCCTGGGGTTCCCGATCGTCGCTCACAAGCAGGCAGCGTCGCGCCGTCACCGGCGTGACGAGCGGCAGCAACGCGGCCAGATTCCGGGCCTGGGAACCCTCCCGGATCATCACACGCATCCCCAGCCGGAGCTTTTCCTCCGCCTCCTCGAGCGTGGTGCACTCGTGGTCCGATCCGACTCCCGCAGCCAGATAGGCCATCAGCGGTCCCCCGGTGAGGCCAGGTGCGTGCCCGTCAACCCACTTCCCCCGCGATCGCGCCAGGACGATCTTTTCCACAATCTCGGGCCTCCCCTGGATCACTCCCGGATAGTCCATCACCTCCGCCAAGCCCAGGATCCGCTCATCCTTCAAGAGCGCCGCAATCATCGCCGAACCCACGGAGGCGCCCGCGGTCTCGAGGCCCGTGGTCGGGACGCACGAGGGGGCCAGGAAGTAACAGTCCAGCGGGAGATTCCGGCTGGCCCGCAGCATGTACCGGACCCCTTCGAGACCGAGCACATTGGCGATCTCGTGGGGATCCGCAACCACCGCGCTGGTTCCCCGAGGGACGACAGCCTCGGCAAAACCCTCGGGGGTCATCAGCGAGCTCTCGATGTGGATGTGGCCTTCGATAAAGCCCGGAAGCAGATATCTCCCGGAGAGATCAAAGATCTCGTGCGCACGCCGATACTGCGGTCCGATCCCGACGATCCGTCCCCCACCCAGCGCGACGTTCGTCGTCGTGACCTCTCCGGTGAAGACATTGAGCACCTGCACCCCTGCCAACAGACACTCGGCCTCGCGACGCTGTCCCGCCACGGCAATGGCTTTCAGCCGGGCCTCCAGATCATCGCTCCGCACGGCCTTCCACCCCCTCGATCCGGTAGATGTCCGGGAGATGACGGTATTGCTCGGCGTAATCGATACCGTATCCCACGATGAAACCCCTGGAGACCGCAAAGCCGACGTAATCGACTTGCACGTCTGCCCGTCGCCGCTCCTGCTTGTCGATCAGGGTGCAGACCCTGACCGACCGTGGCCCTCGCGCCCTGACCGCGTCCAGAATGGATTGCAGCGTGATCCCGGTGTCCTCGATGTCCTCGACCAGCAGGACATCCCGCCCCGTCACGGGAATCTGGAGGTCTTTGGTGATGGTCACCTGCCCCTTCGTTTCGGCGCGGCAGCCGTAGCTGAGGGCACCGATAAAGTCGACCGCCACCGGGATGGTCAGGTGCCGGATCAGGTCGGCGAGAAAAACGAACGCCCCCCGGAGGATTCCAATCAGGACCACATCCCTCCCGGCATAGTCGGCACTAATGGCGGCAGCCAGCTCCTGAACCCGTCGGGCGATCGTATCCCGGGAATACAGCAGAACGAGCTGGTCCTCCATTCTCCTGTCCTCAACCCGGACCTGGCTGCTCATGGGAAACCACTCGCAGGAACGTGCGCGCTTCTGCCGCGGATGAGGCACCGTTTTTCCCCTCCACGATTGGAGACGGCAAGGGCCAGGCCCGTCAAGTCTGCCTGGCCCTCTCCTGCGCTGCTAACCGTCCGCTCCACTATCCAACCGTCCGTGACTTGCGGTCCCGTATCTCAGTCCCACTCCCCAAAAGGCGGCATTGTCAGAGAGGAGGCGTGTTGCGTGGAACCTCGGAGGCCCGCCCCCCACGATGCGCCATGCGGGCCTCACGAAAATGGCGACCGTCCGCCGAGAGCCCCGCAGTTACTGCGGAAATTCCCCGCCCGTGAACCCGAAACATGTCCCGAGCGCACCGATAGCAAACTGCCAGGCCCTCTGGGACATAGGCACAGCGGGGGCAGCAGAGCCCTCCACAGAAGCGGCACCCCCACGGAAGCCCAGGTGAGGTCTCCCCGCATGAACAGACCTCACTGGCCGGTTTGGCGGCGGTGAGGACCCCTTGCCTTGCCCCGGCACGCCCTTGGATCTCTTGCATATGCTCCTCCCCTCTATCTCACCGATCGGGACGAGACCTGCTCATCCAGCCCGGGAGGCCGGTGACCACTAGATTCAGAGCAACCATGGTGCCACGAAGGGAGGAGCTGGTAAGGTTGGCTAATCTATTGAATTGAAAGGGGGAAACACCTAGTCTCTTCTGTAGACGTCCGAACGGCGATCGGGGTTTGGGACCCGAGCGCCCCACAGACGAAGGCTAAGTTTTCCTAAGGCCTTATATTTTCAGGAAACACTGCTGGGACGTTGATGTCCCAAACGGATGGGGCTGCCCCGACGAGCCTCTTTCGGGTCCAGCCGGCTATCGTGATGGGCCCCGGCTTTTTGTTGGGTTGCGATCCGAGCCGCCGGCATGCTTCCCGACGTGCTAGAGGCCGAGGCCAGCGACGCTTTTTCTGACGGCCTCGGCGGAGCGCTTGACGGCAGCCTGCTCTTCCGCCGTCAGCTCGACCTCGACGATTTTCTCGATCCCCTCCCCCCCAAGCTTCACGGGGACGCCGAAGCAGATATTACGGAGGCCGTACTCCCCTTCGAGCGCGGCGGAACACGGCAATATCCGCTTCTTATCCTTCAGGATCGCCTCGACCATTTGGATCACCGCCGCCCCGGTGGAGTAAAAGGCGCTTCCGGTCTTGAGCAAGGCGACGATCTCACCCCCCGCTTTCCGAGTCCGCTCAACAATCGCGTCGATCTTTTCCCGGGGCAAAAGCTGGGTCACGGGGACGCCAGCAACAGTACAATAGTGGGGCAGCGGGACCATCTCGTCTCCATGCCCCCCCAGAACGATGGCTTGAGTGTCCTCCACCGAGACCTGAAGCGCCTCCGCCACGAAGGCCCGAAACCGGGAGGAGTCCAGGACCCCGGCCTGCCCCATCACGCGGGTTCTTGGAAAGCCGCTCAGGTGCTTGGTCAGGTATGTCATAGTATCCAGCGGGTTGCTCACCACGATCAGGAAGGCGTGCGGAGAGCGCTTTACCACCTCGCCGACCACCTGACCCATAATGGCCTTGTTGGTGGCCAGGAGATCTTCCCGGGTCATGCCCGGCTTCCTCGCAATGCCGGCCGTGATCACGACCACATCGGAATCGACCGTTTCCTCGTACCCGTTCGTCCCCACGATCCGATTATCGAAGCCCTCCAGTGGACCTGCCTCCCACAGGTCCAAGGCCTTCCCCTGGGGGAGCCCCTCAATAATGTCCGTGAGGACGATGTCCCCCAACTCCTTGGCGGCTGCCCAGTGGGCCGCAGTGGCCCCCACGGCCCCTGCGCCGATGATGCTGATCTTTGGTCTGCCCATCTTTGGTCCCCCCTACTCTGTTCGATGACCGACGACCGACGACCGACGACAGATAACAAGAGCAGTCAGCGGTCAGCAATCAGCACGGATGCACCAAGACCAAAACCTAGAACCGAAGACCCAACACCCTGCATCATGGTTCACAGTTCAACGTCAAGAGTCCAGGGCTGAGAGCCCTTCGACAAGACTTCGGCGAGCTCAGTCGAGCCGTCGTCGGTCTGCAGTCTGCGGTCTCCGGTCCGATGCCTGGGCAAGTTCGAAGCCGGCCCTGAGGGCCTTGAGGTTTTGTTCCGCGGTCCCTTTGGGGACCCGGGCCAAGACCGCCTTCTCGACGGCTCCTCGAGAGACGACTCCCGAGAGACCCGCAACCGCCCCCAAGGCGACGATGTTGGCCACGACCCCCATTCCCACTTTGTCCTTGGCAGTGTCGAGGATGGGGAGGGGAAAGACCGAGAAACCGTTCGCGGGAAGGGTGAGGACCCTTGAGGAGTCCGCGATGAGCGTGCCGGTTTCCTTCAGGTCACTCCAGTACTTGTCGCACGCTTCCTGGGTCAGCGCGAGGAGGAGGTCGATCCGCCCGGCCTTCGGATAGTCGATCTCTTCATCGCTGATGATGACCTCTGCCTTGGTGGCCCCCCCTCGGGATTCGGGCCCGTAAGCCTGGGTCTGGACAACGTTTCTTCCATCCTGAATCGCCGCCTCGGCGAGGATGATCCCGGCCAGCATCACCCCCTGGCCCCCCTCGCCGCTTATCCGAATCTCATATCGCATCTGGTTGCTCCCTCTGGCCTTCAACGACACATGGCATTTATCATCGCCGATGACTGGTGACCGACGACCGATTTGGTTCATGGTTCATAGTTCATGGTTCACGGCACAAACGTGGTCCTTGAGGTCTTAGCTCTGAACCATCAACCCTGAACCCTGAACCACTTGCGACTTGCTAGGTCCGTCCTTGGGCCTTGGCGATGATTTCCTCGTACGCCTCGGTGTACTCGGGTCCGGTGGTCTTGTGGACCACGCCGGTCGGCAGGGTCGATTTGGCCAGGGTCTGGAGCATCTGGGCCGGCGTTCCCAATCTGTTCCTCCGCCCGTGGATCTCCGGGCAGGTGGTCAAGATCTCGATAAAGGAGAACCCTTTATGCCGGACGCCCTCGCCGATCAACTTCTCCAAGGGGATGGTCCGGAATACCGTCCCCCGGGCCACAAAGGTCCCCCCCGCCCCCTCAACCAGGCGACACGCATCGAAGTGCCCCTCGATGTTTCCGTACGGGGTCGTGGTCGAGAAGAGCCCCTCCGGCGTGGTCGGGGCCAACTGGCCACCCGTCATCCCGTAGATCTGATTGTTGAACAGGAGACAGGTCAGGTCGATGTTTCTCCGCGCCGCATGGATCAGATGGTTCCCGCCGATCGCCAGGCCGTCCCCATCCCCCGTGACAACGATGACGGTGAGATCCGGCCTGGCAAGCTTCAACCCAGTCGCAAAGGCCAGGGGCCGGCCATGAGTCGTATGGAGTGTATCGCAATCCACGTAACCCGTGAGCCGGCTGGAACAGCCGATTCCCGACACCATCGCAACCCGGTCCTTGGAAAGTTCCAGCCGGTGGATCGCCCGGAGCAGCGCCTTCAGGATGATGCCGTTCCCACACCCCTTGCACCAGATGTGGGGCATCATCGCCCTTCGAAGATACTGGTCGTAATCGAACATCAGCGTAACCCCCGTAAGGCAGCGAGGATTTCATCAGGGTGGATCGGCTCCCCGCTCGCCTTCTGATGCGGAACCACCCTCACCTTGCCGTGGACCACCCGCTCGACCTCGTAGATCAGTTGGCCCAGATTCATCTCGGCGACGACAATCGCCTTGACCTGTCCGGCCAGCTTCTCGACCTCCAGGTCGGGGAACGGCCAGAGGGAAATCGGCCTGAAGAGGCCGGCCCGGATCCCTTCCCGCCTGGCCGCCTTGACCGCGGCCCGGGCAGAGCGCGCCGTGACGCCATAGCCCACGATGGCGACCTCCGCATCCTCGAGGAGGAAGGTTTCATGGGCCACGATTTCCTCTCGATGTCGTTCGATCTTCTCATAGAGCCGCCGCTGCTTTGCTTCAACAACCCGGGGGTCCTGGGTGGGGAATCCTCGCTCGTCATGCGCCAATCCGGTGATGTGATAGCGATACCCCTCTCCGAACCGCATGAAAGGCGGAACGCCGTCCTCGGCCGCCTGGTACGGGAGATATTCCTCAGGCGAGCAGGTGGGGGTCCGTCGGTCGACAATCTCGCATTGCGACGGGTCGGGCAGTTCCACCTTTTCCCGCATGTGTCCGATGACCTCGTCGTAGAGCAGGATCACCGGCGTGCGGCAACGCTCCGAGAGGTTGAAGGCTCGGATGGTGCAATCGTAGATCTCCCGCACCGAAGCGGGGGCGAGTGCGATCATCGGGTGATCGCCGTGAGTCCCCCAGCGCGCCTGCATGACATCTGCCTGGGCGGGAGAGGTGGGAAGGCCGGTGCTCGGCCCCCCCCGCATCACGTTCACTACGACACAGGGAATCTCGGTATAGACCGCGAAACCCAGGTTCTCCTGCTTTAACGAAAAGCCCGGGCCGCTCGTCGCGGTCATGGCCTTGCTGCCTCCGATGGACGCCCCGACGCATGCGGCCATGGCGCCGAGCTCGTCTTCCATCTGGATGAACTTCCCCCCCACCCGTGGGAGATGTCTCGCCAATTCTTCGGCGATCTCCGACGACGGCGTGATCGGATAGCCCGCGAAGAAGCGACACCCGGCGACGAGGGCGCCCTGCGCGCACGCCTGATTTCCTTGCATCAAGCCCACGGTTGGTTCCATCTCTCTCCTTCCGGGATCATCCAATGGAGATGGCGAAATCGGGGCAGAGGAGATCGCACAAGAGGCATTTGTTGCACGCCTCCAGGTTCACGACCATGACCTTCCCCAGGCCATCCATGGCCAGACAGTGCTTCTTGCATACCTCGACGCAGATCTCGCAGCCTTTACACCACTCCTCCAGGACCCTGATGGTCACCTTCTCGCCGGTGTAGATCTTGCACGGCCCAGGCGCTGTCTTATTCATGTCTCCGGTTCTCTCTCTCCTCTGTCGCTCCGTCACACGCCATCAGACAGCCGCGAGAACCTCGGCTACTTCCGCAGCTCGACCGGCACATAATCCCGCTGATCCGCCCCGGTATAGACCTGGCGCGGCCGG
>JBHIAH010000039.1:0-22384 GCA_046758505.1 Methylomirabilales bacterium (SeqCode) | reverse complement strand
CCCCCAGCACGGCCGCCCGGCGGGGCCGCCAGACGCGGAGTCGTCGTTGGATTTCGTAGGCCTGCGCAATGCCTTTTTCCACCACGCTGGTCGGCTCCATCAGGACGCCGACGTGCCTCAGTCCCGGTGGCACCCGGATGAGGTATTCCGGCTCCTCGACGTAGTACTCGGTGAGGAACCCGTGGCGCAGGTTAATGCCGCGCTCGAAGTAGGTGTCGTCAGTGGTCATGTCGTAGGTGCCGATCTGATCGTAGATGCTCGAGCCCGGCCGACGCACGGTCGCCGCGACGTAATCCCCGGCTCGCAACTCGGTCACCTGGGGACCCACGGCCTCCACGCGGCCGAAACTCTCGTGGCCGATGACGAGAAAGTCGTCGCCGGGAGGGGCCTGGCCGTATTCCGCGGCGTTGATCTCCTTGTCGGTGCCATCCACACCTACGTGAAGGACTTTTACGAGGACACCACGCCCGTTCGGGATGTCCTGGACTGACGGTTTTGGCACTTCCGCTAGATGGATACTCCCGGCCTTCCCCGGGAATACAGCAACGGCCTTCACGGTGTGCCTCCTTTGCATCATGCTGGTCGGGGGGAAGATATCGTGTCGGCGCTGGCCGACGACCGATTTTCCTGTTGACGAGGAGTATCAATCGGCCGCTCACCCTGGCCGGGGCCAGATACATGACCGGCGGCCGGGGGTACTTTTTCAGGATAGCAGAGGAAGGCAGATCAGCCTATCCTCTTCTTCTTGTTCGTGCCGTCCGGGATGCAGGGGGGGTCCGGTCTCCCGGAGGGAGCCGGAAGCTGTTACCCGCATGGCGTGCGGCGGTTTCTCTTTGACGTGCGGGATGAGGGCTTCTACGGGGCAGACCCGTGAGGGGAGAGGGGCTTCGGTTCCCGCAGAAGGAGGGAGAGGAGGGCAGCGGCCATCGCCATCACGCCGATGACCGTGAAGGTTGAGGCCAGTCCGGTGAGATCGCTCAGGAGGCCGTAGAGCAAGGGGGCCAGCGCCCCGGTCCCGAGGACGGCGGTGTAGTAGAGGGCGTAACTGCGCGAGCGTCCCTCGGGGGTGACCAGTTCAGCCACGGTGCCGTAGAGAACGGATGAGGTCCCGTTCAGGACCACACCGAGCAGGGGGACCATGAGGTAAATCGCGGAGGGGGAGAGGGGGAGGAGCCCGAGGATCAGGAGGCCAGTCAATACCTCGGTCCCGGCGATCATCGGAACGATCCCTGCCCGTTCGGCCAAGGCCCCGCACAGAAACTTGCCGGCGGCCCCGCCGGCAAAGAGGAGGGTGAGAACCAACCCGATCTGCCCCGGTCCCATGCCTTTCCGGAGCAGGACGAACGGCAGAAACGTGAGCAGCGAGGTTCGGGTGGAATCGTCCAGCATCCCGATGACCGTTAGTCGCCGGAAGCGGCGTCGATCCCGAATGCCCCACCCCGTCGGCCGGCGTGGTGCGACGTCGGGCGTCCTGCCGTCCGCCGGGCTCATCGGTCGCCTCCATGGCTGAAATCCCAGGAGACCCCCGGTCGTCAGGCCCAGAAGGCCGAGGGCCACAAGACCCCATCGCCATCCCGCTCCCGCGGCCAATACCCCAATCATCGCCGGAATGACGACCTTTCCCAGGTCGCCGGAGAAGTTATAGGTCCCCAGGGCGGTCCGCTGGCGGGTGACCTCGTACGCCTTCGACACCATCGAGGAGGCCAGCGGATGTTGCACGCCCGATCCACCCCCGGCGCCCGCGAGCAGGACGAGGAGGAAGGGGTAAGTCGCGACAAGGGCCGTTCCGATGAAGCTCAGCCCCAGGAGGGCTGTCCCGCCGCCGAGGATCAGCACGTCACCTGCCCGCTCCGCCAGGAGGGAAGCCGGGATCTGCAAAGCACTCATCGCCCAGGAGTAGGCGGTCTTCAAAGAGCCCACCTGGGCGAACGAGAGGTGGAGGTCGAGGGCGATCAGGGGGAAAAGCACGTAGAGGGCGTTGGCGCAGCCGTCGTGAAGAAAGTGGATGCTACTGCACAGGACGAGAGTTTTGACGCGGTTTGAACGGCCCGGTGTCTCGGGAGCGGGAGATGCATCGTCAGCCATGGCATGGGAAGGATGCGGGAAAGGGGAAGGGAGGTCAAGGGGGAAGTGCGGCACGGGGGGGGCGGGAGAGATCCCCCTCACCGGCGTGAGGAGGCGACCCCCCGCGTGGTTGCCGGGTACGCCTCCGGCGTGGCATGCTTCTTGCTCCGGCTAGTTCCGAGCCTTAATGCGTGAGGGACCGAATGCCTCGCTATACGCAAGTCCGGTGCTGGCCCCGCTTTGTCGCCTATCTTCCCGTGCAGTGCACTGCTGTCGAGCCCCAGGAACCGGCCGAGAGACGCCTCGCCGGGAAGACCCTCAACGTCGGGGCGGGCGGGGTTGCGGTCCTGCTGGTCGAGACCCTTCCCCTCGGGACATTGGTGTTGGTCGAATTCTCTGAGGGTGAGCCCCTGCGCGGCCAGGTGGTCTGGACGGACCGACGCATGCGGACTCTCCTGGGAACGGCAGTCCCCCACGGCGTGGCGTTCGAGCAGCCGGTCGAGCCGGCCCTGGTCGAGCAATGGCTCTCTCTGGCTAAAAAACGAGTCCATCCCCGGGCGGAGGTCCGGTGCGACGTCGAGTACGCGGTGGGGGGGAAGGTCGCCAGCGGGACGTGCCTCAACCTGAGCCAGGGAGGGATGTTCATCGCGGTCAAACGGCCGCCCGTGCCGGGGACGGAAATGACGCTCGACTTCACGCCGCCGAGCATCCCGAACCCGCTTTCGGTGCGCGGGCGGGTGATGTGGGTGTCCGGCGAAGAAGGGGAGCCGGGGGGCATGATCGGGATGGGCATCCAGTTTCTTGAACTCAACCCCCTCGAGGCGGCGGCGATCGGCGCTCTCGTTGATCACCGCCGCGGAGCGGCATCCGCAGCCGGTTCCTCCCACGCCGGCTAGCGCTTCTGGTCGGGTCCCCGCTCGCGGGTGGGGCCGGAGGATACTGCGGGGGAGGATGTACTGGACCCGGCACGAATCTTGCTCGGGGTCCAGGGGTGACCGAGGGGGCATATGCCCCCGAGGGGGAAGGAGGCTGACGATGGGCGGAATTGGGAAAGCATGGCGGAGCCTAGGAATGGCCTTCCTGCTGGCCTGCCTTCTCTTTTCCTCGGGTTGTGCCCTCTTTTTGGTGGGCGCAGCGGGGGGTGGTGGCTACATGATCAGAAAGGGTGAGGAAAAGGATGCGCCCAAAAAGCAGGAATCCTCTGCCGTTTCTCCACAGAAGTCTTCATCGATCCAAGGGGTTCAAGTGACGCTGGCGTTCAGTTCGAGCGGGAGCGTTGGGGAAGCGTTCGTCCTGCGGCGTGGAGACACATCATGCGAAAGCTGATCGCCCTCCTCGGAGTGTTGCTTTTGCTCGTCGTGGCGGGGTGCGCGACCGCAAAGGGGATCGCGCAGGATACGGAGAATCTCGCACGGGGGCTGAAGAAGACAATCTCCGAATCTGAATCGAAATAGTTTTCTCATCGCTCATTTCTCGCCTCTGCCCCACCCACAAGCCTTTCAGGACACGCAGTTCCTCCCCGAGGCCGCATCCCCAAATCCCGGACCCCCCGGCCGTGTACCGGATGATGGGGCGGTCGCCTCCATCAGCCCTCCCGGGGCGGTCCCCTGCCGGTCGGGGGATCGGGGGTGAGGAGATGGCGCAACCCTCCCGACGGTCTGGTTCTGCCAAAGTTGCAGAAGAACGGACAGACTGTGCTATTTTGCGGGACTCTGGAGCGCAAGTATGCTAGGTTACCGTATCATCTGCCCCCTCCTCACGGGGAAGATTTGACAGGCCCGGATGCGCTTTCGCGGCGAGGGACCCCCTCGGGACGGAGAAGCCCGATACCGCGATCCGGGTGCCTGGACCGACGCCGGGGGATTCTCGGTCGGGGTCCGGCCACCCATCGGACGATTTGAGAATCTCCGGGAGGATACGGTGTTTGCCCTTGCTCGCTATACCTTGCTCGCATACGGCGTGCTCCTCATTCTCGGCGGGGTAATGGGGTACGCGAAAGGGAGGAGCCAGGCCTCTCTCCTCTCGGGAGGGGTGAGCGGGGTCGTGATCCTCGGAGTGTTTGCCTGGAGCCTCACGGCCGCCACGGCTGCTATGTGGTTAGGCGCGGGCGTGGCCGCGCTGCTCACGGTGGTGATGGGCGTCAGGTTCATGCGGTCCAGAAAGTTCATGCCGGCCGGTGTCGTGGTGGTCGCCAGCCTCCTCACCCTCGCCGTGACACTGGCGGCGGCGCTCGGGTCGGGAGCGGGCCCGTAGGGGGGGAATCGTGACTGGGTGGAGGGGTGGTACTTCATCACTGCGGACCTGCCTCGCCGAGGCAGGGGTGATCCGGCAGCGGATCGAAGGAGGGGGAGATGGCGGACACCGTTCGACGCGTCGAATACTACTATATAAAGGTTCCGAATAAACCGGGGGAAGGGGCCAGGGTTTTATCCGTGCTCAAGAAGGCGCGGGTCAACCTGCTGGCCTTCTCGGGATTTCCTCAGGGGAAGGGGGCGCAGATCGACCTGATCCCCAAGAACTCCAGGACCTTCCTCAAGGTCGCCCGCAAGGCCAAGTTGCGGCTCAGTCCGAAAAAGATCGGCTTTCTCGTCCAGGGGAAGGACCGTGTCGGCGCCTGCGCCGATTTCTTGGGAAAGCTGGCCGCGGCCAAGATCAACGTGACCGCCGTCGATGCGGTGTCGGCGGGCGCGGGCCGTTACGGCGCCATCCTCTGGGTGAAGCCCCGGGACATCAATCGGGCCGCGAAAGCCCTGCGCGCCTGACGCGCCTTCTGGCACTCGTGGGTAGCGGCCGCGGCCACGGACCCCCGATGGCGCTTCAGGGGCCGACGCACGCCGCGGTATGTCACGGTCCCCGGGTCTTCACGGCCCGTGTCCGCTTCTGATGGAGGAAAGGTGATGGCAGAGTGGACTGAGCAGATGACGCGATTGATGCGGGAGTCGGTCAATGCCTCGGCGGAGGCGGCGGTCAAGTTTCAGGAACAAACATGGCGGTTGGTCGATGACCTGGTTAAGCGCGGGGCCGTGGCCAAGGAAGAGGGGCAGCGGCTTCTGGACGCATGGACGCGCCGGACCGAAGAGTTCCAAGAGCGGATGGAGGAGAGATACCGGCAATGGGAAGAGGGTATGAAGACGGGCCTCAAGGGATATCTGCCACCCAGCCGAAAGGAATTGGAGGAGCTCCACCGCAAGCTTGACCTGCTCATGGCGAACCTTCAGGCAGCCCGGGGCACGCGGGCACCCGGCAGACGAAGCGGAGGCAAGGCGCGCAAGCCAAAGACCAGGGCACAAAGGCCAAAGAGCAAGGCACAAAGGCCAAAGCCTACGGCACGGCGAAAGCGGAAGGGTTGATGTTGTTGGTTCACCGTCTGGCAACCGTTGACCCACCACCTTTTTTTCGGTCATCGGTCCTTGGTGGTTGCCGGTCGGTAGGAGGGGAGAATGGACGGTGAGGGGAAACTTGGGAAGGAGGAGTTCGTCGTCCGGGCCATCAAGAAGCTGAGGGGGAAGTACCGGGGGATCCATACCGTCTTTTCCGGGTTTAACGAGGCCTTCCGTCAGTACTTCGGTGAGGACCCGAGGCCCGCCACGCAAGACTTGGCGGCAAAGGGGATCATCGAAATCCGTCCGGTTAAAGGAGGGGTCATGTTGTACCTGAAAGGGGAAGCCCCCCAGGCAGGCAACGATGTCCTGAAAAAGATCCTGAAGGAGGAGGACGAGGGGGGGTGAGGGAGACCGCCCAGAAGAAGAGGCAACGCGTTCAGAAAGTCCTCCGGATCCTGGATCGGACCTATCCGGATGTCACGTTGGCGCTTCAGTTCAAGACCCCTCTCGAGCTGCTCATTGCCCTGATCCTGGCAGCCCAGTGTACCGACGAGCGGGTGAACCAGGTGACCGGGAGCCTTTTCAAGAAATACCGGACGCCGCACGACTGGACCGGCGTGGATCGGACCACCCTGGAGGCCGAAGTTCGCCCCACCGGTTTTTACCGGAACAAGGCCAAGGCAATTCAGGAGGCTTGTCGGGGACTCGGTGCCCGGTTCGGGGGTAAGGTCCCGCGGGGACTGGAGGATCTTGTGAGCCTGCCAGGGGTGGGCCGGAAGACCGCCAATATCCTGAGGGGAAATGCCTTTGGCCAGCCCGCCATTGGCGTGGATACCCACGTCGCTCGCCTCGCGCGGCGCCTGGATCTCAGTGCCGAGACGGATCCGGACAAAATCGAATTCGACCTGAATCCCCTCGTGCCCGATCCGGTCAAGGTCCGGTTCTGCCATCTCCTCCAAGCCCATGGGCGGGCGATCTGCCTGGCGCGGAAGCCCAAGTGCCTGGCCTGTGTCATTCGTCAGTTGTGTCCCTATCCCACGGAGGTGGGGATTTCGATCGACACCCGGAGGTAAAACGGCGCCGCCCGTTGCCCTCGACCCGGTTGTGGGATATCCTGGCGGGAAAATAAATGGCCCTATGTTTCCGTCTACAGGTTGGGAGTCGGCCTCATGGAGGACCACCAGCTGGTGGAGCGCTCCCGCGCGGGAGATGTGGCCGCTTTCGAAGAGCTGGTCAAGCGACACCAGGGCCGGGCCTACGCCATCGCGTACCGCATGCTGGGCAACAGAGAGGATGCCCAGGAGGTGGCCCAGGAGGCCTTTGCCCGGGCCTACTTCCGCCTTGCCGAGTTTCGCGGCACCGCGCAGTTTCGGACGTGGGTGTACCGGATCCTGGTGAACCTGGCCACGGATCTTCTCCGGCGGCGAAAGCCGGACATTCGTGGGGACGAGGCCGTGCTCGAGACGGTCAGCACCGGGGAGAACCCGGGGGCGAACTTGGATCGACAGGAACTGCGACAGGGCATCGAACAGGCCATCGCGGCCCTGCCCCCGGATCTGAGGACTGTGATCCTCCTGCGGGAACTCGAGGGGCTTTCGTATGCGGAGATCGCCCGGATCATCCGCCGGCCAGTGGGGACGGTGATGTCCCGTCTCTTTCACGCGCGACAGCGTCTTCAGCAGAGCCTGGTCGGGTTCTGGCACGGGGAGTAGCCGCATGGCGAGTCATCGCCGATATCGACACGCGCTGAGTGCTTACGTGGATGGGGAGCTGGGGGTGCCTGAGATCCGGCGCCTGGAGGTGCATCTGGCCGGGTGCGACGCGTGCCGCCAGGAGCAGCGGAACCTTGAGAAGCTCCAGGGACTTCTCCGCCAGGGGCTTCGGGATCCTCGGCCCGAGGTCCCGCCGGTCCTGTGGCCAGGGGTCCGGGTGCGGATCGAGGGTGGTCGTCCCCACGGGATCGTCACGGCGTGGATGCGCCGAATCTGGGAGGCGGGCTGGGAACGACCCAGGCTCTCCCTGGCGGGGGCCGCCTTTGCGACCTTCCTGATCCTGTCGGCGGCGTATCTCTTCTGGGAAGCACCGACCGGACGGGCGCCGGGTCAGATCGTCTCGGTGGAGCCGGGCGAGGGTGAGGTGGTGGTCGAAGCAGTGGAGGCCGAACCGGGGTTTCGCGCGATGGTCTTCACCACGCCCGGGCGAGGTCTGAAGGTGATATGGGTGGTTGCGCGGGGGGAGACGTGAGGCGGGCGCTCCTGACGGTTTTCCTCTTGCTGCTCTTGCCGCTCTCGCCGGTGTATGCGCAAGCGGTCCCGGTCGAGGCGCGGGTGATCCTGGCCTCCCGGGACCCCGGCGGAGGCGTCGATCCGGCCATCCGGTCGCTCGTTCGAGAGCTCCAGCGCGACTTTGCGTACACCAGCTACCGTTTGCTTGAGGCGCGCAGGGGGGAGGTCGGATTAAACCGCCCGTGGCAGACCCCCATTGCCGGGGGCGGGCACCTGACCGTGGCCTTGGTGCGGGCGGCTCGGCGCCGCGTGGAGCTGAAGATCACGACGGCCGGGGTCAACACCGTGGTGCGTCTCCGGCGCGGGGGCGCACCCATCCTGCTCGGGGGCCCGCCGTATCGAAGCGGTGTCCTCATCATCGCCATCTCCGCCTACTAACCCCTCGTTTTTTCCCGCTGCACAAGCACATTCCGATTCTTACCGCTTGCTACTGGTGACCTTGACAAGCGCGTGAGAACCAGTGACAATGGTTACATCGGCTGGAAGCCTGAAGATCAGCATAAGCTGACTAGGATGCTCAATAATTAGGGTCGATTCGAACGAGGCTTTTGAAAAAATTTTTGGCGGAGGGTTTAGATGACGAAGCTTCTGAAAAAAGCGTTTGACGAGGCATCAAAACTTCCCGAGGAGGAGCAGGATGCGCTCGCGCGCATTTTGCTGGAGGAGCTTGCCTCCGAGCGCCGCTGGGAGGAGCTCTTTGCTGCTTCCCATGATCTCCTCGGTCAACTCGCCGATGACGCGTTGACAGAACACCGTGCCGGCCGGACAGAGGAGCTTGACCCGGAGAAGCTGTGATCTCGCGCACTACTCCGGAGTTTCGGCGAGCCTTTGCCGAACTACCGTTGGAGGTTCAAGATCGAGCTCGTCGGGCCTACCGACTCTTCAGGCAGAACCCGAATTATCCCAGTCTTCGTTTCAAGCCTGTGCATCCTAGACGCCCAATCTACTCAGTTCGGATCAGCCCTGGCTATCGAGCGGTGGGGATCTTGGAAGGGGATGAAATCGTCTGGTTTTGGATTGGCTCCCATGCGGAGTATGACCGGCTTCTTTCACAATGGCGGCGGAGCCCGTAAGAAGACGGTGGAGCCGACAGAAAAACTGTGCGGCTCATCGCCGACGCGTTAGTCGACCCATAGGTCTCATCCCTCCCCAGGGGATTCTCCGGTTTTTGCTTGCTAATCCCTCGCGCCACTTCGTAACCTCGACAGCATGGTGAAAGAGAATCTGGACCCAGAGCATCCGCTGCTCAGGCTCCGCGGTCGGCGCATCGAGCAGCATACGCTGGACGTCGAGGCGTGGGCCGGCCGGTTCGTCGGCCAGGCGGAGTTTCTTGTCTACCTAAAAGAAGCCGGGGGGGCGCGGTCGGACCGTCCCGTGGTTGAAGGGCTCTATGGTCGGACGAGGATTCCGGGGAGTCAGGGAGAAGTCGAACGGGGGATCCTTGACGTTCAACTCGCGAGGGCCGTCGAATTCGGTTCAACGCGGGTACAGGTGCAGGGGACGACCCTCGAGCAGGGGGTCATGCACGTGCTGTGCGGGACCATCGAGGATACGTGGGGCGCCATAATGTACCTCGCCTACGGCTGGAAGACCCTGAAGCAGATCCAGGAGCTCCACCATCCCTTCCAGGTGACTGATGAGGGCCATCTGCTCTTCACCCACGGTTTCCGAGGAGGCTGGAAGGACTATTACTATTCCGAGGGGTGGTGGGAGGGCCCGATCAAGCTCAAGGCGGAGCGTCCCCCCACCGCGGAGTACCGCTCCCGCTGGGATGCAGAGAATGCCCGTGACCTCTTGGCGTTTCTCAGACGCCCCCCGGGTGACGGTCACATCCGGTATCGGGAAGAAGGGACGGACGAGATGGTCACGCTCCCCCTCCTCGCGCTCGAGCGGACCGCGCGCGCGCGCGCCCTCCTGATGCTCCGGGCGCTTGATCTGGCGGACGCAGGCCTCTCCGACGAGCGGCGTCGCATCGTCACCCTTTGCCCGCCCCCCGAGGTGCTGAGGGGGCTGAGCCGTGCAGATCTCGAGGGCTTGGCTGCTCAGACGAGAGAGCGGCCGTGATGCCGCGCCGGGTGCCCCGCAGGACCCCCGTCCACAGCGGGAACATCACGGGCCCGGGGACTCGCAATTGATACAGACCCGGTCGCCTTCCGTCACGCTGTGAAACACGTCTTCCGTCACCTCGACGAAGGCTGGTCCGTCGTCCGTCTTGAGCCAGAGAAAGTAGCGCGGTGTCTCCTCCCCGGGGCGCTCCGCGGGAGTCCCCTTTGGGGAGATCTGGTGTTTCCCGGTGACCACGCCCTGAACCGGGACAGGGCCGCCGCCGCCAGCACAGCCTCCCGAGACGAGTACCACCACCAGGACCAGCCCCGACAGGACAGTGCAAGATTTGCACAGGTCTCTCATGAGCCGTTTCATGCTCCATTCCTTCGGCACGGAAGGTAGTGAAGACGACGGGCTGGGTCAATACCTTTCTGCAACGTCGCCGGCGGCGTGGGGCGGATCATCCCTGGAAATCGCCGGGGAAAGAGACTATCATGATCCCCGGATCTTCCTGTCACGCGGACGAAGGGCCGGTATGAAGTTCTTCTATTCCCCAAAGTATGAGGTGGATCTGGGGGAGCATATCCTTCCGACGATCAAATTCCGGCTGATCGCAGAGCGGCTCGTGGAGCTCGGCGTCGCCACGGCCGCGGATTTCGAGGAGCCACCTCCGGCCCGCGAGGATGACATCGCGCTGGTCCACGCCTCGACGTATCTCGACAAATTGCGGCGAGGAGCGCTGACCGCCGAGGAGCTTGCGGTCCTCGATCTCCCGTACTCGAAAGAGCTGATGGAGGCGGCGTGGATCGGCGTCGAGGGGACGATCCGGGCGGCTCGATACGCCCTGGAGGAGGGTCTTGGCATCCACATCGGGGGCGGCGGCCACCACGCCTATCCGGATCACGGGGCGGGCTACTGTGTCTTCAACGATATTGCCGTCGCCATCCGCACGCTGAGACGGGAGGGGCGGATCGTCAAGGTGATGGTGGTCGACTGCGACGTTCACCAGGGGGACGGAACGGCCTTCATCTTTCGCGAGGATCCGAGCGTCTTTACCTGCTCCGTCCACCAGGAAAATCTCTATCCTGAAGTCAAGCAGCAAAGCGACTTGGACGTTTTGCTCCCGGATGGCGCGGGGGATGATGACTACCTCGAGGCGCTGTCTCGGCATGTCCAGCCGGTGTTTGAGATCTTCCGACCGCAGCTCGTGGTCTATGTGGCGGGTGCCGACCCCTACCGGGACGATCAGGAGGGAGGACTCGGCCTCAGCCTTGCGGGGCTTGAACATCGGGATCAAATCATCTTCCGGGAGGCACGGCGCAGGCGGGTTCCGGTGGTGGTGGTATTGGCGGGGGGCTATGCGCGGAAGATCGCGGACACGGTCGCCATTCACGTAACCACGATTCGAACCGGTCTTCACATGATGGGGCGGGGAAGGGGCTGATCTCCTCACGCGGGGAGGGATGTGGAACGTGCCGCACGGTCCAGGAGAAACCGCGCCATGGTAAAGAAGCGACCACGACCCCTCCGCCGAGGGGATCGAGTGGCGGTGGTAGCTCCCTCTGGCCCAGTCGATCCCAACCGCCTCAAGCGGGGCCTCCGCGCTTTGCGCCGAATGGGCCTTCACGTGCTCGAGGCCCCCCATCTCTACGACCGGTGGGGGTTCCTCGCCGGGCGAGATGAAGACCGGGCGGAGGCCCTTCGCGAGATGTTTTGTCGGGAGGATGTCACGGGGATCTTTTGTGCCCGGGGCGGATACGGGGCGGGGCGGATCCTGCCGCATCTCGATTTCGGGCTGATCCGCCGGCATCCCAAGGTCTTTCTGGGGTCGAGCGACGTCACCATTCTTCACCTGGCCCTCACCCAGCATGCCGGGCTCGTAACATTTCACGGGCCCATGGTGGAGCCGGATTTTAGCCGCCGGGGTAATCCGCTGACCCGTCGCAGCCTTCGGGCCCTGATACTGGATGGCACGGCCTTTGCGGGGACGGTTGGGGGCCGTTTCCTCTCTCGACAGAAAAGGATCGCGGGGGAGCTGACCGGCGGAAACCTCAGCCTGGTCACCTGGTCCCTCGGGACCCCTTTTGCCATCGAGACCAAGGGAAAGGTCCTCTTTCTGGAAGAGGTGAACGAGGAGCCCTACCGGATCGACCGGATGCTCACCCATCTCAGGCTGGCAGGGAAGCTCGAGGGCGTGAAGGGGATCATCTTCGGGCAGATGGTGGCGTGTGCACCCCGCAAGCCCCTCACCAGTTTTTCGGTCGCCGATATCTTGGCCCGATGTGCCGACGAGGCAGACCTCCCCTGCTTTGCGACCTTTCCGAGCGGACATGGCCGTGAGAACGTGGTCCTGCCGATGGGAGGACGGATAATTCTCGAGGGGCAGGGGAAGCGGTCTGCGAGGTTCCGAATCTGGACCTGAGGGGACTGCCGCGCGTCCCGGCGGCTTCCATTTCCCTTGAACTTGCCCGGCAGAAACCGATACAATACCCGAGCGGGGAATATCCATGCGGCTCTCCTATGATCCAAACAATGAATCCTCCCTGATGAACGCGCTCGATCTCGTCATCGAAGCCCTGGCAGAGCTGGCTTCTCCCGCGTATGCGGCGGAGCACCTGAAGCGATTGGCCCGTGAGCTGGAGGAGAAACAGGAGAAACTGGACGGGGGCAACCCCTGGGCAGAGTGAGAGGCGGGGCACTCCGCTGCTCTTCGGATGACGTCGGGCGGAACGCGCTCGGGGATCCACCCGGGACGTGCCATGCGTGCACCGTCGATACCGAGGAATGCCGGTGAAGAAATATCCCAAAAGGGTTGACCTCGAGGATGGGAGCACGGCCACCGTCCGGCTGATGGTGAAGGGAGATCAGGAGCGACTTCTCGACTTCTTCCGGGCAATCCCGGAGGCGGACCGCCTCTTCCTGCGGGATGATGTGACACAGGAAGAGACCATCGAGGCGTGGTCGCGGGACCTGGACTACGCCCAGGTGCTCCCAGTCGTCGTGGAGTCGGATGGGCGGATCGTGGCCGACGCCACACTCCACTTTCGTCCCTACGGATGGATGAAACATGTGGCGGAGATCCGCATCGTGGTGGATCCGGACTACCGGCGGCGGGGGCTGGCCGATGTCGTGATGGCCGAGCTGATCGACATCGCCCAGACCCTGGGCATGGAAATTCTGGTCTCCGAGCTGATTCCCGAGCAGGGTCCGGCCATTCGTCTTGTCGAGAAGCACGGGTTTCAGCGGGAAGCGGTGCTCTCGCAGTACGTTCGCGATCAGGAGCACCGGCGCCGTGATCTCTACGTTTTTGTCCGGCGCCTCGACGTCCCGTCCCCGTGACGTTCCTCCACGCGCCCGATCTCGGGCAGGTACTCCTCATCCTGCCCCACGGCGTCGTCTCCGGGACCGGGCGGACTCCCCTGGCCATCGATGATGAGCGGGGGAAGCGCGAACACCCGTCAGGCGGACTGCACGTGGAGCGTGTCCCGGCGTGGTTCTCCCTTGCCTTTCCGCCGGCATTTGTCTATCCTTCGACCGTCACAAATCGACGGTGCCGCTCCGGCGCGCCGAGGAGGCCGCCGGTGAAAGGCATGATGGGGGGCGCCGGGGACGCCGGCCGGCTCGTCGGTTCCTGTGGCGGAGGGGTGAAACCGTATCCGGGGTCTGGTACACAGCGTGCCGTCGCTAACGGTAGGGCGCATAACGGGTCTTCCCATCATCCTGACGGTGGCCTGGGGGGTCATCGGCTTGGGAGGAGGAGGGGCCTTGGCCGCCGAGCAGGCGAACCCTTACCGGGGGCGCGCGCTCTACATGGAGTACTGTCTCCAGTGCCATGGGGACCATGGGAAAGGGTGGGGCTGGAGCAACAAAGTCCCCCCGCCTCCGGTCCCGATCCCCGATCTTTCGGACGTGAAACGCATGGAGCAGCTCTCGGATCAATATCTCTTCGACATCATCAAGGGGGGCGGCGAGGCAGTGGGGAAAACCCGCCTGATGCCCCCCGCGGGGCGCGTCATGAGCGATGAGGCGATCTGGGATGTCATCGCATATCTGAGATCGCTCGCTACACAAGCCCAGGGACGATCGGGACAGGCGCGTTGAGGTGTATCAAAGGAGCGGAGCAATGGTGAGATACTCGGGCGGGTGGCGGGTGATCCTTGTCTGTGGCCTCGGCATGGGGGGGGTCCTCTTGGGCCTCCGGCAGGCTGCCGCCCATGAGGGATATACGGCGGCCGGTCGATTTCCCCACTCCGTGATCGTGGGCGACTTCAACAAGGACAGGCACCTGGATATGGCCATCGCCGCCTCGGCAGAGCGAAAGATTACCGTCCTCCTCGGGGACGGCAAGGGGGGGGTGAGCTCGAACCACTCGTACGAGGTGGGGCGAGGTCCTGTTTGGGTGACGGCCGGGGATCTCGACGGGGATGGGTTCCTGGACTTGGTGTCGACCAACAGTGGGGCGAGCAGTGTGACGCTCTATCTGAATGACGGAAAGGGTCGCTTCACACAGCGGAAGGATTTAAAAGCCTTCCAGGCGCCGGTGGCGGCGGCGGTGGCCGATTTTGATCGGGACGGCCGGATGGATCTGGCCGTGGCTGACGCTCTCCTGTCGCGTGTCCTCATCCATCGGGGGGATGGGACGGGGGGCTTCAGGGCGATCGGTCAGTACCCGTCGGGAACTCGCCCTCACATCTTGGCCCGGACCGATATCAACCAGGACGGCGTCGTCGACCTCGTGGTGACCAGCCTCGGACAGCATACGATCTCGCTCCTCCTCGGCAAAGGGGATGGGACCTTCGAGGATGGAAGGGTCTTCAAGGTCGGACGGTTTCCCCACTACATGGCGTTCGCCGACTTTACCGGGGATGGGCACCCGGATGTGGCGGTCGTCTGCGCGGGGGAGGATGCCGTCTTCCTCTTGGCCGGCGATGGGAAGGGAAATCTGCGGAAGGTGGGCGAGTTTCCGGCCGGCGTCAATCCTCACGCGATCGTTGCTCGTGACTTTACCGGCGATGGGAAGCTGGATCTGGTGGTGGGAAACCGTAGCAGCAAAGACCTCACCATCCTCAAGGGGGATGGGGCTGGCCGGTTTACCCGACTGTCCGGGATAAAGTTGCCTGATGATCCGATCGTGCTCGCGGCGGGGGACTTCAACGAAGATGGGAGGCCTGATCTGATCCTCGTCTTTGCTTCCCTCCACAAGATCGGCATCTATCTCGGGGACGGACGGGGGGGCTTCACCCGGATGGGCCCCTTGGCGTCCCGCGTAGAGGAATGATGCCTGTCCGGTTCCCTCGACCCACCGGGGCTCGAGGTACCGCATGCCGACCTCCGTTGTCCATTCTGTTTTCGGTCGTCGGTCGTCTATCATCGGTCACCGGTCTACGAGTTGGAAGGAGTGCTGCGCGTGGCCCGTGTCCTTCCCTTTCGGGGGCATCGTTACCGTGTGGAGACGGTTGGGGACCTGGCAGCGGTCGTCTCTCCTCCCTACGACGTGATCTCTGACGAATTGCGCCATGCGCTTCACCGCCGCCATCCCCACAACATCATTCGTCTCATCCTCGGGGAGGACCGGGCGGGAGACGGTCCGGAGGAGAACCGGTATCGCCGGGCCGCCCGATATTTTCAGGAGTGGGAAGCGACCGGGATTGTTCTCCGGGAGGCGGCGCCTGCCTTCTACATCTACGAGCAGGAGTATCCATGGAAGCAAGGCGAGCGGCGGACCAGGATCGGGCTGATCGGGGCCGTGGGCCTGGAAGAGTACGGTGCGGGGGTCATCTTTCCCCATGAACAGACCTTGCCGGGTCCGAAGGCCGATCGCCTGCGGTTGATGCAGGCCCTGCCCGTGGATCTCGAGCAGATCTTTTGCTTTTATCCCGGACCGTCGGGAGCGATCTCCGACCTGCTGCGCTCGGCCACGCGGACGCACCCCCTGGGCGATTTTGTGGATGAGGCGGATGTGCGACACCGCCTGTGGGCCCTTCAGGATGCGGCGGCCATCGCGAAATTGATCCTGGCCTTTCGCGAGCGGCCCCTGTTTATCGCCGATGGGCACCACCGGTATGAAACGGCTCTCACTTTCCGGGAGGAGATGCGGCGCACCGACACGACAGCGAGGCCCGAGAAGGCGTACAACTTTGTGATGATGACACTGGTGAGCATCGAGGACCGGGGACTGACGGTCCTCCCGACGCATCGGCTCATCCGGTCCGACTGGTCCCGCGGTGGGGCGGAGATCCTCGGCATTCTCCGGCCGCACTTCCACTGCGAGGAGAGAAGGATTGGGGGAGGGGAGGGCGCTCTTCAGAAGATCCTCAAGGAGATGGAGGAGCAGGGACGCCACGGGCACGTCTTCGGTTTGTACACCGGGGGGGAGACGGTTTCCCTTGTGACCCCGAAGGATCCGAGGGTGGCGGAGGAGCTCATCGCACCGGGCCGCTCTCACCATGCCCCGGTGCTCGATGTCGTCATTGTGGACCGGCTGGTCTTCCGGAGGCTTCTGGGGCTGGAGGGTTCAGGAATGATCGGGTTTACCCAGGACGAGGACGTCGCCTTTCACGAGGTGCGACATGGCCGTGCGGCTGCCGCCTTCTTCCTCAACCCGACGCCGCTGGAGCAGGTGGCGGCGACGGTGACCGCCGGGGAACGACTTCCGCCCAAGTCCACCTATTTCTATCCCAAGCTCGTCTCGGGACTGGTCTGCTTGAAGGTGGATCCCGACGAGGTCCTCGAGGCGTCGAAGGAGGCCCTGTAGGGAACGGTGAAAGGCACATTCTGTCCAGGTCATCCTGCCCGGCGGGCACCCCGCCGGTGCTTCCGTTGTGGGGTCCGGATCTGTCGCGCCTGCACTATCCGGACCGGCTTTCGTCACTTCTGTGACCGGGGGTGTAGTGCCATCCACGCGATGCAGCGGGCCGTGGAGGCAGAGTTCCTGGCTCGGGAGTGGGTCATTCGAGATGCACCAGTCCCACTCCGCGTGCAGCGACTCCTGGGGCGACGACGACGGGCCCTGGATGCTCAACAGCGGCTCCTGCAGGCACGTGCCGCGCCTCCCCCTTTACCTCGGTGGCGACTCGTCCCCCGTCCCGAGTGGGTTCCGCTCGTATTGGCTCCGCTGCTTCTCCTCGTGGTCTACCAGTACGGTGATCTCGTCTTCCCCCTGGCCCCGGTATCTCGATCCGTCCGACGGTCGGCGATTGTGCCGGTCGGCGTCCTGCCGGTGGCGATCCCTGCCCCGAGCCTTCCCCCAACGTCGCCCGACATGATCCCACCGGAGGTTCCGGCTCTTCCCCCCCTGCCCCCAGAGACAGACCTGTCGCGGGGTCCGGCGTGGGAGCGGAAGATCGCCCTGACGTTCGACGGGGGGAGCGAGGCCAATGCGACCGCCGAGATCCTGGATACGCTGAAATCCATGGGAGTGAAGGCGACCATCTTTCTCACGGGCCGGTACATCGATCGCTATCCCGATCTGGTCCGCCGGATGGTCCGGGAAGGGCACGAAATCGGCAACCACACCTTCAGTCATCCGCATCTGACCAGCTTCGCCGTCAGCCGCCGACAGGACACCCTGCCGGGTGTCACGCGGGAGCGTGTCCAAGGAGAGCTTCGGCAGACGGCTCGTCTCTTTGAGGAGGTGACCGGGGTGCCGATGAGCCCGTACTGGCGGGCTCCGTATGGCGAACATAATCTGGAGATCCGTCGCTGGGCCGGAGCAATCGGCTATATGCATGTGGGGTGGACGCGGGACCTGGCGGCGGGGGAGGATCTGGATACGCGGGACTGGGTCGCAGACACCCACTCACCGATTTACTATCGGGCGGCGGAGGTACGGAAACGCATTCTCAACTTCGGGAAAGGACGCACGGCACGGGCGAATGGGGGAATCATCCTCCTGCACCTGGGGACGCAACGGAAACAGGATCAGGTCCATCGGGAACTGCGGACCATTATCGATGGTCTCCGGGCGCAGGGGTATGACCTGGTGCCCGTGTCGGAACTGCACCGTGCCCTGGCGTTGGGAAAGGATGGGAAGGGATCAGCCGTCGCGGCGGAGCGGTGACGAGAAGTCGGCCGGAGCGTTGTACGGCACAAGGCCCTTCAGTTCTTCCAATTCCCGCTCCAGCTCCTGCACCCGGTCGAGCAGGCACTGCAGCCCTTGGGCCACCGGGTCGGGAAGATTGGTCCAGTCGAAGTCCATCTCGGTGACCTTCTTTTTCCCGTCCTGGTAAATCACACGTCCCGGGACTCCGACGACCACCGAGTTGGGTGGCACTTCCTTGACGACCACGGAGCCGGAGCCGATTTTGCTGTTATCGCCGACCTTGAAGGGTCCCAGGATCTTGGCTCCCGTTCCGATGATCACGTTGTTGCCGATCGTGGGGTGTCGTTTCTTGCGCTCCAGGCTGGTGCCGCCCAACGTCACCCCCTGATAGATGGTGACATTCTCGCCCACCGCGGTCGTCTCACCGATCACGACGCCCATGCCGTGGTCGATGAAGAGCCCCGGGCCGAGGCGGGCCGCGGGATGGATCTCGATCCCGGTGAGGAAGCGGTTCAGATGCGAGAGAAACCGACCGACGAAGAGGAGTCGCCGGTTCCAGAAGGCGTGGGCGATTCGGTGAAACCAGAGGGCGTGAAGCCCGGGATAGCAAAAGAGGATTTCCAGAGTGCTTCGGGCGGCGGGATCACGATCCCGGGCAGCCTGGATATCTCGCCGGAGCGTATCGAACATCGCGAATCCTCTCTTGACGGTGAAACCACCCCTCCCGGTCCGCGAGCGGGGCCGCGCTGGACCGTCGGAGCGCTCAGTTTCGTGAGACGATGGTCGCGTTGAGGTCGGCCAGGAGCTGGTCAACATCGATGCCGTGGATTTTCGCCCCGACCTCGATGTTGTCGTAACTGGCGCCGGAGCAACCCAAACAGGCGACCCCGTACCGGGTGAAGACCGAGACGGTTTCTGGGTAGGTCTGGATGACGTGTTCGATCTTCATCTTCCTATCGATCCGCATCCTCCCCCCCCTCCTGAGGACCCGTAACCAACCACACCTTCAACTCGTGTTAAGAGTAAACCCGGGAGACGCCCGCCGTCAAGAAATTTTCGGGCCGTGGGGGTTTGTCCTGTGGTCGCGCGGACATCGTGCCACGCGGGCAGAAGCCCAGTTGACTTTTCTTCCTCCCCTCTTTTAGGGTGAGGCCATGAACCGGCGTGTCCTGGGCATGCTGAAGAGTGTGCAGCACCATCCGCTGCTCTGGGAGGTGGCTAGGGTGGCAGCAGAACGAGGACTGCTGCCCGTCCACCTCGTCGGAGGCTTCCTGCGCAATGCCCTCCTGGGGCACCGGGGAACTTTGGACATCGACCTGGTGTCCGTTGATCCCCGCGCCTTGGGGGCGGCCCTCCAGCACCGGTTTGCCGGCAAACTGATCTGCCTTGGCGCGCAGGTCCGGCGCGTGGTCTTTTCACGATGGGGGGAGCGCGTGCAGGTCGACATCGCGCCGCTGCGCGGCGGCGATATCGTGGAGGATCTGCGCCGCCGTGACTTCACGATCAACGCATTGGCCATGGCTTTGGGGGAGGAGGCACCTCACCTCATCGATCCGGCAGGGGGCCTGCAGGATCTCAGAGAGAGGCGCATCCGCGTGGGTGATCCGCACGTGTTGAACGAAGACCCCGTGCGTCTCTTGCGGAGCATCCGTTTCGCCGCGCAGCTCGACTTCCGCGTCGACGGGGAGACGGCCCGGGCGATCCGCCAGCGGGCGTCTCTTCTGGCCTTCGCAGCACCCGAGCGGCTGCGAGAGGAATTCTTTGAGACCCTCCGCTGCCCCACGGCGGGTCACTGGCTTAGCGTGATGGATGCGCTTGCTCTTTTAGATACCCTGTTGCCCGAGACCCGGGCGATGCGAGGATGTCCGCAAGACCATCCCCATCGTTTCGATGTGCTCGCCCATGCCGTGGAGACAGTCCGGTCCCTGGACGGAATACTCCTTGCGCTGCCGAAACTGTTACCTGACGAGGCGGCCTCCTTGATCGGGCCCTTGGGGGCCACGGTGGAGGGGGGGATTCATGGAGACGCCCTGCTTCGGTTTGTCGCTCTCCTTCATGATGTGGGGAAACCGGAGACCCGTTCGATGAAAGGGGGGCGCGTCCGTTTCCTGGGGCATGTGGAACGAGGGGCCGAAATGGTTCACCAGATCGGTCGGCGGCTGCGCCTGGGATCGCGGGCTTCCGCGATGGCGGTGGTACTGGTTCGGGAACATCTCCGCCCCCTCTCCCTGCGGCAGGTCAAGACCATCACACCGCGGGCGCGGTACCGCTTTTGGCGGGATCTCGGTGCCTGGGGCGCGCCGCTTCTCCTCCTCTCGCTGGCCGATCTCCGGGCAACGCAGGGGAGAGAAGGGAGAGCCTTTCGGGACCACCTCCGATTCGTCCGGGAGATGTGTGCTTTCCGCCGCGAACGGATGCGAGCGAGCGGGCAGAAAAGTATGGGTGCGACCGTCTTGGACGGCCATGAGCTGATGGCCCGGATGGACCTCGCTCCCGGAGCGTTTGTCGGGTTTCTGCTGGAGCGGCTTCGGGAGGAGGCAAGCCTGGGTACGCTCACCACCGAGGAGGAGGCGGTGCGGTATCTCACGCACCATCTGGCCTCGCTCCGGGAGGAGTTCGCCAGGGGGGAATCGCCTTGATTGCCGGAGGAAAGGGTGGTATGAGTGGCTCCGGATGATGCGGATCGACGACAGCCCTGAGGAACAAGAGCCGGAGCGGTTGCCGGAGAAAGCGCGCGAGGTGGGAATCCGGCACATGGTCCTCGGTTTCCTAGTGCTCCTGGTCCTCCTCTTTGTCCTTGCGTGGTGCTCCCTGCCGGGACGGTGATCGACGTGAAAAGCGTCTGCCGCGTAATCGGCCTCTGCATGGCTCCAGTGCTCGCCCTCGCCGCCTGCACGCCGGCGGAAGGCCCGGAGTCGGTCGCCCGAAGTTTCGTGGAGCGGTATTACGTTCAGCCGGATCTTCCCAAAGCCAAGGCATTGGCGTACGGGCTGGCCCGGCGAAAGATCGAGGACGAAGAGCGGCTCCTTCAGGCCGTGGCACGAGCGACGGGGGCGGCGGGCCGGGACGTGTCCTACCGTCTCCACACGACGCGAAAAGTGGGGGATATCAAGGTCCTGTTTGTCTACGACCTCACGATCTCGGTGGACCGTCGCGTGTTCAAGAAACAGGCAATTATCGCCACCGGCCGGGTCAAGGAGGGGTGGCGCGTGACCAATTTCCAAGACGCCGATCTCTAACGGTGGTCCACTTCGCCGTTGACAGCGTGCCCGCGATTGGCTATAAGATACACAGGATCGGGCGGGAGTAATTCAGAGGCAGAATGCCAGCTTCCCAAGCTGGACGTCGCGGGTTCGATTCCCGTCTCCCGCTCCACCGAAAGGGGCCTGTTTTTTCCGCCTCCTCGGTGCCCTCCCCTTCCCCGGTTCGTCCCCTGGTGATCAGCCTTAGCCCGAACGATCCCATGCCGCGCTGTCCACCGCGCCGGGTGACGGCATTGATCCGACTCGGGTGTTGACACGGCATGAGTTGTGGGGGAGAATACTTTTGTGTGGAGGGAACATTCCGCCGACGAGTGCTCGGGGTGAGCAGCAACTCCCCATTTCTTTTTGATCTCTCAGGAGGAGAGGCATGCAGCAACGGCGGCGCAAGGGCTCGGGAGAGGTGGGGGAGGAGGTGTACATGCAGGGCCTCATCCGAGACCTGTTGAAGGAGCTGGGGGAGGATCCGCATCGCGCGGGGCTCTGGCAGACGCCGGAACGGATGGCGAAGGCCCTGCGGTATCTGACCAGCGGGTATGCACAGGATCTGTCCGAGGTGCTGAACGGGGCCATCTTTGCGGAGGACTACGACGAGATGGTTCTGGTGAAGGATATTGACATCTTCAGCCTGTGCGAACATCATCTGCTGCCATTCTTTGGGAAGTGTCATGTGGCTTACATCCCGAGGACGAAGATTCTCGGCCTCAGTAAGGTGGTGCGGCTGGTGGAGATGTACAGCAGGCGCCTCCAGGTGCAGGAGCGGTTAACGCAACAAATTGCGCAGACCCTCAGGCGAGCGGTGAAGCCACAGGGGGTGGGCGTCGTCATCGAGGCGTATCATTTTTGCATGATGATGCGGGGGGTGGAGAAACAGAACTCCAAGGCGGTCACGAGCGCCATGGTGGGCGTCTTTCAGACGAAGGCAGAAACCCGGAATGAGTTTCTGCAGCTCATCGGCACCCGGCGCTGAGATCTGGACAGGGATGGTGGCTCCCTTTCGTGCGGGCGATGGTGTGGTGCCCATGGGGAAGGCATACGAGCCTTGGCAGGGGAAGTCAAGCCCCCACCGATAGGGGATGCGAGCCGTAAAATGACAGGGGTTTGTTGAGAGCGGACTCTTGTGGTATGGGAGTTGCAGCGGGTGGAGTTCGGAGTGGCGGTGAGCTTCTGGGCTGGCGCCCCGACGTCGGCGGACTTCAGATGAGGGGTGGCGAGCGGCGGGCCGGGGAAACGAGGAAGTCGGGTGCAACCGCGGGATCGGCCATGGTAGTCCCCGGACGGTTGGGGAGGACTGGCGATGCGGGATAAGAACAAACCCCCCACCGAGATCGAGGCCCTCCAGGGCCAGGTGAAGGGACTCGAAGA
>JBHIAH010000038.1:0-23793 GCA_046758505.1 Methylomirabilales bacterium (SeqCode) | reverse complement strand
CGCCGGGGCCCCTCGGCAGGCGACGGCCTGGGAAACCGAGGCGCGATCCGTGCTCTTGTTCTTTGCACGGATCGCGAACACGGAGGGACCCGGGACGTAAGCCGCCGAACAGGGTCGCCGCGAGAGGCCCCGAGCGAGGGGCCGAAGGTACTGTTCCAACAGAATCAGCAACCCATGGATTTTCCGCCGACGAAGGATGCCTTCCCGGGGCGGCTCAATTTGTCTCACACTACTCAGGTCTGAACGCTGATTTCTGTCCTTATCGGTCGTCGGTCATCGCCGCGGTCATTCTTCTCCCCGCTCCGGCCTCTGCTGGAAGAAGAGGAACGGATCGTCGATCCGGAAGACATCCTGCGTGTAAAAGGCCTGGCCGTACGTGCACCCGATGAGGAGGCCAAAGGAGCGGGCCAGTGCCTCGACGCGGCCAGGGACACTCCGGTAGCCCGGCCGGCCGAACTGGGAGTGATGTGCGTCGATGGCCTGCAGGGCCTGCGGAACCTCCTGGTCCACGGGCACAATAAAGGAGGGGCGTTCAAAGGGGATCAGAAAGTAGTACAGGATCTTGTCAACCGCATGGGGCCGCCCCCCCGCGGGAAACTTTGCCAGGTGGGCGAAGTTCGCAGCGTGGGTGACGAGATGGCCAGCCGCAATGTGATCGGCATGCCCCCGTCCCCGCCCGGGCTCCACACCATAGTGGGGTGCCAGGACGATCTTGGGACGATACTTGCGGATCAGGGAGGCGACCTGCTTCCGATTCCGAAAGGTATCTTCGAGGCGGGTATCCCCCAGGTTCAGGATCTCGAAGGCATCCACCTGTAACACTTTGGCCGCTGCTGCTGCCTCCTGCCTCCGGAGGGTCCGGGTGCCGGCCCCCATATCCCCCTCCGTGAGACTGACGATCCCGGTCCGATAGCCCCTCGCCTTCATCTTCAGCAGGAAAGCGCCGGTCCCGATCTCCGCATCATCGGGATGCGCCCCAAAGGACAAAAAATCCAACTCGCGCCCCATCACCCTCCCGTATCACAGTGCCGGGCCCTTCGCCCTCCGTCACCGGCGACGCCGCCGATCATGCATAAAACTCCTCGCGACTCCCGCTCACCACCTCCACCGCAATGACCTGTTCCTTTCGAAGGATCTTGAAGACCACCTTGTCGTGCACCCGCTTTTTCCACAGCTCCTCGTACACATCGCGCCGGGTTTCCACCGAGCAGTAGTCCACGGCGAGGATGACATCTCCCTCTTGGATCCCGGCCGCCTCCGCCGGCCCTCCCGGGACCACACCCGCCACCATCACCCCCTGCTCCACCGGCTGCAGATAGGCACCGATCCACGGCCGCACCGGACGGCTCACGACCCGGCCGAATTCGAGAAGCTCCGTTCGGTTGAGCTGATACAGCTCCACTGGAATCGCCACGGTCGCGCGAGCGACCTCGGCAAGATTGAACGATGCGATCCCCACTACCCGCCCGGCCAGGTCAAACAGCGGCGCCCCCCCGAGGCCTGGGTTCTGGATCGTCAGCCCGATCGCCTTGGGTAACATGTATTCCCAGTGGGTATCAAAATCTCCGAGATAGGAAATGAACCCCTCGGCCACCCGCCGCTCAACCGTCCCCGTGGCCGCCACGAGAAAAACGGGCTGTCCAAGGAGGAGGTCCATGGAGGATCCCAGACGGACCGCCGGGAGATCCTGGGGCGGAATCTTGAGGACGGCCAGGCCGCTGGTAAAGTCCTGTGCCGCCACATAGGCCTGAAAGCGCCGACCATCTGGGATGCCGACACTGAGATGGTTTGCGCCCATCACCGCGTAGTTGACCGTCAGGAGGTACCCTCCGGTGTCCACAATCACCCCACTCCCCCTCCGCTCTGTCCCCAAGATTACGGTAGAGGGGTGGGCCGGCCCGATGCGCGCCTCGATGCTGACGACGGCGGGGAGTACCCCGGTGACTACCTCGGGTGGCGCATCCATCACGGCGCTCCGCAGCGTGACTACATCGCCGACCCATCTTAGCAACTTCCCCCAGCGATGCCAAAGAAAAAGCCTGTATTCGCTATTCGGAGAGCTTGAGGAGGATACCGTTCCGCCGGGCACGCTGAATGGCCCAGTGGAGGAGCGCAAGACCGCCTGCCAAATAGAGGAAGCCCAGGGCAAATCCTCTCCACAGCGGCGCCGCAAAGGTGAGGGGAAAGCCATAAAAGGCCCGGAAGTACTCCAGAAAATAGGTGAGCGGAATGAGACCCGCGGCGAGCGCCAGTGGCGGTGGAAGCTGGCTCACGGGATAATAGATACCGCACAGGAGGAGCATAACGCTCACGAGCGTCCACGCGGCCATCTCTGCCCGCGCGCCAAACGACAGAATCAGCGTACACGTAAGGATCCCCACGAGCGCGCCGTTCAGGAAGAGGCCCACGATGAAGATCGCCAGGGGGAGGAGGCCGGATCCGACGAAGCTAAAGTCGAAGGCATACATGCCGAAGAGGCTCATCAGTCCAAAGACCACACTCCCGCGGAGGATCCCCATCAGCCACGCCCCCGCCACAAGATGTCCACCGTGGATCGGCGCCATGAACTGGTACTTGACGCTCTTGGACCACATGTCAAAGAGGAGGGCGTAGGCCACATCGAGCTGGCACACCTGGACTACGCTCAAGGAAATCACCCCGATCAACACAAAGGCCCGGGTCTCTGGAGTGAGGGAGAGAAACTCGGTCAGGAGACCGATGGAGGCCAGGCCGATACAGGGCCAGAAGGTCATCTCGACGAGCGTAAAGACATTGCGCCGGGTCATAATCCACCCCCGGCGGGCGAAGGCCCAGACCTTTGCCCATTCACCGGGCCAGTTCAACAAAGACGTCCTCCAGGTCGGCTCCCTGAATTCCGACATCGCTTAAGGTGACGCCCGCGTGATGCAGACACCGGATCACCTGATCGAGGCGCCGCCTTCCCTCGTCCACGCGAATCTCCAGTCCACCCCCATTCTCGCGCACCGCCTGGACCCCGGGGAGCCTCCGGACCGCCTCCAGAGGAAACATTCCGGTTCCCGTGACCCGGATCACCTCGCCAAAACTCACCCGCCGCTTGAGATCGCCGGGAGTGCCCTTGGCGAAAACCTCCCCATCCCGCAAGAAGGCAATCTCATCGCACAAGGCCTCCGCCTCCGGCATATAGTGCGTGGAGAGGAGAATGGTGGTCCCCCGCTGGGACCGCAGGCCGGCGATCTGCTGCCGGATCCGGGCGGAGACATCTGGATCCAGTCCGACCGTTGGCTCATCGAGAAAGAGGAGTTCGGGGTCATTGACGAGTGACTTGGCCAGCGCCAGACGCTGTTTGAGGCCGGTCGAGAGTTCATTGTAGGGAACCGTCCCGTATTCGGTCAGCTCGCAAACCTCCATTGCCGTCGCCACGGCGGTCCGGCACCGTCTTCCCCACAGGCCGTACAGCATGGCATGAAAGGTCAGGATCTCGGGAACGGTGAGGCTCCAGGGGAAGTTGGCGTTGCCGCTGGCCATATTGACCCTGCGGCGGATCGCCGGCGCCTCCCGCCGCAGATCTCGGCCGAGCACCCGGACGGTCCCATCGTCGGGAAGCAGGAGCGTCGCCAGGATCGAGAGGAACGTCGTCTTCCCTGCCCCATTGGGGCCCAGGATGCCGTAAATCATCCCGGCCTCGACGGTGAGGCTAACCTGGCGGAGAGCCACCTTTTCCCGTGGGCTGAAAAATCCCCCGCGGAAGATCTTGACCAGATCCCGGACCTCGACGACTGTCATGCAATTTTCCCGGATGATTCTTGGCCTGATTCATGCAGGAATCGGAAGGGCGCAGACGGCTTATTGTGGCGCCGTCCCTCATCCGCTGTCAAGTGGGCGGTAAGGTGCATCCTGGCCTCGGAGGGGCCATAAGGCACACAGTTCACTCTTCTCGACTCCCCGTTTGACGCCACGCCCAATGTGCCCGTTTGTGATATAATGGCTTTCTCCGCCGAAGGCCAGAGGGATACCACTATTATGGAACAAAAGAGAGTCTCCTCGCCGGATCAGTTCGTCCTCAATCACCTGCACGCGGACGACACGGACCGCGTCTACCGGATTATGACCGAATTCGCCGAAGGCTTCGAGGTCCTCTCCCGCATTCCCCCGGGGGTCGCGATATTCGGGTCATCCCGCGCAACCCGGCACGATCCCTACTACAGTACCGCGGATGGAATTGGCCGCCTCCTGGTCCAGCACGGATTCGCCATCCTGACCGGCGCGGGACCAGGGATCATGGAGGCGGCCAATAAGGGAGCCCAGGAGGCCGGCGGGCCCTCGATCGGGTTGAACATCCAATTGCCCTTGGAGCAGCCGATTAATCCCTATGTTACCACCCTGTTGAATTTCCGCTACTTCTTCGTCCGAAAGGTCATGTTTGTCCGGTACTCCGTGGCCTTCGTCATCCTGCCGGGGGGGTTTGGGACACTCGATGAGCTTTTCGAATCGGTCACCTTGATCCAGACCAACAAGATTCGCCCCTTCCCCGTTGTCCTGGTGGGACGCGAGTACTGGCAGGGCCTGCTCGACTGGCTCCACGGAACCGCAGTCAGCCGCGGAAGAATTGCTTCAGAAGAGATGGCCATCTTCACCCTGGCCGACACACCAGAAGAAGTCCTCACCGCGATTCAACGGGGGGCCACTGAGCGCCAACAGCCGATACCCTGACGACAACACGGGTAAACCCACGGGGCGCCCCAGCCCCTCTCAGCCTGCCCCCTTCCGAATCAGCTCGCGTTGTGTCCCCACGCAATCCCGAAGCCCCCAGCGCGTTCGGCGGGACCGAACACGACTCACCGGGGGTCTCACCACCACGACGGCGGGCCAGGCCGAAAAGCGAGCTCGCGCAGATGAAACGGAGGCGGTACGCCCGAAAAGGGCTTTGACATTTTCCGGGTGCCTCCCTATAGTAACTAGTGAGGGCGGTGCGGCGAAAGCCGGCTTCGCGGCCAAGCCCGGAGAGGATCATGCCGTATCGGTTCCTCGAAGAGGTCGCCATCGCCGACGTAGCCTTCGAGGCGGAGGGACGGACGCTCCCCGACGTCTTCGAGGCATCCGCCTTAGCCCTCACCGAGGTGATGGTGGATCTGGATGGGCTTTCGCCTGCCCTGCCACGTGAGATCTCACTCACTGCCGGAGATCTGGAGACCCTCCTCTTCCGCTGGCTCGCAGAGCTCATTTACCTTAAGGACTCGGTATGTCTCCTCTTTCGGCGTTTCCAGATTGCCATTCGGCAAGGGGCGGAGTGGGAGCTTCAGGCGACTGCGTGGGGGGAACCGATCGATTACGAGAAGATGTCGCTCAAGGTAGACGTCAAGGCGGTTACGTACCACATGTTTACAATAGAGCAAAGCTCTGACGGATGGCGAGCCCAGGTCGTCCTGGATATCTAAAGGGGTAGGGAGCATGGAAGCCAAAAAGATTGCCGAAGGCATCTGGGAGGTTCCCCGCACCGCCAAGGAGGGCATGCGGGTCCCGGCGCGCATCTACGCCTCGGACGAGCTCTTCAAGGAGATGGATCAGGGGGTCTTCGAGCAGGTGACGAACGTCGCCTGCCTGCCGGGCATCCAGAAGTACGCCCTCTGCATGCCCGACGGCCACTGGGGGTACGGGTTCCCGATTGGGGGGGTGGCCGCCATGGATACGAAAACGGGAGTCATCTCGCCGGGCGGAATCGGCTTTGACATTAACTGTGGGATGCGTCTGATCCGGACGAACCTGACCGAGGCGGAAGTCAAGCCGAGGCTCCGTGAGCTGGTGGACCGGCTGTTCCAGGCGGTCCCCTGCGGCGTAGGCACCAAGGGATTCTGGCGGCTCACCGAAGATGAATTTCGAGAAGTGATGGTGCAAGGGGCCCAGGGGGTTATCCGGCGCGGGTACGGCTGGCCGGAGGATGCAGAACGGATTGAGAACGCCGGTCGGATCCCCGGAGCCGATCCTGCCAAGGTCAGCGCAAAGGCCACCAGCCGGGGGATCCATCAGCTCGGGACGCTTGGATCCGGGAACCATTACCTGGAGATTCAGGTGGTCTATCCCGGCAACATCTACGATCCGGACGTCGCCAAGGCCCTGGGCATTGACCGCGATTTTCAGGTGGTGGTGATGTTTCACTGTGGCTCCCGAGGCTTTGGCCATCAGGTCGGGACTGACTACCTGGAGATCTTTGGCCGCGCGATGAGCCGGTACGGCATCGCCGTTCGGGATCGGGAACTGGCGTGTGCGCCCTTTGCCTCTCGCGAGGGCCAGGATTACTTTCAGGCGATGGTATGCGCGGCCAACTCCGCTTTTGCCAATCGCCAGGTGATCACCCATCGCATCCGAGAGGTCTTTAGCAATGTCTTCAAACGGGATCCCCACGACCTGGGCCTCGGGATGATCTACGACGTGTGCCACAATATCGCCAAGATCGAGCGGTACCGGGTGGATGGGGAAGAGAAGGAGTTGCTCATCCATCGGAAGGGGGCCACCCGGTCTTTTCCCCCGGGGCACGCCGAGCTGGCAGAGCGGTACCGACCCATCGGCCAGCCGGTGATCATCGGGGGATCCATGGAGACGGGCTCGTACCTTCTCATCGGGACGGCCAGGGCCATGGAGGAGAGCTTTGGCTCTACCGCCCACGGCTCCGGCCGGACCATGTCGCGAGCCGCCGCGAAGAAAAAGGTCCATGGCCGAGATTTACTACAACGAATGGAACAGAAGGGGATCTACGTCCGGGCCGCCTCCTTCGCGGGGGTGGCTGAGGAGGCTGGAATGGCCTACAAGGATATTTCCGCCGTCGTAGACGCCGTGGACACGCTAAGGATCTCACGAAAAGTGGTCCGCCTGCAGCCGATCGGCAATATCAAGGGGTAAGGACAAGGGGGCACCTGTGGAGAGCAAAGAGCTGCTGTACACCCCATACCGGCTGCAGGAGCTGGAGAAGCTTCTCCCCGAAGGGCTCTCCGGGCCGCAGCTTCAGCAGGTGGAGACATTCGTCGAGAAGGGGGATGATGCGGGGTTGATCGCCTTTCTGGAACAGCTGAACCTCTCGCAGGAGAGCCGGGAGCGACTCCGGATTATCATCGAAGCGCGGCCCATAGCCCTCAAGATCGTCGCGCTCTGGCGGGAGAGGCCTCTCCGCCATGAGGAGATCGAGGCGGAGTACAAACATCTCAAGCACCTCAAGGCGGCGTATGATCGCATCGTCCCCCTACGGGCGGGCGCCGAAATCTACTAACGGCAGCCATCAACCATCGGCTGTCAGCCATCGGCAATTGGAAACGGAGGACCGATTCTCGATCGAGCGGGAAGAGCAGTCTCCGATTGATATCTGATGACATCTGATCGCTGACTGCTGATAGCTTCAGTGATCGGTCGTCCGTCATCTATTCTTGGTTTATGGTTCGCAGTTCATGGCCGACGATTGGGAACGATCCTCATCGATTTATCATTGCTGACTGCGGACAGCTGACTGCTGCGGCGATTGATTGTCGGTCATCGGAGATCATGCATGAAAGCGGTCCGCATCCACACGCATGGAGGACCCGAGGTCCTCAAACTGGAGGAGATTCCGGATCCCCAGATGGCCCCGGACCAGGTCTTGGTGCGGGTGAAGGCCTGCGCCTTAAACCACCTAGACGTCTGGCTCCGCCAGGGGCTGCCCGGCGTGAAGGTCCCCCTCCCTCACATCCCCGGCTGCGATATCGCTGGTGAAGTCGCAGCGGTCGGCGCGTTGTGTAAGCGGGTCCACGTCGGGGACAAGGTAGCGATCTCCCCCGGGAAAAGCTGCGGGCAGTGCATCCGGTGCCTCGAGGGCCGCGACAACCTCTGCGCGAACTACCAGATCTTCGGCGGCTACGGTCTCGACGGCGGCTACGCCGAATTGATCGCGGTCCCGGAAGTCAACGTCCTTCCTCTCCCCGCAGGCCTGGACTTTACCCAGGCCGCGGCTCTCCCGCTCACCTTCCTCACCGCCTGGAATATGCTCGTGACGCTGGCGGACGTCCGGCCCGGGCACACGGTGTTGGTCATGGGCGCCGGAAGTGGGGTGGGCGTTGCGGCCCTCCAGATTGCGAAGCTGTTCGGCGCGACCGTGATCGCCGCCGCTGGCACCGACGAAAAGCTGGCCAGGGCCCAGGCCCTCGGGGCAGACCACGGCATCAATTACCACAGGCAGGCCGTTGCTCAAGAGGTCAAGCATCTCACCAAGCGGCACGGCGTTAACACGATCTTCGAGCATGTGGGGGGCGAGACCTGGAAAGACCTCATCCCCATCCTGGCTCCCGGCGGATCGCTGGTCACTTGCGGGGCCACGAGCGGCCCGATAGCCGAAACCGACATCCGGTACCTCTTCATGCGGCAGCTCCGGATCCAGGGGGCCTACATGGGAAGCAAGGGGGATATGACGGCCATCCTGCCCCTGGTGGAGGCCGGGAAGCTCAAACCGGTCGTGGACCAGGTCCTTCCCCTGTCGGAAGCTGGAGAGGCCCACCGCATTCTCGAGGAGCGGCGACAGTTTGGGAAGGTCGTCCTTACGATCTAACCCGCGAGTTCACCCGCCCAGGCCCGCGGTTCCTCCGTTGATCGTAGTCTACACCACGCCTCCCTGTCCGAGAGACCCCCGTTGCGGCGGCACGCCTCGCCGGCCATTCGGGGTTGCATCGAGGGAGAATTGGTGTAGGATAGAAAGCCACATAATCCATCACGGGAGGTCAGCGATGGCACCGAAGGTCATGATCTATGGCAAGGACGGCTGACCCTTTACCTCGGCGGCCCGGGAGGACTACGCCAAACGGAACATCGCGGTCCATTATATCGACGTGAAGCAGGACAAGAAATCCCTTGAGGAGATGCTTGCGGCATCACAGGGGGTACGCGAGGTACCGGTCATCGTCGAAGACGGCACGGTCACCATCGGCTTCGGGGGAACGTGAGAGATCTAAGGCCAGGGTCCTGGCCATCGCATTCAGGCCGTCCGCCCCGCGTCGGGTGCGACGGCCTTTCCTTTCACCGAGGTTAGACCGCATTTGGGCTGCAGGCGGAGTAGAGACCTCCGTCAGGATTCACTGCCTGGGGTATCGGGATGACCCCCGCCATCCCCTTGCCTGCTGCAGGTCTCCGGGGCCCGGCACGTCCGTCTGCCTCCTCCGACACCACCCGAGCACATCGCGGTCCCGTCGGCACTCAGGCGACCCCGATGTCAGGGCCGGTCATATCATCACGTACCTCCGGGATTTCCTCCGGGCATGCACCTCAGCCACCTCCGCGCCGACAAGCAGGATGACGGCCGTGTAATAGATCCACAACACCAGACCGATCACCGCTCCCAACGGCCCGTAGAGCTGATCGTACCGCGCATAGTGCAGGAGATAGTAGCTGTACAGCTCCTTCGCGATTTGCCAGAGGAGCGAGGCGATGAGCGCCCCCAGGATCGCAGAGCCGAAGGGGACCGCCCGGGCCGGGGCCACGAGATAGATGAGGAGGAAGACCACACACATGAGCAGGAAGGGGATGGGGAGCGCGACATAGTGCCACAGGACGGCGGGCTTGACATTGAGCGTCGCGATATACGGATCGAAGACCTGGAAGTGACGCAAGAAATCTGTGGTGAGGAACCAGACGGCCAGGAGGAGGGGAGAGATGAGGAAGGAGAGGAGCAGCAGCGTCCCCGAGGTCACCATGATGAGAAACCCGACCAGTTTTCGGTGAAAGTATCCGCGCGTCTCCTGCACCCGGTGGATGAGATTGATCGCCCGTTCCACCGTTTCAAAGGCGCCGTTGGCCACCCAGAGGAGAGAGAGGAGGGCAAGAATGCTGGCGACGGTTCTTGTAGCGATGACGGAGTGGAGGAGACCCTCTACCCGATCGACCACCGGGAGCGGAAGGAGCTCCCGGATGACCGTGATAACACGGTCCACGGCCCCCGCCGAGGACCCCATGATATAACCGACGAAGGCCACGCCGAGAAAGACGAGCGGGATGATGGAGAGGAGGGCATAAAAGGAGATGGCGGCGGCCAAGAGCGTGCAGTCGTCGGCACGAAACGCCTGGACGATCTCCCGAAAAAAGGACGGGCCTCGCCGCGTCGTAATCTGATTGGGCTTCGCCATTCCCTCTCGCCGATCTCCGGCATTGTACCGGCGCTCCCCCGGAAAATCAAGACGCGACCCGGCCCCATCTACCCCTCTTCTCCCGGCCAGCGCTTTATCCCATACAGGCCGGTTTTGAGCACCTTCAGGGCCAGCAGCCCACACTTCAGTCGAATAGGGCTGAGCGGAACCCCTAACGCCTCGAGCATCTCTTCTTTGCTGAAGGTCCTGACCCGGTCCAGGGGTGCCCCCTTAATCCGCTCGGTCAAGATGGATGCGGCCGCCTGGCTGATAGCACAGCCCTGCCCTGTGAAGCGGACTTCCGCAACGCAATCGTCACGGACCTTGAGGTCGATTCGTATTCGATCCCCGCAGAGCGGGTTGTCCTCCTCATTGGTGACATCAGGATCTTCCAACGTCCCGAAGTTCCGGGGCTTCTTGTAATGATCAAGGATGAATTCCCGATAAAAGTCGTCCATGCCCTCAGGCCTCGCCCACCTTTCCGACTTTCAGCCTTGCCCCAAACCTCTCTCCCTCCTCGACACCTCCTTCTTTCCCCCCGTTGATGGTGGCCGGTGAGCGCGGCGCCGGGCAGACCTGCCCCTTCACGGTGACGGAGAATTTGGCCATGCGCGCGGCTACGGGAAGTCTCGAGACAAGCGTCGTCCCTGGGACGGAGGACTTTGGGCGGGTCGTTTCGATATGGCTGGGTACAGAATACGGTTCGGACTCCCGCGCGGGTATCGCCCGAGGCCGCCGGCACCCGGCGCCCCATTGACAGGAATTACCCGGGCCCGGTCGAAGGAGCCACGGATGCCGCACGGGCCTGCGATGTTGCCGGATGTCCACCTCACGTCTCGGGGACAAGCTGCGTACCGCTCTCGTCGATAACGATTAGGGCATCCACCGGACAGACCGTGCAGGCGTCGATCAACCGTCCCCGCTCGATCTCTCCCGACTCCCCCGTGAACGCACAGATGTTCTCGATATCGAACGCAAAGACCTCCGGCGCCACCTTCATGCAGTTCGCCGTGCCGATGCAGAGGGTACGATCGATCCGGACCGTCAGGCCCCCGATGTTCCGTTCCACACAATCTCCGATGTCCATCCCTCCCTGTGCGCGGCACAATGGTGCCGACCCATCCTCTTGGAAAGAGCCGACGTCACGATCCGACGCCGAACCCCCGGTCTCACCAGAGGCCCAATTCCAGTTTCGCCGCTTCGGACATCCGGGACGGGTCCCAAGGAGGATCGAAGACGACCTCGACCGTGGCGTCTGTCACACCCGGAATCGTCTTCACCTTGTCTCGGACTTCGCCGGGCAGTGTCCCCGCCGCAGGACAGTTGGGCGAGGTGAGTGTCATCCGGATTTCGACCGCACGTGACGGGTCCACCTTGACCTCGTATATCAGGCCGAGCTCGTAAATGTTCACCGGGATCTCCGGATCATAGCACGTGCGGAGGGCCTCGATCACTTGCGCCTCGATCGCCAGCGTATTGGCAGACGTGATGTCCATCGGACCTCCTTCACCGCGTGACGGCACGCTCGCCGCCCCTCGTCTCTCCTCCCGTCCCAGACGCCTACTCCGTCGAAACGGTTTCCCCCTTGCCCTCGAGCGCGGCCCGCAAGGTGTGCCAGGGCAGGGTGGCACACTTGACCCGAATGGGGAACTCGCTCACACCCGAAAAGACAGCAAGCTTCCCGAGATCATCGGGATCGCCGCCCCGGTCTCTCTCGCCGGTGACCAACTCGTGGAATTGCTCAAACAGGCGCTCCGCCTCGGCCTTGGTTTTTCCCTTCACGCTGTCGGTCATCATCGAGGCCGAGGCCTTGGAAATGGCGCAGCCCGACCCTTGGAAGCCAATGCGTTCAATCAGGTCATCCGCTAACCGAACGTAGACCGTGATTTGGTCTCCGCACAGGGGATTGTGGCCCTCCGCCGTTCGGTTTGCGCCTTCCAGCTTCTGGAAGTTGCGTGGCTTTTTGCTGTGATCGAGGATGACCTGCTGGTAGAGTTCGCGAAGGTCGGACATCAGCTGAACAATTCAACGGCCTTGTGAATCGCCCCGCCGAGCGCGTCGATTTCCTCTCTCGTGTTATAGAAGGCCAGCGACGCCCGGGCGGTGGCCGGCACGCCAAACCGCCGCATTAGCGGCATGGTGCAGTGGTGGCCTGCTCGAATGGCGATCCCCTCGTGATCGAGGATCGTGCCGACGTCGTGCGCGTGTACGCCGTCCAGCACAAACGAGACGACACTTGCTTTTTCTTTCGCCGTTCCGACGATGCGCACCCCCGGGATGGCCGACAGCACCTCGGTCGCATGGAGCAGCAACTCATGCTCGTATGCCCCGACGTGTTCGAGCCCAATGCCACTCACGTAATCGATCGCCGCGCCCAGCCCGATGGCGCCGGCAATGTGGGGTGTGCCGGCCTCGAATTTGAACGGCAGGTCGTTGTAGAGCGTCTTCTCGAAGGTGACTGATTTGATCATGTCCCCCCCGCCCTGGTAGGGAGGCATCGCGTCGAGCAATTCGGCCTTGCCGTAGAGGACCCCGATGCCCGTGGGACCGAACACCTTGTGGCCGGAAAAGGCGTAGAATTCGCAATCCAAATCGCGCACGTCCACCTGCAAGTGAGGCGTCGCCTGCGCCCCATCGACCAGCACTGGGATCCCCTGCCGGTGTGCCAAGCGGATGACCTCGCGCACAGGGTTGATGGTCCCCAGGGCGTTCGACACATGGACAATCGAGACCAGGCGGGTCCGGGGGGTGAGGAGTTTCTCGTAGGCATCGAGCATCAGCTCTCCGGCGTCACTGATTGGCGCTACCCGCAGGACCGCCCCCGTCTGTTCGCAGAGGACCTGCCACGGAACAATGTTGGAGTGGTGTTCCATCGCGGAGATGACGATTTCATCGCCGGCCCCGATGCGCATGCGGCCGTAACTCGACGCCACCAGGTTGATCGCCTCTGTCGTACCGCGAACAAAGATGATCTCGCGCGACTCGGCCGCATTGATGAACCGTTGCACCTTTTTCCGGCCGTGTTCGTAGGCCTCGGTGGCGCGTTCACTGAGCCGATGCACCCCGCGATGAATGTTCGCATTGCTCGTCGAAAGGAACCGCTGGATCGCATCGATGACCACCCGCGGCTTCTGGCTGGTGGCGGCGTTGTCGAAGTAGATCAGCGGCTTTCCACGGACCTGCTCGCCCAGAATGGGGAAGTCCTGTCTCACCCGTCCGACGTCGAAACCCGCTGCCCGCTCTGCGCGGACCTTTGGCGTCACTGCGCTCCCGGGGGTGATCATCGTGCTTCCTCCAAAAGTCTTCCCTCGGGCAACCATTGCGCCACCAGTGTCGCGAGGTAATCGCGGATCGGTTCGACCTTCATGCGTTCCAGACTCTCGTTGGCAAAGGCGAAGAGCAGCAGCGCCCGGGCGGCATCCGCCCGGATGCCACGGGAACGCAGGTAAAAGATCGCGTCCTCGTCGATCTGCCCGATGGTCGCCCCATGGGTGCATTTCACATCGTCGGCATAGATCTCGAGCTGCGGCTTGGTGTCGATCTGCGCCTCCTGGGAGAGGAGCAGGTTCTTGTTGGTCTGCTTGGCATCGGTCTTCTGGGCATCCTTGTGGACGATGATCCGGCCACTGAACACGCCATGCGAGCAGCCATCGAGAATCCCCTGGTAGAACTGCCGGCTGTCGCAATGTGGACTGGCGTGTTCGACCCGCATAAAGTTATCCATGTGCTGCCGGCCGGTCCCCATGAACAGGCCGTTGATCAGACAATCGCCCCCTTCGCCAGCCAGGACCGGGTGCACATTGTTCCGGACCAGGCCGCCGCCAACCAGGACCGTGTGGGACACGACGGTACTGCTGCGCCCCTGCTCCACCCGGAGGGTCGAGATGTTGAACGCCTGCTGGCTCTCCCGCTCGATCAGGTAGTGGCTCAGTACGCTGCTCTGGCCGACCACCACTTCCGTCAGCACGTTCGAGAAATAAACCTCGGCCCCCAGCGACACATAGTCCTCGACAATGACCGCCTGGCAGTCTTCGTCGAGGAGGATCACATTGCGCGGATGGGTGACGATCGGGTCGTTCGTTGGCGTCGACACGTACAAGAGGCAAATGGGTTCAGCGACCACCGTTCCCCGCGACACATGCACAAACGCGCCATCTTCCATGAAGGCGGTATTCAGGGCCGCAAAGGCGTCATGACCACCGTCGGCAGAGCGGGCCAGGTGCTGCTCGAGGACATCTCGATCATCCCGGAAGGCCTCCGCGAGACTGCGGACCGAGACCCCGCGGCCTGGTGACCCGGAAGACGAGAGAGCGGGTGCGTACCGACCGTTCACAAAGATGAGGTGGATCCCCGTCAAGCCCGGGATTCTGAATTGCTCCAGTTCTCGCGGAGCCAACTCGATACCAGACTCTCCGGGGGGTTTGAAGGCAATCTGGGCGAGCGGTGCCACGTTGGTAAACCGCCAATCCTCATCACGGGTGCTCGGGAAGCCTAAAGCAGCGAAGCGGGCGATGGCCGCCTGGCGGACCGGACGCAGCCACCCCTGCCCATTGCCCGCGGTGGCCTTTTCGAACCGCGCGAAGCTTTCGAGGTAGTGATTTGTCTCTTGTGTCACGGTGATCACCGGCCCTCCGCCTGCGACGCAGCACCAACCCCCTCTTCGACCCAGGCGTACCCCTTCTCCTCGAGCTCCAGGGCCAGCTCCTTCCCGCCCGACTTGACGATCCGACCGTCCACCAAGACGTGAACGCTGTCGGGGATGATGTAGTTGAGCAGCCGCTGGTAGTGGGTGACGACGATGATCGCGCGCTCGGGGCTGCGCAGGGCGTTGACCCCGTTAGCAACGACTTTCAGGGCATCGATATCCAGGCCAGAGTCGGTCTCGTCCATGACGCAGAGCCTCGGCTCGAGGAGCGCCATCTGAAAGATCTCGTTCCGTTTCTTCTCACCTCCAGAGAAGCCCTCGTTGACCGACCGGTGGAGCAGTCTTTCATCCATCCCCAGGGCCTTGATGCGCTGCTTGACCAGGGCAAGGAACTCCATGGCATCCAGCTCCTCGAGGCCCCGGTGCTTGCGGACGGCGTTGAGCGCGGCCTTAAGGAACTGCGCGCTGCCGACGCCCGGAATCTCAACCGGGTACTGGAAGGCCATGAAGACCCCCTCGCAGGCGCGCTCCTCGGGTGCCATCTCCAGGAGGTTCTTTCCGTCGTAGATGACCTCCCCGGCGGTGACCTCATAGGTCTCCCGGCCCGCAAGCACCTGTGCCAGCGTGCTCTTGCCCGAGCCGTTGGGACCCATGATCGAGTGGACCTCGCCGGCCTTCACCCGCAAGTCGACGCCTTTGAGGATTTCGTGACCGCCCACGTTGGCGTGCAGGTTCCTAATTTCAAGCATGGTCCGTCCTTTTGATGAGTGGTTCACACCGGTTAGCCGACGCTGCCCTCAAGGCTGACGCTGAGCAGCTTCTGCGCCTCGACGGCAAACTCCATCGGCAGCTCGCGGAAGACCTCCTTGCAGAAGCCGTTGACGATCAGGTTCACCGCGTCTTCCTTTGAAATCCCCCGCTGGTTACAGTAGAAGATCTGGTCATCGCCGATCTTGGAGGTGGACGCCTCGTGCTCCATTTGGGCGGTGGGGTTCTTCACCTCGATGTACGGGAAGGTGTGGGCGCCGCACTTGTCACCGATCAGCAGCGAGTCGCACTGGGTGTAGTTGCGTGCCCCCGAGGCACTCTTGAGGATCTTGACCCCTCCGCGGTACGTGTTCTGGCCGTAACCCGCCGAGATCCCTTTGGAGACGATCGTGCTCCGCGTATTCTTGCCGATGTGGATCATCTTGGTGCCGGTGTCAGCCTGCTGGCGGTTGTTCGTGAGCGCCACCGAGTAGAACTCGCCCACGGAGTTGTCCCCAACCAGCATGCAGCTCGGGTACTTCCAGGTGATGGCCGAACCTGTCTCGACCTGGGTCCAGGAGATGTGGGAGTCGCGGCCGAGACACTTCCCGCGCTTGGTGACGAAATTGAAAATGCCGCCCTTGCCGTCTTTGTCTCCGGGGTACCAGTTCTGGATGGTCGAGTACTTGATCGTCGCATGGTCGTGGGTGATCAACTCCACCACCGCCGCGTGCAACTGGTTCTCGTCCCGCATCGGCGCGGTGCACCCCTCGAGGTAGCTCACGTAGGCGCCTTCGTCGGCGATGATCAGCGTCCGCTCGAACTGGCCGGTCGATTCGGCGTTGATGCGGAAGTAGGTCGACAGCTCCATCGGGCAGCGCACCCCTCTCGGGACGAAGACGAACGAGCCATCGGTGAAGACGGCGGAATTGAGGGTCGCGAAAAAGTTGTCGGTATACGGCACCACCGACCCGAGGTACTTCCGGACCAACTCCGGATGCCGCTGTGCCGCCTCGGAGAAGGAGCAAAAAATAATCCCTAGCTCGGCCAGCTTCTCCTTGAATGTTGTCGCCACCGAGACGCTGTCAAAGACCGCGTCGACCGCGACACCGGCGAGCATCTTTTGCTCTTCGAGCGGGATGCCCAGCTTCTCGTAGGTCCTGAGGAGCTCGGGGTCCACTTCGTCTAGGCTCTGAAGCTCCTTCTTCTTCGGCGCCGCGTAATAGCTGATATCTTGGTAGTCAATGGGAGGGTAGTGCACATTGTGCCAGGTCGGCTCCTTGATGGTGAGCCAGTACCGGTACGCCTTTAGGCGCCACGCGAGTAGCCACTCAGGCTCGCCCTTTTTGGCCGAGATGAGGCGGATAATGTCCTCATTCAGCCCGCGCGGCGCAACATCCTGCTCGATCTCCGTGACAAACCCGTACTTGTACTCTTGGCCCACAAAGGATTCGATCGCGTCAGTCGGACCGCTCATGGATTCTCCCTTTCGAGGCTGTTATCCGTTGCTCGCACCTTCGATGCGTGTGATTCGTTCTCCTGACGCATAATTCCGCTCTGACTCCGGGGATTGGGCCTGGAGGACTGGGGGGACGTGGCTAACGGTATTGATGATACCATGCAGCACCTCGACCTGTCAATGCGCAGCTGCCCCTCATGGCGCGGGTTTGAAGCCGGTAGCGGCCCGGGAAGGACCCGAGGACTTTCTCGGGACGCCAGAAAGCTCCACCCGCTTGACGGAATGAGTCTACGGCAATCGGGGGCCTTGGTCTCAGGCCTGGAACGACTGCCCGCAGCCGCAGGAGCCCGTGGCGTTCGGGTTCTTGATGGCGAAGCCGGCCCCGGTCAGCCCATCGTGAAAGTCGATCTCTGCGCCGGTGAGGAAGAGCAGACTCTTGGGGTCGATGACCACCTTGACCCCCTCCTGCTCGATGACCTGGTCACCCTCCCGGGGGCTGTCAAAGGCCATCTGATACTGGTAGCCGGAGCAGCCGCCTCCCATCACCCGGACGCGCAGCCCCTGCCCCTCGATCCCGTCCTGCGCCATCAGGTCTTTCAGCTTTGCTGCGGCTGCTTCGGTAACGGTCAACACCTGAGGTTCCCTCCTCTCTGAGACTGAAATCATCCTGTCAACGCCTCCACGCTCACCCGCCCCGCCAGATTGGCCGCCACCTGACGGAAGACGGCTGCTACGGGCGAGTCAGGCCGCTCGACAAGAATAGGCCGCCCCATATCGGCCCCCCGGCGCAACTCCGGGTCCAGCGGAATCTCCCCGAGGAAGGGGACCTCGAGGCGCTCGCTGGCCTTGCGCCCCCCGCCGTGGCCGAAGAGCTCGACCGGCTGGGTGCAGTGGGGGCAGAGGAGATAGCTCATGTTCTCGATGATCCCCAAGATCGGCACCTTCAAAGTCTGAAACATGTTCAATGTCTTGGTCGCAATCTGGACGGCCACCTCCTGTGGGGTCATCACCACCACCGCCCCCGACAGGGGAATCGCCTGGGCCAGCGTCAGTGATGCATCTCCGGTCCCCGGCGGGAGATCCGCCAACAGATAGTCCAGCTCTCCCCACTCCACCTCCATGAGCATCTGCTTGACCGCCTGGGCGACCATGGGGCCCCGCCACACGACGGGGGCCGTCTGATCCGGTAAGAGAAAGCCGAGCGACATCAACTTGACTCCGTGGCTTACCGGGGGGATCATCCGTTTCCCCACGACCTGGGGTTGCCCTTGCACCCCCATCATCAACGGAATGCTTGGGCCGTAAATATCTGAATCTAAAAGTCCAACATTGGCTCCAGTCTCTGCCAATGCCACGGCGAGGTGGACCGTTACCGTCGACTTGCCTACCCCTCCCTTGCCACTCCCCACGGCCAGGATGTGCTTCACCCCCGGAATCGGCTGGGCGCCAGCCGGCTTGCGGACCACGGCCGTCAGATGGACCGTCACCGCCTCGACCCCCGGCACCGCCGCCACCGCCGCTCTCGTCTCTTGCTCCACCTGCTCCCTGAGCGGGCAGGCCGGCGTCGTGAGCTCCACCGTGACCGCCACGGCCCCGCCCTCCACGTGGATCCCTTTCACCATCCCGAGGGTGACCAGATCCCGGTGCAGTTCCGGGTCCTGAACCGTCCGCAACGCAGCGAGGACTGCTTCTTGGGTGACCATGTTCCCCCTACCCCTCCGAACTCGTCTGCTCCAGGCAATTCTCCCCCAGGGAGCTTACTTCCCCCTTCCCGGAGCCGGCGAGACACCGGGATTGTCGCGAAAGAACTGCGCATTTTTCTCTATGTAACTCTTCCACTGCTCCGGCACCGCGCTTTCCTCAAAGATCGCCGTCACTGGACACTCCGGCTCACATGCCCCACAATCAATACACTCCTCGGGATGGATGTAGAGCTGCTCTTCGTCCTCATAGATGCACTCCACAGGGCAGACATCCACGCACGCCCGGTCTTTCACGCCAATACACGGTTCCGCAATAATATACGTCATCTACCCCTCCCTCCGTGAACGCCCATCCCCATGCGAATCCACTCTTGCCACCCTACGCCCTGAGAGAGGACGGCTCGATGCCGGGAAGCCTTGTCGATCCGGGCCGGGCGATCGGCGTCAGCGCGCTTGGCTCAGCCAGGCTGAGCGGGCGCACCCCCGTCACTCGGCAAAGACCCGCGCGATCCACGCGCGCCAGTTGATTCCCCGCAAACTCTCCCCGCCTCTGCGCCCTCTCCGCAGCACAAGCCTTGCCAGCTCACCATATCCAAGAAATTCCCGGACCGTGTATCCGCAGACCTGACAGCGCTTGTAGAAGTACGGCCATCCCCCCTCCCCGCGCTCCATTCTTCCCGTCCGCTTCATCTGCTGGAGACAACACGCGCTGGGAGACGGCGGCGAAACAATCTCTCGGGGATATCGATTCCTCGGCTTCCCGTGGGGATCATAACGGACGATCGTCATCACGACCACCCCCGATTGTATCACTCGCAATCCCTCTGTCTGACGATGGATCCCACCCCCTGCTGGATGACGCCCCGAAGCGTCTCAGGAGCCTCCACGCTGATGGCAAGAGGGACGAGGCCATACCGACGGAAATCTCCGTCGCTCTCCAGGGCACCTGTGGCGAGCACGAGGACCGGCAGTCCGGGTGCGATGCGCTGCATCGCCTCGAGCAGAAAGGGGGACCCACATCCCGGGGCCCCTCCGTCGATCATGACGAGATCGACCGTGAGGACCGACAGGGCCTGGAGGACCTCCATCCCCCGCTCGCAGACCTTCACCCGGTACGGCTCGCCGGTGCAGGCGTGCTCCAGGGCCTGTTTCAGCGACGGATTGCTCGTGCAAAGCAGGATATCCAGCATGTCACGCTCTCGTCTTCGTATTTAGGGCAGGGCAAAGGCCGTGCCAGTCGGTCTCGGGGAGCCCGGAATCTCGGCTGCACCTCCTAACATCCCAGCCCTTCAGCAATCAGGCAACCTGGAGGGAGGTGCGAGGGGGAAAGCACTCCCGCTGAAAAGCAGGGAATTTTGGGGGGGCAGGGAGTTTCTCCCCGGTCACATCTGGATGTGACCGCCGCTGGATCTTACGCGCCGGCCCCTTCTTTCGCTGCGCACATCTCAGGGCCCGGATGGCGCAGAGGCGTTCCGCCTTGGCGAGACGTAGGGTGCCGGCTCCTCTCGGCTGAAGCGGCCCATTCGATGTATCCACTCGCCCTACGCAGGGCACTCATCCGTCCGGGCCTCGCCCCACTCTGTCAATCACTTCGAATCTTGGTCTCCACGTCCATCCCCCTGCCGGCTTCGAGGGCCCTTATAGGGTGTCTTCATCAGGTGAGCCGTCCTCGGATTCTCTTTCAGGTGCTTAATGATCAACTCCGCGCCGATCCGATGATGAAAATATCCCATCCCTTCTCCGGGTAACCTATTCGCCGTATAGAATTCGAAAAGCGCATCGGTCACCGTGGCCACCTCTTCCCGGGGGACACTCCGGAGATACATTTCACCCGTCTCTCGATCACTCAATGGCCCGCCCTGATGTCTGCCGTCCTCGGTTCCGCCCAGTTTGAGCTGGTATCGGTTGAGCCCCATGCCCACCCAGCCGATGGTCTTTGTGGCGGGGCGAAAACATTGCCGCTCACACCCGGTAACCCCGATCGCCTCGGCCATCTCCCCCCATTTTTGTTCGAGTTCGTCAATCAGATACGGCTCGAATCTCTCCGAATCGGTATAGGTCAGCTGGCAGGTGTCTCTTCCCACACAGGCACCGGAGAGCACTCGGAGCCGCGAGTAGGGTCTTCCGTGCCGCATGCCGTACCCGAAACTTCTCAGGTAAGGCTCAAACTCCGACTTGGCGTCTGGCGGGATATTCGTAAACAAGAGATCTTGATTAGGAGTCGTCATAAGCTGAACGGGATATTTCAGCATCACATAGCGGACCATGGCTTTCAGCCTCCCATTTGGGCCATCGATGATCCGCCCGTTCTCAATGAAGGCGCCGTAACACAGCTGGCCATTGGAAGGCTGCACCATCCACCCGTGATGCAGGTTCCTGTTCCCGTAATCCTGATCGGGGTCGGGCAGTTCAAAATCGCATCCGCTGACACGGTGAACTTGCTCTCGGAACCAGTCCATGCCCTGTTTTACAACGACATATTTCAAGCGCGCCCAGTGCCGGTTCTGCCGGTCCCCCCATTCCTGATGCACCTGCACAATCCCATCCAGAATTTTCAATAATTCGCCTTCCCTGACAATACCAAAGGGTTCTCCCAATGCAGAAAACGTGGGCTTGCCGTTCCTCTCCCCCTGGCTCCCCCCGAGATACACCTGGAACCGCGTGACCGTGCCCTCTTCCACAATCGGCGCCACTCCGACGTCGTTCGTGCGGAGCTCCACACAATTATCCGGAGCGTACACCCCCTCTTCCTCATCGAAGTGAACCGCCGAAAAGGCGATCTTGAATTTTCGGTTCAACAAATTCGGGCCGTACTGGAATCGCTCCTCCGGATCGCGGAGGTAGTTCGGGTCTATGGCGAAAATTTCAATGAACGCCGCCGTGGGCAGCCGGAAATATCTGCCAGCCTTCTGCGCCCAGGCATTGGCGTCATAGATCTTTGAGAAGCGGGAAAGCGGACATCCCATGACGTTCCGCACATTGTCTCCGCAGCCGTTCAGGCTGTAAAAGCCGGACTCGGCAATCCCCCCTACAACCTCAATCACATGCTCCTTCTTCACCCAATGGAATTGGATGTTCTGCCTGGTGGTCACGCGCAAGGACGGATTGCCGTCAGGGGCGACGGTAAACCGCTCGGATAACTCGTCGAAGACCATCCACTGCTCCTGCGTCGTGGGACCTCCGCCGGGAACACTGATCCGGATCATGTACATCCAGTCTTTTTCTCTGCCGGTCTTGGCCCGGTTCCATTCGAGGTAGACGCCGTGGGATTTGGCGAGCTGTTGAGACTCCCAGGCAAGATCGGCGACGGAGGTATCCCGGAAATCCGGGAGCAGATTTCCTCGCATCCCGTTTGAGGCAAGCTTGGCGTGTTCATGTTTGGAAAGTTCCTCAAGAGGTGTTCTTAGGTTTGGATTAATCTCTTCCATATCTTTCCCTGCTTGAATTCCTCACCCTGCGCAATCCCCTGTCGGTCAGCGCACTCTTCTTTAATTTCCGAGAGATGCGTGCTGGTGCTTGTCATCATCCGGCGAAGCGGCCCCCGTCCTGGCTTGCGTAGGAAGCCACCGCAGAATTCGCCGTGCGCCTGGCTCTCAGCTGCTCGACCACCTCTCCCAATCTCCGCGCTGGAATCGTACAGGTCATCTCATCCGGCGACATACCCGTCCGAACCCGGCTGAGCATGCAGCCGGTGCTCATGGCGACCCTGTTCTGTTCCTTCGCGATGGGAATGATGTGGCATTGCGGCTTCCCCACGAAAACGATATCGCTCAAGGTGTCGTGGATCACCATGGCCTGAAAGGCGTTGATCCGCAAGAGGATTACATCGGGATCCATGGGTGTCTGGGCTAATGGCGCATAGGTGATGTAACTGTGCCGCTCCTTCACAACGGGAAGCTGCTTCGCTTCCTCAAAAGACACCCACTCTGATTCCACCAAACATTTGACATCCTCATTGTTCATCACCTCGTCCAACTTTTTCAGTCCGTGGGTCACACTCCCTACGCTGCAATTGAAGTGGTCCTCGGGGAGCGTGGTAAAAGAGCCCTCTACCCCGTGCATCCAGAATACGCATCCGGCAGAGACCTTCCCCGTCCGCCCATCCCGGGAGGGCTCCGGTATGGTCGCCTCGTATGGCTCCACTCCCTCTGGGGCTTCCTTCGAAAAGGCAATGGCTAATGGCGGGACATGTAATCCCAGTGCCTCACGCAATGCCTTTGCCAGGTTCCTCCAGTTTGGCTTGGTCATGGATAGCTGCCTCCCTTCGGGTCGAATAAGTGAATACCTCGTAGGATTCAATACTTCCCGTTCCGCGGCAACCAACCAGGCGCGGACCGTACCAAACCCGATGGACATATTCCGCAACGCTTCGATCATTTGCCCCTGGGTGTGGGAACCCAGGTCAGCCGTCTCCTGCGCTGTATCACCCCTGTGAAAGGCAAGAGGCGCACCCGCAACTGGCGGCTGCCAGACATGGCTACGTTGTCCGAAAATGCAATCGAGGAGATCTCCTAGTGCCGCACCAACTATTTCCCACTAACACATTCATCTCTGGTGCGGCACGTCCGCTAGGGGGGCAGACCCCCCCGGTACTCAGTGTGGACCGACGACCATTAGCCGATGACCCAGTTCATGGTTCATAGTTCATGGTTCATAGCAAGAACCCAGATTCCCATTCTTAAACCATCAACCATGAACCCTGAACCGTGAACCGCTTCGTCGGTCAACGGTCATCGCTCAGTAGTTGGAGGGGCACTAGCCGCCCGGGCACTGCAGCTCGCTTAAAAGACAACGGACCGCCTGAGACGCCTCCTCTAGAGAGGCAAAGTTCCGCCCGGTGAGCTGGGCCCGGACCGCCCGGTAGAGCCAAATTGACTCCTCCTTTCCCCCAGAACACTCAATCCCCATGGCGCCTTCCGGAATTTCCTGCTCGGGCCGGGCCACCCCGGCACCGGCCACCTCAAATCGATCCCAGCTCTCCGTCATTTGCCAGTAAAAGCGCCATCGCTCCATTCTGCGCCCCTCTCCTCGTTGCCTACCCAGCTCAGCCCTTCCGCCCCCGGCTTCCAGCGCCGGCCGCAGCCGGCGCCTTCACGGCCCCTCCCGCGGGGGGACGGGGAGACATAA
>JBHIAH010000037.1:0-24395 GCA_046758505.1 Methylomirabilales bacterium (SeqCode) | reverse complement strand
ACGCGCGCCGCGGGGATCTTAATCGTTCTCCCGGTCTGGGGATTTCGGCCGGTGCGCGCCTTCCGCCGTCCCGTGGCGAAGGTCCCAAACCCCACCAGTGTGACCTTCCTCCCTCGCTTCAGGGTATCCTTCACGGCCTTCAGGGCGCTCTCCAGCGCGGCCTCGGCGGCCCGCTTGGTCACCTTGGCATCCCTGGCCATCCGGTCAACCAGCTCCGCTTTCGTCATTGCCGACCCCCTTCATCACATTCATCAAACCCCCAGAGCCATTATCTATGATGTGGAGAGACCGTAAGGCGTATATCAAAACCTTCGGGGCATTGTCAATGGAAATTCGGGCCGTTCGCGCGCTCGTTCGGGGCCGATCGCCCGAGGCTGCCCGCCATCTCCGCTTGCGGGGTCTCCTCCCCTCAGGGCTCGACGCGCGCCGTTCGGCAGGGAAAAAATTCCGGCGACTGCCGGCAGTGTCCGATCCCCCATCCGATGAGGAGCCGAACACGGCGGGTGGGCGACCCGTACAGGCATCGCATGAGCCCACGCACAGAGCCCCCCCCCGCGCTACTTCCGCCGGGGCCGCCGGTCCTTGCCCCGATAGGGCGCCGACAGATATTGTTCGGCCTTCTGCTGCGCCAGCCCGCCCCCCTCGATCTCCAGGGCCCGGTGATAGGACTCCTCAGCCTTCTCGCGTTCCCCCTGAAGATCATGGATCATCCCGGTCCGGGTATGGGCCCAGGCGGTGATCCAGGCGTACTTGGCATTCTGCTGCTCGATCGCCTGTTGAAAAAAGGTGAGGGCCTGCTCATGGGCTCCCGCATCCATGGCAATCTTGCCCCTGAGCTGGAGATACCTGGGGGTTAGCTCTGGAAGAAAGTGGGGCTGCTTCTCTGCGAGGGCGTGATGGATCCTCTCCGCCACCGCGAGCGCCCGGCGGGTGTGGTCGGTCTCGGAGTACAGAAAGGCCAGCAGAAAGAGGAACTCCGGGTTCCCGGGATATCGGGTCGCCAGCCGCTCTGCGTAGGGGAGGGCCTCGGCGAACTCATCCTCCAGGCCGCTCAGGATTCGGGCCAGGGCCACCGCCGCCGGGACCCGGGCCACGGCCCCCTCCCGCGCCGCCCGCCTGAGCCGCGCGAGCCCCCGTTCGCGACCCCCGGCGGGGAGCACAACAGCGACCAGGGGCTTGAGGAGTGCCGGGACCCGGGAGACGGCGTAATCGTACAGCCCCAGTGGCCAGAGGGCATCCACCCGATGCGGGTCGACCTCGAGGGTCCGCGTGAGGAGTCGATGGCTTGCCCGGATCCCCCGGAACGCATCGAGATAGTGCCGCCGCGTTCGATCCACGACCGCCTTCGCCCCGCGGATCATGCCCAGGGTGAGGAGCAGGTCCGGATTGTCCGGCGCGGCCTGCAACAGCGCCTGCCCCCGATCCACCACCGGCTCCATGCGCGCGAGAAACCGGTCGAGGACGGCCGTGATCTCCTCCTCACCCCGGTCCTCCTGCATGGCCTGGTCGATGTCGACGAGCCCCTCGAGGAAGGGAGAGAGCAGGTCACCGCCCGGGAGGCCCTTGAGCCGCCGGAAGGCTCCCCGGGCCTGGGGATAGTCGAGGTTCGCCATGGAATCGATCCCCCCGAGGACAACCCGGGTCACCTCCTCCGTGAACCGAAAGGTTCCCCAGCCCTTGGCGGGGACCAAAAGCCCGAGGAGGATGATCCCGACGAGCGGTCGCCTCATGGCGCCCCCGCCTCCGCCGGCAACGCGCGCTGCCACGCCGCCACCATGGCACGATCGACGTCGACCAGCAGGATGCGCTGCACGCGCTCTGCGGGGAATTGCCGGATGGCTTCCATCATGCTGACGGCCGCCGCCTGGTGGTCGACACCGCCCACCCCGGTCCCCATCCCCGGCAGGGCGATGGTGGTAAAGCCTTTCTCCTCCGCGAGACGCAGCGCAGCCGCCGTCGCCCTCCCGACGTTTGCTGCCGGGATCCGCATCGCCGGGCGCTCCATGGTCGGGGCGTGGATGATCCCCCGAAACCGGGTCCTGCCGCCGCTCGTCAGGATCGCCGCACCCACGGGCGTGGGCCCCTGCGCGACGGCCTCTTCCTCCACCTGGCTGCCGGCCGCCCGCTTGATCGCACCGGCCACCCCACCCCCCATCCATCCCTGGCTATTGGCGGCATTGACGATGACCTCGGCCGCCACGTCCAGGATGCTCCCCTGGCGAATTTCGATCCGCACTGTCATGGTGCTCTCCCAATTGACCCGGGCTGACGTCAATGGTAATGATAAGGTATGCGCATTCCCCTTCCCAAAGGAAATCCGACGTGGAAGTGACGGTCCTCGGATCGGGGACTGCGGTCCCCTCCCCCGAGCGAGCCTCTCCCGGCTTCCTGGTGCAGGTGGCGGAGGAGTCGCTCCTGCTGGACGGCGGCACCGGGACGCTCCGCCAGCTCGTGCGGGCCGGCGCACGCCTCGAGACCCTGGATCGCGTCCTGTACACCCACTACCACCCCGATCACGTGGGGGACTTCCCCCACCTGCTCTTTGCCCTGCGCAGCCCGGAGATCGGGCGGCAGCGTCCCCTCTGGGTCGGCGGGCCGCCAGGGCTCGCGCGCCACTACCACCTCCTGGGAGAACTGTACGGCCCCTGGGTGCAGAGCCTTCCGTTCACCCTCGAACTCGTCGAGCTCACGCGGGAGACCGTTGACTTTGGCTCGTGGCGTCTCACGGCGCAGCCCGTCCCCCACACCGATGCCAGCCTGGCGTATCGGATCGACGCCCACGACGGCTCCCTCGTCTACTCGGGAGACACCGACTACTCCGACGCCCTGATCGACTTGGCCCGGGCTGCCGATCTCCTCATCCTCGATTGCGCCTGCCCGGAGGATCACAAGGTCCCGGGGCACCTCACCCCGAGCCTGGCCGGCGACATCGCAGCCCGGGCCGGCGTCAAGCGGCTCCTCCTCACCCATTTCTATCCCGCCTGCGCGGGGCACGACCTGCTCACCCCCTGCCGGAAGCATTTCCCCGGGAATGTCCTGCTGGCCCGGGACCTGATGCGGCTCACCGTGGACGGCCGAGGGACATCATGACTGCCCGGGACCGCTTGATCCTCGCCCTGGATCTCCCCTCACTCGACGCGGCAGAGGGGATGGTCAAGCGACTGCAGGGAAAGGTCCACCTCTTCAAGGTGGGACTGGCGCTCTTCACCGCCGAGGGCCCCCGGGTGATTGCCAGGATCCACGAGTGGGGAGGACGGGTCTTTTTAGACCTCAAGTTCCACGACATCCCCCGGACGGTGGCCGCCGCCGTGGCGCAGGCCGTCGAATGGAGAGTCTTCATGCTGGATCTACACGCGGCAGGGGGACCGGCAATGATGCGCGCGGCGGCGGACGCCGCGGCCGAACGGGCCGAGGCACTCGGGATCGAGCGCCCACGCCTCCTCGGGGTCACCGTGCTGACCAGCCTGGCCCAGCCCGACCTTCAGGCGCTGGGCATCGGACGGGCGGTGGAGGCACACGTCCTCTCCCTCGCGTCTCTGGCCAAGGCGGCGGGACTCGACGGGGTGGTCGCCTCGCCGCACGAAGCCGGGGCGATCCGCCGTCGGCTCGGCCCAAATTTCCTCCTCGTCACCCCCGGGATCCGCCCACAACCAGCCGAAACCGACGATCAGCGCCGCGTCGCCACGGCCCGGGACGCCCTCGAGGCCGGGGCAGACTTTGTCGTCGTGGGTCGCCCGATCCTCACGGCGGCGGACCCTGTGGAGGCCGTGGAGAGACTCGTGGCAGAAATGGAGACCTCGTGAAAGGAGGCGACGATGAGCAGGTGGAGGACGATGTGGGCGATCATGTTGGTGGTGTTGGCGCTTCCGATCCTGACCATCGCCCAAGAGCAGAAGGGAGCGCCGGAGGGAAGTACGCTGCGGGTGGTCCGGAATGTCGTGACGACCGGCGTGGTCAACCGAGAGCCGATCGACAGCGCAAATGTCTTCCCCCCGTCGGTGGGGGTGTTGTACTATTTTACCGAGATTGAGGGAGCGAGCAGCCCCACCGAGATCAGCCACGTTTGGTACTTCAACGGGCGAAAAATGGCGGAGGTCCCCCTGGTGGTCGAGGCCACCCACTGGCGGACCTGGAGTCGCAAACGGATCCTGGAGAGCTGGATCGGACCGTGGAGGGTGGACGCGGTGGACCCGGCGGGCGAGGTCCTCTCCTCGCAGACCTTCGACGTGCGCTGAATGCCAACGGAGGCACACATGGCTTACGAGCACCTGCACGTCCAGACGGCCGACGGCATCACCTCCATCACGATCAACCGGCCGGAGGCCCTGAACGTCTTGACCGCAGCCACACGTCAGGAACTGCAGCAGGCCTTTCTCACGGCCCGCAATGACCCCGCCGTGCGGGTGGTGATTTTGACCGGGAGCGGGGAGAAGGCCTTCATCGCCGGCGGGGACATTCGCGAGATCCAGGCCGGCCTGGCGGAGGGGGCCGCGACTGCCCGAGACCGATTCGCCCGCGGGGGACAGCAACTGATCAGCCTCATCGAGCGCCTGGGCAAGCCGGTGATCGCCGCAGTCAACGGGTACGCCCTGGGCGGCGGCTGTGAGATCGTCCAGGCCTGCCACCTGGCCCTCGCGTCCGAGACCGCAAAGTTCGGCCAGCCCGAGATCAATATCGGCTTCAATCCCTGCTGGGGCGGCACCCAGCGCCTCCCGCGCCAGGTCGGGCGCAAGCACGCGATGGCGATGATCCTGACGGGAGAGATGATCGACGCCCACGAGGCCTACCGGATCGGCCTGGTGAACAAGATCGTCCCCGCGAACGACCTGATGGCCGAGGCGGAGAAGCTCGCCCGGCTCCTCGCGGGAAAGGCTCCCGTGGTCCTCGAGCTGTGTCTCGAGGCCGTGACCCACGGGCTCGAGATGTCCCTGAGCGACGGACTCGAATACGAGGCGACCCTCTTCGCCATCGCGGTCGCGACGGGGGATGCCCAGGAGGGAACCCGGGCCTTCCTGGAAAAGCGCACACCCGTCTTTAAGGGCCGATAAGCTGTCAGCCATCTGCAGTCAGCTAGGGCCGCTGGAACGCTAGAAAGCTAGGAGGCTAGGACGCTCGGAGACTGAAAGCAGAAGGCTCAGTACGTTCCGACCTTCAAGCCTTCCAGCATTCCAGCCTGCCAGCATCCCAGCAGGTTATTCGTGATGGAGCTCTTCGAGCAACCCAAGAAAAAGGAGCGGCACCGGAAGGCCCCCCTCGCCGATCGGATGCGGCCGAAAACGGCGGAGGAGTTCGCGGGACAAACGCACCTGCTGGGGGAGGGCCGCGTGTTGCACCTCGCCCTCGACCGCGGGGAGATCCCTTCGATGATCCTCTGGGGACCCCCCGGCTCGGGGAAGACGACACTCGCCTTCCTAATCGCCGAGCGGACCGGTGCCGCCTTCGTCCCCTTCTCCGCCGTCACCGCCGGCATTCGGGAGATCAGAGAGGTAATCGCGCGGGCGGACTGGCATGAGCAGCGGGAAGGCCGACGGACCATCCTCTTCGTCGACGAGATCCACCGATTCAACAAGGCGCAGCAGGACGCCTTTCTCCCCCACGTGGAGAAAGGGGTCATCACCCTCATCGGGGCGACCACGGAAAATCCCTCCTTTGAAGTCGTCGCCCCCCTCCTCTCCCGCGCCAAGGTCTTTCGCCTCCACCCCCTCTCCGAGGCCGACCTTGCCCAGATCATCCGGCGAGCCCTGGAGGATCCAGAGCGGGGCCTGGGGACGCTCAAGGCACGGCTTGATCCCGAAGGCCTCAGGCATCTCCTCCGCCTGGCCTCGGGTGACGCCCGGGTCGCACTGAATACCTTGGAGCTGGCCGCCCAGATCGCCCCCCGGCGCCCCGACGGAATCCTCGAAATCACCCTCCCCACCGTGGAGGAGGCGGCCCAGCGCCGAAGCCTGCGCTACGACAAGGCGGGAGACGAGCACTACGCCCTCATCTCCGCCCTCCACAAGAGCCTCAGGGACAGCGACCCCGACGCGGCCTTGTACTGGCTGGCCCGGATGCTCACCGCGGGAGAAGATCCCCTGTACATCGCGCGCCGGCTCATCCGCGTCGCCGCCGAGGACATCGGCACCGCCGATCCCGCAGCCCTCTCGGTGGCGGTCGCGGCCAAGGAGGCATACCATTTTCTGGGAACGCCGGAAGGGGAGCTGGCCTTGGCCGAGTGCACGTGCTACCTTGCCACCGCCCCCAAGTCGAACGCGGTCTACCGCGCCTACGCGAAGGCCCGTGCGGACGTGGAGCAGGCGCCCATGGCGCCGGTGCCGCTCCACCTCCAGAACGCCCCGACCCCCCTCATGAAAGACTTGGGGTATGGGGAAGGATACCGGTACGCCCACGACCACCCCGACGCTCTCGTAGATCAAGAGCACCTGCCACCGGAGCTGAAGGGCCGGACCTACTACGAGCCCACACACCGGGGATACGAGGCCGAGATCCGCCGACGCCTCACGGAGTGGCGCAGGCGCCTCCAACGACCGTCCCCCGACCCTCACACCGAACGAGAGCGCTGAGGCACCGCAGCCATGCGGGCATCCCTCTGGCTCGATTTTCACCTTGACACCCATTCGCGTTCTTTGATATAGGCCTACCGTTCTTCTCCCACCCCTATTTTCACGCCCTCATTTCATTGTATTTCACCAGGTGAAAGGAGGTGACAGGCAATGACAAAGGCGGAGCTGGTCGACAGAATGGCCAAAGGCTCCGGGATGACCAAGAAGGCCGCTGAAATCGCCCTCGAGAGTACCTTGAAGTCGATTCGGGACTCGTTGAAGAAGGGAAGGAAGGTCACGCTGGTCGGTTTCGGCACGTTTTCAGTCGCCAGGCGGGCAGCCCGCAACGGGCGCAACCCCCAAACCGGACGGGCCATCCGCATCCCGGCAGCCAGAGTTCCGCGGTTCAAGGCAGGCAAAGATCTGAGGGATGCCGTAAATTAGTCTTCCTCTACAATAACGCAAAAAGCCGGAAGGGACCCCTTCCGGCTTTTTTCTTATCAGTACCAACGACCGCACCCCTGCCGACATCATGCCACACGCACCTGCGCCGCTACGGAAGCAGGGCTCGCACTGCCGCCGAGACATCGGGGACCGCCATGACCCCGGAGATGACCGCGACGCCGTCGGCGCCGGCGCCGAGAACCTCCTCCCGGTTCGCCGCCGTAATCCCACCGATGGCAAAGATGGGAAGCCGGATCCGGGGCCGGACCTCTCGGAGCAACTCCAGTCCGAGCGGCGGACCGTAGGATGCCTTGGAGGGAGTGAAAAAGATCGGCCCCAGGAGGATGTAATCGGCCCCCCCCTCTTGGGCTTCTTCTGCCTCGCCGAGGGAGTGACACGACACCCCGAGAAGCTTGCCCCGGGCGAGCAGACGACGGGCGACACTCGGGGAAAAACCGCGCCGACTCAGATGCGCCCCGCACGCTCCGACGGCCAACGCCACGTCGATCCGATCGTTGATGAGGAGGAGGCCTCCGGCCGGACGAACGAGACGAAGCAGGCGATCGGCTAATGCGGTGAGCTCTCGGGCCTCGAGGTCCTTCTCGCGCAGCTGAAAGGCCCTGGCCCCTCCCCGCACGGCGGCGCCGATCACCTCCTCGAGCGGCCGGCCCGCCGTCTGCGTCCGATCAGTGATGACATAGAGTCCCCACGCGCGGGGATCTTGAAGAGATGACATCAGATGACATCGAACGGGTGGGCGAGCCGTATTGGCTCAGCAGATGGACAAATGAGTTTTTGCTCTATCCACCGTGAACCCTGAACTCTGAACCATGAACCCGTTCTTAGAGGAGCTCGGGGATCCCTTCCAGGGAGGTGGAGGCAGACGCGTAGAGCTTCTTCGGGATGCGCCCCGCCACGCAGGCCAGCCGTCCCGCCTCGACCGCGTAGCGCATCGCGATCGCCATGGCGACCGGATCCTTCGCCGCCGCGATCCCGGTGTTCATCAGCACTCCCTCACAACCCAGCTCCATGGCGACCGTTGCGTCGGAGGCGGTCCCGACCCCGGCATCGACGATGACCGGCACCCGCACCATCTCCAGAATGATCTTGATGTTGTACGGATTCCGGATGCCGAGGCCGGAGCCGATCGGGGCCCCGAGCGGCATGACGGCGGCTGCGCCCACGTCCTCAAGCTTCTTCGCGACGATCGGGTCATCATTGGTATACGGCAGGACGATGAAGCCCTCCTTGGTCAACGCCTTCGTCGCCTCGATCAAGGCCGCCGTATCGGGGAAGAGCGTCTTCTCGTCCCCGATCACCTCCAGCTTGATCATGTCGGACAGCCCCATCTCGCGGGCAATGAACGCCGTCTTGATTGCCTCCTCGCTACTGTAACAGCCCGCCGTGTTGGGGAGGAGCGTGTACCGGCTATGATCAACGTACTCCAGAAGGGATCCACCGGTCGCCAGGTTCATCCGCCGGATGGCCACGGTGATCACGTCTGCACCCGAGGCCTCCCAGGCCTTTTGCATCGTGGCGGGGTCCGGATACTTGCTACTCCCGACGATGAGGCGAGACCGAAACTCCTTCCCCCCAAACCGCAGCGGCTCGTCCTTATACTCCATCATCGGATCTCCTCCATGCCCCGCCGGCCATGACGGTGAGCACCTCGACCGCGTCCCCTTCCCGGAGTGTCGTGGTGGCATACGAGGGCTTCTTCACGATCCCCTGGTTGACCAGGACCGCCACACGCTCGGGGCGAACCTTCAGCTCATCCAACAGTTGCGCAACCGTGATCCCTTCGCTCAGCGTGTAATCTTTGCCGTTCAGCCGGATGTGCATGACCAAGACGCTCTGGGCCTTCCAGCAAGGCTCCAGAAAACCTGCTGTTACTCTACCACGGGAGCGGGGGGACGTCAATTTCTTCTGCGCGGCCGGCGCACGCGACGAGTCACGCCGAGGGCCTTCTGCACCACAGCAGCTAAGCCCTCGGTCAAGGGGAGATCCTCCAACGCGTCAGGATCGACCCACGCGGCCTCCGAAATATCCGAGGCGGCCTTCAGCCGCCCCCGACGCCACGACGCCAGGAAGTCGACGATCACATAGTGATACCGGATCCGACCATCGCGGTCGGCATGGATCCGGTCGAGCACCTCCACGACCCCCTTCACCGTCACATCGATCCCACACTCCTCCCTGACTTCGCGCACGACCGCCTCCCACAGCCCTTCCCCCAGGTCGACCGCTCCTCCGGGCAGGCTCCAGCGGCCCCGACTTGGTTCCGTCCCCCGACGGACGAGTAACACCTTGCCCGCCTTCACGACGATGGCGCCGACGGCCACAACGGGACGAGGTGGATACTCGCGAGTCATGGGTCCCTGAGGGGGGAAAAAAGTTGACAAGTTTGGAAGAAGGGACTAAAATTTTTATTTGGGTTTTTCAAAGCCGGTCCAGATGGAGGACGTGGTCCGTGCCGATTTACGAGTACCAATGCGAGGTGTGTGGCCACACCTTTGAGGTGATTCAGAAGTTCTCCGACGATCCCATCGCGTCGTGCGTGGTGTGCTCCGGATCCGTCCACCGGGTCCTGTCCCCCCCTGCCCTGGTCTTCAAGGGGACGGGCTGGTACGTGACCGACTACGCAAACCCGGAGCGAAAGAGGGCCCAGGAACGGGAGCACAAAAGGACCGATGGCTCCTCCGGCACGAACGGCGCCGAGCGGCCACCCAAGGCCGACAACGGAACCGCCGACGAATAGCCCATCCGTCCCGCCTCCCCGCCACCCCGTATCCCTGTCAGCTGGCGGCTGTCCGCACTCAATTGCTGGAATGCTGGAAGGCTAGCAGGCTCGTAAGCTGGCATGCTGGGATGCTGGGAAGCTGGAAGGCCGAAAAGGCTCGGAGCATTCTAGCATTCTCGCGTTCCAGCCTTCTCGCTGCACGCTTTTCGCTGATCGCCGTTCTTCTCACGCGTCCGAGCTCCCCTCCCCGCCGGTGACCAGCGCCTGAATGCGGGGCAGGGCCTCCGCGACCGGCACACACGAGTCTTCTCTGGTCCGGCGATTGCGGACCTCCACCTCCCCCTCCCGAATCGCCCGACTCCCCACCGTCACCCGAAACGGCAGCCCCATGAGGTCGGCATCCTTGAATTTGACTCCCGGTCGATCGTCCCGGTCGTCATAGAGGACCTCCACCCCCGCCCCCTCAAGATCGCGGTAAAGCTGCTCACCCAGGCCTCGCATCGCCGCGTCCTTGACATTCACCGTGAGGAGGTGAACCTGGAACGGCGCAATGCTGAGAGGCCACATCGTCCCATCCCGATCGTGGTGCTGTTCAATGGCGGCGGCCGCGATCCGCGCCGGGCCGATCCCGTAGCTCCCCATGACAATGGGGCGTTCCTGTCCCTTCTCATCCAGGTAGACCGCCTTGAGCGGCGTGGAATACCGAGTCCCCAGCTTGAAGATGTTTCCGACCTCGATCACGCGCTCCACGGTAACCGGGCCCCCACACCGCCCGCAGGCATCTCCCGGTTGCACGCGGTGAATATCCGCGTACCGCGCGTTGAAGTGCGTGCCCGGGACCACGCCCCGCAGGTGGGTGCCCTCCCGATTGGCCCCGGCGACATAGACCCCTTCCGCAACGGCCTCATCGGCCAGCAGGGGTATCGCGAGATTCACCGGTCCCAAGAATCCTGCCTCCACCCCGACGACCTCTTTCACCTCGTCGCGATGGGCCGGCCGGAAGGGGCCGACGAGACGCTCGACTTTCCGCTCGTGGAGCTGCTGATCTCCCCGGAGGAGGCAGAGGAGGGGTCCCTCCCCCGTCATGACCAGGAGGCTCTTCAGGGTAAGCCGTGGATCGATCTGGAGAAAGGTTGAAACTTCCTCGATGCTCCTCGCCGCCGGGGTGGGGACTTCCTCCAACGAGGACCAAGCGGGGAAAGGGGGCGGAGCGGGATGCGACGTTGCCAGTTCGACATTCGCCGCATAGCCGCAGGATGCGCACAGGGCCACCTCATCCTCCCCCGCAGGGCTCGGGGCCATGAACTCGTGCGATCCACCTCCGCCCATCATGCCCGGGTCGGACTCCACCACGTACCAGGTGAGCCCGCACCGTCCAAGAATGCGACCGTAGGCCTCCTTGTGCCGCTCGTAACTCTGCTGCAGCCCCTCCTCATCCGCGTCCAGGCTATAGGAGTCTTTCATGACGAATTCCCGGGTCCGGAGCACGCCGCTCTTGGGCCGAGCCTCATCCCGGAACTTCACCTGAATCTGGTACCAGATCTGGGGAAGCTCCCGGTAGGACCGAATCTCCTTTGCGGCCAGCCAAGCGATGACTTCCTCGTGGGTCATCCCCAGGCACATGTCCCGTTTTCCCCGATCCTTCAACCGGAACATCTCCTCGCCGATGTCGGCCCACCGGCCGGTCTGCTGCCAGAGCTCGGCGGGGTGGAGCGCCGGCAGGGTCACCTCCTGCCCCCCGATGCGGTTCATCTCTGCCCGGATGATGGCGTTGATCTTGTCCAGGATTCGGTGCCCGAGCGGCAGGTAGCAATAGATCCCGGCGGCCAGCTGGCGGACCAGCCCGCTCCGGATCATGAGCTTGTGGCTCACCGCCTCGGCCTCGGCGGGATCCTCTTTCAGCGTGGGGATGAGGAGGTTGCTCCAGCGCATGATATGGTGAGGAAAAGGCCGGGACTCACTCCTTGGGAAGGATGGTGAGCAGGTTCTCGGCACCCGGGGACGCGTCTTCCGCCTCGCCGGATTCCGCCATCTTCTGGAGTTCCTCCACGAGGGCGTCGGCCAGCTCCGCCTCCTTCACCTTGCGGATGATCTGCCCCTTCTTGATGAGGATACCGACGCCGTTGCCTCCCGCGATCCCGATATCCGCCCCCCGTGCCTCGCCCGGGCCGTTCACGGCGCAGCCCATCACCGCCACGTTCATCGACTTCTTCAGACCCAGGGCCGCCAACCGCTGCTCCACCTCCTTGGTCAGCCCCATAAGGTCGATCTCGACCCGCCCGCAGGAGGGGCAGGCGATGATGTTCAGCCCCCGCTCCCGCAGCTCCAGCGCCTTCAGGATCTCAAAGCCGACCTTGATCTCCTCGACGCAATCCTCGGTAAGCGAGACGCGGATGGTATCACCAATGCCCTCAGCCAGGAGGGCACCCATGCCGACCGCGGATTTCACCGTGCCCGGAAAAGCCGTCCCGGCCTCGGTCACCCCCAGGTGAAACGGGTAGTCCACCTTTCCGGCCAGCAGACGGTACGCAGCGATCATCATGGGAGGGTGCGAGGCCTTGAGCGACACCTTGATCTCGGGATAATCGAGGTCCTCCAGGATCTGGATATGCTTGAGCGCGCTCTCCACCATGGCCTCGGGTGTGGGTCCCCCATATTTCGCCATGAGCTCCTTTTCCAACGAGCCGGCGTTGACCCCGATGCGGATGGGGACCGTGCGGTCCCGGGCAGCCCGGACCACCTCTTCCACTTTCCACCGCGCGCCGATGTTGCCCGGATTGAGGCGCAGACCATCCACCCCCTGCTCCAGCGCCCTCAGGGCCAGCCGGTAATTGAAGTGGATGTCAGCAATGAGAGGAATGCGGATCTGGGAACGAATTGCTTTCAGGACCGCCGCCGCCTCCTCGTCCGGGGCCGCCACCCGGACCACCTCACACCCCGCCGCCTCGAGGGCCCAGATCTGATCGACGGTCGCCTCGACGTTGCGGGTATCGGTCTTGGTCATGGACTGGACCGCGACCGGCGCCTCCCCCCCGATGTTGACGGATCCTACCTGGATCTGCCGCGTCTTCCGCCGCTCAATCATGTATCAGCCTCCTGCCAACCGATGACCGTTATCCGATGACCGTAAGGGATTAGGAGCGTTTTCTGTCGTCGGTCGTCGGTGATCGGTGGTCGAAGTCACTCAACAGCTATCGTGCTATGACCCCCTAAGCTTTGGTCCCTCATCCATGAACAATGAACTATAGATTATATCATGGGTGTCCGAGCAATCGAAAGATGTCATTATAAAAGGCAAAGACCATCAACGCCACCAGGAGGACCAGCCCCACCCGCTGAGCCATCTCCCGCCGCTTGACACTCACCGGCTTGCCGCGGAGCAGCTCGATGGAGAAAAACAAGAGATGCCCGCCGTCCAAAATGGGAATGGGAAGGAGATTCAACACCCCCAGGTTGATCGACAGGAGCGCGGTGAAGAAGATCAGGTTCAACAGCCCCTGCCGGACCTGCTCGCCGGTCATCTGGGCCATGAGGATCGGACCCCCGATCGTCCGCGGGGAAACCGCCCCCTGCACCATCTTCACCAGCACCCAGAGGATCTTCACGCTCGTGCTCGCGGTCCGGTCCGTCGCGTCAACCAGGGCCGTCAGCGGGTCGACCCGCTGGTACACGAACCCCTCCGCAGGGCTGATGCCGATGAGCCCCACCGTCACCGTCCGGCCGGCAACGTCCTGTTGGGTCGAAGCCTTCGGGGTGAGGGTAAGCTGAAAGCGGTCCCCCCGCCGCTCGACCGTGAGGGCCACCTGCTGCCCAGCCCGGGTGTGAATCCGGCGGGCCAGCTCCTCCCAGGTTTCGACCGGCTCTCCGTCGACCGCGACGATGCGATCGCCAATCCTGATCCCCCCCTCCGCTGCGGGGAATCCCTCCATCACCCGGCCCACGGTGGTCGAGACAAAGGGCCCGACCCCGATCGCCCATACGTCCCGCTGATCACCAAAGAGATCGGTGACCGTCTTCCGGCGCGGGGTGACCGTGACCTCCCGGCGGACCCCATCCCGCTCAATGCTGAACCTGACGCCCGTGCCGCTCGAGGCCTGGACCGCCGCCTCCACCCCCTCCCACGATCTCACGGGCGTACCCGCCGCCGCGACGATCCGGTCTCCCGGTCGAAGGCCCGCAGCGGCGGCCGCAGAGTCTGGGTCCGGTTTTCCGGCCACCGGCGGGAAGACCGGACGGCCCACCACGGCAAAGACCCCCCAGAAGAGCACCAGGGCCAACAGGAAATTCGATCCGGGCCCGGCCAGCACGATGGCAATCCGGGCCCACACCGACTTGTGGGCAAAGGACTTTTCGAGGTCCAGGGGTTGCCCGGTGCCGTCGAAGGCCTGGCCGGTGTCGTCCACCACGACCTCCCGCGGGTCCTCCCCGACCATCTTGACATAGCCCCCCAGTGGGATGGCGGAGACCAGATACTCGGTCCCCCCCTTGCTGAAGCCGAAGAGCCGACGCCCGAAACCGAGAGAGAACTTGAGCACCCCGACGCCCACCCGCTTGGCGACTACGAAGTGCCCCAGCTCGTGGACGAAGATGAGCACGCCCAGGATGATGATAAAAAAGAGTACGGTGGCCATCGTCACGAGACCCGCCTCACCCCCCCCGAGTAAGTGCGGGACAGCTGCTCCCGCACGTCGCGGTCTGCCGCCAGGATTTCCGCCAGGCTGCCCCCGTCGCCCGGCCGATGGCTTCGCAGTCCAGCCTCGATCACCCCGGGGATCTGCCCAAAGGTGATCTCCCGACCGAGGAACAGCTCCACGGCCACTTCATTTGCCGCGTTGAGGACCGCCGGCGCCGTTCCCCCCATCTCTACCGCCTCGTAGGCATAGGCGAGACACGGGAACCGCTCGCGATCGATCGGCTCAAAGGTGAGCGAGGCCACCTCCACAAGGTCTAACGTGGGGAACGGGTTTTCCAAGCGGGCCGGGTAGCTGAGGGCATAGAGGATGGGAAGCCGCATATCGGGAGGGGCGAGCTGGGCGAGGACCGACCCATCCACGTACTCGATGAGGGAGTGGACGATGGACTGGGGGTGGACGATGACATTGATGTCCTTCACCCCGATATCGAACAGCCACCGGGCCTCGATCACCTCGAGCCCCTTATTCATCAAGGTCGCCGAGTCGATGGTGATCTTTTTCCCCATGTTCCAAACGGGATGGTTCAAGGCCTCCTCGGGGGTGACCGCGGCCAGTCGTTCCTTGGGAACCCGCCGCAGGGACCCCCCGGAGGCGGTCAGGATGATCCGCCTGAGCGCCGCCCGGCCACCTCCCTCGAGACACTGGAAGATGGCCGAGTGTTCACTGTCCACCGGGAGGAGCCTGACCCCGCGGCTGGCCGCCTCAGCGGTGAGGAGTGCCCCGGCCATGACCAGGGCCTCCTTGGTGGCCAACGCCACATCCTTGCCGGCCCGGATCGCCGCGAGGGCAGGCCTGAGCCCCGTCGCCCCCACGACCGCCAGCACGGTCAGGTCAGCCTCGGCGTAAGCCGAAACCTCAGTCAAGCCGTCCTCGCCAGAGCAGATCTTGACCGGGAGGCCGCGGAGCCTCTCCGTGAGTTCCTGCGCCCCTGCTCGGCTCCCCACCGAAACCAGACGGGGCTGAAACTCCCGGACCTGGTCGGCGACCAGGTCGAGCCGTCGCCCGGCCGCGATGGCCACCACCCGAAAAGCCTCGGGGTGGGCCCGGACCACTTCCAGGGTCTGCATGCCGATCGAGCCCGTCGAGCCCAGGATACTCAGGCGCTTCATGCTCTTTCCTTGACCCCGACGGCGTCCCGCGTCCCCATCTTGATCAGATACATCGCCTCGTCAGCGTGGCGCAACAGCTCTTCCCCGGTCGCCCCGTCCTCGGGATACGTGGCCACCCCGAAGCTGGCGGTCAAAGAGGCCTCGGCCCCCTCCGCAGGCTGGAACCGATGGGCCCGGATCGCCTGGCGAAGGCGGTGGGCCGTTTCCACCGCCCCTCGCTGATCGGTCTCGGGCAGGGTCACCGAAAATTCATCCCCTCCGAACCGGAAGATCTTGTCCGTCCGTCGCAGCTTCGTCTTGATCACCCCCACCAACTCCACCAGCACCCGGCTCCCCGACAGATGTCCGTACTGATCGTTGATGTGCTTCAGGTGATCGAGGTCGAAGAACAGGACGGAGAAGGAGTGCTTGTACCGTCGGGCCCGCTCGATCTCCTCATCCAGATACCGGTCCAGGTACCGGCGATTGAGGACGCCCGTCAGGTCGTCCTGAAGGGTCTCCTGACGGAGGAGGACATTCGCCCGGTGCAGGTGATACCGCTCCACCCCATTCCGCAGGCCGATCGCAAGTTCGGCCGGTTGAACCGGCTTCGGCAGCACACTATACGCACCTTTGGTCAGCAGAGCGGAGGCAACCCCACTCGAAGGCGCCACGATGATGATGCACTGTTCCGGCTTGCGGCCGAGGATCTGCTCCACGGTTTCTCCCGCGCTCAGTCCCCGCACCTCGAGGTCAAGGAGGATGACCGCGTAGTCCTCGTCCTGGAGCTTCTCGAGGGCCTCCTTGCCGCTCGAGGCCTCCGCAGACTGAAACCCGTGCTCGTGGAGCAGTTTCACCAGTCGCCTGCGGGCAGCCTGCTCACGATCCACGACCAAGATCTTTTCGTCGGCCACTCCCGGCCCCCTGCATCCCTCGTGACCACAGAGACGGCGTAAGTATAATGAAATCTGGAGCTTCTCGCAAGAAATTTCCATGGTGACCCTACGATCGTTCGCGCCGTTCCACGGCAGATTCCGCCCTGCAGAGCGGGCCGGTCCGCGCCCGGCTGCGGCTGCTTCAGTCCTGCGAACAGGCCTCCCGCGCCCCGATTCACCTTGACACTGTCCAGGAACAGTTCCTATACTGCCGGCGGTTCGTCCACCCATCGTGAGGAGGCCATGACGCGGATTCACTTTGGGACCTCAGGCTGGCGGGGGATCATCGCCGATGACGTCACCTTCCCCCGGGCGAGGGTCGTGGTCCAGGGCATCATCGATCACCTCAAGGCCGCCGGAGTGGCAGAGCGGGGAATCGTGGTCGGCTACGATACGCGCTTTCTCGCGGAACGCTTCGCCCAGGAGGCAGCCCAGGTTCTCGCGGCAAACGGGATCCGGGCATTCCTCTGCGAGCGGGACACGCCCACGCCCGTCATCGCCTACGAAGTCGTGCGCCGGCAGGCGAGCGGTGCCATCAACATCACGGCCAGCCACAACCCGCCGGAATGGAGCGGCATCAAATTCTCCATGGCGACCGGTGGCCCGGCCCTGCCCGAAGTCACCCGCGCGATCGAGGCTCGGGCGAACGAGCGATGGGCACACCCCCAGGTCGCAATGTTGGAGACTGGGGCGGCAGAGAAGGCGGGACTCCTCACGATGATCGATCCTTCCGGTCCATATCTCACGCGCCTCCAGGGCCTCGTGGACTACGAGGCCATCCGCCGCACGGGGCTCAGGGTGGTGGTGGACCCGCTCTTCGGCACCGGCCGGGGATACCTGGACGAGGCCTGCCGGGAGGCCGGGTGCGAGGTGGAGGTGCTCCACGACTGGCGGGACCCGCTCTTCGGCGGGGCGCCTCCGGATCCGGCCCCGCCGCGGCTCCGGGAACTGGGAGAGCGGGTGCGCACGCGGAAGGCCCACCTGGGAGTCGCCACCGACGGGGACGCAGACCGCTTTGGCATCGTGGACAGCGACGGCACAGTCATCAGCGCCAACCAGGTTCTCGCGCTGCTCTTCAAGCACCTCCTCGCCACGCGGCCCTCTCCCGGGGGGGTCGCGCGCTCGGTGGCCACCACGCATCTGTTGGATGCGGTCGCCCGGCGCTCCCACGTTCCCCTGCATGAGACGCCCGTGGGGTTCAAGTATCTCGGGGAGCTCATCCATGAGGGGAAGGTCCTCCTGGCCGGCGAAGAGAGTGCCGGGCTCTCCATTCGGGGTCACGTGCCGGAGAAGGATGGCATCCTCGCCTGTCTCCTCGTGACCGAAATGGTGGCGAGCCGGGGACGGGCATCCCTCGGTGCGCTCTTGGAGGAGCTGTACGCCGAGGTCGGGACGCTCCTCTCCCGGCGGATCGATCTGGACCTGCAGCCAGAGAAACGAGCACGCCTGCTCCAGACGCTCGAGGCACCGCCCCCCGATTTGATGGGGCAAAAGATTAGGGCGGTCCAGCGCATGGACGGAACCAAGCTGCTGCTCGAGGACGGCAGCTGGGTCCTCATCCGTCCCTCCGGGACCGAGCCGGTGGTTCGGCTGTACGTCGAAGCGCGCAATCCTCGAGACCTGGAGCGGCTCGTCGAGGCCGGCCACAGGCTGGTATACGACTGATTGCACGGGCCCGGAGCCGGGGTGGCACCCCCCACCACCCGGTCAGGGGACCGAGCGCCGTGCGGGGGGTCGTGCAGGGGCGACAGATTCCATGAGCCAGATCAGTCTCATCCATGCACGCGAGGTCCTCGATTCCCGGGGGAATCCAACCGTCGAGGTCGAGGTGAGCCTGGAGAGCGGGGCCTTTGGCCGGGCAGCGATCCCCTCGGGAGCGTCCACCGGCGAGCGTGAGGCGCTCGAGCTGCGGGACGGCGACCCCAAGCGGTACCGAGGCAAGGGGGTCCATAAGGCGATCGAGCATGTCAACACCCTCATCGCCCAAGCGGTCGTGGGGTTGGAGGCGCTCGACCAGAGCCTCGTGGACCAGACCCTGTGTCGGCTGGACGGCACCCCCAGCAAGGGGAAGCTCGGGGCGAACGCCCTCCTGGGGGTCTCCCTGGCCGTGGCCAAGGCCGCAGCAGACGAGGCGGGCCTGCCGCTCTACCGGTATCTCGGGGGGGCGGCCGCCCGAGACCTCCCCGTCCCCCTCATGAACATCCTCAACGGGGGCAAGCATGCCGACAACAACGTCGACTTTCAGGAATTCATGATCGTCCCGGTCGGGGGTGCGCGGTTCGCCGAGGCGCTCCGGATCGGCGCAGAGGTCTTCCACAGCCTGCGAGACGCGCTGAAAAAGCGGGGCTACAACACTGCCGTCGGGGACGAGGGGGGCTTTGCCCCGGATCTCCGGTCGAACGAAGAGGCGGTCGAGGTGATTCTCGAGGCGGTCACCCAGGCTGGCTACACTCCGGGCCGCGACGTCTTGTTGGCCCTCGATCCGGCGGCGAGCGAGTTCTACGAGGGCGAGCGGTATCGCCTCGCCGCGGGGGCCGCAAAGGCACTGGGCCGGGAAGAGATAGTGGACTTGTACACCCGGTGGGCCACGCAGTACCCCATCGTCTCCATCGAGGACGGCATGGCCGAGGGGGACTGGGAGGGATGGAAACTGCTCACCGCGGCCCTGGGGGATACGGTCCAACTGATCGGGGATGACGTCTTCGTGACCAACGCCGCGATCCTCCGCCAGGGGATCGCCCAGGGTATTGCAAACGCCATCTTGATCAAGGTGAACCAGATCGGCACGCTGACCGAGACCCTCGATACCATCGCCGTGGCGACGCAGGCGGGGTACGCCACCATCATCTCCCATCGCTCCGGGGAGACCGAGGATGTCACCATCGCGGATCTCGCCGTGGCGGTCAACGCCGGACAGATCAAGACCGGCTCTGCGTCACGGACGGACCGGACGGCCAAATACAATCAGCTCCTTCGCATCGAAGAGGCGCTGGGGGCGGCAGCCCGCTTTCCGGGGGTCGAGGCCTTTCGCTCCTTGAGAGGACGGTGATGCCCGAACAGGATCCGACGCAGGTGCACACGAAACCGCCGCGGCCTGGCCTCATGCTCCTCCTCGGTTTCCTGGGCCTCTTGCTCCTCCTGTCTCTGTTCGGGGATCGGGGCCTGCTCCGACTGTACCACATGGAACGCACCAAGGCGCACCTCGAGCAGGAGATCGAAGGCCTCACGCACGAGAACGCGCTGCTCCGGCACGAGGTCGAGGCGATGCGCCGGTATCCCTCCCGATCCGAGGAGATCGCCCGCCAGGATCTGGGGCTGGTGCGTCCCGGCGAAATCGTCTACCAGTTCCGAAAGCGGTAAGGTCCGTCAGGCTAGGGATGTAGGAATCGCCCTTGAAGTAGATGGGCAGCGACCTCAGGCCAATCGCCTCTACACTATTTCACTTGCTTTGCAGGCTTTGACCTTGCCTTCTGGTTCGATGAGAGACACTAGAAGGGTTAGCTTCGTGTCGCCAGTAACGATGATGTCGCCGTCTGCAGCGTAGAGCGGCAGGGTGATGTCCGTCATGTCGTCCCGTGTTGGGGATGGATCGAAGTTGAGGCTTTCTTCCTTCCACAAACGGGAAATACATATGTGGTAAGCGAGTTGCGCACGAAACAGCCCCCCGACATATTGGTTTGATATACACCCATCCACGAGCTCAGCGGGTTGTGCCTTTGTGGTGCGCCTGCCGTCATGTGTGATACTGCCAATTATTACGCTTCTGAGGAAGGAGTCGGGAGTTGAGGCTAGCTCAGACAATGCTTGCTCAAAGGTTGAGAACTTGTGATTCGCCATCCCACGTTCGCGGAGGTGCCTCCGAAATATTCTTGCACTCTCTACTAATGATTTACAGTGCCTGAGGTGCCTATCCTTGATATAGCGAGCCCGGTGAATGTGTGCTGGCCTAGGGGCATCAATCGCCTTCCGGATTGCTTCGTAGTCTTGCCGAAAGCTTTGTGCCGGCACGGGAAAGGGTTCAAACGTCATTATTTCTTGCGGTGATAACTGGGCAAGTTGAACCATGACGTCCGATGTCTCCAGGCCAAGGCGGATGTCGAAGGTACGAAGAAGCTCTAGAGTCGGACTTGGGTCCCCTCGCAGGAGAATCTCGGATAGCACGTACGGCGAAAGGGATACTGCCAAGGCTCGCTTACTGGGCAGCAATGATGCTTGATTGGTGTCAATAACAAATCGCATCGTCGCTGCCCTTACCTCCACCAGGCCCATCCCTTCAGAGCGCGCGCTTGCCAGAAGAGCGGAGAAAGAGAGAGAAGGGGCCAGGTGTCGTCACCAGGTCGGACGCGCAAACCTCTACCGCGTGCAAATATCAAATACCAACGTCAGACCCCCAACGAACCCACCATGCAGTATATCGCGTTCAATACGAACAAGCACTACACGGTGGCGTCGGGTCATGCCCTAATTTGAGGACGACTTCCACCAAAAGTCTCGCGAAGCTGCGCCACAGATATAGGCGACAGCGGTAACGAGAAAAAACCCTCCAAATCGATCCAACAAGCTATCTCCCCAAGAAGACTGGTACGTCACTACAGTTTCAATAAGGGCGATCATAGAGATAACACCCCACGTCCACCATAGTCTTTTAAGAAAATTCATAATAACTCCTCCAGGTTCCACACCATATCCGTGATCCCGGCTGCCATCGCCCGAGTCACCCTTAGCGTTTGGTGAATCCACACAAAGTTGTAGAGGGCAAAGTAAACCGCCAGGGCAGCTTTAGCAAGGCATTGGCCAACCTCCCTCCGGTGGTACGCCTGCTCGGAGAATTCTGAAATTACTACCCTTCGCCAGGTTGTAGAGCGGTAAGAACTCACTCGCGACGGTCCGCTCCAGTTTTTCCTTAATGGGGTCGCTCCGCATGTTCCTGAATCGCGCTCCTCGTACGTGGGACTGAGCTTGTCAAGGGTGGGGCAAGGGACTTGATCCCTCACACCTCGGAGTAAGGGTTACGACTCTAATTCCGCAGCAAGGATGGTACCATTAGGCATGCCAGTCGGTTATTGCCCCAATGGCCAGCGATTCCTAATAGCCTGCTCTGTTGCAAAGACCTGGGCAAACCCTGTGTCACGAATGGCACGTATGACGGCCGCTCGAAGAATAGTTTCCATCCGCTCATATATCTGGCGGTCGCCAGCTGTAAAGGTTTCAAGACCTTGCCCATGTGATAACCGCGATCGCAAATCATAAGCTGTCTCAGCATCATCCCTGCTGAAATTGACCACTCCTACGTCGGCTGCTATTCCGGGGACTCGTTCAGTGAACTGACGCGTTGAACTTTGCCGATCCGTGTGCACCAGTGCTTCGACAGCTGTGGTGATAAGGGTACACCTGACGTCGGCGTATTGCGTTCTGGCCGCGAACTCGTGGTACCAGAAAGCGCGCCAGACACGCGGTGGAAGAATTGCTGTTGGCAACTCGCGAAGTAGCTGTTTCAGAACCTCAAGGTCAGTATCGTTGAGCCAGTCGCGGTCGTCCTCGTTAGGCGGCCATGCATCAGCACCATGACCTTGCACTGGACCGGGAACGACTTCCCTCATGGTTCCGTCGGAATTGTAGATAATCTGTGCTGCATACCGGAACGAGACCAAGGTCGGATGTACAAGTCGGGATAACGCGACGCAAGTTAGTAAGCGGCGGTCGGCATCCCACTTGTACTTTTCTTCCGGGGGCACAGGTTCTCGCACGTAAGTGTAAAGCTGGTGGAATGGTCTGGGTGGTTTCCTAACCCAGCAACCCGGCGGTTCGCAGCAGTCGAGTACCCTCTCCGCAACATCGTCTTCCAGGGGACCGATCCACAAGTCGTCCGTGAGTTCAAACCGCCCTTGTATGGGAGGTCTGGAGGGCAGGATAATTCCTCCCCCCTGAATCCCTTCATTTGTGTGAATGACCACATCTTGAATCAGCATGCCGAGGGTTCACCTCGCTTTTCTTAAGGATCAAAGGCCAACACTCATGGGCAAATCTTGAAGGATTAGGGATCGGTCCGCTTATTCAACCGGTCTTGGGTGGCCCGCTGGAAATGTAATGGAGGACCTATCACGCGGGGCGGACGTTCACTTCCGGCCGGTGTTCCGGGGACATAATACATATTTTTCGGAGGATCTGCCCAATGGTCACCTCGCGAACCCACAATTCAAAGAGCCTCACTACTCGCTTGGCCACCTGCTCGGCAACTCCGGCCCCATCGCAGACCGCCGCGACCGGAATTCCATCGCGGATGATCAGGAAGGCATTTTCATTTGCCGTCCGCCCATCCTGCGGCCTCGTCGCCGCATAGCATTCAACTCTCATTCTCGAAAACCATCCCCTCCGCTATCCTGACCCTTTATGTGTGCTCTAGGTAGATCGGAAAGGGTAACGAATCGTTGCAGTATCTCTGGGCAGCCTGAGGTGTGTGAATAGACAAGTGCTCATGCGGGCCGCAACTTGATCCCCGGTTTCTTCATGCGCGCCGGCTATCTCCGAGGCGATTCGTCGCCCCAACTCCCCGTATGGTCGGAGCGGCTGCCCCTCGAATAGTTGAACAAGTGAGTCCCTTTCAGGTAACGGTCCACTCAGCAAAGCCGCCACAAGGTAAGTGCGGCTAAGCTTTACTCGCCATTCCGCGCTGAATTCTCCAGATCCGTGCACCCGTTGGAGGCGATCAAGCAACCCGCCCGTCAGGCTACCCAGGGCCTCGACGATGCGCGCGTGTAACTCGCTTCGAGGATCAAGTCCAATACTCTCCAGAAAGGGGAAAAATACATACTCATCAAAGTGCCCTCCAAATGCTTGGAGGTGATGAGCGTACCCTTCTTGATAAGCGAGTGCTTTTGGCTCGATAGCTGGGTATCCCCTCGTCCATCTGTGCAAATGCATAATCTCCTCGCCCATAACGTTCAAATTACAGCGCGATTGTGGTGGCAGTTCCACAAAGCCCTGGGGATCGCCCCGCCCGCTTGCAGTAACCCCGAGGTCTTGGACCAAGAAAAAGGGGATATGTCGTCCGTATGCCCTTTCAATCTCATCCAGAACGGCCAAAAGAGGTGATGGTAGCGTGCGGCGTACCTCGTCAGAAATGTCTATGCGCGATGTGGGGTACACAGCTTCCTCATACGGCTACGCGGGATTAGGATAAGCGGTAAAGCAGGTTGTGATTTATTGCCGGGAGACATAACTCCTGGCGAGCTGTTCTTGCTCTCCGGCTTTCCATGCGCCCACCCTCCGTAGAGCCGGCCCAACACCCGGAATAAGCGGCGTGGCCAGTCCTGTGGCGGCAGCACTGAGTTCAAGAGCGGAAAAGGTTCCTGACACCTTTTCTCTCCCCCTCCCGCATCCCTCTTTCCTATAGGATGGGAGGTCTCAACGAAAGATATCAAGACATCAAGGCCTGAGCCACCCCCGATTAGATGTGACTCTCGAGACGGAGTCTAACAGCCTGATTTCCAGGGGGACGAGTAGATTTGATAACTACCGGAATAAGTCTCCCAGTCACTCATAGCTTCCCATCGCACTTCCACTTACCCCGATGTTCGCGGCACACTTGCTGCGTTAGACGATCTATCCGAACGATGGTATTGGTAGTGACTAGGCGACCCCCATATCCTAGACCACCTGGGCTTGTATAAGATTTGATGATGTAGGTGTACCGCCCTAGCACGGCTGCGGTTGAACCTACGCCAAACAAGAACGATACTAAAGCTACCACTGCGAGCTTCTTCATCATTTGTTTGTTACCTCCTCTAAGTGCTCCAAGCTACACAAACAGGCAGATTCACATGCTCAAAAAGCACCATCCCATCGGACTGCTTCTCTAGCAAGCGAAATTGGGGTTGGAGTCGAATTGCCTTGCTGCCCCTGCACCGGGAGCCCCGCCGCCTCCAGCTTGGGGGAGTGCGGAGAGGGTCAGG
>JBHIAH010000036.1:0-25290 GCA_046758505.1 Methylomirabilales bacterium (SeqCode) | reverse complement strand
CAGCACTACCGCCCGACGCAGAACGTCGTCTCTCGGCCGGTGGCGGGAGCCGGTCAGGGCTATGCGCTCACCGGCCACCACGAGATCCTGTTTCCCCTCCTCGCTGCCGCCGTGATTGAACAGTGGGAAGCGTCGGGTGGGGAGCCTGCCAAGTAAGCCAGGGGAAGGCCTCTAACGGCGCACGGCGAAGGAGAGGCGAGGTGGCGCCGGGCTATGCGCAAAAAATGAAGACGCTGGAAGAGCTTGCCGCCCTGACACGTGGTCTCCACCGACAGGGAAAGCAGGTGGTTTTCACCAACGGCTGCTTCGACCTGCTCCACCGAGGACACGCCCGGTATCTCGATCAGGCCAAGCGCTTGGGGGATGTGCTCATCGTGGCCATCAACAGTGACGCCTCGGTCCACACGCTGAAGGGGCCGGGTCGACCCGTGATGTCCCAGGACGAGCGGGCCGAGCTGGTCGCCGCCCTGGCCGCGGTCGACTTTGTCCTCATCTTTGAGGATCTCGACCCCGAGCGGGTGATTCGGGCGCTCGAGCCGGATCTGCTCGTGAAGGGGGGAGATTGGCCGGTCGATCAAGTGGTCGGGCGGCAGATCGTCGAGGGTCGGGGGGGACGGGTTCAGACGTTGCCGTATGTGGAAGGGGCGTCAAGCAGCGAGCTGCTCCAGCGCATCCGGGGTGGCGGAGGATGAGCGTGGGGCGATGTGTTGATCTTCAGGCTCTCGGGCTTCAGGAAGGCCTTCCGGATCTCGTGGAGGACGGCGGCCGCCTTCGGCTGCACGGCCTGTGGGGCAGTGCCCGGGCGCTGGTGGTGGCGGAAGTTGCCCGGACACTCTCGCGACCCCTGGTGGTGGTGACCCCCTCCCTCAAGGAGGCAGAAGAGCTCGCGGTGGACCTTCGCTTTTTCCTCGACCGAGACCGGGTCCACCTCTTTCCGGAACCGGACGTGCCCCCCTTCCAGCCGGTCTCGCCGCCGCTCGAGGTCCGGGCCGAACGGGTGCGGCGTCTCCGTGAGCTTCGCGACGAAGACGTCACCGCGCTGGTCGTGCCGGTCCACGCCCTCTTTCGTCGCCGCCTCCCCCCCGACGCGCTGGATGCGGCCACCCTGCACCTCTATCCGCACCGGATCGTCCCTCCAGAGCAGGTGGTGGATCTCCTCGAGGTGGGGGGCTATCGGTCGGTCCCCCAGGTAGAGCAGGCGGGGGAGTATAGCCGCCGGGGGGGTATCCTGGACATCGGGGTTCCGGATCTTGCGCATCCGGTCCGCATCGAATTCTTTGGGGATGAGATTGAATCGATCCGGACCTTTGATGTGGGGACACAACGCTCGCTGGCGACCCTGCAGCGCGTGGGGGGGGTAGCCATCCTCCCCCTCTCAGAGGTCCTCCTGAGCCCGGAGTCCCGCGGGTTGGCGCGGCAACGGACAGGAGGAAAAGGCTCTCCCGTCTTACAGGACGCGGTCGAGGCGGGAAGGCGCGGGCCCGGGATCGAACGGTATCTGCCCTTCTTTTATCAGCACACGGTCCCCCTGTGGGAGTATTTTCCGCCGGGCACGATACTCGTCTGGGATGATCCGGACCAGGTGGCGGCCAGGGCGCAGGCGGTTGGAGACCTGCTGGTCGGAGCGTACGCGCAGCATCGGGGAGAAGGGCTCCCCCCGCTTGCCGCGACGCACCACCGCTGGAAGGACATCCACGAGACCCTCGCCTCCCGGTCCCGGATCGATCTGTTCCCGTTTGTGCCGGCCCCAGGACCCGAGGCTGCCCCCTGCGTGTTTGAGACCACGCAGATCCCTTCGTATCAGGGGCGGTTCACGCCCCTGGCGCGCGATCTTGGGATCTGGCGTCGGGAAGGCCGCGCCATCACCCTCGTCGCCCGGGGGACGGCCCAGGCCCGGCGCCTGTGGGAGGTTCTGCGCGAGCACGATCTCGGGGCGACCGTCACCGACGGGCCTCCCGTGTCCGGACGGATCCAGATTCAGGAGGGGGGGCTCAGCGCCGGCTTTCACTTTGCGCCCCTCAAACAGACCTACCTCACGGAGGCAGAGATCTTCGGCCCGCGCAGGGCGGTCTCCGCCCGGCGGCCAAAAATCCGAGAGGCCCGGCCCTTTGCGGTATTCGCAGACTTGCAGCCGGGAGATGTCGTGGTCCATGTGGATCATGGCCTTGGCCGGTTTCACGGCCTGCAGAAGCTCATGGTGGGCGAGGTGGAGGGAGATTACCTCCTGCTCGAGTATGCGGGCGCCGATAAGCTCTACGTCCCGGTGGACAAGCTGCATCTCATCCAACGCTATGTCGGCGCCGACGCCGCTGCGGGCGGACCTCCCCTGGATCGTTTGGGATCCAGCGCGTGGGCCAGGGCGAAGGAGCGGGTGCGCGCCTCCATTCGCGAGATGGCGCGTGAGCTCCTGAAGCTCTATGCCGCTCGCCAGGTGGCCGACGGACATGGTTTCGCCCCGGACACCCCCTGGCAGCGAGAGTTCGAGGCCGCCTTCCCCTTTGAGGAGACGGCACATCAGATCACCGCCATCCAGCAGGTCAAAGGGGATATGGAACGGCCGCAGCCCATGGACCGCCTGATCTGCGGCGATGTTGGCTACGGCAAGACCGAGGTAGCCATGCGGGCCGCGTTCAAGGCGGTCATGGACGGCACACAGGTCGCCGTACTCGTCCCGACGACGGTCTTGGCCCTCCAGCACTTCCAGTCGTTCTCGGATCGCTTCGCCCCCTTTCCGATTGTCGTGGAGATGCTCTCCCGGTTCCGGACCCGCGGGGAGCAGCAGAAGGTGCTCCGAGGGCTTCGGGACGGAACCGTCGACATCGTCATCGGTACCCATCGGCTGCTGCAGAAGGACGTGCGCTTCCGAGATCTGGGTCTCCTTGCGGTGGACGAGGAGCAACGGTTTGGCGTGGCCGCCAAGGAGCGCCTGAAGCAGTTTCGCACCGAGGTGGATGTCCTCACCCTGACGGCCACCCCCATCCCCCGGACCCTCCATATGGCGATGTTGGGGGTGCGGGATGTGTCCACCATCGAGACCCCACCCGAAGATCGGTTGAGTATCCGCACCTTTGTCACCCGCTTCGATCCCGAAGTGATCCGGCAGGCGGTCGAGGAAGAGATCGGCCGGGGCGGCCAGGTCTTCTTCGTGCACAACCGCGTCGAGAGCATCCACGCCATGGCGCGGTTTCTCAAACGCCTCCTGCCGCACGTGCGGATCGCCGTGGCCCACGGGCAGATGAGGGAGGAGGCGCTGGAACGCGTCATGTGCGACTTTTACGCCAAGCGGTATCAACTGCTCTGCTGTACCGCCATCATCGAGTCGGGCCTCGATATCCCGACCGCCAATACGATCATCATCAATCGCGCGGATCGATTCGGGCTCGCCCAGCTCTATCAGCTGCGGGGTCGGGTCGGCCGCGACCGGTTCCGGGCGCATGCCTTCCTCCTCGTCCCTCGGGAGGAGGCCCTCAGTGACAGTGCCCGAAGGCGCCTCCAGGTCGTCGCCGAACTGACCGAACTGGGGTCCGGCTTCAAAATTGCGGCCAGGGATCTGGAGATCCGGGGCGCGGGCAATCTGCTGGGGGTCGAGCAGCATGGGCACATTAACGCCGTGGGGTTTGACCTGTACTGTCAACTGATCCAAGAGACGGTCCAGGAGCTGAAGGGAGCGGATCGTGGAGTGGAAGTGGACCCGGTGCTCCGTCTCCCCCTCGAGGCGTACATCCCCGAGGCATACGTGTCGGATGCCGCGGTCCGCCTTACCCTGTACCGGCGGCTCGCGGCGGCCACCTCCGCAGCAGAGCGCGCGGAATTCGCCGGCGAGCTCCGGGACCGGTTTGGCCCTCCCCCCCTGCCGGTTGAGCATCTGTTGCGCGCCGTCGACCTGAAGGCGCGGGCCCGGATGCTCCGGATCAGGGAGATCGACGCCCGCTCCCCCGGCGTGCGGATTGCCTTTGGGCCAGCCCCCCCCGTCTCGCCAGAGCGGGTCGTCGGCCTCCTTCAAGCGATGGGGGGTGCGCTCCGGTATGTGCAGGAGGATGCCCTAGAGCTTCGGTGTGATGGGGCCTCGGCGCTCGAGCGGATTGCCAGGCTCCAGGCCCTGCTTGACCAGATGCTGGAGCCCCGCGGAGAGTCCGTCGGGGCGGCGGGGGAGACGTGATGGGCCGGCACCGAACACCTGTGCTCCTGGCGCTCCTCATCTCGGTGCGGGCCGCGGCGGCCGGGCAACCCGTCCTCATCGATAAGGTGGTTGCCGTGGTGAACGACGAGGTGATTACCCTGAGCGAGCTCCAAAAGGAGGAGAAACCCCTGATACAGCGGATCCGGGAGGAGCTCACGGGGGACGCCCGGGCGAGCCAAATGGAGATTACCGAGCGGCAGATCCTCGATGCCCTGATCCTTCGGCGCTTGCAGCTCCAGGAGGCGAAGAAGGAGAAAGTGACCGTGAATCGGGCCGAGGTGACGGCGACCCTCGAAAAGATCAAGCGGCAGAACGGACTCAGTAGCGACGTCGAGTTCGCCGCCGCCCTCGCCCAGGAAAATCTCACCCTGCGGGAGTTCAGGACCAAGGTCTGGGAGCAGCTGGTGGTGGACCGGCTCCTGATCAAGAAGGTGCGGACCAGCGTCCTCGTGTCTGAGGAAGAGGTGACTCGGTATTACGAGGCCCACACGGATGAATTCCAACAGGCCCCTTCCGTCCGCATCCGCCATATTCTGGTTCGCCTCCCCCGGCAAGCCTCCCCGGCCGACCGCGCCCAGGCGCGGACCCGCGCAGCGGAGGCGCTGGAGCAGCTCAAGGACGGGGCCGACTTCGCACAAGTCGCTGCGCAGTATTCCGACGGTGCGGCGGCGCAGGAGGGGGGGGATCTGGGGGTAATCCGTAAGGGAGAACTGGACCCTGCGCTGGAGTCGGTCGCCTTTTCGCTGAAGCCGGGAAGCATCAGCGAGGTGGTCGAAACCGGTGCGGGACTCAATATCATCAAGGTGGAGGAGCGGACGATCGGCGATGTCCCGATTGCCAGGGTCCGGGAGCAGATGCGTCAACGCCTCCTCGCCGAGAAGCTCCGGCAACGGATGAAGGCGTACTTTGCGGAGATCAAGGCGAAGGCCTACATCGATGTCCGTCTCGGCAAATAACTTCCGTTGAGAGCGGAGAGTCGAGAGTTGAGAGTCAGGGTCTCCGTTTATTGTTCTGAAGTCTCTCGACTCTGAGCGCTCGACTCTCGACTATCGGTTAGCAGAGGGGGAGATTCGCGGCGGCATTGAGGTCGAGCGGGGCGAGCTCGCCTCGGCCGAGGCGGGCGGATCCGGCCGCGGCGATCATGGCGGCGTTGTCGGTGCAGAGCTCGGGGCGGGGCCAGTACGCCTCGATTCCATGGCGGATGGCTTCGTGCGCCAGGTGGCGTCGAAGGGTCTGGTTGCAGGCGACCCCGCCCGTCAGGAGGATGCGCCTGGCGCTGACGCGCCGGGCAGCCTTGATCGTAATGCGCGTCAGGACATCGACGACCGCCTGCTGAAAGCTGGCGGCGATGTCCGCCACGAGCTGGCGATGCAGCGGGGCGGAGTCGCGGCCACCCGCCTTGGGGCTGCCCCGTCTCCGAGGTGGCCTGGACCCTCGCTTCTCGAGATAATGGATGACCGCGGTCTTGAGTCCGCTGAAGCTGAAGTCGAGCGATCCATGACCGAGGATCGGCCGGGGGAAGGGGACGGAGCGGGGATCGCCGGCCTGCGCAACGCGTTCGACCTGGGGGCCGCCCGGGTATGGCAGGCCGAGGATCTTGGCGACCTTATCAAAGGCCTCTCCGGCCGCGTCGTCTCGGGTGCAGCCCAGCAGGGAGTATTTCCCTGGAGCCGCCGCGTGATACAGGTGCGTGTGCCCCCCCGAGGCGACTAGGGCCACATAGGGGGTCCCGAGGTGGGGATGGTCAAGGTGCCCGGCGGTCAGATGCCCCTCGATGTGGTTGACACCCACGAGCGGCTTTCCCAGGGTGTACGCTAACGCCTTGGCGGCCGACACGCCGACGAGGAGAGAGCCCACCAGGCCGGGGCCGACCGTCACCGCGATGCCGCTCAGGTCGGCAAAGTCCATCCCCGCCTCGCGGATCGCCAGCCGGATGACCGGGCCGATCATCTCCAGGTGGCGCCGGGAGGCGAGCTCGGGGACGATCCCTCCGTACGGGGCGTGGAGCCCTGCCTGCGATGCCACGATGTTGGATCGGATCTTTTCGCCCGCCTCCAGCACCGCAGCCGCGGTTTCATCACACGAGGTCTCGATGCCCAGGATAAGGTCAGCCATACCTTCCCAAAAGCTATCAGCAGTCAGCAATCAGCAAAATATCCGCTGTCAGCGATCAGCTATCAGCAGTCAGCAAGAATGCGTAGTAACCCTAACAACTCTAAAGCTGACTGCTGACTGCGGACGGCTGACTGCCATTTATTGGTTGCTGACGGCTGGCCGCTGGCAGCTTCTTTGGCTTGCCGACTAGCCGGAAGCCATCGTCCCCGGGGGCCCCTTGAAGATCAGGATCGCCTTCAGGACCTCCACGGCGCGTTCGAGTTGCGGATCCTTCTTGGGATCGGGGGCGCGCCGCCCCAGGGGCCGGGAGGTGTCGCCTTCCTGCTCGCCGATCGTCCGTCCCTGCCGGTTGGTTGGGGGCCGGGTCTTGGCCGTCGTCGCCGGCTTCGGCGGCTCGACGACGATGTCCGGCGCGATGCCGGTCCTGTCGATGGCCCGCTGACTCGGGGTGAAATATTTGGCGGTCGTGAGCCTGAGCCCGGAGCCGTCCTTGAGCGGAATCACCGTCTGGACCGTCCCCTTGCCAAAGGTCTGCGTTCCCACCAGGACCGCCCGCTGATGGTCTTGGAGTGCTCCGGCCACGATCTCGGAGGCGCTGGCGGAGCCTTTGTTCACCAGGATCACCAGAGGGAAGCCCTGGGGATTCTCATGTTCGTCGACAAAGCGCAGGTTCTGATTTTTCGCCCGGCCCTCGGTATAGACGATCAGCTTTCCCTTCTCCAGAAAGAGATCAGCCACCTGGACTGCCTGACTCAGCAAGCCGCCGGGGTTATTCCGGAGGTCAAGGACGAGGCCGCGCATGCCATTCTCCTCGAGTTCGGTGAGGGCCTCCTCCAGGTCCCGGCGGGTCCGTTCCTGAAATGAGACCAGCCGAATGTATCCAATCCCTTCCCCGAGATCTGACTGGCGGACACTGTGGACTTCGATGATGTCGCGGGTGATGGGGACATCAAAGGGTTCCGTCCCCTCGCGGAGGATGGTGACGGTCACCTGCGTGCCTTTGGGTCCCCGGAGCTTTCGGACCGCCTCCATCAGCGTCATGTCCTTAGTCGGGGCGCCGTCGATCCGGACGATGCGGTCTCCGGCGTGGAGCCCAGCCCGATCCGCCGGGGTCCCGTCGATGGGGGCGACCACCGTCAGATACCGGTCCCGCACCGTGATCTCGATCCCTAATCCGCCGAAGCTCCCATGGGTTTCGATTTGCATCTCCTTGTAGACGTCGGGCGGCATGAACGAGCTGTGGGGGTCCAACGTGTTCAGCATTCCCCGAATTGCCCCATAGATCAGGTTCTTGGGCTGCGTGGTTTCGACGTAGTTGCTTCGCACCAGCGTGAGGACCTCGGTAAAGACCTTGAGCGTGTCGTAGGGCTCCTCCGTAGCCACGACCCGGTACTGAACGCCGCTGGTCACGATGATCACGGTCAACAACGCAATCACCAATATAATGCGCATCCGCCCCGTCTGTATCCTGGAGAACATGGTAGGAACCTCCTTTGCACGCAAGTCCCCCTCCCGGGGGGTGCCCCCTGGGATATACAAGAAGTATACCACAGGGGGGCGGGTCAGGCGAAAATGTCAGGGCCGGGGGGAAAGCCACGCAAGAGGGTCCTGCGGCTCTCCCTGGTAGCGCAGTTCAAAATAGAGCTGGGGCCCTTCGAGGGACCCGGTCTCCCCAACGCGCCCGATGGGCTGGCTAGCCCGCACCGACTCGCCCACCTGGACCAGGAAGTCCGAGGCGTAGGCGTACAGCGAATAGAAGCCGTGGCCGTGATCCAGGATGAGCAACTTGCCGTACCCCCGAAACCAGTCGGCATAGAGGACCGTGCCGTCATAGACCGCCTGGATCGGCCGGCCCAGGGGAGCGCGAATCCCAATCCCCTTGTTGAAGATCCTGGCATGAAACTTGGTATTGTCCTGCCGGCCAAAGCGGAAGGCGAGTTTTCCGCTGGTGGGCCAGGGGAGCTTGCCCTTTAATGCAGCAAACGCCCCTCGCGGAGGGGCGGGCGACAGGCGCGCCCGGGCCTTCGCCTGTTTGCTGAGCGTTGTGATGAGATCCTGGAGACGGGCGGAGGCCTTTTCGAGCTCCCGGATCGCGGTGAAGTAGCCCTCCTTCTCCTCTCGGAGCCGGGCCAGCAGGATCCGCTGCCGCCACTTCTCATCGGCGATGGCCCCCTCCGTTGCCCGGACGCGATTTCGGCTCCTCGCCAGGGCGGCCCGGCGGGACGTGAGTGCGGCCTGCTTCTTGTGGAGGGTGATCACGGTGGAGGCGTACCGTTTGCTCAGGATCCGGTCCTGGGCGGTGATGATCCGGAGGTACTTCATCCGGCGCGCCATGTCGGTCAGGCTCTCGGAAGAGAGGAGCAGGCGGAACACGCCAAACTGTCCCTGCTTATACACGGCCCGGAGGCGGCGGGCCCAGCGCTCGGTGATCTTTTGCCGCTCGTGCTCCGCCCGGCTGATCGACCGTTTCAGCCTGCGGAGGGCCCGCTCCTGGGCCTGGAGTTTTATCTCCAGCGTCTTGAGCTGGCGCGTCTTCTGCCGAAGCTGCCGACGAATCTTTGTGAGGGTCGCCTGGGCAGCCGCCTCTTTCGCAGCGGTTTGCTTGGCTTTCTTCCGTTCCGCCGCGATCTCTTTCTTCAGTGTCTGGAGCTTCTGCTTCTTCTCGCGCAGCGTTCCACGCTCACGGGCCTGAAGACCTCCCGGCACCAACAGCACGGCCGCCACCGCCACCGCCACGCCAGCGTGGACGCGTCCCATTCCCTCCTCTTACACCTTGAGAAACCGTCGGGCCGCCACCAAGCTGCCCACGCCCCCCAGCAGCGCGCCGACGCCGACCATGGCCATCCGGTACTGGGTTCCGAGGAAATGGCCCAGTTCAGGTTGGGGGAAGAGCAGGGGGGCGGACGCTCCCAATTGCCACAGGGTCCCTCGGAACAAGACATAGAGGAGGCCCAAGGCCAAGGCGGCCCCGAGCCCGCCCTGCACGGTGCCTTCGAGGATGAGGGGGATCTGGATGTGGGCCCGGGTGGCCCCGACCATGCGCATGATTTCGATTTCCTGGGCGCGGGCGTACACGGCCAATCGGATCGTGTTGGCCACGATAAAGAGGGAAGCAACCCCCAACACGGCCCCAATGACGACCCCGAGGACTTTCATCACCTGGATCAGGCTGGCCAGACGTTCGACCCACTCCTGGCCGTACAGGACGTCTTCGACACCTTCCATCCGCTTGAGCGAGGCGGCGAGTTGTCCCAGGGCGGCGCCCGTCTGGTACGTTTTCCGAATCCGCAGCTGAAAGGAGGCGGGCAGGGGGTTCGTCTTGAGCCCCTCCAGCAGGCTTTCCTGGCCCCGGATCTGTTTCCGGAAGTCGGCCAGGGCGTTCTCCTTCGAGACATAGGTCACCGTGCGGACCGCCATCTCTCCATCCAGTCGTTTCCGGAGAAAGGTCCGCTGCGCCGGGGTGATCCCGTCGCGGAGAAAGACGACCACCTGGAAGTCCTCCGCCCACCGGACCACCACGGTGCTCAAGTTTAGGGTCAGGAGCAGGAAGATTCCCGCCACCAGGAAGGCCACGGTGATGGCCCCGATGGACGCCACCACCCCCCACCCCCCCCTGCGGAAATTGAGGAAGGTCTCGTCCAGCAGGTGTCGGGACCGCTCCCAGAACATGGGTTAGTACCGTTCCAACTTCTTGTCCCGAATGCCTGCGAAGAAGGAAGTGAGGCGGTGGCGTAGGTAACGCTTCCCCTTACCGGTCATGAGGAATCGCTCCCTGCGCAAGGCATCGTCGGCACTCAGGCAAGCCTTGTAGTAGATTAGCGTCACGGGTCGTCGGTATGCAGTTGAGCGGATGCGACCTTCCGCGTGTTCACGGACCCTATTCCGAAGGTCTTTGGTGCTGCCTGTGGAGATCCTCTTGTCCGGTTGGCTCACCAGCGCGTAGGTGTAGTGCATCAGTTTCTCCGGGTTGGCGTGAATAGTTGGAACGGCATTACGGGATCTCCTCCACCAGGCGTCCGTGCTTCAGCACGAGGGTGCGGTGACCCATCTCGGAGACGAGCTTGGGGTTGTGGGTGGCCACGACCACCGTGGTCCCGCGGATGTTCACCTCCCCCAAGAGGCGCATGACGTCCAGGGCGAGATCCGGATCGAGGTTCCCGGTCGGCTCATCCGCCAGGAGGATCGCCGGGTCGCTCATCAGGGCCCTGGCGATGGCGACCCGCTGCTGCTCCCCGCCTGACAACTTGTAGGGAATCTGATCGGCCTTCTGGAGCAGGCCGACCTCTTTCAGGAGGCGGCCGATCTTGCGCCGGCTGATGGCCTCCGGGATTCCCAGGACCCGGGTGACCAGGTGGAGATTGTCGTACACGCTCCGGTCCATGAGGAGTTTGAAATCCTGGAAGATCACGCCGATGCTGCGCCGCAGGGATGGCAGCTTGCTCTCCCGAAGCCGGACGACATTGCGGCCGTTCACCAGAATCTGGCCGGAGGTGGGCAGTTCATCCCGAAAGACGAGGCGCAGGAGGGTGGTTTTTCCGGCGCCGCTTGGGCCACAGAGGTAGACGAATTCCCCCTTCTGGATGTGGAGGGTGATGTCCGAGAGGGCCACCACCTCCTTTGGATAGATCTTGGAGACATGAAACATCTGAATCATCACGTCTCCCCGCGTCCTCGCGTTCCCGCTTTCGCCGGAGGCTAGCGCGTTTACGGCGATTTTGCAACCCCAAACTCGTCTCGCGCCGCGCGGAACACGCCGGTGGGACGGCATTGACAAGGCCGCTGCTCTTCTTTAGCATGGGCATGTCACCCAACGACGAGAAAAGCCATGCCCAGGCCGAACACCCCTGACACTCCGGTGCCGCGGGGACGCCGCATTCCCCTTGGCCGATTCTGGCTCGATTGGCGGATCAGCTTTTTCCTGATAGCGGTCTGCGTCGTGGTCGTCGGAATCGCCATCGTGGCGCTGTGGGGTGGGCATGAACTCGTCCCGTCGAGGCCGGGATCGTCCTCCGTGATGCACCGTGAGCGGGCGCAGGTGTATGCGGGGCTCGGTAAGCGGGCGGAGGCGATTCGCGAATATCGGGCCGCCCTCCGCCTGAGCCCTGATGACGCTGCGCTCCACCGGGCCCTCGCCCTCCTGTTCGAAGAGGAGGGCCAGTTCGCCGATGCGATCGCTTTATATGAGCGGTCTCTTCGGCTGGAGCCAACGTCGGCAGGGGCGTCGGCTATCCGCGCCCGGATCGAGGCGCTCCGGCAAAGGCACTGACTCGATTCCCTTGCTGGATGTTGTGTGCCGAATCCTGGGAAAAGCTGCACTGCTTTTCTGCCGGAAAGGAGATTTCCCTATGCCACAGCGCTTGAACCGGAGGGCGTTCCTTTCCGCCCTGGGGGCGGGAGGCCTCTCCATCCTTCTTCCCCGGGGCTTCGCCCGGGCCGGGGAAAAACCACCGGTCGCAGGGGCGCTGCTGCTCGCCAAGATCCGGACCCCGCCGTTCCGCGACTCCGTCGTCCTCCTGTTCGAGCACGGGCCGCAAGGGACCGAGGGGCTGATCGTCAACAAGGCGGGCCACCGAAGCCTGGGCCGCATCATGGCCCGGATGAAAATCCAGTTCCGTGATCGCGCCACCTTCGATCGATACGCCGAGTCGGAGGTGCTGTACGGAGGTCCCGTTGGGCGGGGTGGCCTTCTCTCCCTCATTCACACTCCCCCGGGGAAATGGCCGCGTTCCTGGAACCTGGGCGTGGTAGGGATCACCCAGACTGCCGACGTGCTGCGGGATATTGGTGCGGGGACGGCGGGGGTCAGGCAGGTGGTTGCCTGTCTGGGGGTGTCCGGCTGGGCGCCGGGGCAGCTGCGGGCCGAGATCGCCGCCGGACATTGGCAGGTCATCTATCCCGAGCCCGAGGCGTTGCCTGAGCTGTTGTTCGACACCCCGCTGTGCGACCGCCTCGAGAGGGCCCGCACGCTCCCCCGCGGGCTGCCCGTCGGCATTCCCGGGCAAACCATCTAAACGCAGCAGATCCGGCTCCTGCCTTTCGCCTTACGCCGATCGCTGACAGCTGGCCGCCTCGTGTCTCAGGGGCGGCGGCGACCGTAGGCGCGCTCGAACTGCGCAATCAGCCCGGCATCCGCAAAGCTAAAGTAGCGATCGTCCCCGATGATCAGGTGGTCCAGGACCTTCACCCGCATGATCTTGCCGGCGTGGACCAGCTCTTTGGTGATCGCCTTGTCCGTGGCGCTGGGCTTGGGGTTCCCCGATGGATGGTTGTGGGCACAGATGAGGGCCGCGGCGTGGTGGCGATTGGCCAGCTGCATGATGTCGCGCGGGTAGACCGGGCTCTCGGTGAGGGACCCTTCGTGTGCGGTGACGACCTGCAGGATCTCATTCTGACCATTGAGGAGCAGCACGCGAAAGACCTCCTTGGTGAGGTCCCGCATCTCTGGCCGCAGGAATGCGTAGACGTCCTCGGAGGACTGCACTCTTCCGAGGATCCGCCTGGACTCGCTCAGGGAGCGACGCCCGAGTTCGAGGGCGGCCTGCAGTTGCGCAATCTTGGCTTTTCCCAGGCCCTTGACGGTCTGCAGGTCTTGCGGGTTGGCGGCGCTGAGTCCCCGCAGGCCCCCGAAGATTTGCAAGAGGTCCCGACCCAGGTCGACCGCGCTGCGGCCCTTCGCGCCTGTGCGGCACAGGATGCCGAGGAGTTCGGCGGTCGTCAGACGCTCGGGACCGTCCTTGAGGAGGCGTTCCCGGGGTCGTTCTCCCTCCGGCCACTCCCTGATCGCCCGCGGATACCGTCGTCGCCGCACCGGTCGCTCCTGAATTTCCGGATCATCGTTTGGGGTGCATCATAAAGGACAGCTAAGGCGTTGTCACCGGGAAACCACTCACCTCATGGTCGCGACCGATCGTCTCTCGATCGTGTCCTTCTGGATTGTGTCGATTGTCCTTCGATGGGCCGCAGGAGTTCCTCGGCGCAATATACACGTTTCCACTCTCGCCCCGTGATCTCCCGCAAGATGACCGCCTTGACCAACCACTTTCATCAATTCCGTCCGCGTGTTTGCCAAAAGAGTTAACACGGAAAAGTTGCTATGAAGGTTTTGGCTCAACAACTTTAATAAGGCATCTCCTTATCATAGTCACCATTAATAGCGGCGGCCTTTCTGAGAAATGCCAATAAGTTGGATCAGCCTCTCCAAAAGTCTAGCAGCCGCCAATCTTCTGCACCCTCGGGTCGTGCGGAGTGACCTCAGAAAATCAGGGTGAGTAGGAGGAGGAGGGTGAGGGCGGACATCAAGAAGGCGGTGCCCCACCCGATGAGGTTCAAGAGGGGCGAGTTGACCGCCTCTCCCATGATCTCGCGATCGTTGACCAGCTGGAGCACGATGATCAGCGTGAACGGGAGGAGGATGCCGTTCAGCGTCTGGGAGAGGAACATGATGGGAATGAGGGGTAGATGGGGCCAGAGGATGGTGGCGGCCCCGATCCCGATCATGACCAGGTAGATGGTGAAAAATTCCGGTGCCTCTCGGGGACGCCGGTCCACGCCGGTCTCCCAGCCAAGAGCCTCGCAGGTGGCATAGGCCGTGCTCAGAGGGAGCACGGCTGCCGAGAAGATCGAGGCATTGAGGAGCCCCAGGGCAAAGAAGAGGCTGGCATACGGCCCGGCGAAGGGCTCGAGTGCCCTGGCCGCATCCACGGCCGTCTCGATACGGATGCCGTGCGCGTTGAGCGTGGCCGCGCAGGCGACGATGATAAAGTAGGCCACGCCGCTGGCCACGAAGGCTCCGATGATTACGTCGAGGCGGGCGTACTTGTAATCTCTCCACCGGAGTCCCTTATCCACGGTGGAGGACTGCAGGTAGAATTGCATCCAGGGGGCGATCGTGGTCCCAACCAGCGTGATCAGCATGACGAGATAGTTTCGATCCATCTGAAAGGAGGGGCGGATCGTCTGGCGGAGGACCGCGGCCCAGGGCGGGTCGGCCAGGACGGCGGAGACCACATAGAGCAGGTACAAGGCGCTTGCGATGAGGAAGACCCGCTCCACTCTGGCGTACGTCCCTTGTACGACGAGCCAGGAGACGAAGCAAGCGGTGAGGGGAACGGAGAGAAACCGGGGGACGCCGAAGATCTCAAAGGCAGCGGCCACCCCGGCGAATTCGGCGATGGTGTTGGCCAGGTTGGCGAGGACGAGGATCACGAGGATTAGCACGGCGGGGCGGACGCCGTAACGCTCCCGAATCAGCTCCCCCAGTCCCTTGCCGGTCACCACCCCCATCCGACTCCCCATCTCCTGCACGACGGCGAGACTGATGGTGGTCAAGAAGAGGGCCCAGAGCAGGGTATAGCCGTATTGGGCGCCTGCCAGGGAGTAGGTGGCGATCCCACCCGCGTCCTGATCCACGCTGGCGGTGATGATTCCCGGCCCCATGATCGACAAAAAGACGAGGAGCCGCCGCTTGTGCCGGTGCGCCATTCGCATAGCGCGCCTCGCCCCGCCCGGCCCATGACGCTGCGCCACAATTGCGCAGATCACCGTCCGAGCGGTCTGGAGGGTCCTCCTGCTGAGAGCGTCCTATATGTACTTTTTTGCCGTCCGCTGCTTCCATATCATTGGGATCAGATCGTCGAGGACGTCATCGACGGTCACGATCCCCTCGAGCTTCCTTTCTGCATCCGCCACCGGGAGGGCCAGGAGATTATATTTCGACAGCGTCTCGGCCACCGCCCTGAGGGGGGCCTCGGGCTTGACGGTGATGACGTGCGGGGTCATGATCTCGTCGAGCCGCTGCTCGGCACGGGCCATCATGAACTCCCGCAGGCTGGCCACCCCTAGCAGCCGCTCGGACGGATCGACCACGTAGACATAGTAGATGGTCTCTACCTCTTCCGCCATCGCCTTCAGTTTCTCCAGGGTCTGGCCCACCGTGGCCTCGGGAGGGAAAGCCACGTACTCGGTTGTCATCATCCCACCGGCGGTGTCTTCCTCATGCTCTAAGAGTTCCGCCACATCTTCCGCTTCGGCCGGTTCCATCTCTTGCAGCAACTCTTGGGCCTTGGATTGGGGGAGGTCCCCCAGGATGTCCGCCGCCTCGTCCGGCTCCATCATCTCGAGCAGGTCCGAGGCCTTCTCCGGCTCGAGCATCTGGATCAAACCGGCTTGGACCTCGGCCTCGGTCTCCGTCAGGGCCTCGACTGCCGTCTCGGCGTCCAAGGCGTTGAGGATGGCCGCCCGCTCGCCCGGGTTCAGCTCCTCCATGATATCGGCGATGTCTGCCGGGTGGAGTTGCGCGAGTTTCGTGTAGACGGCCTGCTTTCGTGCCCAGGTCAGTTCGGTCTCGATGGGCTCGACGTGCTCCCAGGGGACCACCTCCCGGGGGATCTCGACCCCGAAGCTCGAGACGATCCTCTCGCAAAGTCTCTCGGGGAGGAGTCGGCGAAGTAAGCTGTGCATCCCGGCGAGCACGGCCACCACGTGGTAGCCGTCGTCTCGCCACTCGAGCTGCACATCGTTGACGCGGACCACCCGGTGACGGTGGGTATCCATCACTTTCTTGTCCAGGATGTTGCGTCCGAGCGCCATCTCGTCTCCCCGGAGATCGGTGGGGGTGAGCTCTTCGGCGGGGCGATCCAGGATGATGGTGGGGCCTCTTGGCGTCTCCGCCATCTCCGCCACCACGTCCCAGGGGAGCAGCAAGTCTCCCTCGCCGGCCCGGGCGATGCTCAGCTTACCCACCCGGGGGTGGATTCCCCAGAACAGCACTCCGAGGTCCTTCACCGTTCCCACCGTCCTGCCGCGGCTGTCCAAAACCGGCCGCGACTGCAGACGCGTCAGAAATGTAATCCGTTCTGGAGGTTCCTGCTGCATGGGGACCCCTCCCACCACGGCCTACATAGTACGAAAGGGACAGCGTGTCAATGTCAATTCCATCAGCTGTCAGCAATCACCAATCAGCAGTCAGTAGCGCTAGAACGTTCGGAAGCTGGGACGCGAGAACGCTGGTAAGCTATGAGGCTACCGAGGACGAAGCGGGAGAGTCTTTCGGGCTTCCTGGGATTCTCCCTTGCAAACCTGTGGGCATTCTCGGGTTCGAGCCTCCAAGCATTCTAGCTTTCCAGCCTTGCAGCTGTTTGCCCCTCATAGCTGACGGCTGACGGCTCCCGAGAGGGCTGCCCCCTGTTCAGGAGGAGGGCGGTATGGTATGGTGATGGCCTGGCACGGAGATTCCGGTCATGAGCGAGAAGGAAATCCGGTTCGTCGCCGATAGCATGCTGGGCAAGTTGGCCAAGTGGCTTCGGATCCTGGGGTACGACACCCTCTATTTCCGAGATGCCCCGGACGGGCACCTGATCACCCTCGCAATGCGCGAGGGACGGATCCTCCTGACTCGGGATACGCGCATCCTCCTGCGGCGTCGGCTCTGCCGGATCCTCTTTATCCACCATGATCATGTGTGGGACCAGCTACGACAGGTGGCCGGCGTACTCGGGCTCAGGGTTGGGGAGCGGCTTGGGAGCCGGTGTCTTCGCTGTAATCGGTCCCTCGCCCCCCTAAGGAAAGACCGAGCCGCGGGGCGTGTCCCGGACTACGTCTTTCGGCATCATGACGTGTTCTTTCATTGCGAGGAGTGCGGGCGAATCTTCTGGGGAGGGACGCACCTGCACCACATGGAAGAGACCGTGCGGGCGCTATGCGGGTGATTTTCCTGGGGACGCCGGCGTTCGCTGTTCCGTCGCTCCGCCGCGTGCTGGAGGTGGGGCATGAGGTGGCGGCGGTGGTCACCCAACCTGATCGCCCCGCAGGCCGGGGGAAGCGGCTCCGCAAACCCCCCGTCAAGCAGGCGGCCGAGGAGGCCGGCCTTCCCGTCATCCAGCCGGTGGAAATCCGGGACCCCGATGTGGTGGGCCACCTGGGCCGGTTGCAGGCCGACGTTCTTGTGGTGGTCGCCTTCGGGCAGATCCTGCCCCGAGCGGTCCTCGAGATCGCTCCCCGGGGGAGCCTGAATGTGCATGCCTCTCTCTTGCCCAAGTACCGAGGGGCGGCCCCGATCCCGTGGGCCCTGATCCGGGGGGAGACGGTGACGGGCGTCACCGTTATGGAGATCGTCGAGGCGGTGGATGCCGGGCCCATTGTCCTGCAGCGGCAGATCCCGATCGTTCCTGAGGATAACGCGGGGATCCTTCATGATCGCCTGGCGGCGCTCGGCGCCGAGGCGCTCATCGAGGCGTTGCGCCTCCGGGAGCACGGGGAGGTGACCGGGGTTCCCCAGAACGAGGCCGAGGCCACCTATGCGCCGAAGCTTCCGCCGGACATCGGGTGTCTCGACTGGTCCCGGAGCGCCGTCGATCTCTGGAATCTCGTGCGGGGGCTCGCCCCGGAGCCGGGGGCCTACACCTTTTTCCGAGGGCGATTGGTGCGGGTGTTTGGGGCACAACCCGTGCCGGAGGATCATCGGCAGGCAGCAGGCACCATCCTCGGGGTGTATAAGGGGATGGGGATCGGGGTAGCGACGGGAAGAGGGATGCTGCTGCTCACCGCTCTCCAGCCGGAGGGGAGGCGGGTCATGACGGCCGAGGAGTTTTCCCGTGGGTACCACACCGAAGCGGGGAGTGCCTTCGTCCCGACTCGGCAACAATCCGCGACAGCTCGCCCTGGAGATCCTCGTCCGGGTTGAGCGGGACCGGGCCTACGCCAATGTCCTGCTGGACGCCCGGCTTCGGCGGCAGCGGCTGAATCCCCGCGACCGGGCGCTGGCGACGGAGCTGTGTTACGGGGTCCTGCGGCATCGGGGGACGATTGACTTTCTCCTCTCCCGCGTTGTGGATCGTCCGCTCGAAGCCGTCGACCTCGACGTGAGGAATCTGCTGCGGCTGGGGGCGTATCAGCTCTTTTATCTGACCAGGATCCCGGCGTACGCGGCGGTGCACGAAACGGTCCGGGTGGCGCGGCGGGGCGCGGGAAGCTTTGTGAATGCCATCCTGCGGGCGCTCGCGCGACGCGGCCCGCTGCGGGAGGAGGAGCTGCCCGAGGACCCCGTCCATGAAATGGCAGTGCGTTTCTCTCACCCCCCCTGGTTGGTGGAGCGATGGCGAAAACAGTTGGGGGACGAGGCGCTCCAGCTCATGCAAGCCAACAACCGGGTTCCGCCCGTCGGGATCGGGTGGAACGTGCTTCGGGGAAGCGTCGCCGGGCTGGAGGAAGCCCTCATGCGGGCGGGGGCGGCGTGGGAGACGAGCCCCTGGGTTCCGAACATGTTTCGGGTCCGGGAGGCAGGCACGCTGCTCACCGGCTCGGCCCGGGATCGGGGGGCGTTTTGGGTCATGGACGAAGCCGCAGCCGTTGTCGTGCGGCTGTTGGATCCGCGACCGGGGGAGCGGGTCTTGGACGCCTGTGCGGGAGGTGGGGGCAAGGCCGCCCTGGCCGCGATGCTGATGGAGAACCGGGGAGAGGTCGTGGCCCTTGACGTGAGTCCCCGGGCCCTCCGACGCCTGCAGGACGGGCGCCGACGTCTGGGCGCCACGATCACGAGTCCGGTGAGGGGGGATGCGCGCGTGGCCGCCGGGCAGTTCGCGGGGTGGGCAGATCGGGTCCTGGTGGATGCCCCCTGCACGGGGTTGGGGACGGTGCGGCGGCGCCCGGAGATCCGATGGCACCGGGGGTCGGCAGATATCTCTCGGCTGGCTGAGTTGCAGGGAGCGATCCTGGACGGCGCGGCGGACTGCCTCCGCCCCGGGGGGGTTCTCGTGTATGCGGTGTGCAGTCGGGAGCCGGAGGAGGGGGAGGAGATCGTGGCGAGGTTTTTGGCCCGGCATCCGGCGTTTTGTCGCGAAGACAGCCTGCCCGATTTTTTTCGGGGGGGGAGAGGCGCGTTGCTCACCGAGGGGTGTGTCGCCACGTGGCCACACCGTCATGATACCGATGGCTACTTTGCCGCCAGGCTGCGACGACACTGAGGGGTGGAGGGATTCATGCGTTGGCTTCACACTGTCCTGAAGGGTGCCGGGGTTGCGGTCGGCCTCCTTCTCCTGGCCGTCCTCTCCGGGTACATTGCCATGAATCTCTCCCTCGAGCAGGACCGGACCGATGTCCCGGTCGTGATCGGGTTGGAGCTGAAGGAGGCGGCCCGCCAGATCCGGGAGGTGGGACTCAAGCCTCGGATGGCCGGTGAGGAGTACCACGTGGCCTTTCCCAAGGGCACGGTGATCCGGCAGAGCCCCTCGGGGGGCTCCCGTGTCCGCAGGAACAAAGAGATCCGTCTCACCATCAGCAAGGGGAGTGACGAGACATTGGTCCCGGACCTGGTGGGCCAGCCCCTTACCGATAGTCAGCGGCTCTTGGCAGAGCAGGGCCTGCTCTTGGGGCAGACCGCCAAGGTGCACACGCGGCTGCCGGGGGGCGTCGTGATCGCCCAGGATCCGCCCGCAGGTTTCCCCGCCCGACGGGGGAGTGCGGTGAGTCTGCTGATCAGCCTGGGAGAACCAGAGCGATTCTATGTGATGCCCAACCTGGTCGGGCAGATAGAGGAAGAAGCCGTAGCCATCCTGAAGGAGATGGGCCTTTCGCCGAGGGTGACGTACCAGTCCTTTCCCGGTCTGGCCCGGCGGGTGGTTCTGCAAGACCCCTCCTTCGGGACGCGGATCAAGGAGAAAGAGGAGGTGACGCTCGTTGTAGCCCAATAGGTTCACGGTTCACAGTTCATAGTTCACGGTGGGGGAAGTGTTGGAGGACTCTGAACCCTGAACCTTCAACCATGAACGGGCGGGAGGCCCGCAATGGTAAAGATCGCACCGGCAGTCCTCGTGGTGGATTATGGCCGGCTGGCCGAGGAGATCCTGGCGGTCGAGCAGGAGGCCGACCTCCTCCACTTCGACGTGATGGACGGTCACTTCGTCCCCGTGATCAGCTATGGGGCGAGCGTCATCCGATCCCTGCGTCCGCGGACAGCGGTCCCCTTTGATGTGCACATGATGGTGCAGTACCCCGAACGTTACATCACGGATCTGGCCAAGGCCGGAAGCGACTGCCTGACCGTCCATGCCGAGGTCTGTCCCCACCTGCACCGCACCATCCGGCAGATCAAGGAGACGGGGACGAAGGCTGGCGTGGCCCTGAATCCCTCCACCCCCCTCGAGGCCGTCGATCCGGTGATCCACGAGGTCGATCTGATCCTGTTGATGTCAGTGAATCCCGGATTCGGGGGGCAGGCCTTCATCCCCGAGGTGGAGCAGAAGGTGGAAGAGATGCGGCGGCGTCTCGACGCGCGCCAGCTTCGGTGCGAGCTCGAGGTTGACGGAGGGATCAAGGTAGGGAACTGTGACCGGATCGCCAAGGCGGGGGCATCGATCCTGGTGGCCGGTTCGGCCGTGTTTCAGAGCGCGGATCCGGTTGGGGTCGTCCGACAGATGAAAGGCCTGGCAAACCCCTCTGCCTAGAAGGGCGCGGTTGCCTCCCAGCCGGGTGTACCGTCCGAGGTGCGAGGTCCGAGGTCTTTGCGATCAGATCCGACTGTGGACTGTGGACGGTGGACGTCCGGCATCGCGGTCCGGAACAGCGAGCGACCGAGGTGACCCGGCGCCTGGCGGGTCTCTCTCTGGGCCTCTTCCTGCTGGCGACCCTGCCGGCGTGGGGGGCAGGGTTTCAGGTCCACGTCCCCAAGGGACCCGTCGTCCAGGGAGACCTACGCCTCCTCCCGGTGACCACGCCCGAGCCCCTCCTCCGGCTCGATGCTCGCTTCCGGGGGCTCAGCCTCCCCGCGCGTCCCCGCGGAAGGGAGTACACCGTCCTGCTGGCGGTGGATCTCGCGACCGCACCCGGCCGATATCCCTTTGTCGTTGAGGCTCGGGGGGTATCGGGGCGGCGCTACCGCCGCCGGGTCCGGCTCACCGTGGCAGACGGACGCTTTCCCGTGCAGCGCCTCACCCTGCCCAAAGGGATGGTCGAACTCGATGCGGCGACCCTCGATCGGGTTCACCGGGAGCAGGCGGTGCTGACAGCGATCTGGAAGAAGTGGACGGCGGGACCGTACCGATGGGACGCCTTTGTGTTGCCCCTGGATGGTGCCCCGCGCGTGAGCAGCCAATTTGGGCTGCGGCGAATCATTAACGGCCAACCCCGAAGCCCCCACAGCGGCCTCGATTTTGCCGCCTCCTCGGGGACGCCGGTCCGGGCCAGTAACCGCGGCGTGGTGGTCTACGCCGGCGCGATGTTCTTCAGCGGCAATTCAGTAATCCTTCATCACGGGGGTGGCCTCTTCACCATGTACTTTCACCTGCAGGGATATCGGGTCACGCCGGGGCAAGAGGTCGCCAAGGGAGCGACCCTCGGATGGGTCGGGGCGACCGGCCGGGCCACCGGCCCCCACCTCCACTGGGGCGCCCGCCTTCACGGGGCGCGTTTCGATCCACGACGGTTGCTTCAACTCTCGCTCCCCTAAGGGGCCCACCGGAACCGATGCGACTCAAGCTCCTCGTTGTCTTACTCGTCGTGTGCCTCCTCTGGGGCGGCGTGGCCGTGGCCCTCAAGGTCGGGCTGTGGGACGCGCCGGTGTTCGGCTATGTCGCCGCCCGGTTCGCCTTGGGGGGGGTCGGACTCTGGTTGTGGGCTCGGTGGCGGGGTGCCTCTCTTGAGATTCCGCGTGCCCTGGTGCCCGAGCTCCTCAGGGTGGGGGCATTGTTTATCCTCACCATGGTCTTGGTGACGTGGGGGACGGGGATGACTGCGGCCAGTCGGTCGGCCGTCTTTATGAATACGCAGCCGATCCAGGTGGCGATCCTGGCCCATTTTCTCCTGCCGGGGGATCGTCTGAGTTCCCGCAAGATGGTGGGCCTCACTGCGGCCTTTGTAGGGGTGCTGGTGATCGTGATGGCGCGGATCGATGTTCCGGGGGCCGCCTCGTGGAGGCGGGGAGATATCGTCGTGCTCCTGGCGGCACTCTGCTGGGCGCTTCAGACGATTTATGCCAAGCGGCTCTTGGTTAAGGTGTCGCCGGTGGCCCTCACGCTCTGGCAGGTCGTGCTCTGCGCCCTCGCGACGACGATCCTCAGCCTTGTCTTGGAGCCCTGGACCGCGTGGCGTGTGACGGGCCGCCTCGCTCTGGCCTTGCTGTATGTCGCCTTAGGGGTCACGACGGCCGGGTGGGCCCTGTGGAATTACGTCCTGAGGGAAGCAGAGGCCTCGGTGGCCACGACCTTTTTCTTCACCATTCCGATCTTTGGCGTGCTGGCCGGCTGGTTGCTTCTCAAGGAGCCGCTCGGCCTCAACCTGCTCGGGGGGGCGATCCTGGTGGCGACAGGGATCCTGCTGGTCACCGCGCCCCCGGGCACACGCCGGACGTCAGCCCTCCCGGGCGACTCGCCCCGGCTGCTCTCTCCGCCCTGATGGGTCCCACCGATTTTGGCTGACCCGTCGCTCGCCCACGGGGGTGCAGGGAGTTGGGCGATGGTTTGGGCAAAAGGGGATTGGACCGGATGATGCGCCGGGTGGTGCCGTCTACCGCGGTGGCGTGTGGCGATCGTCCGGGAGCAGGAGCGAGACAGCGGCCCCGAGCAAGCCGATATCCCGCACGGTGATGTCGCTGAATGGGCTGGACAGAATGACGGCGGCCAAGAAGACGGAGGCCGCGGTGGCGGCCACTCTGAGGTACCAACCGGTGAGGAAGGCGAGCCCGATCATGACCTCGCCCGCGCCGAGCAGATAGAGAAAGGGGTTCTGCCACTCCCGGATCAGTCGGTAGAGCCATGACGGAATCCACCCGATCCAGGCTTCCGGGGTGACGAATTTGTCCACCCCGAACCACAGAAAGACCACCGCTAGGCCCACGCGGACAACCAATCGAGACGATACCCGCTTGCTCATCGGATTCCCTCACTCATTACACGACCGCGATCCCGTCACGGTCCCCTCGCCCTGACAGCAAAGGCCCCCCCGGCATGACCGGGAGGGCCTTCGCGCTGTCGAGACCGATCTTATTTGCTCCGCTCGGCGAGCATCTCCGCCGCCACCGCGTAACCCTTGGCGGACTCCGCCTTGGCGATGGCCCGGGCATGATCGTACTTCCCGGCCGCGGGCTTTTTGTGGTTGTGCTTGGCCGAGGTGAGGAGCATCTTGGCGTCGTCGATCAGGGTGTGGACTATCCCCTGCTTCTCCTTGGGAAGCTTCTTCATGGCGGCCGCCGCCTGGTCGATGGCCCCCTGGGCTTCCTTGAAATGCTTAGGACATTCGAAGGCAAAGGCAACGGGCGCGGAAAGGAGCACAACGAACGGAAAAACCATCAGAGAAGCGAGTACTTTTCGCATAACCGGCTCCTCCTAGAATAATAGAAACGGTTGACGGGTGACGGCTCGACTCCGGGGACGTGTTATGGGCGCCTTACGTACCATGTCCGGGAAACGCGTGTCAAGGGAATTACATATGGAGAGTCAGGGCGACTTCACCGGGGTGATCTTAATGATCACCTCTTTCTCCGCATCGATCGTGAATTGAATCCGGTCCCCCTTCTCGAGCCCCTTCAAAAGATCTGGCGAGCGCACCGGATAGCCCATGGTCATCGCCCCCATGAACCCCCGGATCGCCCCGTGCTTCACCACGAGGAACTTCTCCTGCAGGTTCACCAGCCGGACCTCCCCCTCCCCTTCGTAGAATGGGGGCCTTGCCGCATGCGGATGGGCCCCCTGGGCATGGCCCGGGGTGAGGCTTTTGAGATACGCCACCAGATTGACCCACTGCTCAAGGGTCAAGAGATCGGCGTAGCTGGGCATGATGGAGCGGCCGTCCTTGCCGGTAAAGCCGGGCCCCGTGACGATGACCGCGTTTGGATCAAGGATGGCCTCGGCAAGGTACGGGGCCGGGTGATGACCCCCCATCCCCGTCAGGTCGGGTCCCGGCTTATGCTCGCCCCCCGACGGGAATGTCTCTCCCTCCACCCGGTGGCAGGAATAGCATTCCAGCTTGATAAAGACCCCTCGCCCGGCCTGGGGGTCTCCGGCCGGCACGGTGAACGTCCACCCGGGCGGTGTTCCGCCATGCCGGTGGAGCTCTTCCATCGTGATGCGAGTCGGTCCCTTGTGTTGCGCTTTATGCCGGGTGGAAGGATGGTAAGGCGTGGCCTCGTGAGCGGCGGCCGGTGTCGCGCTCAAGAGAGTGAAGAGCAGGACCCAGACCGGGATCGTTCGTGTGTTCCTCATGGTTCACCTCTCCCTTCCATTCCCTCGATCGGGCTCCGGCGTGGGGTGACCGCTTGCCTCGGGGGTCTTTAGCCTGCGGTCGTCACAGCGACGCAAAGAGCCCTTGCATCATTCCAACTTTCATCATGATGGCGAGGCCAACAGCAATCGAAACCACCCCAGCCGCGATCCGGGCGGCCTCGCTGAACTGCTGTAGCCGCCCTGCTGTGCAGGCAAACGGCAGGGCAATGACGGTACTCATCAGTAGCATACCGCATGTGGACCCGACGCCGAAGAGGGAGATAAACAGAAGGCCCTGGGCCACCGAGTGAACCGTCGTGAGGACGACAAGCATGACAGCCGCACTCCCCGCCAGGCCGTGGATCATGCCGACGAGCAGCGGTCTCCCCAGGGAAGGACGATCATGATCGTGATCATGATCGCCGCCGGAGGCATGGGAGTGGAAGTGGACATGTGCTTCGCTGCCGTGGCTATGGATGTGGGCATGGACCCTCTTCTGTCGGTATTGCCAGAGGATCTGTCCGCCGAGGACCACCAGGACCACTCCCACGCACAATTCCATCGAGAGGGCCACGCTGGCCGGGATGTGTACCTTAAATCGGAGAACGAGGACTCCGGCGACGAGGAGGGTGAAAGTATGTCCGATACCCCAAGAAATCCCGATCAGCGCGGAGCGAGAGAGGCGGCGGCTGTCGCTCACCAGGGTAGAGACCGCCACCACGTGATCCGCATCCAGGGCGTGCTCCATCCCGAGGACGAATCCGAACAGGAGCGTGGCGGCAACGGGAGAATCCATGGCATCCTTCC
>JBHIAH010000035.1:0-25608 GCA_046758505.1 Methylomirabilales bacterium (SeqCode) | reverse complement strand
GGGAGTGTCAGGGTGCTGAGAGGTGAGAGATAAGGGTCGAGGGCGGAGAGTCGAGAGTCGAGAGCCCTTCGACTGTGCTCAGGGCAAGTCGAGAGCAATTGCGGATTGCGAATTTTTCTGACGGGAGACCGGGGACCGGAGACGGGGGGCGGCTGCCGATCACTGGACGATTGCCTCGACGACCCGCTTGGCATCCCCGAAACCCGCGGAGAGGGTGCCGGTCGAGGTGATCGAACACTGGAACTGGGAGACGGCCGCCCCCGTGCTGTGTGCGGCCGCCGTTGTTGCATCCATGCCCCGCCGGGCTCCGGTAAAGGTGGTGGCGGTCGTGCCCGTATAGTCAATCAGCTCCGACCCGATGGCGACGCGGCCGCGGGGGGCAAATCCCGTGGTGTCGCCGACCGTAATCGTGGTGCTGGCGGCCGTGATATCTGCGGTCAGGGAGGTGGGGGACGGGTTGTAACGGGTGGCCGTCACCGTGAAGGTCCCTCCGCCCAGGGCGACATTGGTAAAGTTCGCTGCCCCCGTGATCGCCGTGCAGTTGCCGTCCTCCCGCGACAGATACGTCAGGGCTCGATGGGCCCCGGCCTCGGCCAGCCAGTAGGCATCGAGCGATTGCCCTTGGTGGATGGCGGAGTAGCTTTCCGTCCCCACCAACGAGACCACGACCGTCCCCATGAGGGAGAGGATCAGCAGGGTCGCCACCGCGGCGATCAGGGTAACTCCTTTTTCGTTGGTCAAAGGCCGCATCGTCATCTTAGTATCCCGTCAGCTCGCGCAGGAAGGCCTGCTCGGTCATCAAGATCGTCTGGTCGCCCTCCGCAAGAGTCAGAACCAACATGATCCTCCGCACGTTGTCACGGTCCGCGGCACTCAGCGGCAGCGTCGTCAGCTCGGCGTTGCTTCCATCGAAATATCGAAACTGCAAGCTCGAGACGTTGTCGACCAGGGAGTCGCTCCCTCGCTGCACTGCGCTCCCCGCGAGAGAAAAGGTGATCGTATTGTCGAGAACATCCACGAAGGTGATGCTGGCGGCATCGGCGGCCGTGATGTTGGGGGTATTGTCGGCCTCCTTCTGGATATTCCGCAGCTCTCGAATCATCCGGGTGACGGCCTCCCGGGCCTGGGAGTTGAGATCGCCCCGGGTCTCGACGGCCGAGTAGCTCTGCACGCTCTGGCGGAAGGGCGGGATGAGGACTGCCGCCAGGATACCGACCAGGAGGATCACCAGGATGACCTCGATGAGCGAGAATCCCTCGGCCCTCTTCACGAATGTTCCTCGTTCCCTGCGCATTCTTTCCCCTGCTGCTGACCGATGACCGGCGACCGAATGAATTTTGAATTTGCAATTTCGGATTTCGGATTTAAACTGCGGTTCTCTCACATTCGAAATCCGCAATTCGAAATCCGAAATCGCTCTTACCTCTCCGCCCTCAGCCCTCCTCACTCCGCTCTGCGAGGGCGCTAAAAGCCCGAGATCACCGTCACCAGTTGGCTGGTTCTTCCTTCAGGATCGGTGACCGTCACCGTGATCCTCTTGTTGTTCGACGTGCCGGCCCCGAGGCAGGTCTCCAGGTCGGTGGTTGCCACGTAACAGACGGAGACCTGCTGCCGATAGCCGGCAGCACCGGTCAAGTTGTTCCCCAGCGGGTCCTGGGGCGGCGAATCGTTGAGCCCGTTAAAGTCGTCCACGTCGTCGTAGGTGGCGCGCGTCTCCCCGGACTCGGGACCGAGGGTCGTGCTCGCCGCGCCGCCATTTTCGTCCCATCGCTTTGACCGCATCTCTTCGAGCAAGGCCGAGCCCAGGCTATTGGCGCGGGTGGCGGTGACCCCAAAGGTACTCTGCCTCGTCTCCTGGATGAGGAGGGCCACCATGGGGGGCACGGCTAACGAGATGATGATGATGACGAGGATGAGATCGATCAGGGTGATGCCTCGCTGATCGCGATGAAGTCGTGGAAGGCTCATGACCCGGTCACCTTTCCGGTGTTCGGTTCGACGGTCACGGTCCGGTTTCCCCCGTTGCCGGCGACGGTAATGGTGCCGGCCGCGGCGAGCGGAGTATCGGTGCCGTCGAGGGGCGTGCCGAGGGCGTTGAACTTCAGGGTGTTCCCCGCAAACGTTTGGTTGAGCGTGACCCCCGCAAACTGCCCGGAGAGCGTGACCACCATGTCCGTGCCCGTCACGGGATCGATAGTGGCCTTGTTGGTATCGTTATCCTGGAAGACGCGGTACGAGCTGCTGTCGATGAAGTAGATCCCGCACATCGTCTGCAACCGGATGGCCATCTCTTTCGCGTACCGAATATCCGAGGTGAGCTTCCTCGCGACCCCTCCCGCTTTGGGGATCGTGGGAAATCGGACGACCGCCACCGCCGAGAGGATCCCGATCAGGACCACGAGGAGGATGATCTCGATCAGGGAAAACCCTCCCTCGCGGGCTCGTTTGCGTCGGTCCTCGGGTGTCTCCTTTTTGGACATTGCCGTCTCTCGCTCGCTCTGCATGTTGCGTGGAGTCTCCGTCTGTATTTTCGGCGTCTTAGGTGCCATCGGGCATTATCAATTTCAGGAATGGTGCAATAACTGTGCCGCAGGCGAGAGGCCTCTCGAGGGGCCTCCCTGGCCCCTCCACGGGCTTTAGGAGTGGGGCAGCCTCCCGTCCCGATCTGGCACGGCGGGATCGCAGATGTGCCCGTGCCTCGCGGCGAGTGAATGGTGCATTTTTTTCTTGCAATTTTGGGAGAACCCTGTATAAGCCAAGGGACGTTTGTGCATCGTGGGAGGTGAGATCGCGCTGCAACTTTCAAAAGAAAGGGGGTAGTTAATTGAGGGCACTGGGCAGACACCTTTTAGTGGAGCTGTACGGGTGCGACCCGGAGTTACTCAAGAAGGTTGGCGCCGTCCGGGAGATCATGGTTACGGCAGCCAAGGCCTGCAAGGCCACGGTTGTAGACGTGGCGTTCCACGAGTTCAAACCCTTCGGGGTGAGCGGAGTCGTGGTCATCGCCGAATCCCACCTCTCGATCCACACCTGGCCGGAGTATCAATACGCAGCCGTGGATATCTTCACCTGCGGTGAGACCATCAATCCGGAGCAGGCGGTCGAGCATATCGCTGGGTGCTTTCACTGCCCCCACCCCTCGATTGTGGAGGTGAAGCGGGGGATTATCGCCGGATCCGGGCCGCTGCCCCACAAGGTGGAGCAGGGCGGGCGGCGATCCCAGGGCTCCCGGGAAAAGGTTCCGGCGGTTTCCTAGATCGTCGGGCTCCCCGGGCCGGTGGATCGACGGGACCGGTTTCCCGCGAAGGACATTCCCGGTGAAAAGGCATCTTACGTGGAGGGCAGGCCTGGTAGGAGCAGCCGCCCTCCTTTCCTTTGTGTACGTTCTCCCCTCCATCCCGGGGCTCTCCCCGCTCCCGGGGTGGTGGTGGTACGTGCGCCCCCTCATCTTTGCGCCGCCCCCCGAGCCGATCAATTTAGGGCTGGACCTCCAGGGAGGGATGCATCTCGTCTTGGAGGTGGATGCCGAGAAGGCAGCGGAGAACGCCGTGGAGCGGCGGGTGGCGGAGATCCGTCGGGCCCTGGAGCGGGAGCAGATTGCGGTTGGGACAGTGGAGCGCCGGGGAACGCGGCAAATCGTCCTCGAGGTCAAAGGGAAGAAGGCCCTGGGGCAGGTGGAGCGGATCCTCGGGAACTACCCGGACATGACGCGGTCCGAGGAGACCGGGACGCGGCTCCTCCTTACGCTGAGCGGTCGCGAGGTGACAGCGATCCAGGAGCGGGCGGTAGAGCAAAACGTCCAGAAGATCCGGAACCGGATCGACGAGTTCGGGGTGCGGGAACCGCTCATCCAGCGAGAAGGCGATCGCCGGATCATCGTTCAGCTGCCGGGAATCAAGGATCCGGCCCGGGCGATTGCGCTCATCGGCAAGACCGCCCTCCTCGAGTTCAAGCTGCTCGATGAGCAGCACAGCGTGGAGGAGGCTGTGCGCGGGCCGGTGCCGGACGGGTCGGAGGTCCTCTATCAGAAGGTCCTGGATCCGCACGGCCAGGTGGTCCGCCGGATCCCCTTCCTGCTGAAAAAAAAGACCCTGCTCACCGGCGACGTGCTCACCTCGGCCGAGGTGCGGATCGATTCCATGAGCAATCAACCATACGTAGCGATCGCGTTTGACCGGGATGGGGCCCGGATCTTTGAGGAGATCACCGGGAAGAATGTGGGGCGACACCTGGCCATCATCCTGGATGGCAACGTCTATTCCGCCCCGGTGATTAAGGATCGGATCGCCGGCGGCCAGGCGCAGATCGAGGGGCGGTTCACCCCGGATGAGGCCCGGGACCTGGCGATCGTCCTGAGGGCGGGTGCCCTGCCGGCCCCCGTTGACGTCATCGCGAACTTGACCGTCGGCCCGTCGCTGGGCCAGGACTCGATCCAGGCCGGCGTGCGGGCCAGCATCGTGGCGGGGATCTTAGTGGTCCTGGTGATGGCCTTCTACTACCGCCTGGCCGGGGTCATCGCCGATGTGGCCCTGTTCCTCAACCTGCTCATGATGCTGGGGGTATTGGCGGGGATTCAGGCGACCCTGACCCTGCCGGGGATCGCCGGTATCGCCCTCACCATCGGCTTGGCGGTGGATAGTAACGTGCTCATCTTCGAGCGGATCCGGGAAGAGTTGCGGCTCGGGAAGACGGTGCGCTCCGCCATCGACAGCGGGTACAGCAAGGCCTGGGTGACCATCCTCGATTCGCACATCACCGCCCTCATCACGGCCCTGGCCCTCTTTCTCTTTGGGAGTGGGCCGGTGCGGGGCTTCGCCGTCACGTTGGCCTTGGGCGTGCTCATCAACCTTTTTACAGCGACCGTGGGGACCAAGGTGGTCTTCGACTGGTTGACCCTTCGGGGGATGAAGCGGATCAGTATCTGAAGCGAGGCCCGCGCGCGGAGAGGAAAGCCCGTTCCGCGGGGCGGGAACGGTGAGGAGAGTATGGAGGTTGTCGGAAAGACGAGCATCGATTTTCTGGGCATGCGGCGCACGGCCTTCCTCATCTCGACGTTACTGGTCCTCGTGGGGCTCTTTGCGGCCGTCCAGATCGCCCGGGGGCGGGCCAATCTGGGAATCGATTTCGCCGGCGGCACGTCCCTGCAGGTGCGCTTCGAACACCCGGTGGAGCTCGGCGAGGTCCGTCGGGTTATCTCCGCCGGCGGCTTCGCCGAGAGTGAGTTGCAGCAGTTCGTCGGCGGGCGCCGGCTCTTCATCCGGGTAAAAGCGTCCGGGGAGCCGGTCGCCGGGGCGGCGGCCAAGATCGAGGAAGCCTTGCGGCAGGCGTTGTCCGGGAACCCCTTCATCGTGGAAAGTTCGAACGAGGTGGGGCCGGTGATCGGGCGTGAACTGCAGCAGGCGGCCCTGTGGGCGATCGTGATTTCTCTCCTGGGCATTGTGAGCTATATCGCCTGGCGCTTCGAGTTCCGGTTTGGGATCGCCGCGACCGTCGCGACGTTTCACGATGTGCTGGTGGTGCTGGGGATCTTTTTCGTGCTGGGCAAAGAGATCACCCTCTTGCTCGTCACCGCCCTCCTGACGCTCGCGGGGTATTCGTTGACCGACACGGTCGTGGTCTTCGACCGGATCCGAGAGAATCTTCGGGCCCGGCGTCGGGGGGTGCTCGCCGAGATCATCAATGCCAGCATCAACGAAGTCCTCAGTCGCACCATCATGACTTCCGTGACCACCCTGCTTGCGATCCTCGCGATCTTTCTGCTCGGGGGGGAGGTGCTCCACGATTTCTCGCTGGCCTTGATGCTCGGGATCATCGTGGGGACCTATTCCTCGGTCTTTGTCGCCTCGGCGCTCGTCTACGAGTGGCGGATGCGAGCCCGGCGCCAGCGGGTGGGTGTTAAGAAACAGGCACAAAGCTTGCACTGACGTGGGCTATCTTCGACTGCCCGGTTTTGCTACATCTATTGCAGGCAAAAAGCGTTGGAAAAGAAAAGCGCCAATGGGGGAGAAGGAAGAGTGTCGCTCGGGGCGAGTCCGTTGCGGCGCGGCTGTCGGGTGGTGGGTTTTGGCTTTCGGCGGCAGGGCCACAGCGGAGGGGACAGCGGAGGACGATGACGATGATGAGCAAAGGCAAGATATGGGCAGTGCTGATCTGTGTGGCGGTCACCGGGTTTCTCGTGGGGCCGGTCGGGGCCCAGCGGGAGGCCACCGGCGCAGAGCAAGGGGAGAAGCCGGAGATCCGCCCGGACGGGACCTACATCGTTCGGGATGGGGATACCTTGTGGGCCATCGCCGGCCGCTACCTCGATAACCCTCGTCTCTGGCCAAAGATCTGGAAAGAAAATCCCTTTGTGAGCAACCCGAACCTGATCTTCCCCGGCGACCCCTTGGTCATCCCCGGGGTCACCCCCCCGCCACAACCGGTCGTGGAAGCTCCTCCGGTCCCTCCGATCGCGGAGGAGCGCGTTGCCCCGCCGGTCTCCCCTCCGGTCGAGGCTCCCCCGCCGTCTGAGGTGGCAGAGCTCGAGAAGCCGGAGGAGGTGATCAAGGTTCCGGAGGCTCGCCCGATCCTCGCAATCCCCCGGCCAGCCTTGGAGTGTAGCGGCTTCGTGGCGGATCCTCGGGAGGTCCATGAGATCGGCGTGATCGTCCGGTCGACCGAGGAACATGATCTGCGGCTCTGGTATGGAACGCAGGTCTTTCTCGATCTGGGAGGACGGAAGGTCCAGCGGGGAGATCGGTTCCGGGTGATCCGCCCTACCAAGGCAGTCAGCCATCCGGCGACGGGCCGGTCGGTGGGTGTCAAGGTGAGGACGCTGGGGACCGTCGAGATCGTCAGCACCGCGGGCGCGTCTCCGCGGGCCAAGGTCGTGTACAATTGTGAGGATATGGCCCCCGGGGACGGTCTGGTGGAGTTGAAGACACGGGTCGCCCCTCCCCTCGGCATGAGTGAGCCCACCGATCTCCGCGTCAGAGGCTACATTGTGGGCTCCAAGTCAGAGGCCGATTCCCTGGGGAGGGGAGACATCGTGTATGTGGATGTCGGACAGGCAAAGGGGATCGTTCCTGGGGATGAGTTCGCCGTCTACCAGATGTCCGGCATTACCACGAGCCCGGCAACCGGTCGGGCAGTTCCCCTGGCGCCGCTCAAGCAGGGCGAGATGGTCGTGCTTCGGACCTTCACCAAGTCGGCCGTGGGGCTTTTGACCCGCTCCAGCCTCGTTCTGCGTGTGGGCGAGCGGATCGTCCTCCGCCGGAAGATGCCCTAACCCGTCGGCTGTCGGCGATCAGCAATCAGCTTCAGGATCTTCCAGGCTGACTGCTGACGGCGCGTTCCTGACTGCTGACGGCTGTTCGTGCTCAACTGCTGATAGCTGACTGCTTCTGCCGCGCTCCATCGGGTCCCCCTTGACTCTTGTTCCTTCCCGGGTATAATCCCAACCTTAATATCTATACCTCGCGGCAGCGACTGGTCTCGTTCGGGGGGCTCATGCAGGAGCGGGAGGCATGGCTGGCACTCAACATGGTGCCGCATGTGGGGCCGATCATCTTTGCTACGCTCCTTGAGCACTTCGGAACGGCGGGACGTATCCTGCGGGCTTCGCGGAAGGCACTCGAGGGTGTTTCCGGAATCGGGCCCGCCACCGCGGAGGCCATCCGCTCGTTTCCCGCAGCCGAGGCGGTCGCTCGGGAGCAGAAGCGGATGAGGTCACGGGGTCTCCGATTCCTGATGCTCCGGGATGTGGAGTACCCCGCGCCGCTGCGAGAGATCCATCAGCCCCCACCCGTCCTCTACGTTCGGGGCTGCTGGGAGGAGGGGGACCGGCGAGCGGTAGCCATTGTGGGCTCGAGGAGCGCTACCCCGTACGGCCGGGGGGTCGCCGAACGCCTCGCCTTCGACTTGGCGACACGGGGGCTCACCGTTGTGAGCGGATTGGCGAGGGGGATCGATGGGGCGGCGCATCGGGGCGCGCTCAGGGCCGGTGGGCGGACCATTGCCGTCCTGGGATCGGGGCCCGATATCGTGTATCCGTCGGAGCATCGGAAGCTCGCCGACGCGATTGCGGCGCGGGGGGCCCTGGTGAGTGAGTTTCCCCTGGGGACGGGTCCGCTCAAGGGGAACTTTCCCCAGCGGAACCGGCTGATCAGCGGGCTCACCCTGGGCGTCGTTGTGGTCGAGGCGACCGTGGAGAGCGGGGCGCTCATCACCGCGAATCATGCCCTGGAGCAGGGACGGGAAGTCTTTGCGGTCCCGGGGATGGTCCGGGGCCGGCTGAGCCAGGGGTGTCACCGGTTGATCAAGGCGGGGGCCAAGCTCACCGAGGGGTGGGAAGACGTGATGGAGGAGCTGCGGATCGAGACCCGTGCGTTACCGCAAGCCGTCCCCCCCGAGCCCCCTCTGCCGCCCGTAGAAGGGGAGGAGGGTGGCGTGCTCCGGTTGCTCGGCGAGGAACCGGTCCATATCGATGCGGTGATTGCCGGCTCGGGACTCCCCGCGCCGGCGGTAGCCGCCTCGCTCCTCTCCCTCGAGATGAAGGGGTGGGTGAGGCAGTTGTCAGGCAAGACCTTCGTGCGCGTGCACGATTAAGGAATGAGGCATGGCAAGCCGTTTCCCTCGTCGGCGGAAAATTCTGTACGGTGGCCGGGTGAAAACCGTGTCGTTCCGCACCGCGTTCTTTTTGTGGCGGAAGGACGGCCACCCCAGCCCTTCGAGCTGCGGGACCCCGGCCGGACGCAAGCCAGTTTCCGCCTTCCTCGTGGAGGCGGCTTCCCATGCCTGTTTGTGAATGCATCGGTCCACGACGACCGATAAAGAGGGCTGTCAGCTATCAGCGATCAGCAGTCAGCAAACAGCTTTATTGTCATCTTGGAATTTCTGCTGATAGCCGACAGCTGGGCGCTGACTGCTAGTTCCCAAAGCTAACCGCGGACTGCTGACTGCCGCCTTGCATATGCTGACTGCGGACTGCTGACGGCTGGTTTTGAAGTGCTGACCGCTGACTGCCGATAGCTGACCGCTGTTCTCGGGAGGAACACTCAACGATGGCGAAATCGCTGGTCATTGTGGAATCGCCGGCCAAGGCCAAGACCATCACCAAATTCCTGGGAAAGGGATATCTGGTGAAGGCCTCCTATGGTCATGTCCGCGATCTGCCTCCGAATCGCCTCGCGGTGGATGTCAAGCGGGACTTTACGCCCCAGTACCAGGTGGTCAGGGGACGGGAGAAGGTCATGGAAGATCTCCGCAAGACCGCCCGAGGCTCACAGGCCATTTACGTGGCGACCGATCCGGATCGGGAAGGGGAGGCGATCGGGTGGCATCTCGTCCAAGAGCTGAAACCGCCGAAGAGGGCGGTACATCGGGTCGTGTTTCATGAGGTGACCAGGCGGGCGGTTGCAGAGGCCTTTGCGCATCCCGGCTCGCTCGATCTCAAGAAAGTGGAGGCCCAACAGGCGCGCCGTATCCTCGATCGTCTGGTCGGGTACCAGGTGAGCCCCCTCCTGTGGGAGAAGGTTCGGCGAGGCCTAAGCGCCGGCCGGGTCCAATCCGTGGCGCTTCGCCTGATCGTCGATCGCGAGCGGGAGGCTCGCGCCTTTGTTTCCCAGGAGTACTGGACCATCGAGGCCCTGCTGGCCGCAAGCGCGCCGCCGGAGTTTCGGACCCGGCTCTTCAAGGTGGATGGGGAAAAGGCCGAGGTGCGCACCGGCGCCGAGGCCCAGGCCCTCGTCCGGGAGCTCGAGCAGGCATCCTTCCGGGTCACGGGGGTCAGTACCCGAGAGCGGCGGCGCCACCCGGTTCCGCCCTTCACCACTTCAAAGCTCCAGCAAGAGGGGGTCCGAAAGCTCCGGATGACCGCCCGGCGGACCATGGCGCTGGCGCAACAGCTCTACGAGGGGATCGAGCTGGGGGAGGAGGGGGCGGTCGGTCTGATCACGTACATGCGGACCGACTCGACCCGCGTGTCGACCGAGGCGGTGGGTGAGGCCCGCCATTACATTGGCGAGCGGTTTGGCGGGGCGTACGTGCCCAAGCAGCCCCCCGTCTATAAGAGTGCCAAGGCGGCGCAGGAGGCCCACGAGGCCATCAGGCCGACGTCGGTCGCCCGGGACCCCGCAGCCGTGGCCCGCTACCTCACAAAAGACCAGCTGAACCTTTACGCCTTGACCTGGAACCGGTTCGTCGCCTCGCAGATGTGCCCCGCCCTCTTCGACGTGACCACGGTCGAGGTGGAGGCGGGTCGCTTCCTGTTCCGGACCACGGGTCGCGTCACGCGATTCGACGGGTTCATGCGGCTCTATGTGGAAGGGACCGACGAGGGGGTCAAGCCGCGCGCGGAGGAGGGACAGGAGGCCGATGGGGATGGCGAGGCCGACCGGGAGATGACGCTGCCGCCCCTGCAGGAGGGGGACGTGTTGGGGCTGCGGTCACTCGATTCCGCACAGCACTTCACCCACCCACCGCCCCGGTACACCGAGGCGACGTTAGTGAAGGAGCTCGAGGAAAAGGGGATCGGCCGGCCCAGTACCTATGCGCCGATCCTGCAGGTGATTCAGAATCGCGATTACGTGGTGAAAGACAAGGGAAAATTCAGGCCGACCGAGATGGGGGAGGTGGTGGTGGATCTTCTCGTCAAGAGCTTCCCCCGGATCATGGATTATGCCTTCACCGCCCGGATGGAGTCGGTCCTCGACGAGATCGAGGAGGGGAATGCCGACTGGCTGGAAGAGATGCGGCGGTTCTACGGGGCCTTCTCCAAGTGGCTGGAGCACGCAAAGACCGGGATGGAGAATCTCAAAGCCCTCGAGGAGAAGACCGAGGAGACCTGCGAGAAGTGTGGGAGCCCGATGGTCATTCGCTGGGGTCGGTTCGGGAAGTTCCTGGCCTGCTCGGCCTACCCCGAATGCAAGAACACGCGCGAACTCTCCCCGGCTGATGACCGCGGACCGATGACCGATGACGGGGGTGGGGAGAGACCAGAGGCGGTCGCCGGTCGCCCGTCGCCGGTCAGCGAGACCAAGGTGTGTGAGCAGTGTGGACGGCCCATGGTATTGAAACGGGGGCGGTACGGACTCTTCTGGGCGTGTAGCGGATATCCCGAGTGCCGGAACGTCCTCTCCGCTGAAGGGAAAGAAAAGATAGCACCGGAGCCCACGGATGAGAAATGCGAGACCTGCGGGGCTCCGATGGTGGTCCGCCACGGCCGGTATGGCCGATTCCTGGCCTGCTCAAGCTATCCGAAGTGTCGAACCGTGAGGCCGCTCCCCCTCGACGTCAAATGCCCCCGGTGCGGCGCGGCCCTGACCCAGCGTCGCTCGAAGCGGGGGAGGGGCTTCTACGGCTGCACGGGCTATCCCGAGTGCACCTTCGTCCTCTGGAATCGCCCGGTCCCCGAGCCCTGCCCCGAATGTGGTGCTGCCTTCCTCGTGGAGCGCCGGACTCGCCAGGGTCTGGAGCTCCGGTGTGCGACGGAGGGTTGCAAATACCGCAAGCCCCGGGGATAATCACGGTCATGGAACCCACGGCGTTCGTAACCATCGTCGGCGGTGGGCTGGCGGGTGCGGAGGCGGCCTGGCAGGCGGCCGAACGGGGGGTTCCGGTGCGCCTGCTTGAGATGCGGCCGACCGCCAGCACCCCGGCGCATCAAACCGACCTGCTGGCCGAGCTGGTCTGCAGCAATTCCCTGAAGTCTCAGGAGCTCGGCAGTGCCTCCGGTCTGCTGCACGCCGAGGCGGCCCGGATCGGTTCGGTGATTCAGCAGGCGGCCAAGGCACACGCGGTCCCCGCCGGGACCGCCCTGGCAGTGGACCGAACCGCCTTTGCGCGGGAGGTGACCCGCCGGGTCGAAGGCCACCCCCTCGTCGAGCGACATCGGGAGGAAGTGACCGCCATCCCCGCCGATCGGCCCGTGATCATTGCGACGGGTCCCTTGACCTCGAGCCCCCTCGCCGAAAGCCTCCGGCACCTCTTCCGCACGTATCTGGAAGAGCAGCCTGCGGGTGCGCATTCCTCGCCGGGCGCGCGGCTCCTCTATTTCTATGACGCCATTTCCCCGATCCTGGCGACGGAGTCGATCGAGCGGGGGAAGGTCTTCGCCGCCTCCCGCTATGGCAAGGGAGGGGACGACTACTGGAACTGTCCCATGACCGCGGAAGAGTACGACGCCTTCCGGCAGGCCCTGGTTGCAGCAGAGCTCTATCCCCTTCACGACTTCGAGGATCTGGGAGAGGCCTGTTTCTTTGAGGGGTGTCTCCCCATCGAGGAGCTGGCGCGGCGGGGCCGAGAGGCGCTCCTGTATGGCCCCCTGAAGCCGGTGGGCCTGATCGACCCGCGGACGGGGCGGCGCCCCTGTGCGGTGGTGCAGCTCCGCCATGAGGACCGGGCAGGCCAGATGGTCAACATGGTGGGGTGTCAGACGCGTCTGAGACGGGGGGAGCAGCGGCGCGTCTTCCGGATGATTCCGGGTCTTGAGCGGGCGGAGTTCCTCCGCTACGGCAGCGTTCATCGCAACACCTATATTCCTGCCCCGCTGCTGCTCGAGCCGACGCTTCAGTTCAAAGGGGACAAAGGGCTGTTCTTCGCCGGGCAGCTCATTGGGGTCGAGGGGTATCTGGAGTCGATGGCGTCCGGGCTCGTGGCCGGGATCAATGCCGCCCGGCTTGTCCAGGGCCTGAAGCCGGTGAGCCCTCCGGGTGATACAATGCTGGGGGCGCTCTTGTGCTACATTAGTACAGCCGATCCCTCGCGGTTCCAGCCGATGAATGCCAACTTCGGCCTCTTGCCCCCCCTCGAAGCCAGGGTCCGTGACCGGCGCGAGCGCCATGCAGCCTTGGCCGGGCGGTCCCTCAAGGCTATGGAGGCCTGGAGCCGAATTTTTGCTTGATCTTTGCTGCGTCAGGCCGTATCGTGCATTTCCGGGGGGATAGCGGATGGGGCTATCCCCTCGGTCGCTATGGGAGGCGGCAGTGCAGCACCTGGTGGATCAGTACCTTCGCGAGCTCGAGGTTGAGGAATCCTCTTCGCATACGGTGCGCAATTACCGGATTGACCTGGCGCAGTTCCTCGGCTTCCTCCTGCAGGTGTATCCGGACGTGCCCCGCGAGACACTCCTCACGCGGATTGACCCGCTCACCGTGCGGGCGTTCATGGCCTCGTTGCGAAATCGGGGGCTTGCCCCGGGGACGCTGGCTCGCAAGGTGGCGGCCCTGCGGTCGTTCTTTCAGTTCTGCTGCCGTCGTGGGCTGCTCGGCTGGAATCCAGCCGCGCTGGTGACGACCCCCAAACTTCCCAAGACGCTGCCCCCGCACCTCACGGTGGATCAGGCCTTTCAGCTCCTCGCCACGCCCCAGGGCGAGGACCCCCTCTCCCTTCGGGATCGGGCGATCCTGGAGCTTTTCTATGCGTCGGGGATCCGGGTGGGGGAGCTCACCGGCCTGGCCGTCGAAGACCTGGATCTCGGGCAGCGCCTGGTGAGAGTCATGGGGAAGGGGAAAAAGGAACGGATCGTCCCGATCGGGCGGCCGGCGGCAGGGGCCTTGGCGGCATACCTCGGGGCGAGAGCGTCGCTGGGCGGGGGCGGGAGGCGTACAGGGTCACCCTCCCCGGGGGTCGCTCAGCGTCGGGCGTTCCTTTTTCTCAATCAGCGCGGGGGCCGCCTGAGCGCCCGGAGTGTGGAGCGGCTTCTCGAGAAGTATCTGCGGAGGAGCGGTATGGGCAAGGCCATCACGCCCCACGGGCTTCGGCATAGCTTTGCCACCCATCTCCTGCAGGCGGGCGCAGACCTCCGGGTGATCCAGGAGCTGCTCGGGCATGCCAGGCTGACCACGACCCAGCGCTATACCCACGTGAATCTGGATCAGCTCATGGCGGTGTACGATAAGGCCCATCCGAAGGCGTAAAAGAGTGGAGGGTCGAGAGCTAAGGGCGAAGGGGGAAGGGCCAAGAGCGATTTCGAATTTTGACCTCGGACCTCGGACGTTGGACTTTGGACCTCGGACATTGGACTCTCAACCATCAACCTAGGGTTCGGAGGGACCTTCCTCATGCTCGTGGACCAGCACCTTCGGCCCCTCGCTCCGGGCCTCTCGCGGCGACCCTGTTCGGCGGCTTACGGCCCGGGTCCCTCCGTGTTCACGATCCGTGCACAGACGATGAGCACGGATCGCGCCTCGGTTTCCCAGGCCGTCGCCCGCCGAGGGGCCCCGCCGCTTCCGGCGATGTCGTTCGGGGCCTGCAGGTGCTGCTGCCAGCTGGGAGGCGGACCGCACGCCAGATGGCGCCTGCCTCGGAAGGGACCCCCTCCTCGCTCTTGGCGGGGTCCGGCGCTGTCGATTGGACTTTGGACGCAGGACCGAGGACATTGGACTTTGGACGTTGGACCGAGGACCCTGGACTTTGGACGTTGGACTATCAACCATGAACCATCAACCATGAACTATGAATCGTAAGCCACGAACCATGAACCATCGGTGGAGTCATCAGCGGTGAATCGTGCACCGATGATTCGGGGGACGACGATTCTTTCCGTCCGCCACAAGGGGCGTGTGGCGGTGGCCGGGGACGGGCAGGTCTCTTTGGGTGAAACGGTGATGAAGCACACCGCCAAGAAGGTTCGGCGAATGTACCACAACAAGGTCGTCGCTGGCTTTGCGGGGGCGGCCGCCGATGCCTTCGCCCTCTTCGGCAAGCTTGAGGGAAAGCTGGAAGAGTATCAGGGAAGCCTGCCCCGGGCGGCGGTGGAGCTGGCCAAGGATTGGCGGACCGATCGGATCCTTCGCCGACTGGAGGCCCTGCTGGCGGTCGTAGATCAGGAACACTCCTTCATCATCTCGGGGACAGGGGACGTGATCGAACCGGATGACGGCATCATGGGAATCGGCTCGGGCGGTCCCTATGCCGCTGCCGCCGCCCGCGCGCTGGTGAAATTCTCCGATCTGGACCTGAAGACCATCATGCAGGAATCGCTGCGGATCGCGGCGCAGATATCCGTCTATAGCAATGATCAGATCACCGTCGAGGAGCTCTGAGAGTCGAGAGCAGAGAGTCGAGAGGAGGGTACTGTTGCCCTCCGTGCCGGGAACGATGAGTCCTGGTATTTGGCTTCTCGGCGAGGACGGTGTGAGACTATGGACCGCTTGACGCCGAGACAGATTGTAGCCGAGCTGGACAAGTACGTCATTGGCCAGCAGGCGGCCAAGAAGGCGGTCGCCATTGCCGTTCGGAATCGGTGGCGGCGGCAGCGGCTTTCTCCCGACCTTCGGGACGAGGTGGCGCCGAAAAACATCATCATGATCGGTCCCACCGGCGTCGGCAAGACCGAGATTGCCCGGCGGCTGGCCAAGTTGGCCGAGGCCCCCTTCCTGAAGGTGGAGGCGTCCAAGTTCACCGAAGTGGGCTATGTGGGGCGGGACGTGGACTCGATCATCCGGGATCTGACCGACATCGCCGTCAACATGGTGAAGGGGGAGCGGACGGCGGCGGTGGCTGAGCGGGCGGCCGAATTGGCGGAGGACCGGCTCCTCGATCTCCTGGTCCCTTCGAGTAGAATCGGACCGGCGCCGATGGGGTTCGAGGCGACCGAGACTGCCCCGCACGACACGCGAGAGAAGTTTCGGACAATGCTGCAGGAGGGGAAGCTGGATGACCGGATTGTCGAGGTCGAGGTCCGGGACCGGGCACTCCCGATGATCGAAGTCCTCCCCGGGGCGGGGGTGGAGGGGATGGATCAGCTACGGGAGATGCTGGACAACCTGCTGCCCCAGCGGATGAAGCGGCGGAAGATGAAGGTCAAGGAGGCGCGACGGATTTTGGCCCAGGAAGAGGCCCAGAAACTAATCGACATGGATGAGGTGGTTGCCGAGGCGATTCGGCGCGCAGAGAACTCCGGGATTGTCTTCTTGGACGAGATCGACAAGATCGCGGGCCGGGAGTCGGGGTATGGTCCCGACGTGTCCCGTGAGGGGGTGCAGCGGGACCTCCTCCCGATCGTCGAGGGCTCGACGGTCAGTACGAAGCACGGGATGGTCCGGACCGACCACATCCTCTTTATCGCGGCCGGGGCCTTCCATGTGTCGAAGCCGGCGGATCTGATCCCCGAGATGCAGGGGCGCTTCCCCCTCCGGGTGGAACTGAACAGTCTCACCCGCGAGGACTTTGTCCGGATCCTGACCGAGCCCCAGAATGCGCTCATCAAGCAGTATATCGCCCTCCTGGCCACCGAGGGGGTGGATCTCAGCTTCACGCCTGATGCCGTCGAGGAGATCGCCAATATCGCCACCGCGGTCAACCATGCCACCGAGAACATCGGCGCGCGGCGGCTCTATACCATCATGGAGCGACTCCTTGAGGACGTCTCGTTTGAGGCCCCAAACATGGAGGGGGTCAAGGTGGAGACGAATGCCGCCTACGTGCGGGAGAAGCTCCAGGACATCATCCGGGATGAGGATCTGAGTCGCTACATCCTGTGATTCAAGCTGCCAGCTGTCAGCAGTCGGCAGTCAGCAAAAGAACCAGCTGTCCGCTATCAGCAGGTAGCCATCGGCTGGAAGATTTCTCGGCTGACGGCTGATAGCTGACCGCTTTGGAGAACGACGGTGGGGGAGTTTCGGATGGAATCGGCTATCGCCAAGGCCCAGATCCTCGTCGAGGCCCTCCCCTACATCCGGACCTTCTCCGGCAAGACGATCGTCGTCAAGTATGGCGGGGCCGCGATGGTGGAGGAGAAGCTGAAGGCGGAGGTGGCGCAGGACATCGTCCTGATGCGCTTCGTCGGGATGCGGCCGGTGATCATCCACGGTGGTGGTCCCCAGATCGGGGAGGCGATGACGAAGGCCGGGCTGACCCCGACCTTCATCGACGGGCTCCGGGTGACCGATCCCGAGACCATGCGTATCGTGGAGACCGTCATGGTGGGGAGCATTAATCAGGACATCGTGGGCCTGGTTAACCGGAATGGGGGGAGGGCGGTGGGACTCTCCGGAAAGGATGGAAACTTTATCAGGGCCCGGAAGGCCGAGCACAGGAAGGGGAAGGGGGTTGATACCGAACTGGTGGACCTCGGCCTGGTGGGGGAAGTGGTCGCCGTGGACCCACGGGTGGTGCGGTCCCTCGAGGAGACGGGCTTCATCCCGGTCATTGCCCCGACCGGCGTCGACGATGAGGGAATTACGTATAACATCAACGCCGATCTGGCCGCTGGAGAGATCGCGGCGGCCCTCGGGGCGGAGAAGCTGATCTTCCTCACCGACATGGACGGGATTCTGGACCAGGTGGGACGCCTGCTCTCCACGCTGGGTCGAGGCGAGGTCGAGAAGCTCGTCGAGGCGCAGGTTATCTCCCGGGGGATGATCCCCAAAGTGAAGGCCTGTCTTCGGGCCTTAGAAGGCGGGGTTCGGAAGACCCACATCATCAATGGCACGATCCCCCATGCCCTGCTCTTGGAGCTCTTTACCGCCGAAGGGGTCGGGACAGAGGTCTGTGCCTAGCCGCCCTATGGGGCGAGCAGTCAGTGATCAGCGATCAGCCGTCAGCATCGGAAAAATCCCCTCTTCGACTTTTTTTGCTGATTGCGGTTAGCGGACAGCTGACTGCTAGTTCATAGGTGCTGACAGCTATAGGAGAGTAGATGACCGAGACGGAAAAATGGATGGCCAGGGCGGGACGCTCTCTGGCCAATACCTATGCTAGGTTCCCGGTCGTGCTCGAGAGAGGCGAGGGGTGCCGGGTCTGGGATGTGGAGGGGAAGGCGTATCTCGACTTCGTGGCCGGTATTGCCGTCTGCGCCCTGGGCCATTGCCATCCGGCCATCGTTCAGGCCATCCGGGATCAGGCGGCAAAGCTCCTGCATGTGAGTAACCTGTATTACATCGGACCTCAGATCCGACTGGCCGAGATTTTGTGCCAGCACTCCTTCGCCGACCGGGTCTTCTTCTGTAACAGTGGCGCCGAGGCGAACGAGGCAGCCATCAAGCTCGGCCGGAAGTATGCCAAAGAGCATGACAGCTCAGAGCGGGTCGAAATTATCACGATGGAGCGCGGCTTCCACGGTCGGACATTAGCCACCGTGACCGCCACCGCTCAGGCCAAGTATCAGAAAGGCTTCGAGCCCCTCCTCCCCGGCTTCCGGTATGTCCCCTTCGATGATCTCGGTGCGGTGGAGCGGGCCCTCGGTCCCCGGACCGCGGCCGTCCTAGTGGAGCCGATTCAGGGAGAGGGCGGGGTCCGTGTCCCCTCGGATGGCTATCTCCCGGGACTTCGAAAGCTGTGCGATGACACGGGCGCCCTCCTGATCTTCGACGAGGTGCAGACCGGAATTGGCCGGACCGGCAAGCTCTTTGCGTACGAACACTGGGGGGTCGAGCCAGACATCATGACACTCGCAAAGGCCCTTGGCGGGGGCCTGCCCATCGGGGCCATGCTGGCCACGGAACGGGTGGCGGCGAGTTTTACCCCGGGGACGCACGCCGCCACGTTTGGGGGGAGCCCATTCGTCACTGCGGCTGCCTTGGCCAGCCTCACGACGATCATCGAGCAGGACCTGGTGTCCCGGGCAGCCGAGATGGGGGAACGACTCCGCAGTGCGCTTCGCGCTCTCCAGGAGGCCCATCACCCGGTGCAGGTGATCCGGGGGAGGGGATTGCTCATGGGGATGGAACTCGACCGGGAGGTGAGACCGGTCCTCACGGGGTGTCTCGAACAAGGGCTCCTGGTGAGCAGCGCGGGCGAGCATGTGATCCGGTTCGCGCCACCCCTCATCGTCAGCGAGGAAGAGGTGACACGGGCCGTCGGCATCCTGGACACGGTTCTCCAGGAGGTGACGGGGTGAAGCGGGATCTCGTCTCGATCCGTGATCTGACCCGGGGGGAGATCGACACGTTCTTCACCCTGGCTCTGGATTTGAAGCAACGCCTCAAGCAGGGGAAGGCCCATCCCCTGCTGCCGGCAAAAAGCTTGGCGCTCATCTTCGAAAAGCCGTCGCTGAGGACCCGGGTGACGTTCGAGGTGGCCATGACCCAATTAGGGGGACATGCCATCTACCTGGCGCCCCAGGACATCCGCTTCGGCGCGCGCGAGACCGTGGAGGACGGCGCCAGGAATCTCTCCCGATGGGTCGATGGGATCGTGGCCCGCACCTTCGATCACCGGCTCGTGGAGCGGCTCGCCCAGTCCGCGACGGTGCCGGTGATCAACGGCCTCACCGATCTGTTGCATCCCTGTCAGGTCCTCTCCGATCTGTTCACCCTGCGGGAGAAGCGGGGGGAGCTCGGGGGGCTGCGTGTCGCCTTCATCGGGGACGGCAATAATGTCTGCAATTCGTGGCTCCATGGTGCGGCAAAGATGGGGATCCGCCTCACCGTGGCCTGTCCCAAGGGATACGAACCCCACCGGGATGTTTTGGCCAAGGCTCAGGCGGAGGTCGACGCGACCCAGGCGAGGCTCGAGATCACCCATGACGCGGCGCAGGCGGCGAAAGATGCGGATGTGCTCTATACGGACGTGTGGACGAGCATGGGACAAGAGGGGGAGCGCGACAGGCGGGCGCGGGACTTCGAGGGCTTTCAGGTAAACCGGGCCCTGGTGCGGTCCGCGCAGCAGGATGTGCTGGTGATGCACTGCCTTCCGGCCCATCGGGGGGAGGAGATCACCGACGAGGTACTGGACGGACCGCACTCCATCATCCTCGATCAGGCGGAAAACCGCCTCCACGTCCAGAAGGCGATCCTGGTCAATCTGCTGGCGAATGGATCGTGATGCCTTGAGGCGCGCATTTCCCGGGTTCGCAACCGAACGGGGCGAGAGCGTGGCAGCGAAGATCAACAAGGTGGTGTTGGCGTACAGCGGGGGGCTGGATACGTCGGTGATCCTGCACTGGCTGATTGAGACTTACGGGTGCGAGGTCATCGCCTACTGCGCGGATCTGGGGCAGGGGGAGGAGCTCGATGACGTGAAGGCAAGGGCCCTGAAGACGGGGGCCAGCAAGGTGATTGTCGAAGATCTCAAAGAAGAGTTTGTTCGGGATTTTGTCTTTCCGTGCCTCAAGGCCAATGCGGTGTATGAGGGGGGATATCTCCTTGGCACTTCGATGGCACGCCCGCTGATCGCGAAGAGGCAGGTCGAGATCGCCCGGCGGGAAAAGGCCGACGCGGTTGCCCATGGGGCCACGGGAAAGGGAAACGACCAGGTGCGCTTCGAGCTCAGCTACCTGGCGCTCGATCCGGCGATCACGATCATCGCCCCGTGGCGGGAGTGGGATTTCACCTCCCGCTCCGACCTCGTCGCCTATGCGAAGCGGCACGGGATTGCGGTCCCCGTGACCCCGGACAAACCGTACTCGACGGATCGGAATCTCTTCCACATCAGCTTCGAGGGGGGTGTGCTTGAGGATCCCTGGCGAGAGCCGCCCGAGGAGATGTTCACCCTCACCGTTGCTCCCGAGAAGGCCCCTGATGATCCGACGTATGTCGAGGCCGAGTTCAGCGAGGGGCTCCCGGTGGCCGTGGACGGCCACGTGCTGTCGCCGGCGCACCTGCTCGCCAGGCTGAATGCAGTCGGCGGCACGAACGGCGTGGGACGCGTGGATCTCGTCGAGAACCGGTACGTGGGGATGAAGTCCCGGGGGGTCTACGAAACGCCCGGCGGGACCATCCTGCAGATCGCCCATCGGGCGGTGGAGTCCGTCACGATGGACCGGGAGGTCATGCATCTCCGGGATACGCTCGTTCCCCGCTTTGCCGAGATGGTGTATTACGGGTACTGGTACGCTCCCGAGATGGAGGTCCTCAGGCGAACGATCGAGGAGACCCAGAGGACCGTCAGCGGGACCGCGCGTCTCAAGCTGTTCAAGGGCAACTGTGTCGTGGTGGGGCGAAAGTCCCCGACCTCTCTCTACGACCCCGCCATGGCCACCTTCGAGGCGGATCGGGTGTATCGCCCAAGGGACGCCGAGGGGTTCATCCGGCTCAACGCCCTGCGATTACGTCTCAGGGCCATACAGCAACAGCAGCGCGAGCAGTAAAGATGGGCAAACCCAAAAAGGCGTGGGGGGGCCGATTTGCAGGGCCCACGGACCGACGGGCCGAGGAGTACACCGCCTCGATCCTTTTCGACTGGCGTCTGTACCCGTACGATGTCCAAGGGTCCATCGCGTACGCCCGGGCGCTGGTGAAGGCCGGCGTGCTCACGGAAGTCGAGGGGGACCGGATTATTCACGGCCTCGAAGCGATCGAGAAAGAGCTGGACGAAGGGCGGCTGGACCCCGATCCCGCCCACGAAGATATCCATATGTATGTCGAGGGACGGCTGATCGCAAGGATCGGCGAGGTGGGCGGCAAGCTCCACACCGGGCGGAGCCGGAACGAGCAGGTCGCGCTAGATCTGCGGCTCTATCTCAGGGGCGAGATCGCCGAGATCGTGGGTGAGATCCGCGACCTCCAGGGGGCCCTGCTCGATCAGGCCGAGGCGAACCTCGACGTGGTCCTTCCGGGCTACACGCACCTCCAGCGGGCCCAGCCGATCCTCTGGGCGCATCACCTGTTGGCCTATGTCGAGATGCTCCGTCGGGATGCGGCGCGATTGCAGGATTGTCTTGCGCGCATCAACGTGATGCCGCTGGGCTCGGGGGCGTTGGCGGGGACTGCCTATTCGATCGACCGGGAGGCCCTTGCGCAGGATCTGGGGTTTGCCGAGGTATCTCGAAACAGCGTCGATGCCGTGTCGGATCGGGACTTCGCCCTGGAGTTTCTGGCGGGGGCGAGCATTACCATGACCCATTGCTCGCGCCTGAGTGACGAAATCGTGCTCTGGGCCTCGGCAGAGTTCGCCTTTGTCGATCTCCCCGAAGCCTTTGCCACCGGCTCGAGCCTGATGCCCCAGAAAAAAAACCCGGACGTCGCCGAGTTGGCCCGCGGCAAGGCGGGGCGCGTCTTCGGCGATCTCGTTTCCCTACTGACCACCATCAAGGGGCTCCCGTTGAGTTACAACAGGGATCTCCAGGAAGACAAGGAGCCGGTCTTTGATGCCGTGGACACGCTCCGTGGCACCCTGCAGGTCCTTGCCCCGTTGGTTCGAGGCCTCCGGGTCAATGCGGACCGCATGCGCCAGGCGACGGAGGAGGGATGCCTGAATGCCACCGATGCCGCGGACTACCTGGTGGGCAAGGGGCTTCCCTTTCGCCAGGCGCATGAGGTCGTCGGGCACCTCGTCCGGTACTGCCTGGAGCAGCACAAGCGACTCGACCAGCTCGCGCTGGAGGAGCTTGCGCGCTACTCCCCCCTCTTCGACGAGGGCTTCTTCGGGTATATCACGCTCGACGCGTCGCTCGGTCGACGGGGGGTTGTGGGGGGGACGGCCCCGGGGCAGGTCCGCAAGGCGATTCAGGCGGCCCGGGCGGAGCTCAAAAAAGCCGCGGCAAAACCATGAGGCTCCTCCCGCGGTTCATTTTCCTTCTCGTCGCCCTGTGCTTCCTTTCGGCCTGTGGCGCCAAGGCCCCTCCGCGCCCCCCAAAGCCGAAACCGCCCACAACCTCAAAACCCCAATCTGGGGTCACAATCTGGGGTCAGACATTTGTATATTTATATTGGTCTCCCGGGTGGGCCCGGGCAGAAAGGGACCCTAGGCTTTCGTAGAAGATATGTGTCCGGCATGTGTTTTTGGTAACTTGGATCGCCTTCCGTGGCGAACGTGGCGCCCGAGGTAATCCGCTTGCCTGCCAGTCGCTCACCGCGGGCCAGGAAGCGCACCATGCCGACCGCGCACCGCCCGACGTAGACCCGGCCACCCCTAACCGGCCGGATCGAGACCCCGCAAGGGCAGCAGGCAGGTGATCCGTGCACAGGGGGACCGCCCCGACCGTGTAGCGGGGCAGGCGAATATAAAATTACCAATGTCTGACCCCCGCTCGACCTTACCAATGTCTGACCCCCGCTCGACCCCGCTCGATAGCCCCCCGTCTATAAGCCTTGACCCCGGCACCCGTACCAGCCAAGATTGATAAACTGCCGTTTTATTTATGCGAAACGTAGGGGGCTAATGGCTTTATCCTCTTGTTTCTTCCCTCTCCGGCCCGTGTCGCCACTCCCCCATGCATGTGTGCAAAAACTGCATATTGACAAGCCATTATCGCGGGATTTATCTTAGGGGGTAGTGTTTATAAAACATAGTTCGTCTTTTTGGCTCTTTGTCGAACGCTCATCTGTGAGCGTCGGGGCCGACGAAGGTGCCGTCAGATACGTGTCGGGGTCGAGACGGTGCGTTGCGGAACCACCAACCGAAAGATAACGGACGGATCAATTAATACAGGAGGACGCAATGGACGAGCCCACGATGGAAGCCCTGGTGCGGCGGCTGAACCGGATGGAGCGGGAGACCCGGCGGTGGCAATGGATCGCGACCGTCACGTTAGGCGTGATCGGCGCCGCGCTGGTATTGGGCCACGCCCCGCGTCACAGGGTTCGCAAGGTGCTCGAGGCGGAACGGTTCGTCCTTCGGGATGCGAATGGAAAAGGTCGGGCAGAGTTAGGCTTCATCAATGGGGCGTCGGTGCTGTTGCTCAACGACGAAGACGAGATGCCGGGTGTGGCCCTGAGCGTGCTGCCCAACGGACCCCGGAGGGTGAGTCTGTTGGATAGGAACGGGAAGACCCGATCTATCCTGACGGCGCGGGCGGACGGCGACTCGGGCCTGCGCCTTTTCGATAAGAACCGCGTCCACCGGGCTTCGCTCGATGTGATGGCTGACGGCAGGCCGGTTTTGCGCCTGGCCGAGAAGGGCGTCATGCGGACTCCGGGGCACCGTAGACGCCCGGGCCAGGCCGCGATTCTCCAATTCACGGGTACGGCCGCACCCAGCTCGCCGGAGTGTGCGTGGCAAACGACGGCGCGATCCCGCTGGCTTTTCCCGCAGGTCGGGGCCACGTGGAATTGAGGGGAGCCTGAGGCAACCTTCCTCGAATAAGTCTCAGTGTCAGGCATGTGATTTTGACCATTTCGGCTTCCGGCCGTGGCGAAGGTGACGCCCCAGGTCGTCGACTAGCTTTTTCAGTCCCTCATTGCGGGCCATCTGCTCGCGGAGGGCCCCCAGCCCCCTGGACAGCGAAGTGGCCTCCAGCCCTAAATAGGCAGCTACCTCCCGCTGGGAATACCCGGCCACCTCCAGGGCCAGCAAGGCTGTCAGCCGCTTGGCCAAGGTAATCTCTCGCTCCTTACTGCGTAGCAGTAAGCTCGTCCTAGCGAGCCCAAGTCGCTCGCAGACAGCCTTGCCGATTTCTCCGAGGGGCACCTCGACGATTGGGGCTGTGCCAAGGGAAGGGTTGGGCATCCGCATGGCCGCTACAAACTCCTCCCCACCCAAAAACCGCTGATCGATCACCGTGTACAAATCTTGCCGATGCCCTTGGTCCAGTGTTTCGTGAATATAGGCTGCGTACCGTCTGACCGCCTCACCTCGTGCCCCTCCAAACTGACCGAGCACGCCCTCGGTCTCCACATACGCCAACGCTGCTTGCCCTAGGTAGGCCCCGTGGCTGCTCCAAGGGTATTGCTCCGGTCGCTTCACGAGCTTAGCGCGCACGGGATTCAAATGGACGTACCGCACCAGCTCCAAGAGGTAGGCGTCCTTGTCACATAGGATCGCCTTGTACCGGCCCTGGAACAGGTGGCCCCTCGTTTGGTACGTCTTGTTGAAATAGCGGGTGTGGCGGTACTGAAGTGTCTGCATAATCTTCGCGAGCGGGCTCGCCCCCACCTCTAAGACGAGGTGGATGTGATTGCCCATCAGGACGAAGGCATACAGACGGAAGGCATGCCCGCGCCAGGTCTCCGCGAGCAGGCGCAAACAGGTCTGGCGATCATGGTCCGACTTAAAGATCGCCTGTCCCTGGTTGCCCCGGCTGATGACGTGGTAGAACGCCCCCGGGACGTGGATGCGCAGTGGCCGGCCCATCCACGAAAGGGTGGTCTTTACCCATCAAGTAGTCAATATTACATGCCTGACACCATAGTGTGCATACAGCCTACGCGTGGAGTAGTTATCGTGCATACGCGAAGGCGGACGCAGGAGAGGGACTCAAGCGTGAGACCATTCTGGGACAGTGGACGGGGACGCAGGCGCAGCGCGTGGCCAGGTATCGAGCGTTCGTTGAAGGAGCCCTTGCCGAGGGCACTCGGTTGGCCCGACTGCCTGTCACGCGGCAGGCCTTCATCGGGGACGAGGAGTTCGTGGAGGAGGCCCGCCGGCGGGCGAAGCGGCAACCAGAGGCGCCGGCGGGTCCCTATGGGATGCGGGAGATGATCCGGGCTGTCGGCGAAGTGCTGGGAGTTTCGCCCGAGCACCTGCAATCACCGAGTAGGAATGCGCAGATCCAACGGGGTCGGGAGTTGTTGATGTATGTTGCCCGTCGCCACGGTCGCGCGAGTCTGCGAGAAATTACGGTATGGCTCGGAGTCAGGGATCTGTCCACCGTCAGCCACGGGGTTCGACGCGCAACGGCGCTGAAGGAGACGGCGCGCGGATTTCCGCAACAGCTGGCGCAGGTCGTGCGCAGACTCGCCCATTCACATATTCAAGCCTGATAGGATGAAAAAGGCTGCACACCGAGGATGGGATACAATGGGGTCT